>CAYJBY010000004.1:0-102139 GCA_964368645.1 uncultured Christensenellaceae bacterium
CTTACCGCAAAGGCGCAGATATATTGCGGCGAATATAACGGCGAAGCAATCGGATATGAATACTGGAAGAAAAAGCTTTCAGAAAACAAGTCTTATCAATACATAGGGATATTCGCCGATGAGGGTTTGAGCGGTAAGAGTATGAAAAACCGCGCCGAGCTAAACGAAATGCTGGACCTTGCAAGAAAAGGTCAAATAGACAGAATATTCGTAAAATCCATAGCGAGGTTCGCAAGAAACTACATAGAGACGATAGAAACGATAAGAGAATTGAGACAGCTGAATATCCCGGTAAACTTTGACGAGGAGGGCATCGACACCAACGACCCGAAATGCAATCTGCTACTCAATGTATACGCAAGCCTTGCCGAGGAAGAACTGCGCTCCATGAGCGAAAACCAAAAATGGTCGGTAAGAAAGCGCTTTGAAAACGGCAGTGTCGAGATCGGCAAAATGTACGGCTACGAATATATTGACGGCAAACTCATCGTCAACCCAAGGGAAGCCGAAGCGGTAAGGCTAATCTTCAAGCTGTATCTGGAAGGATACGGATACGATAAAATTGCGCAAAAGCTGGAGGACGAAGGCTACAGAACCAAGTACGGGAAGGTGATGTGGGCGTCGGCGGCGATACCGCGGATGCTGAAGAACGAAAAATACACCGGCAACGCCCTCATGCAAAAATACTACAACATCAATATGACGCAGAAGAAAAACAACGGAGAACTGCCGCAGTTTTATATAGAGAACTCCCACAAGGCCATTATATCACCGGAAGATTATGAAAAGGCGCAAAAGCAAATGGTGGAACGCGCAGAAAAACACCTTAAGCACGGAGCGAAAAGGAACTCCTATCCACTTAGTGGCAAAATCGTATGCGGAAAATGCGGGAAAAAATACGGGAGAAAAATAGCCGGTAAAGGAAAAAGCTATGAGTGTGTCAAATGGATGTGCCGGATGAAGAATGAAAAAACGGCGCTGGCTTGTCATAATTCTGAAATCAAGGACAGTATCGTAACGGAACTGCTTATCAATGCGTATAACGAATTCCTAGATAAGCGGAAAGAGAGCAACGAAGTCACCATAGAAACCGATAAGCTGAAAAAACTTCTCGAGGATGAAAAGGAACTGAAAAGCCTGTATGCGAGAGGTTACATTGTCAAGGAACAGTACACGGTAGAGCAAGCATCGCTGGTGGAAAAAATAAAGCTTCAGGAAAACCGCATAGATAAACTGACTAAGGGCGAAGTAAATTACGGCAGGCTGTCCAAAGCCGAAACGCTGACGGCAGAGGTGATAGCAGCGCTTGAGATTATAGAGGTAAACAACTATACGGTTACCTTCAAATTTATAAACGGCTATACGGTAAAAAACAAATACGACAACGGGAGGGCTGGCAATGTCAACGGAAAACTCAAAATCAAAACCTAATATACGGATAATACCCGCTAAGCCAAGACAGGCAATCAATGACGACCGTCCGGCGGGCGTTATATATAAGGAAAGGGTTTGCGCCTACGCAAGGGTATCTACCGACAGCGAAGAGCAGGAAAGCAGCTACGAAAATCAGGTCAGGCACTTTACCGAATACATAAACCGCCGAGAGGATTGGGAGTATGCCGGCATCTACGCAGACGAAGGTCTAAGCGGCAAAAACCTGAAAAGGCCGCAGTTCGTGCAGATGATAAAGGACTGCGAGAAAGGCAAGGTGGACAGAATTATTACCAAGTCGGTCAGCCGCTTCGCGCGGAACACCTTAGACTGCATTCAAACCGTGCGAAAACTCAAAGAAAAGGGTATCGGCGTCTACTTTGAGAAAGAGAACCTCGACACCATGAAAGAAACCAGCGAGTTCGTACTTACCCTAATGGCAAGCCTAGCCGAGGAGGAAAGCCGCAGCATATCCAATAATATACGATGGAGCGTAAAAAAGAGGTTTGAGCAAGGCAAGGTGATTATGAGTACGGCAAGGTTCTTAGGCTACACCAAAGATGAGTACGGAAACCTAAGAATCGTACCCGAAGAAGCGATGATCATAAAAAAGATATACCAAGAGTTCCTAGACGGCTACAGCTTGAATAATATAAAAATCAGCTTGGAAGAAGACAAAATCAAGACCCCCGGCGGCGGTGACTCGTGGCATGTCAGCACGATAAAATCGATACTGCAAAACGAAAAATACAAGGGCGACAGTCTGCTGCAAAAAACATACCTGGCCGACTTCCTCTCGCCCAGAAGGGTAAAAAATGAGGGACAAGCGCAAATGTACTATGTAGAGGACAGCCACCCGGCGATTATACCAAAAGACATCTTCGACTGCGTTCAAAGGGAGTTTGAAAGGCGCAATGAGCTTAGGAGTTCAGGCGATACAGGCAAAGGAAAATACTCAGGAAAGTATGTGTTCAGCGGCATGATTATCTGCGGCTGTTGCGGTGAATCGTATCGTAGGCATCAGCAATATAACAAATACAAAAAATACTACACCTGGGTATGCAAGCGGCACGAAAACGAAGGAAAAAGCAAGTGTAAAGCCAAGCCGATAAGTGAGGAAGCCCTGAAAAGAGCCTTCGTCACCTCAATCAACAACCTTATAGGCAACAAGGAAGCCTTCCTGGAAAAGCTAAAAAACGCCATAAGCGATACCTTAAAAGAGAACGCAGACAGCAAGCTGGCGGAGCTAGACCGCAAGATTAGAGCAGAGCAGGAAGCCATAGTGGACAGCCTGCGCGACAGGCAGC
The DNA here is from genome assembly GCA_964368645.1 of uncultured Christensenellaceae bacterium. GTDB lineage: Bacteria > Bacillota > Clostridia > Christensenellales > CAG-1252 > JAEDHM01. The sequence continues at coordinate 2,739 of CAYJBY010000004.1, forward strand.
TGGGCAAAATCACCGAGGAAGAATACATCAAAATATCTCGGCAAGGTATGCACAACGTAGACAACCTGAATATAGAGCGGCTAACGATAACGGCGGAGCTAGGCAAAATGCAGCTAGCCGACTACCGCAAAGAGGAAATCATCAAGCTCCTAAATACCAGCGATAAGCTAAGCACCTTCGACGAAACGATCTTCAAAAGCATGGTAAGAGAAATTAAGGTCACCGCACCTAAAGAGATAGAAATAAGCTACAACTGCGGATTAACCGTGAAAGAACAGATAAAGTAAGCGATCCCCGTATGCGTTAATAGCGTGTATGGTTTTTTTTATATATGTCCACTTTTACAAAAGTGAAATATAACCAGACAAAATATTGTATTTTTCGTTATTTTAAATTATAATAGAGAACATGTGAGGGAATGATATGTTTCAAAAACTTTTTAGAACGGAGTGTTTGCGTATTGTTTTTTGTCGAAATTTGTGCTATTGTATATTCGTATAGGTTTACATCATTTAGTTTATAGTTGACATAACGAGTTCGATGAAAAGGAGGGAGCACAAATGGATCCGTGGCAAATTTTATATTCTTTCATAGGAGGCTTTTTAGGATTTGGGTTCGCACTTCTGACAGAGGCTCTTGTGGCACGCCAAAAGGGGAAAAGCGACCGCTTGAAAACGAAAGAGAATTTAATAGATGAATTGAATGGCATAAATACATTGATGACAGGCAAAGAGGATTTTCAAGGAATTATACATTTTGAAACGCCAATTTGGGACGCCGTAGTTACAACGGGTGGAATTCTTGCTATGTTAAGAGAGGACAAGCCTTTTTATGACAACTTGTTGATAATATACAATAAGTTATCGGGTCATAAAAAGATGGAGGAAAATTTTTCGGACAACAGCGAGGCCATCGCAACGCTTAGAAAAGAAATCATTAAAAAGATAAGTGAGGTGGCGAATGGCTGAGGACAGAGGGGTAGCAATACCAATAAGGAAAAAAGGAAAGGTAGAACAGTCAACCCCCGTTCGACAACACTTTACAGGGGTTATTTTTGATGGAGCTAAACTTTTTGAGGACATCAAAAAGATTGTTCGGTATTATGGCTTAACAAATGCTGAATGGGCAAAGGCAATTTCCTCACAAAACTTTTTAATTCCGTTGGCAAAACTATTGGGCTATCAAATAAGACAATCGGAATACAAAGAACTTTTCAATATATTTTTGCAAAGTTTCTACTTGCAATTTGACGGTTCGCCACGGCTTGCTCAAGACCGAATATTAATCATTCCAGACGAAAACAAACAACTCATAGCGTGTATGCAAAAAGAGGACGAGGAGGGTGCGAATTATCCTGCTCGTTTAAGGGCTTCAGCAATAATAAATCCAGACATAATTTACCAAAATTACATGTACGGGATAATGATAAATATAGCCTCGCAAGAGGACAACAAGTCTCTTAAAGCCATACGCAAATACTGTGCGGAAGAGTTGTTTTCCGATGTGGCTTTGGACAATGAGGGTGGTTGGATACATTATAGATTGCCGTGGATAACCGCAAGAATTTTGTTGGGGTTGCATAATTTAAGTTTTGTCGATAGGCGCGACAAAGATAAGATGTGCAAAATAATAAACGTTGCTCTTGACTCGCTAATTGATAGGATATTTAACGGCAAGTTTTGGCGAAGCGGTGCGGGAAACTGGGTTTCTAAATGGGAGTCTACAGCGCTTTGCTTGGAGGCTCTTATTGACGAAAAATACATAACCGATGATGCCGTCAAAATGGTCAAGATAGACAAGGTCGTTAGCTATCTCTTTTCAAACGAAGCTGCAAACGATTGGCAATCGCCGAGAATTGATTTGAGCAATGAAGAAAACAGCAACAACTTATTAGCTTCGGTTTGTCTTGCATCGGTTCTGTATAGGTTATTAAAGAGAGATGGGTATCAAGCATACACAGAAAATAAAGCCAAAATTGAAAACCTTTTTGTTGAGAGCGTTCGAGCAATATCCGAATGCGAAATAATAAAACCAAGACAGTGGTGCACTGTTACGCAAATATTATACTACGTTGCAAAGGCAGTGAAATAACAACATGGAACAAGCAGGATGGAATCACAATTTGGCTTTGATTTGGACGAAAATGGTTGGGCCTTCACGTCCGACGATTTCTGAATTAGCGGTTTATACAAAATATGCTCAACAACTGCAACGGAGCGTCAAACGAAAATTAAAGTTATTAGTATTGGGTTCAACACCAGAGTTTAGGGATTGGGGTTTTGAGAATAATTTTGATATTACGGTGCTTGATTGTAATGAAGATTATAACAAGGCAATTTTTAGAGAAATACGTCATAAGTGTATTATCGAAAAAACTATTATTGACCGTTGGCAAAATTTGAATTCAGTAAACGAATACGATATAATTGTTGGCGATTTGGTAATAGGAAACATTGAGCCAAGTGAGCTAAATGATTTTCTTTTTAGAATAAGCAAAGCACTGACGCAAAATGGACTTTTTTTAGGAAAAAGTTTTTATCGTATGGCAGATTACAAGCCAAAGGATATGGAGCAATTAGTGCTTGAATATTACGATGGACCCCCTTGGCATCCCTATTCAGCTTTTGTATACGATTTGACATTGGGATGTTTGGATGAAAGAAATATGCTTTCATTTTTAAAACAATATGAAGTATTGCTTAGACTGCATGAAAAGGGAGTTTTGCGCGATGAAACATTCGAGTGTTTTCAAGGGGTAGGCTGGGAAAAGGAAATGAAATTTTTGTTTCACGTTCCAGATTTGGCAGAGTATGAACAGCTTGTAGAAAGGTATATGAAAATTTATGCTGTTGAATACGGTAGCGACATATACTCGCCACATTTTCCATTGCATATTATATGCAGAAAAGATAATATATTATTAAAGGAGAAAAAACAATGAAAGTAATAATAGCGCACGGCTCTTTTGGAAAGCCGCACGAAAACTGGATACCATGGTTAGAGGAAGCGTTAGATACAAAGGGCATAGAGTATTTGACACCCACTTTTCCGACGCCCAATCATCAAAACTATTCAGATTGGAAAAGAGTTTTAGATTTATACAAGGACTTTGGTTGCTTCGGAAAGGATGCAATTTTCATCGGGCATAGTTGCGGTGCGATATTCCTTGCTCGATATATAGTTGAGCAGGGAATACATTGTAAGGCATATATAAGCGTGGCAGGTTACAACGAATTCATGAGCGGAGATGCAATAATGGATGGCTTAAATGGCTCATTCTATTTGCCCGAAGAAGAACTCGCTAAATTAAGCAATTATGCTAAGAAGAGGGTGTCATTTTATTCGGATAACGATCCTTATATTCCGCAGGAAAAATTATCGGGATTTGCTACAACAATTGGCGCAGAGGCAATTGTTCTTGAAAATGGTGGGCATATAAATAAGAGTGCAGGCTTTACTACTTTTGAGAAATTACTGGAGGTTGTGGGAAAATCCTAAAAGTTTCAGATGCAACAAATATGCGCCCGTGGGACGAACCTGTGGGCATTTTTGTAAATATTTTCAGAATCCACGTTTTATGTCTTGTCTTTCTTAACAAAACAAATAACGCAGGTCCAAATTGCTGAACGACGTGGTATAGAAAACCTTCAGCCTTATCGTTCATTACACATTTTGAAAAAAGCGACGAAAGGAAAAAACAGCCTTTTCGTTCGTTAGGGGTACCTAAAAAAGCGATATCGTTCGTTAGCTTGGGCGGGGGAACAAGTCCCTAACAGGGGGTAGGGATAACGAACGATAAGTAATATTTCTTGAAAGTTTTTGAGAGGGTAGCTGAAAACAGGCGAAATGAAGCGAAAAACAACAAAAAAGACACACGATGGGGGCGAGTTTATACGCTCCTTTTTCGTGTGTCTTGGTGGTGGGCAATAAGGGACTCGAACCCCTGACTTCCTCCATGTGACGGAGGCACTCTACCAACTGAGTCAATTGCCCATAAGTATTATTTAGCGTATTTATTTTAGCACAACGCCTGTCTTATTGCAAGAGTTTTTTTGTCATTTTATCAGTTTTATGTTATTCGGCGCAAAATAGAAAAATGGTACTTAATTGACGCTCGTATCTAATAATTGACACTGCTTTTCGGTTGACAAATCCGTCTGTCACGCTAAAGGTGGTAGCAGTTTCAAAATCTATTGGTATATCACGTCCTGTAAGTTTTTGCAGTTTCTAAATCTATTGGTATATCACGTCCTGCAAGTTTTTGCAGTTTCAAAATTTGTCGGCTAATAGTCGTATCCGCTTTTTACTATACCAAAAGGTAAACAATGCCACCCGAAAGTGTAAAGCACAAATGACGTAGCCTCAAGGCTGAGCCGACAAAAACTATGCAAAAACCTAGCTGACAAAAACTATGCAAAATTTAAGTCCTTTTTTGGGCGTTCCCGACGCGGCAATATTATGATTAATTATGTGCGGCATTAAAAATACTTTTGTAGCAGCAGGCGGCGGTTTTGGGGGGATTGATTGACAAATGCCGCGTAATTGTCGTAAGATAATCCCATAAAATAACGGACGAAGACGTTCATCTTTTGGATTTTGTATAAGGTTGTATTCGGTTGGTAACCGCCGAAAAACACATATTCCCAATACGATGAACTTTTTTTGTCTTATGGAGGTATTCTATGAAAACCGTAATAGCCGGAACTAATTGGGGTGACGAAGGAAAAGGCCGTATGGTTGATTTACTTGCAAGCCAATACGATATAGTTGTCAGGTATCAGGGCGGCAACAACGCAGGGCACACGGTAGTCAACGAGAAGGGAAAATTCATACTCAACCTACTGCCGTCAGGCGTACTGCGTGACAAAACCGTCAACGTAATGGGTAACGGAATGGTGATTGACCTTGAGCATTTATGCGGTGAAATATCCAGACTCAACGCCGCCGGTATTGTTCTTACCCCCGACCACCTAAAGATAAGCGACAAAGCCGTTATCTGTATGCCCTATCACAAGCAGTTGGACGGAATGGAAGAGGACAGGCTGAAGGGCGAGAAATTCGGCTCTACCCGCAGAGGCATTGCGCCCTCCTATGCGGACAAGTATTACAAAAAGGCATTGCGTTTAGGCGACCTTTTCGATATGGAAGCCACCTATAAAAAGCTGTGCAAAATCGTGGAGTGGAAGAATCTTACCTATTTAGGCTACGGCGAAACCCCGATTGACGCAGACGCGATGTTTGACTGGCTCAAGAAGTACGGCGAGCAGCTTCTCCCTTACGTAACGGACACGGGTTTGTACCTTTCGGAAGCGGAAAAAGCGCACAAGAATATCGTATTCGAGGCGCAGTTAGGCGCGTTGCGCGACATAGATTTCGGCATATATCCCTACACAACCTCTTCCTCAACAATAGCAAGCTACGCTCCCATCGGAGCAGGCGTGCCGTGGTTCAAGCTGGACAGCGTGGTCGGCATAATGAAAGCCTACAGCAGTTGCGTAGGCGAGGGCCCCTTCACCTGCGAGCTGTTCGGTGACGAGGGAAGCCGTTTGCGCGAAGCCGGGGCAGAATACGGTGCAGCAACAGGACGTCCGCGCCGCGTAGGCGGATTTGACGTAGTGGCGAGCAAATACGGCGTTAGAATGCAGGGCTGTACCTGTGTTGCGCTGACCAAGTTGGACGTACTCAGCTACTTGGACAAAATCCCCGTTTGCGTTGCATACGAGGTGGACGGCAAGGCGACGACCGAGTTCGTGACAGGCGAAAAGCTGAATCGCGCGAAGCCGATATACGAGTACCTAGACGGTTGGAAATGCGATATTAGCGGAGCACGCAAGCTCTCCGACCTGCCTCAAGCGGCAATCAATTACGTACAGTTCATCGAAAAAGCCGTAGGCTGTCCTGTGCAATACGTTTCCGTGGGAGCGGAGCGCGACAGTTACGTAGAGCTGTAAGCTATTGCGGTGCGGCAAGCGGAAACAATCCTGTTTACCCTACTGAAACAGCCTATGCCGACAAGGGAATCAAAACTCAAATAATTCGGATAATAGGACAATAATCAACATACGGCGACTTCGCCGTTACTGGAGGCATCAATGGACAACCAAACGGTCTTAGTTTTGGATTTCGGCGGACAATACAAGCAGTTGATCGCAAAATGCGTTCGCGAGTTATCGGTTTATTCCGTTATCAAGAACGGCAGTATCTCTGCGGAAGAGGTTAAGGCAATAGCCCCTATCGGCATCATACTGACGGGAGGACCTCACAGCGTTTACGGTGAGGACGCCGTTGGGATAGACAAGGAAATACTTGAGCTTGGAGTTCCCGTTCTGGGCATTTGCTACGGTATGCAACTGCTTTGCCACGAAAAAGGCGGCAAGGTGGAAAGTGCGACGGTGGGCGAGTACGGAGTAACGGAGGCAGTCTTTTCCGAAAGTGCGTTGTTCGAGGGAGTTCTCGGTGCCAACCGCGTGCTTATGAGCCACGCCGACCGAGTAACGGCTTTGCCGCAGGGCTTTACGGTGGCGGCTACTACCGCTAATTGTCCTATTGCCGCCTGTGAAAACCCACAAGCTCGGCTATACGGCGTGCAGTTTCACCCCGAGGTGGAATTGTCCGAAAGCGGTATGCGCATTTTGGAAAACTTTGTTTGCAAAATATGCGGAGCTAACAGGGATTTTTTGATAGACGACTACATCGAAAGTCAGATCGCCGCCGTTAGAGCGCAGGTGGGCGACGATAAGGTGCTTTTAGGCTTATCGGGGGGCGTTGACTCCGCGGTTTGCGCGGCGTTGCTGGCAAAAGCCATCGGCAAGCAGTTGTACTGCGTATTCGTCGACCACGGGTTTATGCGGCTTAACGAGGGCGACCAAATTGAAAGCGTGTTCTCAAAAATGGACCTTAATTTTATAAGGGTGAACGCCGCCGAAAGGTTCTTATCAAAGGTTAAGGGCGTTACCGATCCCGAGGCGAAGCGCAAGGCTGTCGGCAAGGAGTTTGCCGCGGTGTTTGAGGACGAGGCGAAAAAACTTGGCGACGTCAAATATCTGGCGCAGGGTACGATATATCCTGACGTAGTGGAATCGGGCAAGGGCGTCGGCGCGACGATAAAAAGCCACCACAACGTAGGCGGACTGCCTAAGGACTTGTCCTTCAAGGGCGTAATAGAGCCGTTAGCCTCCTTGTTCAAGAACGAGGTGCGTGAAATGGGCAAAAAACTGGGCTTGGCAGATTTTTTAGTTAATCGTCAGCCTTTCCCCGGTCCCGGCTTAAGCATTAGAATTTTGGGCGAAATCACCTTTGAAAAACTGGAAATTCTGCGTAAGGTTGACGCGATTTTCCGTGAGGAATTGGAAAGCTCAGGGGTGAAAGCAAGCCAGTATTTCGCAGTGATGACAGATTCAAAATCTGTCGGAGTGAAGGGCGATTTCAGAACTTACGAGAACGTAATAGCGTTGCGTGCGGTGACTACAGGCGACTTTATGACCTGCGCCTATACAGAGATACCCTACGCGGTACTGGGTAAGGTATCAACCCGTATCGCAGACGAGGTAAGCGGAGTCAACCGCGTGGTTTACGACATTACCGCCAAGCCCCCTGCAACCGTAGAGTGGGAATAATAGAGCAAATCGCAAAAAACACGGATATTACAGGATAATTAAGAGGTGCGTTTATGAAAGACAGTTACGAAAGTCCCTTATGCAACCGATATGCAGGCAAGAGAATGCAATACATTTTTTCTTCCGATAACAAGTTCTGCACTTGGCGCAAGCTATGGCTGATTTTAGCGGAAAGCGAAAAGGAACTGGGGCTTGCCGTCACAGACGAACAAATCTCGGAGCTTAGGGCACATTTGACGGATATTGACTACGAAAAAGCGGCGGAATACGAGAAGCTGTTGCGCCACGACGTTATGGCTCATATCCGTACCTTAGGCGACGCTTGTCCGAAGGCAAAGCCAATTATCCACTTGGGCGCAACGTCCTGCTACGTAGGCGACAATACGGACGTTATCGTGCTTAAGTCGGCGTTGCTCCAGATTCGCGGACTACTGCTTTCCGTAATTTCAAAACTATCGGATTTTGCGGCAAAATATGCCGATATGCCCTGTCTTGCTTTTACCCATTTTCAGGCGGCGCAACCCACTACGCTGGGGAAACGCGCCACGCTTTGGCTTAACGATTTGACCGAGGATTTGGACTTGTTGGATTTTGAGCTTAACCGTTTGGCTTTACTGGGTTGCAAGGGTACCACGGGAACGGGAGCTTCCTTTTTGGAGCTGTTCGGCGGCGATAAGGAAAAGGTGTATAAGCTGGAAAGGTTAATCGCCGACAAGTTAGGGTTCGACAGAGTATGCGCCGTCAGCGGGCAGACCTACTCCCGTAAAACGGACGCTTTTGTGCTTAACGTGCTGTCCTCAATCGCTCAAAGTGCGCAAAAATTCAGTAACGATTTCCGCTTGCTTTCTCATCTCAAGGAGGTTGACGAGCCTTTCGAGAGCAATCAGGTCGGCTCCTCCGCGATGGCATACAAGCGCAATCCTATGCGCAGTGAAAGGATAGCCGCCTTGTGCCGCTACGTTATTTTGGACGCGGTCAATCCTGCGATAACCGCCTCAGGGCAGTGGCTTGAACGCACCTTGGACGACTCGGCTAACAGGCGAATCAGTATTCCCGAAGCATTTTTGGCTACGGACGGCATACTTAATCTTTACTACAACGTCATAGGCGGTTGCAAAGTTTACCCCAAAATGATGAAAAAGCATCTTAACGAGGAACTGCCCTTTATGGCAACCGAAAACATACTTATGTATTGCGTGGCAAAGGGCGGCGACAGGCAGGAACTTCACGAGAGAATCCGTATCCATTCCGTGGCGGCAGGGTTGAAGGTCAAGGAAGAGGGCGGAGCTAACGACTTAGCGGACAGAATTGCGGCGGACGACAGCTTTAAGCTCTCGCGAGAGGAATTGAACGGACTGCTTAACGAGAACAACTTTACAGGACTTGCCTCCGACCAAACCGCCCGATTCTTAAGTACGGTTATTGCGCCTTTACTGAAAGCCAACTCCGACAAAGCAATTATTCCCGAAGCAATAGAGGTCTAAGACATTTAGATAAAAAACGGCTCTTGTCACAAGAGCCTTTTTTTATTTCAGTTAATAAAATAAGTTGATTTTTTAAGGCGAAAAGTTAAGCTCTAACATTACGACTTTTTCCGTCAAGTGAGGGCAAACCGAGCCGCCGATTTTGGACAGGATTTCTGCCTTAATAATAACATATTCCGTGGAGTGCCGCACCCGAGCCGCATTGGGGGCTAACCGTCAATTGGCACACCTTGGCGTATATTTTTTCGCCTGCGGACTTTTCCGCTTGTGTCAACAGCTCGTCGCTAATATATCTGCCGCTGACCGCTATGGAGTTGGGACGTATCGTGCGGTCAAGAACCAGTAAAAGCTCGCCCAAGGCATAGGTTAGCTGTTCCGCAAAGCACTTTTCGCGGTCCTGAAATCTCCCTATAAACTCACCTGATTCAAAGGCGGAAAACCGATCTCCGCTATATCGGTTGAGGTAGTAAGCAACGGTTTTTGCGGACAGCATATCGCTGTAAGGCAGTCTGCCTTTCGAAGAGGAAATAACGGGAGAAAGCAGATTGCTTACGTCTATTTGCCGTGCGTCGTCCTCCAGCAGGTAGCATTCAGGCGAGTCGCCGAGGTTTAGGCAGAGTATGTCGGCTCTGTCAAAACGCGAGTAGTACCGCTCGTCAAGCGCCGCCGCCAAAAAAGGTCTGCGGCAAACGGTTAGCGGACAGCCGTTTTTCACCGTGTCCAGCGCACCCTTCGCGCCGAAACCGTCGCAAAAAAGGTCGTCACTGCTTAAAAGGGCGGCAGACTGGTATTTGCCCTCCGTCAAGGCGGCGGCAATGCCCTCGGGCGTAATCCCCACCGAACTGTCTTTTTCGCCCTTAAGGGTGTATTCCGTAAGGGTATAGGAGTTGCTTTGTTCTCCGTCGAAAAAACCGTTATCCGCAAAAACCGCAAGCCTCGCGTCGGGCGCGATGCTGACAATATCGGGCGGCTTTCCGCCGACGGGGTTAATCCCTGCCTTAACCGTTACCGCTCCCTTGGAAAGAAGCTCGGAGACTGCGGACAGCACCGTGGTTGCGCTGAAGCCCGTTTGTTTTTTGATTTCCAGTTTATTGACGCCGTTGCCTACGGCTATAGCGGATAAAACCGCCGCTGTTTTTTTATCAGAGGTCATAGAGCTATGTTAGCATTCGGATTATGGTGAAAAATAAAAGAAAAAAACCCGTTCGGGGTTTTTTTGTCGAAAAGGTATGCGGAAGTCGTTTTTGCCGTTTTCGGCATAGTCTGTTAAACTCTGGTTACGGATACTATGTGCTTGAAACTGCGGATTTTACGCATAATGTTTTCAAGGGCTTCCTTGGAGGCAAGCTCCAACGACAGCAGAATTATAGCGTGACCGTCCTTATATGCGTTGGCGTTAATACTGCTCATATTGATGCCTTGCGCGGAAATCATATTAAGCAAATCCGCCATTAAGCCGTTGTTGTCGTCTGCGTAAATCGAAAGGGAAGCGACAAACTTACCTGCGATAACGGACGCCCATTCAGCCTTGATACGGCGCACGTCCTCGCTGTTGTTGATGTTGGGGCAGTCTGCGCGGTGAACCATAATACCTCTGCCGCGGCTGACGTAGCCTATTATGTCGTCACCGGGAACGGGATTACAGCATTTTGCCAGTTTAACCAGCATACCGCCCTCGCCGTTAATCAGAATATCGCCACCGCCTGCCGTGGTGCGCGGTTTCAGCACAGGGGTATTGTCGGGCGCGACCTTTTTGAGATACTCTCTGCGGCGGAAAATCAGCTTGGGAATAATCTGACCTGTGGCAAGCTCGCCGTAGCCTAAAGCGGCGTACAAATCCTCTATGGTATTAAGTCCGTGACGGACGGCTATATCCTTGAGCCAGTCCTCAAGCAGTAAGTCCTTAGTCTGGAAGCCCTTGCGCCTGCATTCGCTTTCCAGCATATCCTTACCGATGGTGACGTTCTCCTCTCGTTGAGTCTTCTTGAAAAATTGTCTTATCTTGGATCTCGCCGCAGAGGTTTTGACAATACGGAGCCAATCTCTGGACGGGCCCTTTGAGGCGTTACTTGTGATGATTTCCACAATGTCGCCTGTTTTCAGCGCGGTATTTAGGGATACCATTTTGGTATTGACCTTAGCCCCCACGCAGTGATTGCCTATGTTTGTATGGATGATGTATGCAAAGTCGATAACCGTGGAGTTGGCAGGCAGACACATAACGTCGCCGCCGGGAGTGAATACAAAAACCTCGTCGCTGAAAATATCCATTTTGAGAGATGCCATATACTCTTTGCTGTCCGGCATTTCCTTTTCGGAAAGCTCCATTACTTCACGGAGCCATTTGATTTTTTTGTCCAAATCCTTGTCGGTCACGCCGTCCTTATACTTCCAGTGGGCGGCAATGCCGTATTCTGCGGTGAGGTGCATCTCCGCGGTACGAATCTGAACCTCGAAGGGGATACCCTCCTTTTCCGTGTCGCCTGCCTTGATGTACAGAACGGTGGTATGAAGGGATTGGTAGTTGTTGGGTTTAGGAGTGGCGATATAGTCCTTAAAACGGCCGGGGAGAGGCGGCCACGTTGCGTGAACCATACCCAGTACGTTGTAGCAATCTCTCTTGGACGGAACGATTATACGGATAGCCATTAGGTCGAAAATGCCGTCTAAGCCCACGCCCTGACGGCGCATCTTGCGGTAAATGCTGTAAAAGTGTTTTGACCGTCCGTTAATCTCGTACTTAATGCCTGCCTCGTCCAGCTTCGCGGAAAGAATATCGGTGACTTCCTTGACGAACTTGTCACGCTCTTCCTTTTTTGCGTTAATCATCTCCACAAGTTTGTAATACTCGTCGGGATAGAGGTAGCGCATAGAAAGGTCTTCCAACTCGCCTTTAATCTGACCGATACCCAAGCGAGCGGCGAGGGGGGCGTAGATTTCCAGCGTTTCCTTGGCGGTGAAAATCTGTTTTTCAGGCTCAACGGAATCCAGGGTGCGCATATTGTGAAGCCTATCGGCGAACTTGATGATGATTACGCGCAGGTCACGCGCCATAGCCAAAAGCAGCTTGCGGAGATTCTCCGCCTGCGCTTGGTCCTTAGTTTCGAATTTCAGCTTATCCAGCTTGGTCACGCCGTTGACGAGGTCGCTGACCTCCTGTCCGAACTCCGCAGTTAAACGCTCGGAGGTACATTCCGTATCCTCTATAACGTCGTGCAAAAGACCTGCCATAACGGTAGGCGGATCCATAGACAGCTCCATTAGGATATTGGCAACGTGGAAGGGGTGAATAAAGTATGCCTCGCCTGACTTTCTGAATTGACCTTCGTGAGCGGCTTGCGCGAAAAAATACGCCTTACGGATTCTCTCGTAATTTTCTTCCGAATACAGGCGTTTCGCTTTATCAAAAAAGTCGTTCTCGCTAAAGGTTTTTTGAGTCATCGGTAATACCTCTTTTTGCTATAATACAACTTTTATGTTCGCCTGTCAATACCGATGTAGTATAACTAAAAGAGTATTTAACCATTTTTTTTCGGCGAAAAACGGAGAGGATAATAACACTGCTGACGGCGTGGCAAACGGCGAGAAAAAAAGTTGGAATCACAATGGGGAATACCGTGGGAAATGCGGCAAGGACAGGTTCGTAATCGGTGCCGTAACGCCGTGTGTTTTGCGTTCACCGGTACGGCGCAAAATGCGGTAAGGATACGGTTGTAATTGCAAAAAGCAACATCGTTAAAAATGCTGTGAGAACAAGGCAAGCCGCCGCAGATATAATCGGTGCTTTGCCCCAACTATTTTTCCGACGCGCATTGACAAAACCAACCTATAGTGATTAGAATATAGTTATTAACGCAAAGGCGGTAGTTTTATGATAGAAAGGCTTTTTCTGCACCCTATTCACGATACCAGACTTCTGGAAATACGCAAGGCTGTTTATCAGCCGCTGTGCGAGTTTTCCGCACGGGTTTTTAAGAGCAGGGAGCCGATTACTCCCGATAAGACGGAGCTTGACGCTTTTCGTCCTATAAAAAGGGGAGAGGTTTGGGCAGGCATTTTCGATTGCGGTTGGTTCGAGTTCAAGACCACCGTACCGGCAGGGCTTGAGGGTAAGCGCGTGGTCGCTCTTTTGAGCGTAGGCGGCGAGGGCTTGGTATATTCGGCGGATTTTAAGCCGATGCAAAGTATCACGGGTGTGCTTTCCACCGTTGATCCCGTACAAACCACCATAGGCAAGCAAGCGGTGGAGCTTAGCGGCCTTAGGGCTGGCGAGGAGCTGACTTTGTACGCCGACTGCGGTTATAACGGCAATTGTATGGGCTTCGGCGTTCGCAAAGAGGTTAAGCTGAAACGGTGCGAGCTGGCGGTGCTGAACGAGGACGTACTTGGATTTTATTACGACTATCTGACCTTATACGCGCTGACTTTGACCTACGGCGAGAACGCGGAGCTTACCGCGGAAAGGGTGAAAGCCGTCAATACCGCGCTGGCTTCCGCATTCGGTGTTTACAAAAAACAGGGCGCGGCGGCGGCGAGAGCCGCATTGGCTCCGTCCTTAGCGGACAAGGGCGTTAAGTCCTTCGTTCAATACACGGCGGTCGGACACGCCCATCTGGATTTGGGCTGGCTTTGGCCGATAAGGGAAACTAAGCGCAAGGCGGCGCGAACCTTTGCCACGGCGTTGGTCAATCTGCAACTGTATCCCGATTACGTTTTCGGTGCGTCGCAGGCACAGCAATTCGACTGGCTGAAAAAGCTTTACCCCGATATTTACGAGGGCGTTAAGCGTATGGTTGACTGCGGCAGAATAGAATTGCAGGGCGGTATGTGGACGGAAAACGACTGCAACAATCCCTGCGGCGAATCCCTTATCAAGCAGTTTATTTACGGTGACGAGTTCTTTTATCGGGAGTTCGGCAAGCGTTCCCGTATGGTGTGGCTTCCCGATACTTTCGGTTATCCGGGCTGTCTGCCGCAGATATACAAGGGCTGTGAAAAGGATTATTTTATGACGATTAAGCTCAGCTGGAACGAGCAAAACGTCTTCCCCTACCGTACCTTTGTGTGGAAGGGTATCGACGGCAGTGAGGTTTTGGCGCACTTACCGCCGTCAGGCGATTATAACGCAAGCAACTCGCCGCTGTACGTGGCTCGGGCGCAAAAGCTCAATACGCAAAAGGACTCCGTTGACAAGGCGTTAATCGCTTACGGAGCAGGCGACGGCGGCGGCGGCGCGGGCGAAGGGCATTTGCAGTACCTTAGCCGTATCGCCCATTTGGAGGGCTTGAATAACGTCAAGTCGGGGGCGGCGGAGCCGTTCTTCGACGAGCTTAACCAACAGCGCGGCAAGCTGCCCGTTTACGAGGGCGAGCTGTATCTGGAAAAGCATCAGGGAACGCTGACCTCGCAGGCACGCAACAAGCAGTTTAACGCGGTAATCGAGCGCGAATTGCACAATACGGAGCTTTTGTGCGCGATGGCGTTATGCCAAGGGAAAAGCTATCCCAAGGAGGAAATCAAGGAGATTTACAGAGAGGTGCTTTTGTACCAGTTCCACGATATACTGCCCGGTTCTTCCATTCAGCGGATATACGACGAGAGCAGGGCGCGTTACGACGTAATGTTGGCACGGCTCAAAAGATTGCAAGCCGACCTAAGCGCAGAGCTTGGCGAAACTTTTTACGTCAACACCTCGCCCTTTGCACGGCAGGAATACGTGGAAAAGGACGGTAAATACCTGCTTGCAACGGCGGAGCCTTACGCTAGGGCAACGCTTTCCGAGGACGGCTTCGAGTGTCTGAAAGCAAACGACGGCGTACTGGAAAACGACCTGCTGACGGTGCGCTTCGCAAAGGGGGGCGAGATATGTTCCCTGAAGGACAAGGCAAGCGGCAAGGAGTACGCCGCGAACGGACTTAACGTCCTAACCTTGTACAGTGATCCGCGTCTGCATTATAACGCTTGGGATATCAGTATCGATTACCCGAAGATGAGAAGCACCCGACTTAAAATAGTGTCGGCAAGGTGCTACGTAGAGGGCGCAAGAGCGGTGATAGAGCAGGTTTTCCGCACCGCAAAATCCACGATTACCCAAAGGACGGTTTTGTATAAAGGCGACCGATTGGTGCGGTTTGAAACCCACGCCGACTGGCACGAAAGTTACCGTATGCTAAGAGCGGATTTCCGTCCGACGGTGTTCTCGGAAACGGCGGATTTCGACATACAATTCGGTGCGATAAAGCGCAGTACCAAGAACGAAACGTCCATTGAAAAGGCTCAATACGAGGTGTGCGCTCACAAGTTTGTCAACGTGGAAAAGGACGGTTACGGCTTTGCGACGGTGGACTGCTGCAAGTTCGGACACAAGGCAAAGGACGGGCTGATAAGCACTAATCTTCTGCGCTCGCCCAAGTACCCCGATCCCACCTGCGATATGGGCGAACACGACTTCGTTTACGGCATATATCCCTACGTAGGGGATTTAGAGCATAGTGGATTGGTGAGTAACGCATACCGCTTGACCTATCCTCTAAGCCGCTGTTACGGCGGCGCAAGCTCCTTCGTAGCATTGGAAGGAGATGGTGCGGTAATCGAAACAGTTAAGCCGTCCGAGGACGGAAAGGGTGTTGTGGTAAGAATATACGAGAGATACGGCAGAAACGCAAAAGTCAAGCTAAATGCGAGCTTTTCTTATGCTAAACTGTATTCCTGCAATATGCTTGAACGGCAAAAAGAGCCTTGCGGCAGTGAGGTGGAATTAACACCGTATCAAATCAGAACCTTCTATTTCGAGACGGAAACGAAATAAACAACCGAAAAAGCGGGTAACGGGAATGCAAGTTCACGTGAGCAAATCGCAATAATTAAGTAGAATCCGAAAGAAACGTGTTTATATAAGGAGTAACGGTATGATAATTACAGCCCATAGCGGAGCACTGAAAACGAAGCAAAACAAGCAACCGTATTTTGACGCGGTTGCGGACGGACGCATTGTAGCCGACGCTCTGGAAGTGGATATTTTCGGGTTCGGCAAAAAGCTGTTTCTGTCGCACCCTCCGTTGGTTTTGCCCTATAACAAGATTCCTTTGGAGTACGCTTTCGAGTTTATCCGCGAGCATAATTTACAGCTAAATTGCGACCTGAAGTCGGTAAAACTCTTCGATGCGGTTAAGGAGCTTGCCGTAAAGATGGGCGTTGACGACCTGATATATTTTACGGGGTCCGTGCGTATTCAGCACTTGCCCTCGCTGACGGCAGGGGTGTGGTACGGTAACTACACGGTTTTCAAAAAGCTCGGTCTTTCCGCGGAAAACGTGCCTGATATCAAAAAATATATCGATAGCTTCGGCAATTCCAGATTTTTGGGCGTTAATCTCAACTACCGTTACTTGACAGATGAATTTATGCAGGCGGCAAAAGACGCAGGTTTAAGAATTTCCACTTTTACCGTGGATAAGGAAAAGGATTTGAGAAGGCTTATCAAGTGGCAACCCGACAATATTACCACCAATAGACCTGATATAGCTCAAAAAATACGGACAGAACTGGGAATTTAGAGATAGCCCTCCGATTATTCCTTCCGATAAACAGATTTTAAGCCGCAGAGAAATTATTTACTTTGCGACTTTTTTTTCAAATAGTATTGCTATAAAATAAAAAATAAGTTAATATATTAGTGCCGACAGGTTTAAGGGGTGAAGCTGTTGCCTCTCAAGTCGGAGTTTATACTCACTAAGGAGTTGAAGATGGACAGATTTTATACGGTCAACATAGCAGGTAAAGACGAGTCACTACCCATACTGCCGCTTCCCGGCGGTATTAACATTTGCTTTTTTAACCTTCACGGTAATCAGGAGCTGACGGAACGCTGCGGCAAGGCTCTTGCGGAAAAGGTAAAGGGCTGTGACATTTTGATTACGGCGGAGTCTAAGGGCTTACAGCTTACCCACGTGGTGGCGAGAGAGCTTAACCAGCCTTTTTATGCGGTTTGCCGCAAGTCGCGCAAGCTGTATATGCAGGACGGTATTTCCGCCGAGGTTAAGTCGATTACCACAGGCAGTGTGCAGACGCTGTACCTGTCAAAGCACGATACCGAGCTTTTGGCAGGCAAGAAGGTCGCCATTATCGACGACGTTATTTCCACGGGCGGCAGTCTTAACGGACTGGAGCTTATAGTCGAGAAGGCAGGCGGCATATTATATAAAAAGGCGTTCGTCTTAGCAGAGGGCGACGCTAAGGACAGACCTGACGTTGAGTATCTGGCAACGATACCCATTCTTTGATGACGACAGCCGCGAACCTGCGTATCCTCTCGGACGGAGGGTATCAAAACGCGGCTTGATAACCGCTTATTCCTTTCTCCTCTTAACCGAGGTGGGAGCGGTAGGCGGTAGTAACGTCCGTTTTCCTTTGACCGCAGTTTTTTAAGGCGGCAGAGCCCTGCGAAAACTGCGAACGACCGATTACGGCGGTTACCGATATTGCAACGGAGGAATTATGAGCATACCCACTCCACATATTAATGCAAAGGCCGATGCTTTCGGAAAGACGGTATTGATGCCCGGCGATCCTTTACGCGCTAAGTTTATCGCGGAGAATTTTTTTGATAATCCGACCTTGGTCAACAACGTGCGCGGAGTTCAGGGCTACACCGGTTACTACAAGGGTGTGCGGATTTCCGTTATGGCGAGCGGTATGGGTATGCCGTCTATTTCCATCTATGCCAGAGAGCTTTACACTGAGTACGGCGTGGCTAATCTGATTAGAGTAGGCTCGGCAGGTGCGCTTACCCCTGCTGTACCCCTTAAAAGCGTGGTTTTGGCGATAGGAGCGCATACCGATTCCGCTATGCTTTCCCAGTACGGCTTGAACGGCAGTTTTGCGCCCGTTGCCGATTACGGTATGCTGAAAGCGGCGGAGCAGGCGGCAGACAAGCTGAAAATCGGAGTTAAGGTCGGTACGGTATTTTCCACCGACAGCTTTTATAACGAGGTCGATAACTATTCGGTCAAGTGGGCGCGTATGGGTGCGCTGTGCGTGGAGATGGAGACCGCCGCCTTATACACTGAGGCGGCTCGGTGCGGCAAACGTGCGCTTGCCGTACTTACAATATCTGATAATTTGGCAACCGGTGAAAACACCACCGCGGAAGAGCGGCAAACAGGCTTCACCGATATGATGAAAATTGCTTTAGACACGGCTGTTGCCATTGACGGGGGAGCGTATGATTTGTAACAAATGCGGAGCGGAGATACTTAAGAGCGCGGACGGCAAATACCGTTGCGCCAAGTGCGGAACGATGTTTGTACCTGCGGCGGAGTCCGGTCACGCCAAGCACTGTAAGGCTTGCGGCGCGGAGCTTATCGATCAGGGTAACGGAGTTTTTAAGTGCAAGGGCTGCGGCAAAACCTATATGCTCAAAAGCGCGGCGAGTAAGGCAACTCCCGCGGCAATTCTCAATGCGACCTCCACAGCGGCGAACGACGATAATTTCAGTTACGTTTTCCTGCCGAAATGCCCTATGTGCGGCTATGAGGTCAAGGAGATGAAGAGCGGCGGCAACAAATACAAATGCGTTTGTTGCGGCGGCGAGTATCCTAAGAGTCAGCTTATGCAGAAGGTCAAGCTAGGCACCGCGCAAGCGGTTTCTCCTACGGTTGCCGCACCGACAGTCGGCACGTCGGTACCCGACGCGGCGCAGAAGGCGCAACCCGAAAAACGGAGCAAAAAGCGGAAGGCGGCAGAGCAGACCGAGACGGCGGTTCCCGAAAAGAACGAGATTAAGGCGGATAGTAAGAGCGAGCGCAAGGGCAAAAAAGAAGCTAAGGCAGTCCGTGACGTGCCCTCATTAGGCGAGAAATCCCACGCTGTTGCAGGTATCATATTTTTAGTGCTTATCGTGCTGTTAATCGGCATAACGGTTGCCGCGCCTTACCTTAACGGTATCGAGGCGGTAGTCAAAATCCTAGTTTACGCCTTACCTGCGGCGGTATTGCTTTTGCCGTTGGTAATCACGGTATTCACGGCTTGCGCCGCGATTGTCGCACGCAAAACCGTTTCAGGCATAGGCTTAGGGCTTGTGGCGGCGGCGTTCGTGGTAATGTTCGCCGATACTGCCTTAGACGGCAATTTTGCGATTTCCTTTATCAATTTCGCGGCAGGGAAAGATATTATAGTTCCATTTGCGGAGGATTTTGTACTTTTCAAGTACTTAGAGTACGCGCTGTACGCCTACGCAGGACTTACCGCGATAGGTTCGATTCTCGCCTTGGTTTTTGCGAAGCACAGCTTTGAAAAAGCGGCGTCCTTGATATTCTACGGTATATTCGGCGTACTTTGCGCGGCGGTTCCCGTCGCTCTTAAGTTCGTCAGTCCTGAGCTTTACGCCAACGTACTTAACGGCGCGATTGCGAAATACGTTGTGCCTTACCTTGAGTATCTGTTTATGCTGCTTTCCTCGGTTTGTCTCTGCGCGTTCTGCGCGGTTTCGCGCCGTAACTGACCGTAGCTAAACGTCTTACGTGATTTCAGTTGAACACTGAACCTCGTAAGGCGTTTTTTTATTGCCGAGCCATCGATAATAAGCTCTCGTTTTTTTGTTTTTTATCGGCGGTTTTTCGGAAGAGTTTATCGGACGGGTATTGTATTGAAAGAAAGAGTATGATATAATATCATAATTCTCGGTTATGTCGGAGTTTGTATGATTACAGTGTATGTTATTTTGGGTTTAATAGGATTTTTCGCGGTTGCCTATCTTCTAGTGGGGATAGTTATCGCCGCTGTCAACCTCTATCACGTACCGAAAGACGCCGATGCCGCGATTAAGAGGGAATACGAGGCAGGTGTTCCCGAGGAATACATACTTTATCCTTTTTCGGAAAAAGCGGAAATCGTATCTGATTTGGGTGCGTTCAAGCTCTCTGCCAAGGTCTTTTTTGCCAAGGGCGGCAGTGATAAATGGGTTATCGGGCTTCACGGTTACGACAGCCTTAACACCACAATGCACAAATACGCCAAGATGTTTAACGATTTCGGCTACAACTTTTTCGCTCCCGACAGCCGTTTTTGCGGAGAGTCGGAGGGAAAGTGTTTTACCTTCGGCGACAAGGAGCATAAGGACGTCTGTCAATGGATAGATTACGTAAGAGAGCACTATAAGCCTTCTTCTCTGGGCTTGTTCGGCGTGTCTATGGGCGCGGCTACCGCCGTGCTTACCGCTTCCGTGCGCAAGGACGTGGGATTTTTGATTTCCTACTGCTCATATAGCTCCTATCGGGATATCATCACCGCTCGCGGTACGGCAGTAATGGGCAACTTTTTTAAGTTCCTTTATCCGTCTGTCAGGTTTGGCTCCTTCTTAGTGACGGGTATGCGCCCTTCAAAAATCAATACGGTTGAGGCGATTAAGAGGGTACGGTGTCCGATTTTGGTGCTTCATTCAAAAAAAGACGATTTTACCCCTTACGTTCAGTCGGTGGCTTTGGCGCAGGCTAATCCCGCAGTAAGACTTTATCTGTTTGAAAAGGGTACGCACTCCAGAGCGTTTGCCGCCGATCCCGCCGAATACAAAAAAGTGGTTGGCGGTTTTCTTGACGGTATCAGTCTGATGGCATAACAAGGGGCGCGGACAAGAGCAGTTACCAACGAAAGTAAAAAAACTATTCTAACAACGCATTTAGTCTAACTTAACGGCTGAAAATACGTTAAACGAGGGCGGCTCAACGTAGTGAAAGCCCCACAAGCAACGGCAAGCAAAACAACGGACTGAGTTCACGGTCCGAAATCAATATAAAGGAGAGAACAATGGCGGAAAACAACACACAAGAAGTTTTTGACGAAAAGCTGTTAGCCGAAGCCAAAAAACACAACGTAAGTCCTGCGGATTACATTCCCACCAAGGAAAAACTTGCGTATAGCTGCGGAGCGATGATGGACGGCGGCGGCGTTGCCCTAATGTCCTGCGTAATGCTAAGCTATATGACGGACAGTCTGGGCATTTTGGCGGCGGCGGCATCGACGATTATGATGGTTTCCAAAATATGGGACGCAGTTACCGATCCCGTAATGGGATTCATAACCGACAACACCAGAAGCAAATACGGAAGGCGCAAGCCCTACATATTTGCAGGCGGCATAGCGTTAATCGTGGCGATTTTCCTGCTTTTCGCTCCTATCAAGGAGTGGGGTGTCACCTCTCAGGGCGGAATGATTGCCTACGTGCTGATTTTCTATATGCTTTGGAATACCTGTTCCACCTGCTCACAGGTGCCGTACACGTCGATGGCAAGCGATATATCGGCGTCCTTCTCGGAACGTAATAACGCCAATACCTACAAGCTGGTGTTCTCTGCCGTGGCGGCGGGACTCGCTTACGTAGTACCTCTGCTTTTGCTGGGCGCGTACCAAAAAGGCACTATGAGCGCGGTGGCGTTCTGGCTGATTATGGCGTGTCTGTTCGGCGGACTGTTCGGCGGCGGCTTGATAGTGACTTCCTTATTCGTTAAGGAACGTATCAAACCCTTACCCGGCGAGGCGAAACAAAAGTTTGATTTTAAGACCTTCCTCAAGGGCTACGTTCAGCCCTATAAGAACAAGAGCTACGGCTGGCATATAGCAATGTACGTAGCGGCGTTTACCTGTATGGATATGCTTTCCGCTTTGGCGGCGTATTATGCAACTCACGTTTGGAGAGGCGTAACTATGAATTTGGGCTTCACCACGATGACTTTCAGCTCGATGTTTATCGTCGCGCCGTTAATGGTCGCCGCGGTGCTTGCTTTCCCTCTCGTGCGTATTGCAATGGACAAGAAGGGCAAGGGCTTTGCCTTCCGTATGGGCTTACCTCTTTATATAATAGGCGGTATTCTGATAGCGGTTATGGACCCGAAATGGTGTCCTCCCATCATTATCCCCATAGCGGCGTTTATAATGGGCTTCGGCTTCGGCGGCGCACAAATGATACCTTGGATGAACTTCCCCGATACCCTAGACGTGGCTGAGCTTAAACTGGGCGAGCGTCCTACAGGCAATTACAGCGGTATGATGACCTTAATCCGCAAAATCTCGGGCGCATTAGGCGTAGGCGTAGTAGGTTGGGTACTTTCCGGCGTGGGCTACGACAATTACAATGCGGCTTTGACAGGTGCGCAGGATATAATCGAAACAGGCACCGATCCTGCTTTGACCGAGGCGTATCAAGCCTCTGACGCTACCAATATAGGTGAGTTCTTCCGCAACTTCGGCAACGAAATCACCCAGCGTATCGATTATCTCGTGAACGGCGCAAAAACCGAGAGTTTCGACCTTAGCGGTTTTAATATCAACGAGGTAGCCGATAACGTAGGCAACGTATTACTGACGATTAGACTGCTGATGGGCATAGCGATAGCGGTACTTATCGCGTTCGCGCTGTTCAGCTCCTTCAAATTCCGACTGACTAATCCTATTCTTGCCCGTATGAGATACTTTACCGACAAGGTAAAGGCAGGAGAGTTTGATACCCTGTCCGACGAGGAAAAGCAGGAGAGAATCGACCTTATCAAAAAGCACTACGGCAAGTATGACGAAAAGTTTGATATGGATATGATAGCCCGTATGAACGCGGCGGTTGTAAAAACCTACGAAGCGGTAGATGAAGAAACCGCAGAGGTTACAACGGACGAGGCAACGGACAATGCGGCAGAGGACGTTAAGCCCGACGCCGAGGATAAATAACAAAGGATAATCAAACTGTTTTCTCAATGCGGTCTTGACGAGGATTTTCCGAAAGAAACCGAGTGCTAAGGCTCGGTCAACGTGTGAGAAAACGGATAATCTACGCTTTGGAGTGATTTTCAAAGCTTGAAAAGAAGCGGTCTGCGGTAACGCGGCCGCTTTTTCGTTCCTAACGGAAAAACGCAGATAAGGCTGTAGCGCAACAGTCCATAACCGATAAGGCTTTAACAGTAATTTCCGATAACCTAACAATGGATAACGGTAAGCGAGGAATAGATAAGGCTTTACCCGTAATTGCCAATAACACAGTCCGTAATAAAAGGCTGTAGAGCTAAGCGAGAATAAACGATTAATAGAGGATAGCGTAATTGCCCGTAACCGAGAATAGCCGAGCGCAACCGAGAATCAGTCGGACATAACCGTTACTGAATGCAACAACTCATAGTCAAGAGTAGTCAAGAATAACCGAGCGCAACCGTAACCGAGAGTAACCGTAACCGAAAGTAACCGAGCTAAGCCCCTTGGAACGCCTTAGCGGAATAAGGGTTTTGTCTTGACAACTAAGCTCTCTTAATATACAATTAAGGCGTTATTGCGAGGGCTTGCCGTGAGGTGCATACTACTAGCACGAAGAAAGTAACCTAGCCGTTTACGAAGGAGAAATAATGAAAAGATTATTAGCGTTGATAATCGTTATTGCACTGGTGTGCGTATTTGCCGTGGGCTGTGAGGATAATGGGGATAGGACTTTCGTGGAAACCTTTATGGTAACGCCGTCTGAGCTTGGGCTTCCCCAAACGGTTTTTGACGATATGGGCTTATACGTCTATCACAACGGAACCTACTACAACTACGCCGAAACGGACTATTTTGATTCCGATAAGCCTACGCTGATTTATACCCACGGTATGGGCGGCGGCAGTATAGGTTTCAGTCTTAATTCCATAGTCGCCGAAAAAGCCGAGCTTAAAGAAGACAGTGAGAAGTATTGGGCGGATTTGGGCTTTAACGTATGCAGCCTTGACTGGGGTCCTTTCGCAGACGATGATCCTTACGTAATTCAGGACAAAATCTGGGGCGTGAACGGTGAGAAGGGTATGCGTTACAAGGTATCGGGCGCGTCGGAGTTTTCGGACGGATACGACTCCTACTGTATGGCGCAGATTTACGCAGTGTATATCCTCGACCTTTTGCGCAAGTACGATTACAGCGGCGAAATCCGTATGATGGGGCACTCGATGGGCGCAATGCTTACCTTAGCAACCGCCGATTGCCTTTACAACTTGGCGGCGAGCGGACAAATAAAGAAAGACTACGTTCCCGAAAGGATAACCCTTTTCGACACCTTTATCTGCAATCTTCCGAAAACCACCTACGTGGAGTGGTTGGAAAGAGAGATGGGCAAATACGGTTCGGCTTCGGTAATGGCTGAGGCGAGCGCGGAGCTTGACGATGCAGGCGTTGCTGTGGAATATATGCGTACGGGCTTCGGAGATTCGGCAAGGGCTCTCAACGGCAAGGATAAGACCTATTTGGACTTTTGGAACTCCTGCTTTATGCTGGATTATAACGATACTTATATAGACGCTATGCACTCGAATATCGTTGACAATTACTCGGAAAGACATTGCGTGGGCTACGGCATATACAGCGCGATGTGGTCGTTTGATTATATGACGGACGCAGGAAGCGGCAACTTCGGTTTTAGTCCGAGAACGCCCACCTCGGCGGTGGTCGCGCTTAACGGAACTTATATTTCTATGGACGAAAATCTGACCGTTGACGTAACCGACGACGTTCAGCATTCGGCGGCAAAATCCACCGCGACGGTAGGCGGTTTTGTGTTCAGCGACGTGAACGGCAACGGCATTGCTGACGACGGCTTCGGTTCCAGAACGGAAAAAATCAACGTGAGCTTGTATCTTAACGGCGAGCTGATTAAGCAAACCGTCACAAATTACGGCGGTTATTACGGTTTTGAGGTGGAGCCTGTCGATAACGGAGAGTACAGCCTTTCCTTTGATACGGCGGAAAAGACGATTACCGTATCCCCCGACAAGGCAAGCGGCGACAGATATTATCTGATGGACAGCACCGCATCTGCCGAAAGTACCTTTGGCTTATCCGCAGGCGGCTTGAAAATAATTAATATCGGAACGCGCCCGTGATGCGCACGCACGGCGCACGCGTAAGTAAGTTATCGGATACGCTCTCGAAAAAATTTGATATAACTTGTAATTATAACTTCACCCGAATATGCTTTCGATAAGTACGTTCGGGTGTTTTTTTCGTTGCAACATATCGGCTTGTATGCGTGTTTCCGATTGACCGTAAGGAAGGCTCTTTACTGTATAAAAAAACGGCGAGAAGCCTTGCCTCTCACCGCCAACCGCAAAACGGTTTTTAGAAGAATATAACCTTAATAATGTTTATTTTCTGTTTTTCAGAGTTCTGTAATGTCTTTGGGGCTGAACCGCTATGTAAGCAGGTCTGATTATCTTGCCCTTATTGACGATTTCCTCCAGTCGGTGCGCCGACCAGCCTGCAACCCTTGCCACCGCGAACATAGGAGTGAAAAGCTCCTCGGGGATACGGCAGATTTTGTAAACGTAATTGGAATAAAAGTCCACGTTGATGGGTACGGGCTTTTTCACGCTCTTCTTTTCAGCAACCACCCTAGGTGCCAGCTTTGCCAGTTTGGTATAAAGCTCGTAATCCTCCAGCTCGTCGGGTACTGTCTTGGCGTAATCCTTGATAGTGTCGCGCATTATATTTGCTCTGGGATCGGACAGGGAGTAGATGGCGTGACCTACGCCGTAAATCAAGCCCTGACGGTCGAAAACCTCTTTATTGAGCATTCTGCGCAGATAAGCCATAATGGTCTCGTCCTTCATATCGGGGATATTTTCCTTGATATCCTCCATCATCTCCGCCACCTTTACGTTAGCACCGCCGTGTCTGGGGCCCTTGAGAGAGCCTAAGGAAGCGGTTATGGTGGAATAGGTATCCGTGCCTGTGGAGGTGACTACGTGAGCGGTAAAGGTACTGTTGTTACCGCCGCCGTGTTCCATCTGAAGTATCAGACAGCGATCCAGCATCAAGGCCTGCGCTCTGTTGTACTTACCAGTGCCCTTGAGCATATAGAGAATATTTTCCGCAGTGGAAAACTCGGGCTTGGGCAGTCTGATAACCAAATTCTTGTGAAGAATGTAGTGCTTGTAGGACTGGTAGCAATAGACGGCCAAGAGGGGCATCTGTGCGATAAGCTGTAAGCTCTGCCTAAAGACGTTGCGGACGCTGATATCGTCCGCGTTGCTGTCGTAGGAATAAAGCGTCAGCACGCAACGGGACATCGCGTTCATAATGTTTTTACTGGGGGCTTTCAGCACCACGTCGCGGACAAAGCTGTCGGGAAGGGAACGGAAGCCTGCCAAAAGATTGTTAAAATCCTCCAGCTCCTTCGCATTAGGCAGTTCTCCGCACAAAAGCAGATAACATACCTCTTCAAAACCAAAACGATCCTCTTTTTCCAACGCCTCAACAATACTGTATATGTTGATACCGCGATAAAAAAGCTCGCCCTCTATGGGTATGCGCTCGCCGTTTTCGTCCACGCCCTTATAAGCGTTAACCTCCGAAATATCGGTTAAACCGGTAACTACACCAACACCGTTGCTATCTCGGAGTCCGCGGAAAACCTTATACTTGGCGTATAGCTCGTTCTCAATTACGTCGGTATCCATAGCCTTGTCGGACAACACGTTAATCTGTTCGTTGCAACGCTTCAGAAATTCTTCGTATATCATACGCTACTCCTTTTTCAGTTTAATGGGACAATTATAGCACAGGGATTCGGAAAAAGTCTTGATTTTTGAGACATTATTTTGCTTTTTATTGACATCTTCTATTGTCGTTATTATAATTAAGTTGTTTTAAGGCAACGTAATCAAGTTTCGAGAGGTTTAAGTTATATGAAAAAGATTTTTATCGTCAAAGCTGTATGCCTGATTCTCGCCGTGTGCGTTTTGGGCTCGGTATTGACCGCTTTCGTCGCTTGCGGCGACACTAAGACTACCATTCCCGAGAAAAAAGCTATAATTATCGTTCCCGGTATTTTGGCAGGCACTCTTTACAACGAGGAAACAGGCCGCGAAATCTGGGATCCCTTCTCTAAGGCTGACAATATCGATATTATGAGCTTTATGGGAGGCGGCGGCGGTATCGGCGAGGGCGTCAACGCCTTAATGTCCGCCTACGGCGCAGGCTTTATCAGCTATGCAATGGGCTTGGTCAACGATATTATGGATGATTCCGACAACTACGAGGGCAGTTTACTTAACGAAATGCAGGTCAACAAGGACGGCACGTCCAAGAACCCTGCGGTTACCGCTGTTCCTTGGGATTACGAGACTCGTCTGCGTTACGGTACCTTTAACGCTTACCGCAAGCTACAGACAACCCTTCAGGAAAAGTACGGCGACGAGTACGAGGTCAGCGTTTGCAATTACGACTGGCGTCTTGACAACCGCACCGCTTATGCAACCTTGGAGAACTATATCAACGAGAACAATTACACCGACGTAGTGCTGATAGGTCACAGTATGGGCGGTATCGTTTGCAGCGGATATATCGCAAAAAGCGCGGAGAACGCGGCTAAGGTAGATTCCTTTATCTCCATAGGCACTCCCTTCTACGGCTCCTTGTACGCTCTGGAATATATGGAAAACCCTTACGGCTTAATCAGCTCTCTGCTTCCTCTTTTGGAGAGCATCGGTCTGACCGCCGAATCCGAAAAAGCGGATTTGATGTACAAGAATATGGCTTTGCCTATGTTCCAATATATGCTTACGCTTTATCAGTTGATGCCCACAGGGGATATCATCGATACCTTGCAGTATCAGCAGGCTGACGGTATTACCTCCTTGCTTTACGTGGACGGAGCGCCCGTTGACTGTTCCGACTTGATTGCCACCTACAAATCCAGAAGTTGGGCAACCGATCCCACCACAGGGGAATACTATTACGGAGTTTCCTCCTTCGGCGACTTTATCGACAGTCAGTACGTGATGAAGGACGGCGAGAAGGTTCACGCCGCTTTAACGGTTAATTCCGTTTTCATTGCAGGCGACAACTTGATAACCGCCAAGGCTCTTGCTGTTGACGACGGCGTTTACGCAGGCAAAATCAACGATATGCACGGTGACGGCACGGTTCCTCTTTACAGTGCGATACTGGGCAAAAGCGTCAACGACGAAGACGTATATATCTTTGATAACGTAGCTCACGTGGCTCTCGGCTGTGAATATAACGAGGATATTTATAACTTGATTTACAACACCATAGAGGGCAAATAATCGGTGCTTTTCGGCGGTAAAAGGCTTTTACCGTCAAAAGTTCCGCGGTATCGATAAGCGTCAAACGACGTCGTTATCAAGGCGGTTATAATTCTCAAAATTATCGGCAATATCGTCAAAAACGGTATCGGTGCGGTTATCAAAACGGTATTCGCAGAAACTACAAAACCTATCGGCAGAAACGGCAGTGTTACCTTTGAAAGGCTATTCCCGTTAAACCGATATTATCAAAAGCCGTAACGGCAAGCCTGTGCTTTTTTGAATGGATAATTCGAATCGGCATCGGGTGCGGTTACGGCTTTTTGCGTACCTTATCCATATTCTTCGCCGAAAGTTACGCTACCGTTCCGGAAAACTACGCTAAGGCTACCGTTCCGAAAGTTACTCAATCCTATCGTACGGAAGGCTACACCAATCCTACTGTTAGGAAAACTACGCCATCGTTACCGTTCTAAAAAACTGCGCTGACATATACGCTACTTGGGAGTTGAGTAAAATGTAATATTCACTTTGTCGAAAGAAATAAAAGTCAAACCGCCCCGACCTTGTAACAACCAACGCCGAAAAAAGCAGAAAATAACAAAAGCAAAAAATCCAAGCCGAAAAAAACAAACGCCCAACAGAAAACGACAAAAGACAAAAAATCACTAAACAAAAATCACATAAATCAAAGCGGAAAATAGCAAATAAGTCTAAAAATAAAAAAGGGGAAATTACTTCCCCGACAAGAGCTTATACTGTTTAACCCAACTGCGTGCAGGGGCGCGGCAAACGTGGTCGGCGGTGACGAAAGCGCAGACGTTATCCATATTACCTCTTGGACAAACCAAGGGATTGGCACAGCGGCAACCGTAGGTGGTTGTAGGTGAGTCCGCAGTGTTAAGCGGCTCGCAAGCCTTAATATGCAGTGCTTTGTCAAACAAACCGTTCTCGTACATTGTAAAAATACCTCCCGAAAAGACTGCTTCGCCTATCGGTGGTGCTGACCTTTCGCTTGAAATTATAACAGATTTTCCTTTTTTTTGTAAGCGTTTTTCGGCGGCTGACAAAATTTAATCAAATCGTAACATTCTTTTTTGTCCGTAAAACACTCGTTTCAGCCTTAAAGAACCCGTCCTCGGCGCAAGGATTGAGGTAGGGATTTTTATCGGCAATACTAGGCAAAAACCGCATTTTACCGTCAAAAGCCGACTCCGAATGGGCGGTATAATACTTTCGTCAAAGGAGTAAAGAATGGAAAAATTTTTGCGTAACGGAGTTAAAACCGTAAGGGTGGATTCTGTATCGGAACTGGGAAATACGGCGAAGCAGTTGCTTTCGGCAGGACGGGTGGCGTTGTTTTCGGACGGCGGCAGGTACGCTTGCAGAGCGGAGGACGTGCTGAAAGCCGCAGGCTACGCCGTTGACGTTTACCCCGTCAATCGAAAAAGCGTTTATGCCTACAAGGAGCTGACCGCAAAGGAGCTTCCCGAGGATTGCCGCTTGGCGGTGGCGGTGGGTGAAGAACCTACGCTTGCCTGCGCCAAGGTTGTGGCAGGGCGGCGTGCCTTGCCGCTTTTGGCTGTTCCCGTTTCAGTGGGAGGCTTATCCGCGCTTTTTCCCTCCGCGCTGTTTTACGGGGACGGGGAGCTGGTGGGCTTCCGCTCCGTGTCCACCGTAACCGTATTGCTTTGTGAAGACGCTCTCGGCGAAAGCCGCCCCTCGGCGCTAGCGGAGGGCTTGGGCTTATGTCTTTGCGGCTTGGTGTCCGTGTTCGACTGCGGCTACGAAAATCTAATTTCGGGAAGGTTGGACAAGGCAGGAGTCGCTTTCTGCGATTTTGAGAGATTAAGCGAAAAGCTGTCGGGGGTGATAACTCTGGACAAAGAGCTTTTTAAGCTGTTATGCACTACGGCAGAAGAGCTGGCAGACGGCGGTTACAGGATATTTTCGGGAGTCGGATTTGATTTTAGTTGGTTGATTTCGCTATACAAGCGGCAAAGATTGTCGTATAATGAAAGCTACTTTACGGCGGCTTACACACTTTTAACCCTGTATTCGGCGTCCTTTGCGGCGGATACCACGGTATTGATGCCACCGGATAGGCTTGCAACCTTTTCGGAGTTGGAGCGAACCTGCGGCATAACCTACGGCGGCTCGGCGGCTAACGCCAAGACCTACGCCGAGGATTACAGAAGACGCTGTTTCGTTACCGCCGATTACAAAAAAGAGCTTACCGCATTGCTTAATAAGGTTCAACTTTCCGAGCTGTCCGTAGCGTACAGACGACTTCACGGCAGCAGCGGCTTCGGGTTGAGAGGGCAGACCGACTTCGACGAGCTGATAAGGCTGATGCATTTAAGCGGCGAGAACTGCGTTGGCTACCCGTTGCTGAAACACCTTTACACCGTAGGCTTTACGGACGCTTTAAGGCTGAGAGTTCAGCTCTAGCGGCAAGAGCCGAGGCGGTCAACGGCATAGCCCACTCGTACTATTTTTGAAAACACCGGCAACGGAAAAAGATAAAGCAGAGGTTTAAGATGACTAACGAATTACGCAAGAGGATTAACAATATCAAGCTGTTTCTTATGGATATGGACGGCACCGTTTACGTGGGCGGACGCAAAATCCCCGGAGCTTTCGAGGCTTTGGACACTTTGCGCAGTAAGGGCAAGACTATTTGCTACGTAACCAACAATTCCTCAAGAAGCAACGCCGCTTACGTCAAGCGTTTGGAGGGTATGGACGTTTTTATTAACGAAAACGAGCTTTACACCTCGGCGCAGGCGACCTGTCAGTACCTCAAGGACAAGCAGTCGGGCAAAAAAGTGTTCCTGCTGGCAACCGAGGACGTGGCTAACGAGTTCAGAAGTTACGGTATCGAGCTTACCGAAACCGATCCCGACGTGGTGGTCATCTGTTTTGACACAAGTCTAAGCTACGACCGTTTGTATAAGGCTTGCGGCTTTATCAACGCAGGCAAACTGTACGTGGCTTCCCACCCTGATAACAACTGCCCCGCAGAGGGTTGTCCTATGCCCGACGTAGGCTCCTTTATCCAAATGATTAAGGCGACCTTAGGCAAGGAACCCGACGTTATAATCGGTAAACCCTACAGCGGAATGGCTGAAGCGATACTGTCCAAGTACGGTTGTTTTGCACGGAAGGAAGTGGCTATGGTAGGCGACAGGCTTTACACCGACATACTTTTCGGAGTTGATAATGGTTTCAACAGCATACTCGTCCTATCAGGCGAAACCAACGAGGAAATGTTAGGCGAAAGCGGTATCCGTCCCACCTTGGTTTTGGACAGCTTTAAGGATATTTTGAAGTATATAGATTAAGGTTTTTCGGGGTTTGGCGCAATATTATTCGCAAAAACGCTTGTCAAGCCCGAAGTTATATGCTAAAATAACTAAGCATTATTGCAACAAGGAGTAAAAAAAGTGGAATTAGCGTTATTATTAGCCGCCATTACTACTAATGCGAGGACAATTATTTCGGGTGTCATTCTTTGTGTGGTTGTCGTTCTCTCTATTGCGGAGACCGTTATTGTTTTGATGCAAAAGTCCGATCAAGCTAACGTCAGCGCGATTTCGGGCGTACAGGAGAGCTTTTACGGCAAGAACAAGGGCAGAACGCTGGATTCCAAGCTTAAGCTTTGGACGATTATTATCGGAGCGTTGATAGCGGTTTTGTGTATCGTATTCTTTATAGTAGCTCCTACGATTTAATTATCGGAACAGTACGAACGGGTGGCGCGGATAGCACCACCCTTTTTTTTAGGGCAAAAAGCAGTCGGAAACCAACGGCAACGCGGCGGTAAAAGCCGTCGGTGCGCAACCGAAATTCACTTATCCGATTATTAAAGTGCGAACGCGATAATACTTCGGATATGGCAAAAAAAGATTTTAACAAAAAAGGATAGATAATGAAAAAGAATTTTACAACGTATTCAAAGAAGACAACCTTCAAGGGCATATTGAGGGGCAACAAACGCGGCTTTGCGTTCCTTATCAGAGAGGACGGCGGCAACGATATTTTCCTTCCGCATTCCGCACTTAAGGGCGCACAGCACGGCGACACCGTTATCGTTCGTCTTATCAGAGGTGACGAGGGCGAGGTGGAAAAGATAGTCGAAAGAGGAGTCAAAACCGTAGTAGGCACGGTCAAAAAGGAGAAAAACAGAATACTTTTACTCCCAGACGACGAGTGCTATTATTCGGACGTGACGCTGTTGGAGCGCAAGGACTTAAAGAACGGTCAAAAGGCGGCGGCGGAGATAATAGAATATCCCAAGGGCAAACTGCCGCGTGCAAAAGTAACCAAGATATTAGGCAAAAGCGGAGACCGCAAGGCAGAGGAACTTTCCTGCCTGTACTCCTACGGATTTACCGAGGGCTTCGGCAAGGAAGCGGAGAATTACGCCGCCAAGCTGTCTATAACCGATAAGGATTACGAGGGAAGAGAGGACTTCCGCAAGCTGACCACTATTACGGTGGACGGCGACGACGCCAAGGACTTTGACGACGCTATAAGCGTGGTTTCGGTTAAGGGCGGCGGCTTTACCCTGTACGTGCATATCGCGGACGTTTCTAATTTCGTTACTCCGCGCAATCCCATTGACGACGAGGCATACGCCCGTACTACCAGCGTGTATTTCCCCGGAAAAGCCTATCCTATGCTTCCCGAAGCACTTTGCAACAACCTTTGCTCCCTGCTTCCCGAGGAGGACAGACTGACCTTGACGGCGGTGATGGATTTTACCGCCACGGGCATCAAAAAGCAGTGCCGTGTGGTTAAGAGCGTTATCCGCTCCGATTACCGTATGACCTACTCCAAGGTCAAGGCGATACTTTCCGGCGACGAGGAGCTTTGCAAACAGTACAAGCCGATTAAAGGATTTTTGGAAAACGCGTCCGCTTTGGCGGCTTTGCTGTCCGCACAGCGCGAAAAACGGGGCAGCGTTGATTTTACCACTAAGGAAACCTGCGTTATTCTCACCAAAGACGGTGTGGAATTAGCGGTTAAGGAAGCGGATATAGCCACCTCTATGATAGAGGAATTTATGCTTGCGGCAAACGAAACCGTAGCTGAAATCCTGACGGAAAAGGGCTATCCCTGCGTTTACCGTGTGCACAAACAGCCCGATCCCGATAAGCTGAAGGCTCTTCAGCTGTACGCGGAAGGTTTCGGCTTCGAATTCGGAGCCAAGGCGTTAAAGCCCGAGGACGTAGCCGACTTTATTAAGGCGGTTAAAAATACCGAATACGGCGAGTTTATTTCCACGGTGGGCATACGCTCTATGCAAAAGGCGGAATACTCTGTGGAAAATATAGGACATTTCGGCTTGGCGGCGAAGTGCTATTGTCACTTTACCTCTCCTATCAGACGTTACCCCGACCTGATTCAGCACCGTATGGTCAAGCTGATGTTAGAGGGCAAAAATCCCGAGGAGCTTAACTCCCAGCGCGCCTTTAACCTTAAGGCGGCAGGACACAGCTCCCAGATGGAGAGAGCGGCGGAAAGAGCGGAAAGGGATATGGTGGATTACTACAAGGCGTTATATATGACCAACCACATCGGCGAGAGCTACGAGGGCATAGTCAGCGGCGTAACTCAATCGGGTATTTTTGTAATACTTCCCAATTCGGTTGAGGGCTTTGTAGGTATCGACTATCTTCCTAAGGATACCTATTACTATGATTCCTCCAGATATTTGCTGAAGGGCGAGCGCGGCAGTTACAGTTTGGGTTCTCCGATTAAGGTAACGGCGGCGTTTGCGGACGTAGCGTCGCGGCGCGTGGATTTCAGATTGAGCGACTAAAAGGAAAAAATGCCTTTGCATACGACGCGCAGGCGTGTTATAATATAAAATTATGAAAGAAAGCAAAACTGTTATCGCCACCAACAAAAAAGCCTACCACGAGTACTTTATCGAGGACACCTACGAGGCAGGCATAGTATTGGTCGGGAGCGAGGTCAAATCCATAAGGCTGCGTAAGGTCAGTTTCGTTGACAGTTACGTAAAAATCGAGGGTTACAAGGTTACTCTTGTCAATCTTCACATATCGCCTTACGACAAGGGCAGTTTTTTCAATCTTCCCTCCAAAAGAGAGCGTGCGCTTTTGCTGAACAAGCGAGAGATTAACAAGCTACGCGCATTGGTGGAGCGCAAGGGGTACACGCTTGTACCCACCCGTATCTATTTCAATCAGGCGTTAGTCAAGGTGGAAATCGGCGTTGCCAAGGGCAAGCACACCTACGACAAAAAGCAGACTCTTCTTGAAAAGGATATGGACAGAAAGACCGAAAGATACACAAAGTACGACGCATAAAGGGTTTAACCCAAAGGAGAATTATATGAAAATTGACAGTTTATGTGTTTACGGCGGCTATACGCCTGCAAACGGCGATCCCAACGTAGTACCGGTTTGCGCCAGCACGACTTACGCATACGATACGCCTGAACAGCTTGCGCACCTTTTCGACGTGCCTAAGGACGGACATATATACAGCCGTATCAGCAACCCCACGGTGGCGGTTTTGGAGAACAAAATCGCGGCGTTAGAGGGCGGCACGGCGGCAATGGCGTGTGCTTCTGGTTTAGCGGCTAACACTTTAGGCGTGATGACCGTTTGCAAGGCAGGCGACAACCTTATATCCTTTAGCGCGGTTTACGGCGGCACCTACAACCTTTTTGCGGTTACGCTCAAAAAGTACGGTATCGAAACCCGTTTCGTCACTCCTTCTATGGACGACGAGGCTATCGAAAAGCTGATTGACGGCAATACCAAGCTGTTTTTTGCGGAGACCTTAGCCAATCCGGCTATGGTGGTATTTGATTTTGACCGCTACTCCGCGATTTGCAAAAAGCACGGTATCTGTCTGATGATAGACAACACTTTGGCGACTCCGATACTTTGCAGACCTTTCGAGCACGGCGCGAACGTAGTGGTTCATTCCACTACAAAATATATGGACGGTCACGCCACCTCTGTGGGCGGAATGATCGTTGACGGCGGCAACTTCGAGTGGAGAGGCAATCCCCGTTACGAGGATTTTTACACTCCCGATCCCAGCTACCACGGCACGGTGTACGTAGATGAGGGACCTTCCTGCCCCTTCGTAATCAAGGCGAGAATGCAGTGTATGAGAGACGTCGGAGCTTGTATGAGCCCTTGGAACGCGTTTCTCACCAATTTAGGTACGGAAACCTTGGCAATTCGTATGGCGAAGCACAGCTCTAACGCTTTAATCGTCGCCGAAACGCTTCAAAAACACCCGAAAATAGAATGGGTGAGCTATGCAGGACTTCCCACCGACGTGAACTACCCCTTAGCGCAAAAGTATTTTGAGGGCGGTTACTCCGGTATGGTCAGCATAGGTATCAAAGGCGGCAGAGAGGTCTGCGCTAACTTTATCCGCAACCTCAAACTGGTCAGACAATTAACTCACATCGCGGATATAAGAAGCTGTGTATTGCACCCTGCCTCCACAACTCACCGTCAGCTTTCCGACCAAGCCTTAAAGGATTGCGGAATCAGCGACAATTTCGTCCGTTTAAGCATAGGCATCGAGGACGTCGAAGACTTGCTTGCGGATATTTTACAGGCGTTGGATAACGCGTAATAGATAACGCAGACGCTATATACACGGACAAAAAGCGTAATCGATACGCACTGACAATAACGCAAAAAACATAACGGAGAATTTATGCCCATAGTTATACCTAAGGATTTGCCTGCTCACGACATATTGCAGTCCGAAAACATTTTCGTGATGAGCAAGGTTCGCGCGGCAACGCAGGACATACGTCCGATAAAAATCGCAATAGTCAACCTAATGCCCACTAAGATTGAAACCGAAACGCAGCTTATGCGTCTTTTAAGCAACTCCCCCTTGCAGGTGGAGGTGACTTTAATCCGCACCGCAAGCTATGAGTCCACTCACGTTAAGGCCAACCATTTGGAAAAGTTTTATAAGAGCATAGATTGTCTGACGGACGAGTGGTTCGACGGTATGATTATCACAGGCGCACCTGTCGAAACCATACCCTTTGAGGAGGTCAAGTACTGGAAGGAGCTTCAAGCTATAATGGACTACGCGGCGAAACGCGTTACCAGTACATTATTCATCTGTTGGGGCGCACAGGCAGGGCTTTACCACTACTACGGCATTGACAAAAAGCCCCGTGCCAGCAAGCTTTTCGGTATCTATCCCCAGTATTCCCACCGTATGGACCCTCTGCTTAAGGGCGTGGACGACATATTCTATATCCCGATGAGCAGGCATACCGAGGTAGCGGAAGCGGATTTAGTCAACAACCCCGACCTAGAGGTAGTGGCACGTTCCACCGATCCCGATTGCGGTATTTCCATACTTAAATCCAAGAACGGTAAGCGGTTTTTCTTTTTCGGACACAGCGAATACGACAAGGACACCCTGAAAAACGAATACCTGAGAGATATCAACAAGGGTTTGGACATAGCGAAACCCGTTAATTACTTTATCAACGACCGTCTTGACGTGAACGTGACTTGGCGTTCAACCGCCAATATCATCTTTTATAACTGGCTTAACTATTACGTTTATCAGGTTACGCCTTTTAATTTCGATAATTGAAATACACCTTTACTTTACCGCTTGACGCGGACATTGACGAGCTGAAAAGGCTCTCCGCGAAAGAATTGCACTGCGGCGTTTCGGCGCTGCGGACTTTTCGCGTGGTAAAACGCTCCGTTGACGCCAGACACCGCAACGATATAAAGCTGGTTTTCACCGTGGAAGCGGCGAAGGAAACGCTACTTCCCGAGGAATACCCTCTTCCTATGCCGAAGCACCCCCTAAGACACCGCCCGATAGTGGTCGGTTTCGGGCCGGCAGGGATTTTCTGCGCCTACGCCTTAGCCAAGGCAGGGCTTTGCCCGATAGTTTTGGAAAGGGGAGAGGACAGCGATTCAAGACGGCAGAAGGTGGACGCTTTTCTCAATAACGGTATTTTGGATACAGAATGTAACGTACAGTTCGGCGAAGGGGGCGCAGGCACCTTTTCGGACGGCAAGCTCAACACGGGAATAGGCGACAGGGCGAAACTTGACTATATTCTCCGCGTGATGGCGCGGCACGGTGCGCCTGCCGAGATACTGTACGAGGCGAAGCCTCACGTGGGTACGGACAGGCTGTCCGCCGTGGTCAAGAGTATCAGACAGGAAATCACGGCTTTGGGCGGCGAGGTGCGGTTTTCCGCTTGCTTTAAGGGCTTGCGCCGCGAAAACGGCTTGCTTAAGGTGACTGCGGATAAGGATTATATTACCGACGCCTTGGTTTTAGCCGTGGGGCACAGCGCAACGGATACTTACAGACTGCTTTACGGCAATGATTTTGCAATGGAAAGCAAGGCGTTTTCGGTGGGCTTCAGGGTGGAGCATCTTCAACGGAATATCGATACCGCGCTGTACGGCGATTTCGCAGGGCACCCTGCCTTGGGCGCGGCGGATTACAAGTTGGTTAATCATACCGCAAACGGCAGTGCGTACAGCTTTTGTATGTGTCCGGGCGGCGAGGTTATCGCGTCCTCTTCCGATGAGAATACCATAGTAACCAACGGTATGAGCAGGTACGCAAGAAACGGCGATAACGCCAACTCCGCTTTGTTGGTGGGCGTAGATGCTAACGACTTCGGCGGCGACGTTATGGGCGGAGTCCGCTACCGCGAGGCACTGGAAAAAGAGGCGTTTAGAGTAGGCGGCGGCGATTATCGCGCACCGATACAGCTTTTAGGCGATTTTATGAAAGGTAAAAAGGGGGATAAGGTGGGCAGTGTTCTGCCTACTTATAAGCCCGGCGTTACCTTTGCCAGACTGGATTTGCTTTTACCTCCGCGGATAATCGGGGTGTTAAGGGAGTCCGTTCCCGTTTTCGACAGGCGAATCAGGGGATTTGCCGCCGCAGACGCGGTTTTGACGGGTGTGGAAACCCGTAGCTCCGCACCTCTTAGAGTGCAAAGAGATGAAACGATGCAGGCTGTGGGAAACGAGGGCGTTTATCCCTGCGGAGAGGGTTGCGGCTACGCAGGAGGCATTATGTCCGCCGCGGTGGACGGTCTGAGGGTGGCGGAAGCGGTTATCAACGCGCAATAGAAAAGGGCGTTGCGGCGGCTTGTGGGGCGTTAAGCTCCGATTTTAGGTGTGTTTTTTGCGTCGAAATGCAAAAAACGGGGAAAAGTTTTATTAATATCTTGTAATTAACATTGATAAAATGTTATAATTTTACTTAGTAATTATGTGGAGGAATATCTTATGGTAGCTTATATATTACTTGCATTGGGCGTTGTTTCCCTTGTTGCCTTTTTGGTCTTCCGCGACAAGAACGGCAGTGTTTTCGCCACGGTTCTTAAGACCTTGACAAGCTTGCTGTTTATCGCAACGGCAGTTACCGCCTTCTGCGAGGGCGAGCCTGTATCCTACGACCGTATCGTTGCTCCTGCAATGATGGTTATTATCGGCTTGACCTTGGGTATGATAGGCGATTTTACCTTGGATATGAAAATCGTGTTCAAGAGCTTGAAGGGCGTTTACAGCGCCGCGGAAAAGGACAGCGATACCTTTACCTTCGCAGGAATGGCGGCTTTCGGTATCGGACATATCCTTTACATATCCGCTATCGGCGTGTTGTATCCTGCAAGTGCGCTTAATATTCTTTGGAGCTTCTTGGCGGCTGTGGTATTCGGCGTTGCGGTTATCGTCGTTGCGTCCAAGGTTATGGGTATGCAGTTCGGCAAATTCTTAATTCCCAGTATCATTTACGTTTGCCTTTTGAGCTGGTTCCTGGCTTTGACCGTAGCTACGGGTATAACCGAGGGTATGAGTACGGATTTGATTCTTTTGATTTGCGGTTCCGCTTTGTTCCTGCTTTCTGATTTAGTGCTGTCTATGACCTACTTCAGCAAGCCCGAGGATTACAAGAAGACAGGGGCTTTGGCACCTGACAGCAGACTTATGATTTCCGTTAATCACGTGCTTTACTACGCGGCGCAGTTCTGTATCGCGCTGGCGTTAATGTTTATCTGATAAAACTCGGCATATACTGTTATATGTCTGATTAAGGAGGAGGCTATGGCTGCTTTTTGGAACGAATTGGATATTTTGGGCAAAATACTGTTCTGTTGCGGTTTCGCAGGATCCGTGATGCTCTTTGTTCAAGTCGTATTAATGATTATAGGCTTTGCCGGCGGTTCTCTGGGCGATATGGGCGACGTTAACGGCGACCTGCCCGATGACGTAACCGACGGTCATACCGACGGCGCGGAGGTAGGCTTGTTTACCCTCAAGGGCGTAATCGCTTTCTTCGCTATCGGCGGTTGGTGCGGCTTAGGCGCGAATATGGGCGGACTGCATATCGCTTGTGTGTTGGTTATTACCATCGCCACGGGTACGGTTTCCCTGTTGGGCGTAGGTGCGCTTTACCGTCTGCTGTTTAAGCTGCAATGCTCAGGCACTATGCAGTTAAGCAACGCTATAGGCAAAACCGCAGAGGTCTATCTCACCATACCTGCGGAGGAAAAGGGCGCAGGCAAAATCAATCTTAACTTACAGGAGCGTTACACCGAGGTTGACGCCCGTACTAAGTGCAGTCGTGATTTGAAAACCGGTGAGATTGTCAAGGTAGTGGATAAGGAAGGCGATTTTGTAATCGTTGAACCTGTTATTAATAACTAGGAGGTTATGTTATGGATTTGTTACTCGCTTCGATGAGCTCTGGCGGAATAGTCGCCTTGGTAATAGTGGTGATTGTTCTGATACTGGTATCGGTACTCTTGCTTTTCCTTACCAGATACAAGAAGTGTCCTTCGGACAAGATAATGGTTATTTACGGTAAGATTACGTCCAATACGGACGGCACCTACCGTTCGGCGAAATGTATCCACGGCGGCGCGGCTTTTATCGTTCCCGTGATACAGGCTTATGCGTTTTTGGATTTAACGCCGATTTCAATAAGCGTTGACCTGCGCAACGCGCTTTCCAGACAGAATATCCGTATAGACGTTCCCAGCAGATTCACGGTAGGTATATCTACCGAACCCAGCGTTATGCAGAACGCCGCGGAGAGAATGTTGGGCTTAAGCTTAAGCGAGATACAGGAGTTAGCCAAGGATATTATTTTAGGACAGCTCCGTTTGGTTATCGCAACGATGGATATTGAGGAGATTAACTCCGACAGAGATAAGTTTTTGGAGGCTGTATCCCGTAACGTAGAGGGCGAGCTGAAAAAGATAGGTCTGCGCTTAATCAACGTAAACGTAACCGATATTAACGACGAATCGGCGTATATTGAGGCGTTAGGTAAGGAAGCGGCGGCAAAAGCGATTAACGCGGCTAAGATTTCCGTTGCTGAAGCTGACAAGGAAGGCTCTATCGGCGAGGCGAACGCATTGCGTGACCGTCGTATTCAGGTATCCGTAGCGGAGTCCGAAGCGATTAAGGGCGAGAACGAGGCAAAGGCACAGATTGCCGCGGCACAGGCAACTCTCCGCGAAGCGGAAGCGGAAGCCAAGCGCAGAGCAACCGCAGCAGAGAAGGTGCAGGAAGCTAAGGCACAGGAAGAGTCCTACACTGCGGAAAAGAGCGCAGAGTTGGAAAGAGCTAAGAGAGAGGAAGCAACCTTGGAAGCGGACGTTATCGTTCGCACCCAGATTGAAAAGCGTCGGTTGGAGTTGGAAGCGGAAGCCGAAGCGGAACAGATCAGACGCAGAGCCAAGGGCGAGGCGGACGCTATTTATGCCAAACTGGAAGCTCAGGCAAGAGGTACCAAGGAGATGCTGGCTTCGCAGGCGGCAGGTTTAGGCGCGATAGTTGACGCGGCAGGCGGCAAGGCGGCGGACGCTGTCAAACTGATTGTGGCTGACAAGATAGAGAGCCTTATTTCTACGCAGGTAGAGGCTATTAAGAACCTGAAAATCGACAAAATCACCGTTTGGGAAAACGGCTCCAAGGCAGACGGCAAGACCGCAACCGCGGACTTCCTTTCCGGTATGCTCAAATCCCTGCCCCCTATGAACGACCTGTTCAATATGGCAGGACTGGAAATCCCCGACTTGGTGAAACCAAATCCCGTTAAGAGCGAAGAGACTGCCGCTCCCGTGGCGGAAACCGCACCCGTTGTAACCGACGGCGAGGCAAAATAAATAACAACGGACAACCGTAAATACAATGGCTATTGACCGTTAATCCGTCGAAAAGCCGAAATCGGCGGTAAAAAAGGATTGCTTGTGCAATCCTTTTTTCTATCAAAATAAGTTTTCTACCAATATAGGTTTGAACTAATGAAATAGGCACATTCCAAGAAGATAGGTTTGTACCAATCAACAGAGCTTAGCTTATCAGACGGTACACGTCGGCAGGAATCGCCATCTCGTACATTTTATCCAAGGCGTCGTCTAGGTCGCGGTAAAGAGCGAAGACGGAAGAACCACTGCCTGTCATACTGAGCATCAGGGATTTTTTGTCCTGCATAGCCTTCATAACCTCTCCGATACCGTTATTAAGAGCTTCCGCACAGCCCGTAAGCACGTTGGAAACGTAAATTTTCACGTCCTTATATTCGCTGATACCTGCAAGAATTTCCTCTGTTTTGACGTTGGGTGGGCGTTTCTTCAAATTATCGAAAGCGGAAAAAACGTAGGACGTGGAGCTACCCTCGGGAGGGGTTGCCAGAAGAACGTACATAGGGGGAAGAGGGGGTAGTTTTTCGATAACGTCGCCGTAGCCTGTGCAACGCGCCAAGCCGCCTTGAAGCAAAAACAAGGTGTCGCTGCCCAATTCACGCGCCAAAGGCTCCAGTTC
Source organism: uncultured Christensenellaceae bacterium (assembly GCA_964368645.1). Classification (GTDB taxonomy): domain Bacteria; phylum Bacillota; class Clostridia; order Christensenellales; family CAG-1252; genus JAEDHM01. The sequence goes on from CAYJBY010000004.1 coordinate 44,729, forward strand.
GCCGAAGTTGACGTTAAACAGAAGAGCCATCATTTTAAGCACGGCAACCGCGTCGGCGGAACTGCCGCCTAAGCCGCCGCCTATGGGGATACGGCGCACGATTTCAATATCCACGCCGCTTGTGCCAAACCTTTCCATAAAAAGTTTCGCGGCTTTTTCGGCGTTGCTGTCCTTGATTTCCTTGCCGACGGTGGTGACGCAGGTCACTAGATTATCGCGGCGTTTTTTCATAGAGAGGGTATCGTGAAGGTCGATAGTCTGCATAAGACTGTCCAAGAGGTGCATATCCTCGTCCTCGTTTTTACCCATAACGTCCAAGGTAATATTAATTTTGGCGTATGCTTTCATCGAAATTCTGTTCATAAACCGATTATATCATAAAAAATACCGTTTTGTACATATTTTCTCAAACCTTTCGGCGGCTTGCTTAGGGCGTGGAAAAAACTGCTTACAACGTGAACGGCAGAAGTATATATTTTTGCTTCGTGGCAATAATCGGCGTATCGGAGGCGTTATGAAAAAAATTATTTTAGCGGTGGTGATTGTAGCAATAACGGTGATTTGTCTGACAGGGTGTATGGGTACGGATCGCTCCCAATATATAAGGATACATATACGCGCCAACAGCGACGCGGAAATCGACCAAAGCGTAAAGCTGGAAGTCCGAGACGAGGTGGTGGCTTTTTTGACGCCGCTTGCAGGCTCCGCGAAAAACAAGGCGGAAATGGAGCAAATCATCAGGGATAACAGGGAAAAAATCGTAGCCAAGGCACAAGAAGTGCTGGAGCGTAACGGCTTCACTTACGGCGCGACAGCCGACCTTACCCACGAGGATTTTCCCGAAAAAACCTACGGCGACCTGACCTTAGACGCAGGCGACTACGACGCCCTTGTGGTGCGTTTGGGCAGCGGCAACGGCGCAAACTGGTGGTGCGTGGCGTATCCGCCCCTTTGCTTTCTCGCAGGTGAGGACAACGGCACGGACGAGGTAGCCTACAAGAGTATTATCGCGGAATGGTTTAGAAACAACTGATAGGGTATCTGATTAATCCGAACTAATCCTAGTGAAAACGGCAGCAAAAAACAGACGAGGTCGCCTGCGAAGCTTAATCGGGGGCGAAGCTCGTCAGCAACTGAAAAATATGCGGATAAATCCGAAAAATTTATAGCAAAGAGGATAATGATGAAAAAGAAATTATGCGTAATAATCAGTATATTGACGGTGGTAGTCTGCGCAGGACTGACAGGCTATGCGTTTGTTTCCACGCCTACCGACGTCACGGTAGCCGAGGTTGCGGTTCTTAAGCAAGGCTCCACGGGCAGCTTGGTTAGGTCGGTTCAGACGAAGCTAAAAAACTGGGGCTACTATACAGGCTCTGTGGACGGGGTTTACGGTGCGAAAACCGTTGCCGCGGTCAAGTATTTTCAGCGGCAGAACGGCTTAACCGCGGACGGAATTATCGGTTCCAAAACCGCGGCGGCGTTGGGCGTTACGCTTTCAGGCTCCTCCTCAAGCGGCGGCTACAGCAGTTCTGACGAGTACCTTTTGGCTAGAGTTATTTACGGAGAGGCAAGGGGCGAACCCTATCAAGGACAAGTGGCTGTGGCGGCGGTGGTGCTTAACCGCGTCAAAAGCTCGAAATTCCCCAACAGCATAGCAGGCGTGGTGTATCAAGCAGGAGCTTTTGACTGCGTAAGCGACGGTCAAATCAACCTTTCGCCCAACAGCACGGCACAATCTGCGGCGCGAGACGCTTTGAGCGGTTGGGATCCCACTAACGGGTGTCTGTACTATTACAATCCTGCCACCGCCACGTCCAAGTGGATATGGAGCAGGGAAATCAGATTAGTAATCGGCAACCACAATTTCGCCGTCTAACGCATAAGCCGAAAAGGCTTAAAGACGTGCAAAATCTTTGATGATAAAGGGCATTGAAAAAGAGGTGATAATATGAATGAAAACGCGGAAAATCCACGGAAAATCCAAAAAGGACTGATTATCGGACTGATCGTCGCGCTATGTATAGCGGTAGCCGCCGCCATAACCTTAGGCGTACTTTGGGCGGTCAATTCCTCTAAGGACGCAAAAACCAACGCGGAGTACAGAGCAAGGCTTGAGGACGTTAATAAGCAAAGTTACTACAAGCTGACCTCAAACGTGTCGGATATGGCTAACGGAATGAACAAGCTGACGGCGGCTTCCACACCTGCGATGCAGAAAACTCTGCTTAATCAAATAACCAATTACGCCGCTTCTGCGGAGACAGCCTTATCCGCGCTTATCCCCTCGGACGTCAACGCGGAAAAGACGGTAAAATACGTCAATCAGGTGGGTGATTATTGCGCTTATCTGCAAAAAAAGCTGGATAAGGGCGGTACTCTCACCGAAGAGGATAAGACCAATTTAGACGGCTTATGCTCGGTGATGCTGAAGATAGAGCAGGCGTTATCGGATTTACGGGAGCAGGTGGAAAACGGCAACTTTGCGTTTATGGACGACATCGGCGCGGAATCCGTTACGGGTATGCTGGACGACTTGGAAAACACCACGGTGACTTACCCCTCGCTGATTTACGACGGACCTTTCAGCGACAGCCTTGAAAACAAGGAGCCGAAAGCTCTTGCAGGTACGGTTTACGACGGGGAAAGCGGCAAGGCTAAGGCGGCGGAGTACGCAGGAGAGGACGCGGAAAAGGTGGAATTTTTAGGCGAGTCAAAGAACTTCTTTGATATCCTGATGTATTCCGTAAGGACGGACGACGGCTTGCTGTACGTGGATATAGCCAAGGTGGGCGGTATGCCCATAGCAATCAATTTGTCGAGGGAAGTAACCGAGCCGCTTTATGAGGAAAAGGACTGCGAAAAGGCGGCTGCCGAATACCTTGCAGCTATCGGCTTTGACAAAATGACTCCCGTGTGGGTAAGCAACTACAACAGCGTTATGTATATCAACTTCGTTTACACTTCCGAGGACGTAATATATTATCCCGATTTGGTGGTCGTTAAGGTAGCGTCCGACAACAAGAAGATAATAGGCTTGGAAGCGTTGAACTACGTGTATAACCACTCCGAAAGAACCCCCTCCGCCCCTACCGTAACAGAAGAAGAAGCTATCAGCACCGTGACGGCATTTGCGCCTTCGTCGGTAAGACTGGCGGTTATTCCGATTGACGGGGGCAAGGAAGCTTTGACTTACGAGCTGTACGGCGAAATAGGAGAGGACAAATATTTCGTTTACGTTAATGCAAAAAGCGGCGAGGAAATCAATATTCTGCGCGTAATCGACAGTGATAAGGGTATGCTTTTGGATTAGCCTTTACCCACTATCATCAGCGGCAAAAGTATGTTTTCGAAATAGCTTTAGCCATACTATTGAAAGCGACAGCGGAATATGCATTTACCCAACTAACGACAGTGATAAGGGTATGCTTTTGGATTAACCTTTATTCCACTATCGACAGCGGCAAAGGTACGTCTTCGGAATAGTTTTTGCCCTACTGTTGAAAGCGACAGCGGAATATGCATTTACCCAACTAACGACAGTGGCAAGCTTACGTCTGCGGACTAGCTTTAGCCCTACTATCCTCAATTTTTAGCTTTGCTAAATCAATAAAAATATATTATGCACTTCGGTATCAATCGACGCCGAGGTGCTTTTCTTAATCTGCGCAAATCAAAGCCTTGTTCAAAGCTTAATGCAAAAACACTTAAAAGAAAAAGTTGCAAGCATAATTGCCGCAAATAATACCATTTTGTTCTCGCTTCAAACCTACAAAAGTCTGTCAATAAACATCTAACAGTAAAATTCCGGCCGAGAAAGGTTTTATCAATAAAGGTTTGATTATTAAACGAGTTGGTTAAAAACCAAAAAATGCGTAGGAATAGGTAATAATTCGATTGCGAATCTCTGCTGTTTCTGCTGATTAAAAAGGCTATTACGTTCTGTCGGTGAGAACCTAAACGCAGTGAACGGGTTGTCCGTCACTAAAATGTCATCGCTACGGACATACAGTCAATTATTCCCACTCTATTCTGCCGATAACATAATCCGCCGAGATTGCAAAAAAATCGCACAATTTAATCAATTGTTCAATGTTAGGCTCGTATCTTTCGGTTTCCCAAAAACTGATAGTCCGAAAATCCACGTTCAACGCGGCGGCAAGTTGTTTTTGTGTAATGTTTTTTTCGGCTCGTAATTCCTTTATGCGTTTTCCATACATAGTGTCATTCTAGCAAAATTAGATATAAATGATTGACAACTCTAAGTTTCTTAGACTATAATATTCTAGTTTTCTTAGAATTTTGACTGATTTATTTGCATTTATACAGGGAGGTTTGACCGCTATGAGGAGATTCTGGGTTTTTATGTTGTTATGTATGCTTGCCATAGCGTTATGCGCTTGCAAAACCGAAGCCGATGATTTTAAGGACGAGGGAAAGACGTACTATTATGTTTCCGATTCAGGTACCCTTGACTATGACAACTATATTCAGTTAATAGGAAATACCTGCATAGACGGGAATGAGGTTTTTTCTTACGTAGAGGAGGACGGACGAATATATTTGTCTGATTCAACCTCGGTGATTAACGGAATTACCAACGGTGATATTATCGTTTTAGAAGGCAAAGGGGCGTTTTATCATACCGAATCAAATTCGGTTGCGTTGCTAAACGTCAGCTGCTCTGTTCACCGATATATGTATGACTACTCCTGCGTGGATAAGGTATGCGCTATATGCGGAGAGGGCTTTATTCCTGCAACTACAGCCCACTCGCCGAATAACGATTGCCTTTGCGCCGTATGCGGAAAAACCGTTCACGGATTAAAAAACGGCAACTATTGTATTCATAATGACGAGGTTTATTGCGGCGAATATCCTACCACAAAGAAAATCGAAGGGGTAAAGGTTGGAAGCGCGGCTAATACCAATGGATATTATTACGGTTCGGACGGCTGTTGCTACTCCAAAACTCTAGCTACTCCCTGCGGTAAAGGACATACTTTTTCGGACGGCAGTGAGATAGTCGAGCGAGAGGGTGGGGCGCAAAAGGAATACTATTTTGCCGTAGAACCGATAAAATGGAGAATTATTGATAAAAACGAGGGCACGGTTTTTTTGCTTTGCGACCTGATAATTGAGGGCAATGCTTATCAAACAGACGTAAAAACGCGTGAGGACGGGAATTCTTACGTGGGCAATACCTCTTATTACGCCAACAATTATTATCAGAGCGCAATTCGCCGATTGCTTAACGACGGCTTTTATAACAGTGCCTTTACTGCGGCGCAACGAAACCTCATAATAAGCAAAACAGTTGTTAATACCGCGGCGTCAAGCGGCTACGGCAGTAATATTTATGCTTGCCAAAATTCTCAAGATAAGCTGTTTTTATTAAGTCAATCCGAAGTAACGAATGCGGCGTATTTCGGCGAAAACAGCTTACTCAATCCTGTTTTCAATAAGAGAGTTTCCGATTATGCCAGATGCAAAGGCGTTTTTGCGGAATTATCGGGTAGTGCGACGGACGGCAACGGTTATTGGTGGTTGCGTTCTCCGTGCAATGACGATAGCAATAGGGTGCAATACGTTACGACGAATGGTTTGGAAAGCACCTTCGGCGAGTTATCCAACTACACAAACAGTACGCTTTTCGGTGTGGTGCCTGCAATGTGGCTTACGATTTGCAGCGAACACGTTTACGGCTCGGTGCCGTCCTGTTGCGGAAAAGCGTGCTTAACTTGCGGCGGCGGATACGTAGCTCCTGTCGGTCAGCACAACCTCAACGGTCAGTGCGTATGCGCGTATTGCGGAAGAACGCAACACGCCTTAACCACATATTGTAAGCACGGTGATTACATATATTTCGGCGAGTATCCCACCACAATCAAAAACGTCGGCGTATGCGTAGGCTCCTACACAATAGACGGTTATTATTTAGGCTCGGACGGTTGCCGATATGCAAAAAAAATTGCACAGCCTTATGGATACGACTATAGATTTTCGGACGGCTCCGAGCTTAAAACAGGCAGAACGTACTATTATAAGGTGGAGCCTATTAAGTGGAGAGTATTGCTTGAGGACGGCAGTAAAGCGACAATGCTTTGCGAAACCGTAATCGATGCGAAAAGATTTGACGATAACAGTAACAGGTATAATGAAAGCGAGCTTCGCAGTTGGTTGAACGGCGCACTTTACCAGTCTGCTTTTTCCGTCGGTCAAAAGTCCATTATCGATACCACGGCAGTGGACAACAGCCCCGAAAGCACGGGAAATCCCAATACGCTATATGCGTGTGCCACAACTAACGACAAGATATATTTGGCAGGATATTACGAAATTGTCACTTGTGACTACTATGAGTCTTTAGGTCGTAACGGGTTGATTGATTTTTGTAAAATGCAGAACGGCGTAGTTATTTCCTCGCCCGATCCGGAAATCGTCGCCGCGGCTAAGAATACCAGCGATTATGCAAGGGGAAACGGCTGTTGGATTAATACCGAAACTAACGGGTACGGCAGCAGTTGGTGGTGGCTGCGTTCTCCTGATGCGGAAGGTATGGCGCGTTTGCTTCCGTGCCCGGGTGTAGTCACGGATAGCAGTTACGGTGTTCTCCCGATGTGCAGGATTTCCTTAAGCTAAAAAATCCCCGACAAAGGGCGAAACTCCGAAAAAACTGCGGTGACAATCCCTTGAAACCCAAAAGATTAAATTATGCGTAAGCTCCTAAAACGATTGACTGATTTATTATATTGTAATATAATAGTGAGGTCGTAAGACTAAAACTATTGAAAACTTTGATTCAGGAGGTCAATATGAGTATTACAAAAACCGTAGATGGCAATACCGCCGCTTCACATGCAGCGTATGCGTTTAGCGAAGTTGCGGCTATTTACCCCATCACCCCGTCCTCTCCTATGGCAGAGGTTGCCGACGAATGGTCGGTGCAGGGACAGAAGAACATTTTCGGACAGCAGCTCCGTCTGGCTGAGTTAGAGTCCGAAGCAGGCGCGGCGGGCGCAGTACACGGCTCTTTGTGCGCCGGTGCTTTGACCACTACCTTTACGGCTAGTCAAGGTCTGCTCCTTATGATTCCCAATATGTACAAAATCGCCGGTGAGTTGCTTCCTTGCGTCTTCCACGTAAGTGCACGTGCTTTGGCTGCTCACGCGTTGTCTATATTCGGCGACCACGCCGACGTTATGGCTTGCCGTCAGACCGGTTTCGCTATGTTGGCTTCCGCTTCCGTACAGGAAGTTGCCGACTTGGCTATCGTTGCTCATTTGGCAACCCTCAAGTCCAAGGTTCCTTTCATACATTTCTTTGACGGTTTCCGTACCAGTCACGAGGTTTCCAAGATTCAGCTTCAGGATTACGCAGATATCGCTAAACTGGTTGATATGAAGGATATCGAGGATTTCAGAGCACGCGCTCTTAATCCCGAGCACCCCGTACAGAAGGGCACCGCTCAGAACCCCGACATTTATTTCCAGAACCGCGAAGCCGCTAACTCTTATTACGATGCAGTTCCCGCTATCGTCAAGACTATGATGCGTAAGGTAAGCAAGCTCACCGGACGTAACTACGACTTGTTCGATTACGTAGGCGCACCCGATGCTAAGAAGGTTATCGTAGTTATGGGCAGCGGTTGCGACACCGTTGAAGAGACCGTTAATTACCTTGCTAAGCAGGGCGTTAAGGTCGGCGCAATCAAGGTTCGCCTGTATCGTCCGTTCTCCGTTAAGGATTTCGTCAAGAAGATACCTGCAACCTGTAAGTATCTGACCGTTTTGGATCGTACCAAGGAGCCCGGTTCCTTAGGCGAGCCTCTTTATTTGGACGTTGTAGCGGCTTTGAGAGAAGCTAAGGTAGAGGGCATTAACGTACTTTGCGGACGTTACGGCTTAGGCTCCAAGGAGTTCACCCCCTCTATGGTCAACGCTATTTACCAGAATATGAAGCGCGGCGGCATCAACCACTTCACCGTGGGTATCAACGATGACGTTACCTTCAAATCTCTTACCGTTACCGAGAGCATTAACGCGGCTCCTGCCGGAGCTAAGAGCTGTATGTTCTACGGATTAGGCTCCGACGGCACTGTCGGTGCTAACAAGAACAGCATCAAGATTATCGGCGACCACACCAACAAGTTCGCACAGGGCTATTTCGCTTACGACAGCAAGAAGAGCGGCGGTATCACCATCAGCCACCTGCGTTTCGGCGACACCCCCATTCAGAGTCCTTACCTGATTGACCACGCTGACTTTATCGCTTGCCACAATCAGTCTTACGTTTTGAGATACGATATGCTCTCCTCTATCAAGGACGGCGGTACCTTCCTGCTCAACAGCATTTGGTCCGCTGAGGATATGGAGGCTCAGCTTCCTGCTTCTATGAAGAACGCTATCGCTCGTAAGCACGTCAAGTTCTACACCTTGGACGGCTTAAAGGTTTTAGAGCAGGTCGGCGCAAAGCGCGGTGTTAATACCGTTATGCAGGCCGCTTTCTTCAAGCTCGCCGACATTATCCCTTACGCTGACGCTGAGAGATATATGAAAGAAGCTATCAAGAAGACCTACGGCAAGAAGGGTGACGCAGTAGTCAATATGAACTACGCTTGCGTTGATAACGCTATCGCTAACTTGATTGAGGTTAAGTACCCCGAGAGTTGGGCAACCACCACCGAGGGCGCGGCTCCCGTGGCTCTTGCAGACAGCGAGTACTTCCGTGACTTCATCAATCCTATCCTTGCTCAAAAGGGCGATGAGCTTCCCGTTTCCGCTTTCGAGGCGGACGGCGTTGTTCCTACCGCTACCACCCGTTACGAAAAGCGCGGCGTTTCCGCTTTCGTTCCCAAGTGGATTCCCGAGAATTGTATTCAGTGCAACCAGTGCGCTTTCGTATGTCCTCACGCGGCAATCCGTCCCGTACTCCAGAAGAGCGAGACCTTAGCGGACAAGCCCGCTAACTTCGTTACCAAGGCTGCAACCGGCGTTGCCGGCTACGAGTACAGAATGCAGGTTTCCCCGATGGACTGCTTAGGCTGTAAGGTTTGTGTCAACGCTTGTATCGCCAAAGAGAAGGCGTTGGTTATGGTTCCTTTCGCAGAGGCTCAGGCTAACGACGAGGCTAACTGGGATTACGCTGACAAGCTCCCCGAGACCGACGCTCCCATCAAGAGAGATAACGTCAAGGGCAGTCAGTTCAACAAGCCTTTGTTCGAGTTCTCCGGCGCGTGCGCAGGCTGTGGCGAGACTCCTTACGTTAAGGTTATCACCCAGATGTTCGGCGACAGAATGATTATCGCCAACGCAACCGGTTGTTCCTCCATTTACGGCGGTTCCGCTCCTACCTGTCCTTACGCTAAGAACGACGCAGGTCACGGTCCTGCTTGGGCTAACAGCTTGTTCGAGGATAACGCACAGTTCGGCTTCGGTATGAATTTGGCAGTTACCACTCGCCGTAAGGCTCTCAAGAGCAAGGTCGAGGAGCTCAAGGCTCTCTTGGCTGAAGCTCCTGCTTGCGAGCATACCACCAACGCAGTTGCACTTTGCGACGCTTGGCTCAACACTATGAACGATGCGGCTGCCAGCAAGAAGGCGTCTGCCGAGTTGCTTAGTATGGTAGAAGCCTGCAAGGATTGCGGCTGTAAGGCTGACGACCTGTGCAAGGCTATTTACGCCGACAGAGATTGCCTGACCAAGAAGTCTATGTGGATTTTCGGCGGAGACGGCTGGGCATACGATATCGGTTACGGCGGTTTGGATCACGTATTGGCGCAGAACGAGAACGTCAACGTATTGGTTCTTGACACCGAGCTGTACAGCAACACCGGCGGTCAATCCTCCAAGTCCACTCCTACCGCTTCTATCGCTAAGTTCGCCGCAGGCGGCAAGCGCACCAAGAAGAAGGATTTAGGTATGATGGCAATGAGCTACGGTTACGTTTACGTTGCACAGGTATCTATGGGCGCATCTCCTGCACAGTTCCTTAAGGCAATTCTTGAGGCTGAAGCTTACGACGGTCCTTCCCTTATCATCGCTTACGCTCCTTGTATCAATCAGGGACTTAAGGATATGGGTAACAGCCAGATCGAAGAGAAGAAGGCTGTGGACTGCGGTTACTGGCAGTTATACCGTTACAACCCCGCGGCGGCAGAGGGTACCAATCCCTTCTCCCTTGACAGCAAGGAGCCCGTTGGCGATTATCAGGAGTTCTTACTCTCCGAGAACCGTTACGCTCAGTTGGTCAAGATTACCCCCGACGCTAACAAGCTGTTCAAGATGAACGAGGAGGACGCTAAGTCCAGATACGCCGGCTATAAGAAACTTGCCGACAAATAATCGTCATAGAGAACACATAAGACAATTGACCGCCGCCGCTTTAACCAAGGTTATGCGAGGTTGAGGATAGGCAGAGGTTCGATTAACAAAAGAAAACTCCAAGGTTCGCCTTGGAGTTTTTTTATGCGCGGATAGTTATATCACGACCGACTTTCTTTCTATACACTTGCTTTTTTCGACGGCTATCGCGCGTGGCGCACGTTGCGCGCGCGTACCTATAATATCCTAGGTTTGCGCTTAACCCAAACATGCTAAACTGAACCTAGTTGAACCTAATTGAACTCTCGCAATACTGTGTTACAGCATTGCACTTATACATAACTCAACTTAACCCCTTTTAATCCAATTGAACCGACGTAAGTACACTAAGGTAAAGCTTATCGAAACTGTCAAAGAAATAATTTTCGTATTTTCTCAAAAAGGTTGGGACAGTTTGCCGAGTTTCGCGTTAATTAGGTATAACGGTCAATGAGGAGGATTTATGAAAAAGTGTATAACGGCAATCGTTTTGATAATGAGCTTGCTTTTGACGGTAGGCTTAACAGCTTGCGGCAACACATACAAATACGACCAAATGGGAAGCGGTGTGGGCGTTCTTGCGCCTAATGACGCAATAATTGTAAATGAAAACGGCTATGAGAATTATAAGAAAGCTATCGATAGTGCGCAAGCGGAATACGTCAAGCAGCTTCAAAACGCAGGTATAGCGATTGGCGGCGATACCTATACGGGCATAATCGAAAACGGATTTGTTTCCTCCGCCGAAACTCCCGACAGTTATTTTTCCATTGACGCTAACACGGCAAGTTATCCCAAACTCCGCAGTCTTATCAACAACGGCTACAGTATCGATAAGGACGCGGTTCGCGTGGAGGAAATGCTCAATTATTTTAACTACGAGTACGACACTCCCGACGACGGCTCAATTCTTTCTCTGACCTCATCGGTGTTCGATAATCCTTACAATAGGGAAACCAAGCTATTGACGTTGGGCTTAGCGGCACAGAAGGTCGAGGTCAGCAATGTACGCAACAATCTGGTTTTCTTAATTGACGTCAGCGGCTCTATGTTCGGCGAGGACAGACTCGGCTTGGTGCAGAACGCCTTTAAGTTGCTGACCGAGAACCTAAACGACGAGGACAGAATCTCCATTGTGACCTACGCAGGCAGTGAAAGAGTCGCGTTAGACGGAGCCTACGGTTACGAAAAGGACAAGATTAACGCCGTTATCACCGACTTGGAGTCAGGCGGCTCCACCGCAGGCGGCGCAGGTATCAATTCGGCATACGCCTTAGCGGAAAAGTATTTTATCGCCAACGGCAACAACAGAGTGATACTGGCTACGGACGGAGATTTTAACGTAGGCGTATCGGACGTTGAAGGACTGAAAACGCTAATCGGCGCAAAACGCGAAACGGGGGTTTTCTTCTCGGCTTTCGGCGTTGGTTACGGCAATTATCGGGCGGAGTCAATGGAAGCAATGGCGTTGGCAGGCAACGGCACGTACAGCTATTTAGACAGTATCGCCGAGGCAAGACGCGCTCTCGTACAGCAGATAGGCGGTACGCTTATAACCGTTGCCAAGGACGTTAAGGCAGGGATAACCTTTGATCCCCAATACGTTGACAGCTACCGACTTGTGGGCTACGAGAACAAGCTGATGAGTGAGGAAGAGTTTAACGACGTTAAGACGGACGCAGGGGAGTTGGGCAGCGGTCATACCTCTACGGTGGTCTATGAGCTTAAGCTAAAAGACGCCGCGCTTACCGATAACGCGGCAGGCGGCACGACCTTGGCAGGCAGTCTGGGCAAGGTGATTATCCGCTACAAGGAGCCTAACGCCGCCGAGAACGCGGAATCCAAGGAACTTCAACTGCCTATAGCCGCCGACAGCTACCGTATGGAGCTAAACGATAACGACAAATTCGTTTCCGCAGTGGTGGCGTTTGCGTTAGTCCTCCGCAATTCGGTCTATAAGGGTGACGCGAATATTCAAACGGTGCTTTCTCTGCTTGACGGTCAGGATTTTGCAGACTGTGAGGATCGGGCAGATTTCAAGGAGACGGTCAAAGCCTACGCGAACGCCTATCCGAAAGAGTAAAAAAACTACAAATTTTCTTCTAAAATCCGCATATTACGGAAACAGTCGCGTTAAACGGCTGTTTTTGTTTGCGCAAGGGTGAAAATAGTGTTATAATGGCAAAAACCAATTAGGGAGGCAGATATGGCTGTCAAAAAGAAAGTGGATACCAAAAAGCTGGTTATTCTGGCACTTATGCTGGCATTGACAATCATTTTCTGTTTTGTGCCGATAAGCTTCGGCCCCGTGACTTTGGCGCTTATGATACTTCCCACCTTGATAGTGGCGCAGACTGAGGACTTGGGCACTACGGCGATTTTGGGCTTTTTTCTGGGCATAGTCAACTATATCGCTTGGTTTACCACCAAGGCGGCGTTGCTTTTGGCTCCTATTTTCCAAAATCCCTTGGTGTGCATTCTTCCCCGCGTAATGATAGGTATTGCGGCGTGGCTTTTGCGTAAGGGGTTGGGGCGGCTTCTGCTGAAGGCGAAATACGAGGTGACGGAGGACGGTAAGGAACGGCTTACCAACAAGGCGTACCTAGTGTCTATGGAGCAGATTATCGTAGTGGTTTCTACCGCTGTCGGCGTGTTGGTCAACACGGTTTTCGTAGGACTTTTCACGCTCATATTCTATAACAATACGGTTTTAAGCACCAGCACCACCATCAACATAGAGTTTGTAATGGCTTGGTTCGGACTTAATTTTTTGATTGAGGTTATATCCTTTTCGCTGATTACGCCTACCATCGTTTTCGCTCTGCGGAAAGCGAAGCTAGTCGCACCGGAGACGTACCACCGCGCGGTGAAAAAGCCCGATACCGCTCTCGGCGACAACCTTTAAGAAGGGAAGCTAAGGGGCGCGGACGGATTTTTTATCCCTTTTCTGCTAATATTACGGAGAATTCGCCTCGGGCGCAGGTTTATAGCCTGAGGAAAAGCATGCACATACGTTTTACTTTTTCAGGTAAGACGTGATATAATCATAGCTATGTTAGCTTTGGAATTACGAAACGTCGGTTTTGAATACGCGGTTGAGGGCGAAACGCCTGTCAACGCCCTCAAGGGCGTTTCTTTTTCTGTTGAGCAGGGCGAATTTGTTTGCATATTGGGCGCGAACGGCAGCGGTAAAAGCACTCTTGCCAAGCTCCTTAACGGACTTTTGACGCCTACCGTCGGCACGGTGCTTGTTTTCGGCAAGGACACCACCGACGACACCAAGGGCGGTATTTACGAAATTCGCAGTAAAGTGGGTATGGTTTTTCAGAACCCCGACAATCAGATGGTTGCAAGCATAATCGAGGACGACATAGCTTTCGGCCCCGAAAATCTCGGCATTGACCGCGAGGAAATCGGCAGACGTATCGACTGGGCGCTTAAGGTCACGGGTATGACGGAGTTTCGCCGTCACACGCCCTACAAGCTTTCGGGCGGTCAAAAACAGCGCATTGCCATCGCCTCCGTACTTGCAATGAAGCCGCAGGTTTTGGTGCTTGACGAGTCAACCGCTATGCTTGATCCGCAGGGACGTCGGGAGGTTATGGAGGTTTTGACAACCCTGAACCGCAACGAGGGAATGACCGTTCTTCACATTACACACCATATGGAGGAGGCGGAGGAAGCCGACCGCGTTTTGGTTATGAACGAGGGCAGACTGACCTTTGACGGTACGCCCAAGCAACTGTTTTTCGACAAGGACACGGTTGCCGCGTCCGATTTGGAATTACCCGTATTATACGATATAATCGACAGACTTAAGGCTGTCGGATTCGACGTTCCCGAGGACGTTGCCGACGAGAAAGGTCTGGCGGAGGCTATATGGAAATCGAAGTAAGGGATTTAAGCTACGTTTACGGTAAGAAAACCCCTTACGAAAAGAGGGCTCTTGACAATTTAAACATTTCGGTGGAGAAAGGGGAATTTTTGGCTATAGTCGGTCATACCGGCAGCGGCAAAAGTACCTTCGTTCAGCACCTCAACGGACTGATAAAGCTTACCGAGGGCAAAATTCAGATTTTGGATATCGATTTGACCGCCAAAAAACCCGATTATAAGCGGTTGCGTACCTCTGTCGGTATGGTGTTTCAGTATCCGGAATATCAGCTTTTTGACGAAACGGTGGCTAAGGACGTGGCTTTCGGACCTCGTAATATAGGTCTTGACAAGGACGAGATTGAGCGTCGCGTGCGCCGCGCAATCGAGCTGGTGGGTTTAGATTACGACGAGGTTGCGGAAAGGTCGCCCTTCGAGCTTTCGGGCGGTCAAAAACGCCGTGCCGCCATTGCAGGCGTTATTGCGATGGAACCTAAGATACTGGTTCTTGACGAGCCGACCGCAGGCTTGGATCCCAAGGGTAAAAGAGATATTATGAGCCTCGTGCGCCGTCTTAAAGAGGAGATGTGCCACACGGTTATTATGGTTTCCCACGATATGGATTTGGTGGCGGAAACGGCAACTAAGGTCGCCGTCTTCAACAGCGGCAAGCTTGCCGCCTATACCACGCCGCAGGAGCTTTTCAGCGACAGAGCCGCCCTTTTGGAATGGGGCTTGGATATACCCGAAGCGGCTAAGGTCGCCGAGGAACTTCGTGCCTTGGGTATGAAGCTTTCGCCCGATTGCATCACCGCCGAAAAACTGGTTGCCGAGCTGAGCGCGTACAGGGGAGGGAACCGTAATGAATAATATTTCCTTCGGACAGTACTACCCCTCCGACTCCGCAGTCCATCATCTTGATCCAAGACTTAAGCTGCTTTTAATGCTTGCTTATATCATACTTATTTTTTTCATTGACAGCTTTAGTTCTTACGCAATATGCGCTATTTTTGTATTGACGATCACCCTTATTGCCAAGATTCCTCTCCGCACCCTTTTTAAGAGCGTCAAGGCGGTTTTGGTACTGGTGATTTTTATCAGTATAATCAACGTACTGTTTTACAAGAGCGACGCCGCTCCGCTTTGGGGTTGGTGGAAAATCAATATTTATTTGGACGGTATCCTGTTCGCGCTGAAGATGGCTCTGCGCCTGATTCTGTTGGTTTTAGGACCTGCGCTTATGACATTTACCACCACACCGATGGAACTGACCGACGGCTTGGAAAGTCTGCTTTCCCCTCTCAAGGTTATTAAGGTTCCCGTTCACGACATCGCAATGATAATGAGTATCGCCCTGCGTATGATTCCTGCGCTTATGGAGGAGACGGGCAAAATCACTATGGCGCAAAAGGCAAGGGGCGCAGACTTAGACACAGGCAGTCTTGCGAAACGCGCCAAGGCTTTGGTTCCCGTGCTTGTACCCTTGTTCGTGGGGGCTTTCCGCCGCGCGGACGAGCTTGCTCTGGCTATGGATTCCAGATGCTATAACGCCACTCCTCACCGCACGAAATATAAGCTCCTGCATTTCGGTTGGGGCGATTTGGCGGCTTTTCTGTTTTTCGGCGTTTATATCGCGCTTATCGTAATGAATATCCATTTGTACGACCTTGACTCGCTGATATGGGGCTTGTTCGTATGAGAAGAATAGCCGCAACGGTAGAATACCGCGGTACAGCTTACTGCGGTTGGCAAAGACAAAAAAACGGTATGAGCGTTCAGCAGGCTATGTCCGACGCCTTCTTTAAGCTTTGCGGCGAGAGGGTAACGCTCCACGGAAGCGGAAGAACGGACGCAGGAGTACACGCCTTGGGGCAGGTAATCCACTTTGACACGGCGTCCACAATACCTGCGGACAAGCTGCCTTACGCTTGGAATACCGTACTGCCTCCCGACATTCGGGTTAAGGAAGCCCACGAGGAGAGAGCGGATTTTAACGCCCGTTTCGACGTCAAACGAAAGACCTATGCTTACAAATTCTATACCTCCTGTCATTCCAGTCCTCTGAAAATCGATACGGCTTGCCATATACCGACGGAACTGGATTACGGGGCTATGTGCCGCGCGGCGAAGCTTTTTGAGGGAACTCACGATTTTAAGGGCTTTCAGGCGACAGGCGGTCACGTTAAAACCACAGTGCGCACGATATACTCCGCCAAGGTCATTAGGGACGGAGAGGATTATACTCTAGAGATATGCGGCAACGGTTTTTTGTACAATATGGTACGGATAATCGCAGGCACGATAGTTTACGTGGGCAAGGGCAAAATCCCTGCGGAGTCTATTCCCGAGATTATCGACAGCTGTGAGCGCAAAAGAGCGGGGATAACCCTGCCGCCCTACGGCTTGTACCTCAAGCAGGTGGAATATTAAGCGAGAATGATATTTGGATTTTCTTAACAAAATCCGAAAAATTGTTTGACATTTACCCCATAATATATTATATTATTCTTTGTCTATGTACGGAATTCGGAACTAGCCCCTTCGAAGTCTGTATATGCAGCGGAATCCTGAACCGCCGCACCGGACGGATAACATTAGATAATAATTGGAGGATTTACCATGAAATCATATATGGCAAAGCCCGAAACAGTTGAACGTAAGTGGTACGTTGTGGACGCAGAAGGTATGGTTCTCGGCAGACTCGCAAGCCAAGTGGCTTCCGTTTTGCGCGGTAAGAACAAGCCCACCTTTACTCCTAACGTGGATACCGGCGATTACGTAATCGTTATCAACTGTAGCAAGGTTGTGTTTACAGGCAAAAAGATTGAACAGAAGTCTTATTATCATCATACCGGTTATGTCGGCGGACTTAAGGAAGAGACTCTTAAGGACGTTATGGTGAAGAAGCCCGAGTTTGCGGTAGCGCAGGCTATTAAGGGTATGCTTCCCAAGAACGCTCTCGGCAGAAAGATGTACACCAAGTGCCATCTGTATGCAGGTGCGGAACACGAGCAAAAGGCACAACAGCCTATTGAGCTTAAGTTTTAAGGAGGTAGGATAATATGGCTACTACTAAGAAGACTGTTAAGAAAAAGGTACAGTATTGGGGTACCGGTCGCCGTAAGAAGGCGATTGCCAGAGTTCGTCTTATCCCCGGCGGAGAGGGCAACATCATCATCAACAAGCGTACAATCGACGAGTTTTTCGGCGGCTTAGAGGTTATGAAGACTATCGTTCGTCAGCCCCTTACCCTCACTGACAACACCGCGAAGTACGATATAGCCGTTAATGTCAACGGCGGCGGCTTTACCGGTCAGGCGGGTGCAATCCGTCACGGTATCTCCAGAGCTTTGATATTAGCAGAGCCCGAGACCAAGGCTAAGATCAAGGCCGCAGGTTTCCTGACTCGTGATCCTCGTATGAAGGAGCGTAAGAAGTACGGTCTGAAGAAGGCTCGTAAGGCTCCTCAGTTCAGCAAGAGATAATCTTGCGGAGCAATCCGAATTTCAAAAGGCTTTCCATTACGGAAAGCCTTTTTTCGTTGTTTGCTTATTATTGATATGCGTTACAGCAGAAGAACCTTACCGTTGAGCCAAGCGTCGAAAAAGCCGTTCAGGTCGCACCCTGCGCTTTGTTCCAAGGTGCTGATAAGGTCGGTCTTGGTGGCTATTGCACAGCGGTATTTATCGGCGTATTGCCGTAAGCCTTCGATGATGCATTCTCCCTTTATGCTGTAGAGATTGGCGAACATAAGCATACCCTTTACGTACACGTTATAATAATAGGAATATCGGTTAAAATCCTCAATACAGCCCACGATTTTGGTTTGGTCGCCGCTTTTTCCCGCTACCGAACTGTACAGAGTATAACTGCTGTAATTAATGTCGTTCAGCTCCTTATACTCGGCTTGGTTGCCTTCGGCGAGATAGTAGTATGCCGTGGAAAACTCGGTCAGACTTTCGTCCAACCACGGCTCCCGTATTTGGTCGTTACCCACCTGACCGTACCACCATTGATGGGCGGTTTCGTGAGTGATAACTCTTAAGAACTCCTTTCTCGGCAGGTCGTCCGCGGCATAAATCAAGCCGCTGTACTCCATACCGCCGAACGCGAAGGGGGTTTCCGCCACTACGAAGCTACTGTAACCGTAGCTTCCGAATTTCTCGGAAAAAACGCCGAGAACGGCGGCGGCGTGATCGACTGTTTCCTTGGGGGTTTTGTCCTTAACGTAGTAATACAGCACCCGTATATCGCCGCATTTCGAGGAACGCAGGGCAAACTTTTTCGATGCGCAAAAAGCCACGTCACGGGCGTTTTCCACGGTATAATGAAGGGTTTTTGTGCCGTCACTCGGAAAACAGCTTCCCTCGCCGCCGCTTGCCGCCACCACGTATTCATCGGGAACGGTGAGCCTGATTTCAAAGTCCGCGGTTTCGTTGTAAAAGGGATCGCCGAGGGAAAATAGGTCGCTGGTTAAGTAGCCGTCCTTATAAACGCAAACGGTGGGATAGAAATTCCCCAGATTATACACACCGTCGCAATAGCCCAGTCTGTGTCTTATGTTAGCGAGCCTTATTCGCCAAACAAGTTGGATTTCCACCCTTTGATTATGAACCGTAGAGGGGATAGGCAAGGTAAGTACGGCGTTGCATTTTCCGCTTAGACCGTAATTGACGGTTGCTCCGTTGACCTTAGCGGACAGCACGTCGATACCGCCGTAATTCACGCCCTTGGGGTAAGCGGCTTTTTCCTCTCCCTCCTCCACGGCTATTGCGGCGTAGGCGTTGGCGTTAAGCTGTAAGGGCAACTCGGTAATGCCGTCCGCAGGGGGATAATAGGTAATCGTCTGCAACCCGAAAAGGGAATTATCCTTATCGTCTAGGGTTACGTCAAGATAATAACTGC
This sequence comes from uncultured Christensenellaceae bacterium, assembly GCA_964368645.1. Classification (GTDB taxonomy): domain Bacteria; phylum Bacillota; class Clostridia; order Christensenellales; family CAG-1252; genus JAEDHM01. Next base: position 63,868 of record CAYJBY010000004.1, read on the forward strand.
TTTTTTCGTGAGCGTAAGAAGAAAGGCTGTTTTCGCTATTCCGACAGCCCGTAAGGGGCAGTACGAGGGATAACAGCGCAACGAATATGAGTATAAGAGCAAGGACGCGTTTTTTCATAATAATTGATATGCGCCCAAGGGCTGTAAAATGCTTTTGGAAACACTTGATAAATCAGCCGCGGTCGGATATAATAACGCTAAGGAGAAAAGGCTATGTATGATGTAATTATAATCGGTGCCGGTCCTGCCGGTCTGTCCTGTGCTATATACGCCGCACGCGGCGGCTTGAAAACCTTAATTATCGAGAAGATGTCCTACGGCGGTCAGATGTGCCTAACCGACGTTATCGAGAATTACCCCGGCTGTCCGTCGGTGAACGGCTTTACTCTAGGCGAAACGATGAAGGAACAGGCTTTGTCTTTCGGCGCGGAGCTTATAGCGAGCGAGGTTACGGCGGCAGACTATGAGGGTGAGGTCAAGACGGTATTTACCGCTGACGGGAACTCCTATTCAGCCAAAACCTTGGTTATCGCCTGCGGAGCCAACGCGAAGAAACTGGGCGTTGCGAGAGAGGCGGAACTGACGGGGAGCGGCGTTTCGTACTGCGCCACCTGCGACGGCAGGTTTTACAGAAAGCGCACGGTTGCGGTGGTAGGCGGCGGCAATACTGCGGCGGAGGACGCGCTGTACCTTGCGCGATTCGCTTCAAAGGTTTATCTGATTCACAGACGGGATAAGCTGAGAGCGTCACCGTCCTTAGCGGCACGGCTGAAGGATAACGGCGTGGAGATATTATGGAATACCCGTATTACAGAGCTGAGCGGAGCGGACAGACTTGAGGGTTTGGTACTTGACAGAGAGGGCGAAAGGACGACTCTTGCGGTGGACGGCCTATTCGTGGCGGTAGGACAGCAGCCCCAAAGCGCGGTATTCGCGCCATTATGCAACGAAAGCGGTTATATACCTACCGACAGCTGTATGGAAACCTCCGCAAAGGGTGTTTTCGCGGTGGGCGACGTAACGGAAAAGCCCTTACGTCAGGTCATTACCGCGGCGGCGGACGGAGCGGTGGCAGGAGAGTGCATTGTCAAAAGATTGCTAGATATATAGGGGATATTTTGGAATTAAGAGGAACTCTGACAAATTAAGAAATCTTAATTGCTAAAACCTCGAAAAAAGGGCATTTTCCTCTTGACAAGCCGAAAGCCCTATGCTATTATATAGGAGTTAAAGCGAACACAATTCGTTTTACGCAAAAAAGTTATAATTTTCCCCCTTATCATATAATTAGTGAGAAGGCTTGAGTCGATTTTCCTCAAGCCTTCTTGCTTTATATGCCGCCTATCGCTATCTAATATATCACCTATTGCTATGTATAAGTTGACTGTCGATAAGTAAATCCGCTTGTGGATATATAAATACAGCTTGTGGATATATAAATACAGCCTGTGGATATATAAATACACCTGTCGCTATGGTATATGCCTACCTTCGTGCCGTCCGTGGATATGAGAATTGCCGCCTGCGGATATGGTATAAGCTTATTTTCGTGCCGTCCGTAGATATGCAAATACCGTCCATTGATACGCAAATGCCCATATATGCCGTCCGTGGGATATAGACAGTTAATACGCCCCTCAGAAGTAGTCTTTATAAGCTTGCTTAACGCCTACCCGTCCGAGATGGGAATACGAGTTGCCCTTAACCCCAAAAATCCCGTATTATAGGACGTAATCGGTTATTAGTGCGTTTTACAAGCTTATTTTATACTGTTTACGGTCAGCTCTACCAGCTTACCTGCGTTTCTGGCTTTTTCTACGACCTCTCCCGTAACCGTGTCGCCGACCACGAAAAGCAGCTTATAATCTTTGGTAAGTATGTTTTTCGTCACCTTTCTTCCCAACAAAAAGGAATAATCCGTTACGACCTTACGGGGATATGCGGTTGTATTATCTTCCGATGTATCCGAAACAATTTCGTTTTCAGCAGGTATATCCTCGGGTACGTATTTCTTCAAGGGAGCAGGAGAGGTGGAATTATCAGTTTCCGCCTTTATCAGTTTAACTCTGTTTCCGCTTTTGATAACCAGCATTTTATCGGATATTACGGCGATTTTACTGCTTGGAAGAACCTCGTCTTCGGTTATAAACGCAAGAATTTTTCCCTTATCCGAAAACTCTAGGTCACGCAGTTTGCCTACCTTCGTGCCGTCCGTTCCCACAACGGGCATACCTAACGGGCATTTTTCTCCGGATACTGCGGCGAAAACAGGCTCTGTTGCGTCGGTGATATAAAGATAATCTGTGCCCTTTTTCAAAGCCTTAACAGGCAGATAGATTTCGTCGCTGTCCTCGTTTTCCAGTAGAAAATGCGTAACGGTTTTGGCGTTTTCCCCGATAACGCAGTTAATAATGCTTCCCAGCACGTCCGCGGTGGGCAGACAGATGATTTTTTCGGATATGAATTCGCTAATTTTCATTATAACCTCCGTTGCAAAAACTACTTTACCTTATGAGTAATAATTCTTCCTTATGACTTTATGGCAAATTACGCGGATAATTGACAAAAAAAACCTATGGTAGTATAATGGAAATAACTAATTAGGAGTGTCCTTATGATTATTTATTTCGATACCGAAACCTCAGGGCTTGCACCGGGACAGATATGTCAGCTTTCCTACATAATGCAGGACAAAGAGGGCATAACCTCGCGCAATTTTTTTTACTCGGTGGACTACGTGGAGCCGGGTGCCTCAATGGTCAACAGGCTTACCGTACCGCTTTTGGAAGAGCTTTCGGGAGGCGCGGTTTTCGGCGATAACGCCGCTCTTGTGGCGGACGATTTTGCCGCCGCCGATTTGGTGATTGCACACAACATAACCTTTGACCGTATGTTTATGACCAAGGAGCTAACCCGTGCAGGCTACGCTTACACCCCGGGGAGTGAGCTGTGCAGTATGCGGTTCTTCACCAACAAGCTGTGCTTGCCGGGAAGATTCCGCGGCTACAAAAACCCCTCTCTTGCGGAACTTGCCGCATTCTTCAACGTAACCGATAGCGAAGCGGACGACGCGGCTTCGGAGTATTTCGGCGGCTCGGACGGCGCACACGACGCCCGTCACGATACGGCGAAGATGTTTCTAGCGTTGCAGAGAGCCAAGGACAGATTCCCCGATTTCGAGAAGATTTTGCTGGAGAACCTGTAGAATACGGGCAGGAAAACGGTTTTTTTATCGGGAGCTTTTATAACTTTCGTAAAGAACTTGTAATTTGTGAAGCGCGTATGTTAGAATTAGGATAATTATTTTATATAATATAGGAGGCAAATATGTCACTGTTCAGTCGCATTAAACAACAATGCTTGAAGGTAATAGAGTGGTCGGATAACAGTCAGGATACTCTGGTTTATAAGTTCCCCGTACCCGACCGTTACGCAATAATGAAGAATTCTCAATTAACGGTACGTGCGTCTCAGATGGCTGTCTTCGTTATGGAAGGTCAGATTGCAGACGTTTTCGCTCCCGGCAGATATAAGCTGGAAGATATCAAGAACGTGCCTATTCTTACCAAGCTGATGAGCTGGAAGTACGCTTGGGAGACTCCTTATACAGGCGAAATTTACTTCGTCAATACCAAGCAGTTCGTTTCTCAAAAGTGGGGCACTACCAATCCCGTTATGATGCGCGACGCCGATTTCGGTATGATTCGTATCAGAAGCTACGGCACCTACGCCTTCCGCGTGGTTGATCCCTCCAAGTTCCTCAAGGAGCTTTTCGGCACAAGCAGTATTTACACTACCCAGTATATAACCGACCAGCTTAAGCGGATTATTATTTCCAAGCTCTCCGACTCTATCGCGGAGTCCAAGATACCCGCTTTGGATTTGGCGGCTAACTATACCGAGCTTAGCGAGATAACACAGCGTTTCGTTTCTCCCGACTTCGATCAGTTCGGTATGGAGATCAGCTCCTTATATATCGAGAACATTTCCCTGCCTCCCGAGGTGGAGAAAACTATGGACACCCGTACCTCTATGGGCGTTTTGGGTGACCTCAACAAGTTCACGCAGTACCAGTCCGCACAGGCAATCCGTGACGCGGCTCAGAATCCCGGCGGCACCGCAGGTATGGGTATCAGCGTAGGCGCAGGCGTGGCTATGGGTAAGATGATGGCTGAAGCTATGAGCAACGGCAATTCCTCTGCGGCGGATAAGTCCGCGGCGGCGGCTCCTGCTACCACGGCGGCGGCAGGTATAAAATGCACCGCGTGCGGCGCGGACAATGCTGCTGGTTCCGCTTTCTGTTCTAAGTGCGGCGCGAAGCTTAACGCTCCGAAATTCTGCCCTAAGTGCGGCACGGCGGCGGAAGCAGGCGACGCTTTCTGCAAGAACTGCGGCACCAAGCTGTAATCGCGGCAGGGCAAGAGCCTATCGCAAGACTGTAATCACCGCAAGGTAATCGCCCTCGGATAATTATCGCAGGATAACCACCGCGGAAGGATTGCCGTAAGGTGAATTATAATAGGTATCGTTACGACTAGACTGCATTTGCGGCAAAATCGCCGACAACTGTAATAAAAAGGAGCTTTTATGGCAAAACAAAAAGTACAGGCTGAGGAGCCTTTGTCTAAGGTTTCACGCAGTACGGTAATTGAAAAATGTCCTAACTGCGGAGCCGACTTAGAGTATGATCCTCAGAATCTGTGTCTGAAGTGTACCCACTGCGACACCAAGATACCCATACCGGGCAGACGTTCCTGCGAGATTTCCTTTAACGAGATGCCTATCGAGGACTTGTCCGACAAGGCGGCGGACGTTACCTCCTATCGTTGTAACAACTGCGGTGCGACGGTGAGCTACGAGGGCTATGATATTGCCCCCGAGTGTCCTTTCTGCGGAGCTACCAATATCGTCAAGACGGAGGAGCTTCCGGGGCTGAAACCCACCGCTATACTGCCTTTTTCCAGAACGAAAGAGGATATAGTTGGCTGTTACAAGCAGTGGATTAAGCGCAAGTTTTTTGCGCCGCGCAAGCTGAAAAAGAACTTTAACGCGGATAAGGTGCAGGGCGTTTATCTTCCCTGCTTCACCTTCGACAGCAGAGTTCACAGCATATACAACGCACGGTTAGGCAAGCGCAAGACCAGAACGGTGCATCGTAACGGCAAGACCTATACCGAGACCTATATCGAGTGGTTTAAGGTATCAGGCGCGATGGATAAGGCGATAGACGATTTACTGGTTGAGGCTTGCGATATGTTGGAGCAAAAGGAAATTGCGGCTATAGAGCCTTTCGACACCTTTAATTCGGTGTCGTTTGACAGCAGTTACTTTGCAGGCTTCAAGGCGACCAGATACAATCAAGGGCTTAACGATTCTTGGGATATAGCGCGTGAGATTATCGACGACGGCATAAGAGATGACATTAAGCACAGATACAATGCGGACGTGGTGGACTATATCAACCTTGACACCTATCACGCCAACACCTCCTACAAGTACGTAATGGTGCCTGTATGGATGTGCAAATATACTTATAACAAAAAGCGTTACGGCTTTATCATTAACGGAAGATCCGGAAAAGTCGCAGGCAAAACTCCGATATCCCCCTTGAAGGTGTGCTTCTTGGTGCTTATCGGCTTGGCTGTTGCCGCGCTTGCCGTATTTTTGTATTACAAATTGGGTATATAACCCGAAGGAGATATTATGATTATTACTGCTGATATGACAATTGGCGAGGTTATCAAGAACGCGAAAGATCCTTACGTTGTAGCCGAGGTTTTCACTTCCGTAGGTATGCATTGCTTAGGCTGTGCGATGGCTAAGGGCGAAACCGTAGCCGAGGCCGCCGCGGTTCACGGCGTTGAGGTTGAGGAGCTTATCAAAAAACTTAACGAGGCAACAGGCGAATAAGTTTTTTTCCGAATGAAAAAATTTCTGCCCCTATTGACCGTATTATTGCTTTTAATTGCGCTGACGGGTACCGTCGGTGCTTTTACTTATGCGGAAGAGGCGGACGTTTTGGAGCTTACCTGCGTTTATAATAACGAGGACTACGTAGAGTTTGGCGAGGTTGACGCACTGGCGGTTTCGCAACGCGGAATCGCGGCGAGGGAAACGGACGGCGAGGTGGTGTTTTTCGGCGGTTTGAGCGGTAGGGTTTCTTTAGCGGACATACCGTCTTTAGACAGCGGATACGCATATTCCGAGTCGGTAACTTTCAAAATCGCAATGTTCGATTCTTACCTTATAGTGTCGGCGGCGGCAGAGGACGGAGCGTATCTGTTTGCCTATGACGCTATTGGCGGAGAATGGAGCTTTTTGCAAAAGCTGGACGCGATAACCGACATAGCGGTAGATGCGGACAATTCCGTGCTGGTGGCGGCGCATTGCAACTCTGTCAAGACCTTTAAGCTGAAAACAGAGGGCGGCGCGTTGGTGTTTACCCCGTCAGTTTATTGGAGTCGGAGCCGTTACAGTATAACCTCGGTGATTGCGGCAGGACAGTTTGGCGACGAGGACAGATGCTACGTGACGCTTGAGGGCTACGACAGTCTGTTTTATTATAGGTACTATCTTTCCGAGCCCGAACCCGAGAACGACAATGCTACCGTAATCCCGTCCGATTGCACTTACTATCCCCGTTCAGATACGGGTATTTACGTTATTGACGCCTCGCGCCGAGTAACTTTGTACGACGCAGAGGACGCAGTTTTCGGCTCATTGATTAACTCCGAAAGAACGGCGCATTACCGTAACTGGTCGAGCTATTATCCCGATTCCAACATCGTTGCCGAAAAGGTAACGGACGAGAGTATAGGACGGCTGACAGCCTATTGCTTTTACGACGGCAAGTTTTACGCCGCCGACGGAGCATACGGCGCGGTTAAGGTATATTCCGCAGAGGATTTTTCTTTTATCAAAATGTACGGCAACAGCGGAACGTCCGAGGGCAGACTTAACTCTCCTACCGCAGTCTCAGCAGGCGGCAGTCTTGCCGTTGTAGCCGATACGGGCAACGACAGACTGGTTAGAATTAATACGGACGATTATCAAAGCGCGGTGGTTACGGGAGCGCAGTACTTGGACGCTGACTTGACCGCAGTTTGCAGTGACGGCAGAATCTTTGCCGCCAATTCCCACGCTAAGAAAGTATTTTCTATAGACGGTACATACGAGTTTGAAAACAGCGTTACCGCTCTTGCCGCTTCCGACGATAGGCTTTTCGCGGTTTCGGGGCAAAGCGTTTTCGTACTGGAAAAGGACGCGTCTGCTTTTGCGCTGTACGCGGCGGTGGGCGCGGATATATCGGATATATCAGCAGGCGGCGACCTGACTTACGTTAGGACGGTAGACAGCGTTCTTACATATAAGGACGGCGCACGGCTTGATTTTTCCCTCACAATTACAGAAGCTAAGGATATGTTCAGCGACTATGCAGGCAACCTGTATCTGCTGTGCGGCTCCTCTGTTAAGCGTTATCAGCGTAATTTGACGGGCTTCGACAACGAGCCGACCGTATATAATCTGGGATTAGAGCCTACTTCCTTTGCAGCTGTGGGCGACAAGGTTTTGATTGTTGCAGGTAACAGACTGTATTCGATGGATTCCTCCGCGATTAATTATACCAATAACAGCGGTTTTGCAGGGGAGCCTGACAAGGTGGATTACCCCGTGGCTATAATCGAGACTGCCGACGATTTAATGATGTACTCCTCGCCGGACTGCTATCAGAATATTGCTGATTTTAAGTCGGGCGCAAGAGCGATGCTCCGCACTACGGTGGAATACGACTCGGTACAGTATTACTATATCGAGTATCAAAGACGGTTTTTCTATCTGCCTGTATCTGACAGTATTACCATATTAAGCAGTGGAAGTGCGACCGTTGCCGCCGTCAAATGCTTATTCAGTTCTCTCAATATCTATAACTATCCAGATTTGACCGCAACTACGGTGAAAAAGGGATTGACTTCCAAGGATATCGTTAAGGTCACGGGCTACGTTGCCGTTAAGAACGGCGAGGACGCTTGGGGTTGGTATTCGGTGGAGTTTGACGGAGTTAAGGGCTACGTGCAGATTGCCGACGTTGTGGAAGCGGAAGAAGATATAACCATAAAGAGATATTATCTTAAGGCTTGCGCCGATTATTTCGGAACACTGATTAAGGTCTATGACGCGCCCTCAGAGGGTGCCGAGGTATTAGATTCCTTAACGGACGGAGCCAAGCTGGAATTAAGAACGCCATTCGACGCGAATTCGCAATACGTGGAGATATGGTACAACGAGCGTCCTTGCTACGTCAAAACCTCTAACGTAACGGACAAGACCTTGACCAATTCGCAGGTGTTGGCTGTGGTGCTGTTTGCGGTAACGGTTGCAGGCGGCGCGTTGATTTTGGTGATGTATTTTATCATAAAAAAACGCAGAGAAAAGAACTTATAAAATTTTTCCGATAAAAGAGAAAAAATACTAGACAAATACCGCTAAAGTATGTAAAATAGTAGCGTTGACTGGGTGTGGCGCAGCTTGGTAGCGCGCTTGAATGGGGTTCAAGAGGCCGGAAGTTCAAATCTTCTCACCCAGACCAGAAAAGTCACGGATTATCCGTGACTTTTTTGTATTATAATCATCCTTTTAGCATTGCTCATTTAGGCGTAAAATCCACACTTATAGTAAAGTATAACCGAAATTCTCCCGTAGATTAACAGAAAAGCCCCTGTTTAAGGGAACAAAACCTAACGGAAAAAGGTAGCTCTAAGGGAAATTTGCGTGAATTATTCCTGCATTGAGAGGGAAAGCTACGGGAAAAAGGCTTTGCTTTAGCAAAATGCCTGCTTGTGCTTGGGGTAAATGGAAAGGCATTGCTTTAGCAAAATGCCTGCGAATTGTGCTTGGGATAAACGGATAAACGGTTTCGTTTTTCCATTTGAGAAGAATTTAACTAACCGCGAAAACTTGCGAAATATACAATGGAAAAGATTTTAACTAACTACGAAAGATTACCTTAGGAGTAGCTTTTAATTAATTGCGAAAGAATGGGAAGCATATCTATCGGAGTGTTTTTTATTATTTGAAAACGACTGCGTAAATAAAAAGGGCGCACCAAGCGGATACTTCCGCCGTGGGTGCGCCTTTTGAATTAAACAAACTGTATCAGTCGCTGCGAAGTGCTTTGACGGGATCTTTTTTCGCCGCGATACGGGAGGGAACCCAGCCTGCAATAAGGCTTAAGATGAAGCTGAGGAAAACCAGAATAATGGCGAAATACCACTCTATCCATACCCTAATCGGGAAGCCTAAGACCGCCTGCAAAATTGCCGAGGTGATACTGGAGAATACCAAGGTCAGCAGGATACCCACAATACCTGAGCATAGTCCGATAAGACCTGCTTCCGCGAGGAATACGTGAGCAACGTCCTTTTTGGACGCGCCCAAACTGCGGAGAACGCCGATTTCCTTATTGCGTTCCAACACCGAGGTATAGGTGATAATTGCAATCATTATAGAGGAAACAATCAGGGAAATAGCCGCAAAGCCCACCAATACGCGAGTGATTATATCGGTAAGACTGGTAGCGTAATCCATCAGTACAGCCATACTGTCCGAATACTTAATCGCGTTGGTTTGAGTAGAGTTATACTTGTCCAGCAGTGCGATAATCTTTTGCTTGTTTTCAAAGGAACTGGCGAAGATGCTGATATTCTGAATATCGTTCTCGTTGGCGGAGCCTAAGGAAACGAGGAATTCGTCAACGTCAGCGTAAGACTTGTCGGGCACTACGTTGGTCATACCGTGGTTTTTGACCTGCTGTGCTACGGGAGAAGTACCTGCGATTTCCCACATTTTTTCCATCAGGGCGTGGGTATAACCAACCACGGTGCTGATGCAGGTAGCGGTAGTATCCTCTTTAGCGCGGATAACGCCTGCGACCTTTACCTTGACAGCCTTGCCGTCAGCCAAAAGCGTCTCAAGCTGTTCGCCGTTGACGTTGGCGTTAAAGGTGCTGTCGAAGCTGTAAGTCCCCTCGTTTTCCACGTAGCGCGAGGAGTTGGGGAAGGCGTAGTAGTTGAGGTTAAGAATATCGTCCACGGTGTAGCTCATCTCGCTGAAATTCAAGCCCTCGTTGGCAAGCAAAGCCGAGGCTTGGTCGGCAGGGAGAAGTCCTAAGCAGAAAAGCGAATAGTCGTCCAAGCGGTTGTATTCGTCCACGACCACCACGATTTCGTCATAGCTTGTGGGCCAATGGGAGTTGCCGATAAGGTCGTACTGCTGTTGTAAAAGGTTCTGGTTAAAAATCTCGCTCCAAACCTCTATCATACCTGCGTAATTCTTAATTGTATCGGGAAGAGTAACGCCGATAGTGTCGATAACCTCGGTGAAAGGAGAAAGCAAAGCGGCGTGTTCCTCGTCCTTGTCAGGCGTAGAGGGATCGTCCTCAAAGTTGCGGTAAACGCTGAACTTTGTGCCGTAGTCGTAGGTAATTGTGCCCCAGTCGGATTGGAAGTTGTCGGTAAAGTAATTTTTCAGGGAGAGCAGATCGTTATCGTCGAGGTTTTGCTGTGTGCCGCCTGCAAGCAGTTTGCCGAACAGACCTGATATAACCTCCTTAACGTAAACGCTGTCGCCGCCGGGGTAAGAGTCCATCTCGGGATTATCGCTTTTTGAGGAAAGCATATCCATTATAGAGGATAGGTAGCCGCCGGAACTGGAGTCGGATTTGTTGGTTTTGGAAATCGTAAGGGGATAGGTGGACAAGGAGTCCTCCTCCATAGATTGCAAATATCCGTTGACGCCTGAGGAAATGGCAAGTACCAGAGCGATACCTATGATGCCGATACTGCCTGCAATAGCCGTAGCCGTTGTGCGCACCTTCTTGGTAACAAGGTTCTTAGCAGAGAGCTTTATCGCGCTGGCGTAACTCATAGAGGAGTGTTTTTTCTTACCCTTGGAATCCTCTTCGATAGGCTCCCACTCCGCATTGTCCGTTACTGACGCGTTGTCCGCCGTTATTTCCGCGTTCTCCGCGACTATCGGTTTAACCTTCTTTTTGGGAAGTTTTTTGGTGGTGAAAATCGTGACGACGTTTTGGCAAAACCTCTGCCAAGCGGAGGGCTCCAACGGTTTGATTTCGGAGTCTTTTAAGGATTCTTCCTCGGTAAGAGGCATAGAGTCGCCGATTAAGCAACCGTCCTCAAACTTGATAATACGGGAGGCGTACTTCTCCGCAAGCTCGGGATTATGAGTTACCATAATTACCAGTCTGTCGGAGGAAATATCCTTGAGTATCTCCATTATCTGTATGCTGTTTTGGGTATCCAACGCGCCCGTAGGCTCGTCTGCCAACAAAATCTCGGGATCGTTGATTATCGCTCTTGCAATAGCCACTCTCTGCATTTGTCCGCCTGAAAGCTGATTGGGCTTTTTGTGCTCCATACCCTTAAGCCCCACGATTTCCAGTGCGGAATTAACCCTTGCATCTCTTTCCTTGCGGTCAACGCCTGCCAGCGTCAACGCCAGCTCCACGTTGGAATACACGCTTTGGTGCATAATGAGGTTGTAGCTCTGAAAAACGAAGCCTACGCTGTGGTTGCGGTAGGTATCCCAGTCGCGGTCCTTGTACTTTTTGGTGGAAACGCCCTGAATAATAAGGTCGCCGCTGGTGTAGCGGTCAAGACCGCCGATAAGGTTCAAAAGAGTGGTCTTACCGCTGCCGGAGGGACCTAAAATCGCAACGAATTCGCTTTTGCGAAATTCCAAATTAATATCCTTAAGAGCGTGAAACCTCTCGGTTTTGCCTATTTCATAATCCTTTGTAATGCCGTTTAATTTTAACATTTATTACTCCTAATATCCAATATCATATCGTTATTTGCAGTCTTTTGCGGCGAGGTAAAACGCCGAAAAAACAAAACATAAAGATTATAGCACTTAAAAATCCAAATTGCAACTTTTTGAAACCACCCGATGCCGCGGCGGCGTTTACGCCCCTTTGGAAGCGGTTAAACAAGGTGAATTAATAGGATAAAAAGCCGCGAAGATAAGCGATTAAAAAGTAATTGCGGAAAAATATATATCAAATTGGCGGAAAGAGCCGAAAACACCATATAAGGCTTATCCGAAACGGGTAAAATCGGCTGAAAAAGCCGTCAAATACCTTTCAACGTATCGGAAAATCGGCGGTCGAAGCCGCAAAATTGCGTAAAAAATCCGCGAGAAAACCCATAAGTATCCTTTCGTAAAAAACAAAAAACGACAGAAAAACTGCAAGAAATTTGTTCAAAACCCGTAAAAACAGCGGAAAATCATCGGAAATGTCGGCTGTTACGCCGCCTTGAAAGGGGGGCAAGTGAAATAACAGTTGCAATAATTCGTTGGCAGTGATATAATAATTCGGTGCTTTGCGCGTTAAGCGCAGGCGTATATGAGGTATTATGAGCGGTAATAATAAAAACAAGAAGAAGCATTACGGTAACGCACGCCGTTTGGACGCGGAGTATAATCCTCCCTATTCGGCGGAACAGCTTTCGCTTTTGGTTGACGGTCTTAACCTAACCGAAACAACGCTCAACGCGCTGAAAGCGGCTAACATAGTTACCGTTAGAGACTTAGCTATACGCACCGTCTCCGATATGTACAGAGTACAGAATTTCGGCAAGAAGAATTTTAACGAAATATCAATCAAGCTTAACGCTTTGAACGTGAATTTTAAGCCCGAGGCACCCAATGTCGTTTCCGACGGGGCGACGGAGGGCGGTTCTGCCAATAGGACAGAGCCTAAGCGCGATGGCACCGAGGGTGCCGCCGTCAACAAGGGGGAGCGCAACGCCCGTAACGCACAACAGTCCGTGAACAACGGACAGCCGCGTAACGGACAGCCGCGCAAAAACGACGGACAACAGCGCAACAACAACGACGCACAGCGTAACAACGACGGACAGCCGCGCAATGACCGGCGTCGGTCGGACGACAAGCGTCAAGCGGAAGACAGACGCGGTAATAACCGTCCTCAGACGGAACAGAGAACAGACCGCGAAGTCGGCGGCAATCGCAGACCGACTGAAGACGCAGGGGATAAGAACAGACGCCGCGAGGACAACAATAACCGCGGCAAGCAGCAGGATAGGGGGCAGACACAAGGACAAAAAGGCGGCAAGCAGGACAATTCCTACAGCAGCCGCAGACTTTTCCCAAGGGCGCCGTTTGAACCTACTCCTCCCGTACCTATGGAGAAGGATAGATTTACTAAGTTTCAGCGCGTTGGAAAATGGGGTTTTAAGGACGAAAACGGTAAGGAAGTGATTCCACCCATATATGACGAGGTATTTTCTTTTAAGGAAGACTATGCTTGCGTCGAAAAGAACGACTTGTTCGGTTACATTAACCGCAGTAACGAGTTGACTATACCTTATAAATATATCTGTGCCGGTAGCTTTTCAAGCGGACTGGCGTGCGTATCCTTGTCCGAAAAATGCGGATATATCAATCCCGAGGACGAGGTTGTGATTCCTTTTATCTACGAGGCAGGCACCGCTTTCGGTGAAGACGGCACCGCCCGTGCGAAGAAGGATGGAAAATGGGGCATACTCACAAAGAGCGGCTCCTTTAGCTTACTGTAAGCGTATTAATATGTTAAAAATCAGTCATTTGAGCAAAAAATACCTCAATTCCGCCAAGTATGCGGTAGAGGATATTGATTTTGAAGTAAAAGAAGGCGAACTGTTCGGTTTTTTGGGACAGAACGGCGCAGGTAAATCCACCACCATCAAATGTATGGTCGGCATATATCCCTTTTCAGAGGGCGATATAACAATCTGCGGACACAGCATTAAGACGGAGGCTGTGGCGGCGAAGCTGAATATCGGCTACGTACCCGACAACCACGCCGTTTACGAAAAACTTACCGGCAGGGAATACGTCAACTACATCGCCGATTTGTACGGCGTTGAGGAGACGACTCGTAACGAGGTTATGAACAAGTATCTCAAGCTTTTCCGCTTGGAGAACGCCGTGGACAGACAGATTCGCGGCTACTCTCACGGTATGAAGCAGAAGATATGCATTATCGCCGCGCTGATACACGAGCCTAAGCTGTGGGTACTTGACGAGCCTATGGTCGGTCTGGATCCCCAGTCGATTTTCGACATAGTGGAAATGATGAAGGACCATTGCGCCAAGGGCAATACGGTTTTTTTCTCCTCCCACAACATAGACTTGGTTGCGAAGATATGCGACAGAGTCGCCATAATCAACAACGGCAAGCTGTGTGAGGTTTTGGATCTTTCCGTGGGTGACAACAGAGCCGAACTGGAAAGAATATTCAGACATTATACGATGTCAGAGGAATAATTATGCACGCGTTTAAGTCATTACTCCGACTGGAATTTCAGTCCCGTTACGGGCATTCCGGCGTCGGCTTAGGCACCCGCATATCACAGGCCGCTCCTGCGGTGCTGTTTTTCGGGCTAATATACTTTTTATACATTTATGCGATGAAGATTTTTGTGGAAATGTTCCACATTCACGAGCTGGAATACGAATTTTTGCTCATCTTTGTCGGTCTTATCCAAATCATACTGATAGCCTTCGGTATCAGCTCGGTTATCAAAAAACTGTATTACAGCGGAGATAACGAGCTGTTATTGCGTTTCCCCGTTTCGGGCGAAGCGGTTTTCGGCGCGAAAATGACCTTTTTCGTCATTACGCAGACGGTGATAACTCTTGCGGTTATGCTGCCCGTGTTCATTATGTTCGGCATCGAAACGGTTGCCGATTATTCCTATTACGTGGCGATGCCCTTCGTTATTATCCTGTCGGTAATCGTGCCGGTTTCGGTATCTAATATACTGGCGATACCCTTTATGATGCTAGACGGCGCGGTTCGTAATAAGTATTGGAGTACCCTAATCGCCAACGTGCTGTTCGTAGCCGTAGGCTTCGGTCTTTATATGGGCGTGGTTCAGGCGGTGGTCAACTTCCTTAAGGATCAATCCCTCAGCTTTTTCTCCGACCAAACGCTTGCGGTGCTTTCCAACATTCTTAAATACTTCATTCCTTTCCGCTGGTTTACGGATTTGCTTTTCGCCCAGAACTTGGCGGTGAGCATACCCTGCACTATTTTGGTGGCGGCGGCATTGGTGGTGTTGGCAGGCTTTATCGTCAAAAAACTCTATATGCGTACCATAGTCGGCAAACTGGAGGGCTCCACCTCGGCTTACGTCAAGGATTATACCGTAAGAGTTAAGATAGGCACCGCAGTCGGCAAGGTTCGCGCCGCTGTTCTAAGACTCTTTAAGCAGGAGAGCAAGGCGCAGGCGGTGGAGCAGGGCTACAAGGCGTTGTCCGTAGTTCCGCCCAACAAAAAGCGCGGAGTCGTCAGCGCGGTTCTCCGCAGAGAATTTTTGGATATTTTCCGTTCTAAAAACTACTCGTTCCAGTACCTGTGTATGGCTGTTGCCGCACCTGTAATGGTGTATTTCTGCAACAGGCTTTGTATATCGATGGGCGAGGACAGCATAGGCGAGGTAATAGTACCTGCTATTTGCCTTGTGGTAATGATGCTTTTCGTGACGATTATCGTTTCCTTTGCAGGGTGTTGCGTTTCTAAGGAAGGCGCGGAGTTTTATCTCACCAAGATTTCTCCGGTTCAGCCCTACGTGCAGGTGTTGGTTAAGGTTTCGCTGTATCTTATGGTGTCCTTTGCCTCTACCATCGTAACCCTGATAATTATAATCGTCAGCGGTCAAATCAGATATTCCTACAGCTTGGTTATCGCAGGTATATGCGGCATGATGGCAATAGCCTTAACCTGCTTTGCCGTCAAGCTGGATATCGTCAAGCCCTCCTTCCCTATGGGCGGCGACGGCGAATTGGTCAACGGCAATTTTTCCACCTTTATCGCTATGGCGGTAGGCTTCGTACTGGCAATAGGCTGTGGTATCTTCGGTATCGTCGGCATCTATATGTGGGGCGTGGGCTTTACCCTCGGAATGATTGCTGTGGTTATAGGGGCGTTTATGATTGGATCGGTTTGCTGGCTCTTGATAGGTATTGCCAAGAGCTACGAAAAGATAATGCAGAGGTGACGTTATGAAAAAATTTATGATAGCGGTATTACTGCTTATTCCGATTATAGTTTTATTGACAATCAGCGTGTCGGGTATGATAATATCCGCCGAGGTGGCTATCGGCATAGAAAGTATGCGCCTTTTGAACAAGGGCGAGGTTGTGGAGACGGTCACCGTAATGCTTGAGGATTACAAGCCCACCAACAAACCCTATCAGCTTATAGTGGACTATTATCCGAAGCTGGCGCAGGACAAAACGATGGAATGGATTTCTTCCGATCCCACGGTGGCGACTGTCAGCGACAAGGGCGTAATCTACTTTGTAGGCTACGGCAGTACGGTTATTACCGCAGTGTCAAAGGCCAACGTCAACAAAAAAGCCTCCTGTACCTTCTTCGTACTCGGCAAATCCATAAGCGAGGTCAAGGTTACGGGTTACGGCGACAGTGCCGGCGACGAACTGGAGCTGAAACGCTACGAGAGTCTTCCGCTTAACGTAACGGTTATTCCCGGAAGTGCCTTAGGCGACGGTAAGGTAAGTTTTAGCAGCAGTGACAATTCGGTGGCAACCGTGGATGCTAACGGCGTAGTTTACGGCGTAAAAGAGGGCTTTTCCATAATATCGGTTACAGCGCAGGGTATCAAGGGCAACCCCGTTACAGGCAACGTCTTGGTGACGGTTTCGGGCGAAAAGCTTACCACCTCGGGGGTTTTCTACACCGAGGACGGTAGCTTGGACTTCGCCTCGCATTTCAGTGCCACAGGCGAGGGCGCAACGGTTGTCGGTGAGGCAGGCGTTACCGTAAGCGGTACGCTGATTAATCTCGGAGTTAAGCCTGAAGCGGTAATCACAGTTACCAAAAACGGCGTTACCGAAAAGGTAATAGTTCGCCGCGCTCCCGGCAACTCTCTTCTTATCAACAATGTGGATTCTCTGCTTAGCGGTATATGGCAGGACGGATATTTCGTACCTGTGGGCGGCGGCAACGTAAAACTGTCGGTTATATCCGCTTCGGGTGCTTTGCCTGCGGGAACGGCGGTTCGTTGGCGTTCTTCCGATGAAACTGTACTCAAGGTTGAGGACGGCAGACTTTTCGGAAAGGGCAGCGGAACGGCGACCATTACGGCTTCGGCAGACGGTTATTTCGACGCTGTGCTGGACATCAAGGTAGCTTCCCCCGTGGATTATCTAACCTTGGATTTGGATAACAGCGACGACGCGGTAGGCTTGAAAGAGGAAAGAGTGTTCGGAATTTATACCTATGACGGCGAATCGATTACCACTAATTTACCGATTATAGTCAAGGCAACAGCCCCTTCGGACGCGGACAGCGAATTTTATTATTACAGCGATAATGAGGAATACGCCACGGTTGACGCCAGCGGCATTATTACCTTCTATCTTGCGGGCGTAGGACACGAGGTAACTATCACCGTTAAGGCGAAATACAGCAATACAGAAGCTAAGGACAGCTATACCTTTAAGCTGGTTGACGGCATTAACTTCGGCTTGTATTACGGCAATGACGACGGTACCTACTCGGAATACGGTGACAATATCTACGACGATAAGGCTAATATAATGCCTTCCTTCCAACCCTATTACGATTTTAAGTACCTTATGAACGATTACCGCAGTGACTTCGAGCAGACGGGAGACGCTTCGTCAGTGATTTTCCACACCAACGTGTATATGCCTGCCGAGGAGAACTTCCACGATAACGTGCTGTTCTTCCGCAGTATATACGGCAACGGCTTCAAGTACGACGGTCAGTTCCACACGGAGTATCATCAAAAATTCGACACCTCTATGTTCGCCCACAGTCACCCTTACGATTTAGGTCGGACAGCGGACGAGATATTTATCGAGAATTTGGCAATTCAATCCTCTTCACCTGTGTCCGAGGACAGTATGGAAACCTTTGACAACCTGACCTTGGGCGGCACTCCCATACGTTTCTACGTAGGCGACTCCACCCATAAGGTGGGCGGCAGGGTACGTTACAGCTACTGCCTGTTCCAGTACGGCTACTGCTGTATGAGCTATGCAGGCGGCACATATTACGTTGAAGGCTGTATCTTCCGCAACGTAGCAGGAACTTGTATCATAATTCAGGGTTGCCCCAACGTGTCGCAGGACGTTACGCTGAAAAACAGTATTTTCTCCAATATTATCGGCTGTGCGCTTATGGGCTCCAACGGTGATTTCCCCGTGACCGATCCCAACTCTACCACAAGATATATAACCTTGCGGTTCGAGGGCGACAATTATATCTATAACTGGAAAAATCTTAACGAAATCCGAATGGATATCGTACCTTCGGGTATAGGCATTGACGACAGTATCAAAAATCAAATCAACGACTATATCGCCAAGCTG
The DNA here is from genome assembly GCA_964368645.1 of uncultured Christensenellaceae bacterium. Taxonomy (GTDB): domain Bacteria; phylum Bacillota; class Clostridia; order Christensenellales; family CAG-1252; genus JAEDHM01. The sequence goes on from CAYJBY010000004.1 coordinate 82,312, forward strand.
ATGTCCGAGGCGCTTACCAAGGACGTCAACAGTGATTTCGTTGTAACGGGAGTTAATACCCACAGCTATTTTAACTTCGGATTTACACTTCTGGGTATGTGGAGACCTCTCAATATCGAGTACGAGCCTACCCGCGCGGATTTCGAGTACGGCGTGAACGTGTACGGCGAAAAGGTCAAGGTATTCGAGATTAATTATCAGAATTCCAAAAGCCTGAATCCGTTGCTAAAGGCGGCAATCAAGGGTATGTATATCGATTTGGACGATGCCGAAAAGCAATCCGCGTTGGTGCTTCCCGTTGACGATAAGGGCGAGTTTAACACCAAGCAGGCCGAAACCTACAACATAGACAAAACCACTTTAGCCCGTCTTAAGGGTATAAAGACGGCGGAAAAGTAAGCGCGACAATAACCGACCACTGTCCGCAACAAGGACGACGGCTAAGGTAAGACACACGTCCGCAATAAGGAAACAATCCAAAAACAACGCTAACGTCCTTATCCGTTTTTAGACGGAACTAAAGGATAAAGTTTCATCAATAGTACAATCAAAAAGGGGTTCACCTTTCGGTGCAACCCCTTTCTCTTTTACAGGCGGTTTTATCCGCCCGATTACTTGGAATTATTTGCCGCAGCCGCAGCCACCGCCGCCAAAACCGCCGCAACCGCCCAAAATGTTACAGCCGCAGCAGCACTGCAAAATGAGGAGCAAGGGCAGAATGTCGCAAAGACAATTGCCGTCGCCGCCGCCACAGCAACATAAGAGGATCAGAATCCACAGGGAATTATTGTTATCGCCGCAAAAGCAGTTATTCATTATATGTACCTCCGGTTTTTAATATGTGGTAAGAAAATGTTTTCTTAGTAAAGATTATGCGCTCCGCAATTAAAGGGTTACATTGCTTGACAAAAAACGGTGTCAAAGGTATGATATACACATATTGTTATAAGGAGTTTTTCTATGAAACAGACACTTACAATGGATAAGTTAGTAGCTTTGGCAAAGGGCCGCGGTTTTATATTCCCGGGGAGCGACATATACGGCGGTTTGGCTAATACTTGGGATTACGGTCCTTTGGGTGTTGAGCTGAAGAACAATATCAAGAAGGCTTGGTGGAAAAAGTTTGTCACCGAGAGCGAATATAACGTAGGCTTGGACTGCGCGATTTTGATGAACCCCAAGGTTTGGGAAGCAAGCGGACATATCGGCGGTTTTTCCGATCCTCTTATGGACTGCCGCAGCTGCAAATCCCGTCACCGCGCAGACGACCTTATCGAGAATTACAACAAGAAAAAGGATATAACCTTAAGTATTGCAGGCTGGAGCAACGAGCAGATGGAGCAATATATTAAGGATAATAAGATTCCCTGCCCCGTGTGCGGCAACAGCGATTTCACGGGCGTAAGGAAGTTTAACCTTATGTTCAAGACCTTTCAGGGCGTGACCGAGGACACAACCAACACCGTGTATTTAAGACCTGAAACGGCGCAGGGCATTTTCGTTAATTTCAAGAACGTACAGCGCACCACCCGTAACAAGGTTCCTTTCGGTATCGGTCAGATAGGCAAATCCTTCCGTAACGAGATTACCCCCGGCAACTTTATTTTCCGCGTCAGAGAGTTCGAGCAGATGGAAATGGAGTTTTTCTGCAAGCCCGGCACCGATTTGGAGTGGTTCGGTTATTGGAAAGAGTATTGCAAAAACTGGCTTTTGGGCTTAGGCATCAAGCCCGACTGTCTGCGCTTGCGCGACCACGATCCCGAGGAACTGTGTTTTTACAGCCGTGCAACTACGGACTTCGAGTTCTTGTTCCCCTTCGGTTGGGGTGAGCTGTGGGGCATCGCGGATCGCACGGATTACGACCTCAAGTGCCATCAAAAGGTCAGCGGCGAGAATATGGAGTACACCGATCCCATCACCAACGAGAAGTATATTCCTTACGTTATCGAGCCTTCCCTCGGCGTAGAACGCAGTGTATTGGCTCTGCTGTGCAACGCATACGATGAGGAAGAGTTAGAGGGCGGCGACACCAGAGTGGTTATGCACTTCCACCCTGCAATCGCTCCTTATAAGGTTGCGGTATTACCCTTACAGCGCAAACAGCTTGGCGACAAGGCTACCGAGGTTTACAAGATGCTCGCAAAGCGTTTCGCCTGCACCTACGACGAGACGGGAAGTATCGGCAAACGCTACCGCCGTCAGGACGAGATAGGAACCCCTTACTGCGTAACGGTGGACTTTGACACCTTAGAGAACGGCACGGTTACAGTAAGAGAGCGTGACAGTATGCAGCAGATACGTATAGCTATCGATGAGTTGGCGGCTTACGTTGAGGAGCATATCGCCTACTAAAAATGTCCGTTAATAGGGCGATACGCCGAGCTTAATAGGCAGAAAGCCTTAGTATAACGGCAGACAATTCAAAGTAATATGAATATGCGGAGTTCACTATGAGGACAGCGATAAAACCTGTTATCGGTGAAATGTGACAATTCCGACCTGACCTTGCGGCGCATAACAGATAATTATGCATAATTCGACGGTTAAACCTATAATCTTACACGCGATTGCGTGTAAGATTTTTTTATGGGAATTTGTGTCGTGGTTACATCGGGCAAGGGAGGCGTGGGAAAAACAACGCTTTGCGCGGCGTTGGGAGTCGCGCTTTCCCGTATGAATTACCGTGTAACGCTGGTTGACGCGGATTTTACACTTAACAATTTGGACTTGGTTTTAGGTGTCGAGGGCAGTGTGGTTTACGACATCAAGGACGTGGTAAACGGCAGATGTCGGCTTTCGGAAGCGTTGATTCGCTACCCCTACGGCGAAAATCTGTATTTGCTTCCCTCGGCGCATACCTTAACGGACGGAATCGATATTGTTGGCTTTACGAAGATAGCCAACGAGCTGAAAAGGCTGTCGGATTACGTCCTTATCGACTGTCCCGCAGGCATTGATTTGGGCTTTCATCGGGCGGTGGCGGTAAGCGAAATCGCCGTAGTTGTGGTAACTCCGGGCTTACCGTCCTTAAGAGACGCGGACAAGGTAATAGGACTTTTGGACAGCTACGGAGTTAAAAGATTGGGCTTGGCGGTAAACCGCGCACGGGGAGATTTGATAATGAGCGGTGATAACCCCTCGCCGTCGGAGATAGCCGCTTTTCTCCACGCGCCGCTGTGGGGAGCGATACCCGAGGACGACAAGGCTCTTTTGATGAGCAACAGCCGTGACGCGGAGTATATGGAAGCCTTGTATATGCTGGCGGCGGTGGTATGCGAAAAGGGGAAGAGGGTTTACGACGTAACCCAAAAATATAGAGGAGTAGTAGGTAATCTTCGGAGATTACTGAAGAATTTATGAATCAAACCGATAGAATCAAGGCAATGCTGTTAAAGGACAGGACGGAAGCTCCCGAAAATCTGATGCCAGCTGTTAAGAGCGAGCTTTTTCGAGTATTATCCGAGTATTTCGATGTAAACGAGCAGGATTTTAAAATGAAGGTTGAAAGCCGCGAAAACGGCGGATACTCCGTGATAATTACGGGTACGGCAACCCGAATTTATTGGCACAAAAGAGGGTAGTTACCTATCAAGCTTAGTCTTTAGCTTTAAGTGCATCAATACATTCCGACGCGGTAGCCAACGCGCCTAAATCCGCAAGTCCGTAAAGCTCGGTTTCTTCGATGGTTCCGAGCTTTTTGCCGTTATCGCCGAAAACCGAAAACCTGATTACGTTGTCCTTCGCCGCCAGCTTAAGGAGTTGCGAAAGGGTGGTTTTTGCCGTGACAGACATCTCGTTCAACTTGCAAAACTGCCGTTTCTTCCGAAAGAAATTGAGATTTGTCCGTTTCTTCCCGATTAACGGATACAAGCCAAGGAAAACGGCAAAAAGCAACAGCGAGAAGTTAGGATTTTTCTTTATACAGCCCACGGTGAAGCAGGCGGCAAAAACCGCGGCGATAACGCTCCCTATTGCCGTACCCGATATTCTTGTCGCACGTTCGTTCACAAAAGCAGATAACGCCTTGCCTCCGTCTAAGGGATAAACAGGCAGCAGATTAACCACCGCAAGCGCAAGATTAGCTTTTGCCAAGCCGCAGGTTAAGGGGTAGGATTGGGGCGCGAGCCACCAAAGCGCGGTTAGAGATATTGTGAGCAGAAGGTTGGCAATAGGACCTGCAAGCACCACCGCCGCGGTGTCCTCCTTTAACAAAGTTTCTTCAAGATTAATTACCGCACCGAAGGGCATAAGGGTAAGCTCTCCCGACTTGTATCCTCGCTTTAACGCCACGCGGATATGGGCGCACTCGTGAACTGCCAGCGCGAGAAGAGCGGCAGAGGCGGCGGCAACCCCTGCCGTTACTGTGTACAGTACGGTGAATAGCAAAAAAAGGGGGTGAACCCTAATTTTCATACTCTATCGAAAACGCCTCTCTGACCTTGGCGAACGCCTCGCTGTCACCGTCTAAAATGTTTACCGCCGTGTAGGCAACGCCTACTACCAGCAAAAGAGCAAGCTGAAGAGTCAGCGCGTTAAGAATCCAGCCGCCCTTTTTTTTCAGCCTTTTTTTCGATACGTTGGTGTTTTCGTAGGTATTGACGCCCACTTCCTTAATGTTAGAATATTTCATAGCTTTTCTCCGAATTGAAAATTACTATAATTTATTGCAACGGTTTGTCTATTATGCTATAATAAAATTGTAAAACCTGAACGTACCAATGCAATTAAGGAGTTTTTATGTATAACTTAGGCGTAGATATCGGCGGAATGAGCATCAAATGCGCTCTCGTTGATTTTGAAGGTAGAATTTTCGGCAGGATTTGTACGATACCCACAACGGTAAACGACGCGGATAAGGCGCTATGCGAGATAGCGGAGCTTTGCCGTGCCACCGCGGCGGATAACAACGTGGCTTTCTCGGAGGTTAAGGCGGTAGGTATCGGCGTTCCCGGCACTATAGACCGCGGAGTGGTTAGCTTCGCTTCTAATCTGGGCTGGTACGATGTAGACGCCTGCGGTAAGCTGACTTCCCTGCTTAACGTGCCCGTTTACGGCGGCAACGACGCCAACTGCGCGGCTATTGCCGAGTGGAAATTCGGCGCGGGCAAGGGCTGTCACAATATGACTCTGATAACGCTTGGAACGGGAGTCGGTACCGGCTTTATAATAGACGACAGACTTTTAGTGGGCAACCGCGGAGCAGGCACCGAGGGCGGACATATTATAGTCAAAAGCGGCGGCAAGAAGTGCAACTGCGGTTTGAGCGGTTGCTGGGAAAGATACGCCGCCACCACCGCGCTACTGGAGACAGTTACCGATGAGGTAGCCGCCAATCCTCAGGGAATGATTGCAAAAATCGCCGCTGAAAAGGGCGGCGTGGACGGCAAAACCGTTTTTTACGCGGCAGACCTAGGCGACAGCCGAGCCAAGGAGCTTATCGACGCTTACGTCAACGACGTGGCGTTAGGCATTATCAATTTGGTTAATTTGCTCCGTCCCGAGATAATCGTTATCGGCGGAGGCATATCCAAGCAGGGCAGAATCGTCAATCCTCTTGAGGGGATAGTCAATGGTTTGGCATACGGCGGCGAGCTTAACCCCTACGTTAAGGTTAAGGCGGCGCAATTCGGCAACGACGCGGGGATTATCGGCGCGGCGGTGCTTACCACACTATAATGAATTTTCATCAGCTATTATTGTCGGTTGACAAGCCTGCCAGATACACAGGCGGCGAATACAACAGTGCGGATTTGACGAAACAAGCGGACTGCCGTTTTTGTATTTGTATGCCCGACCTTTACGAGGTGGGTATGAGCAACCTGGGGCTTAAGCTCCTTTACCACCGTCTTAACGAGGAAAAGGACGTTATTTGCGAAAGGTGCTTTGCGCCTGCTGTGGATTTTGCGGAGACGATACGCCGCGAGAATATGCCCTTAATGAGCTTGGAGAGCAAGACTCCTCTTAAGGATTTCGATATAATCGGTTTTTCCATACAGTACGAGATGCTTTATTCCAACGTGCTGTACGTATTGGATTTGGCAGGGATTCCCTTTTACGCCAAGGACAGAGATGATTCCTATCCTCTTATAGTATCGGGCGGCCCTTCCGCGGTGAACCCCGAGCCTTACGCGGATTTTTGCGACCTCGTGCTAATCGGCGAGGGCGAGGAAAATCTGCCTGCGTTAGTTGCCTTGTATAACGAGCGGAAACGCAACGGCACCTACGTCAAGTCCGAATTCGTCAAGGACGCGCAGGAGATAGAGGGCGTTTACGCGCCTGCCTACAACACTCCCGAAAACCGCAGAACGGTACGGAAAGCCGTAGTTAAGGATTTCGAGCATTGTTATTATCCCACCGCCCAGCTTTTACCCACTATAGAGATAGTGCACGACAGGGCGATGGTAGAGCTATACCGCGGCTGTGCCAACGGCTGTAGGTTTTGTCAAGCCGGTTTTTATTACCGTCCCTTACGTTACCGCAGTGCGGATAAGGTCAAGGAGCTTTGCGGCGAGTTAATTAAGCGCACGGGCTACGACGAAATATCCCTAGGCTCTCTAAGCACGGGAGATTACCCCTATCTTGAGGGACTTCTTACGGATTTGCTTCCCGTGGTTAAAGCCAAGCACGTTAATTTGGCGTTGCCGTCCTTAAGGCTCAATTCCTTCAAGGGCGAATTTGCCGAGGCATCCCGAAAAAGCTCGCTGACCTTTGCGCCCGAGGCAGGCACTCAAAGACTTCGCAACGTAATCAACAAGAACATTTCCGAAGAGGATATCGACAGCGCGATGACCGAGGCTTTTTCCCAAGGGTACAAAAGCGTTAAGCTGTATTTTATGATGGGCTTACCCACCGAAACGGACGAGGACTTAGAAGCCATAGCGGACGTGGTTCGCCGTGTGAAAAGCATTTTCGGCAGAGTGGCTAAGGGCTACCTTACGGTTAGCGTAAGCTGTGCCGTATTCGTACCCAAGCCGATAACCCCCTTCCAGTGGGAAGCGCAGATTACAATGGAAGAGATGAACAGAAAGCAGACTCTTTTAAGAGAGAAGCTTCGCATCAAGAACGTGACCTTCCACTACCACGACAGCACCACCAGTTTTTTGGAGGGCGTGTTCGCAAGAGGCGACAGGGAACTGGCTAAGGTCATAGTGAAAGCCTACGAAATGGGTGCGAAATTCGATAGCTGGACAGAGTATTTTGACTTTGATTTGTGGATGAAAGCTTTTGCGGAGTGCGGTGTTGATCCCAACTCCTACGTTCGCGAAAGAGGTGAGGACGAGGTTCTGCCTTGGTCGTTTATCGACTGCGGCGTAACGGAAAAGTTTTTACTTAAGGAGAGGGCAAAGTCCAAACTTGCGGAGTGTACGCCCTCCTGCTTAGGCGGTTGTGTCGGTTGCGGTGCGGCTTCCTATTGCAAGTGTAACGAGGTGGAATGATATGGTAACGCTTAAGTTTTGCAAAAAGGACGGATACGCCTATCTTTCACATATAGATTTACTTCGTCATATCGTTCGCATATTCAGGCGTACGGATATAGACGTGGAATATTCGCAGGGCTTTAATCCTCATATGAGCCTTAACTTTTCGGTGCCCTTACCCTTGGGTATGTTCAGTACCGCGGAGTACGTTACCGTGCATACCGAGGCAAAAGCGGAAGATGTTTTGACAGCCTACAACGCGGCGGCACCCGAGGGCTTGCAGGCTACCGCTGCGTGGGAGACCACCCTCAATCCCAATCTGGCAGGCAAGGTGTGCTGTGCCGATTACAGCATAACGGCTAACGGGGCGATGAGCTTCAAAAAGGACATAGAGGGTATAATCAACGAGCAAAGCTACGTTTTGCCCTATCCCACCAGAAGGGCACCCGATGTTATGCGCGACGTGGTGGGCGACATCTTCGGACTTAAGGTTTTCGATAACAATCTCAACGTGTGCGTTTCCACAGGAGAGCGCACTTTAAGAGCGGACATACTGGGCAGGTCGCTGGCAAACCGTTTCGGTTTTGAAACGGACGGCACGGTGTGGCGTTACGGACAGTACGTGCGTCTTAACGGGGTAATATGCTCTGTTGACGAATATCTGGCAGGATTAAAACCGACTGAGGCTTAGGCGCGGCGGTTTTTTCTTTTGTTTTCGCGTCGGTGCGGCGCAAGCCCTTTGTATCCCGATATGGAGTCGGGCAAGGCGTATTATTATTGAGTACAAAATTATTTACATAGAGAAGGACATCTTATGAAAACGCTTTATATCGAGGACAACGAATACGCTACGAGGGTAGCATATCTAATCGACAATGAGCTGTGGGCGTACGATACCGAATGTAAGGGTTTCAAAACCCACATTCTTAACACGATTTATAAATGTAAGGTCGTGCGCAAAATCCCCAGCTTATCTGCCGCCTTTGTGGATTTGGGACAAGGCATAACGGGCTACCTTTCCCTCAACAAACAAAACATTGACGACGTTAAGGACGGTGATTACTGCTTGTGTCAGGTCAAACGCGAGTGCTTCGGTGAGAAGGACTTGATGGTGGATATGCAGATTACCATACCGGGGCGTTATATGGTCTATATGCCCAACGGCAACGGTACGGTGAACGTGAGTAACCGTGCGGAGGGCGAGTCGGTAGCGATAATAACCGAGAATCTGAAAAAGAAGGTTCAGCCCAACGAGAGTTTTATTTTAAGAACCGCCGTTACCAACGCAAGCATAGAACAGATTGATTACGAGCTTTGCATATTAAGAGGGATTTGGGACAAAACCCTTAAAGCGTATCGGGATTTAGGCAATAAAAGCGGCGCGGTATTCGAGGAGCCTGAGCTTTTGGTGCGGTTAGAGCGTGATTACATACCCGAGGCGGACAATATCGTAACGGACAATGCGGAGCTTTATCGCCGCTATAAGGAAAAATCCGATTTTTACGACAGTACGAAAGTATCCTTAATCGCTAATTACGGCATTACGGAGAATGTAATCCGCGAGGGCATAGATTCCAAGGTTATTTTACCCAGCGGCGGCTCGTTGATTATCGAGTACACCGAAGCGTTGACTATAATCGACGTCAACTCAGGCAGTTTCGTGGGCAATATGCCCTCGGAGGACGCCGCGCTGAAAATCAATTTGGACGCGGCGAAGCAAATAAGCCGTCAGCTGATGCTTCGCAATATCTCAGGGATAGTGGTTATAGATTTTATAGATATGCGTTCGGAACAGCACAAGAAAAAACTTGTGAATGCGTTGGAGGAATACAGCAGACACGACAAGGCGAAGGTAACGGTTGTGGATATTACCAAGCTGGGATTGGTGGAGCTGACAAGGCGCAGAACGGACGCACGTCTCGAGAACCTTTTAATGCGGCCCTGCGGAATATGTCACGGCACGGGCAAGCGGTTCAGCGAACAGTTAATCAGCTTTAAGCTGTTGGATAACCTGCGTAAGCTCTCCTTAGGCACCGTAGCGGCGCAAAAGCTGTTGGTTAGGGCTAGCTCGGAGTTGTACGATTATATCAATCAGCGTCCCAATTATTCGGCGATGCTGCAAAGACTTTTCAGAAACGTGGAAATCACCTTTGTCAAGGATCGCGCGGTAGATGAATTTGTAATCGAATACAGATAATAACCGATAATAAGGTTATTCATAACGTCTGCGCCAAAAGGCGGCGGACATTGACAAAAAAGACCGACTGTGCTTGTAGGGTTTGCGACAGAGCGGTCTTTTTTATAGGTGAGGGCAAGCGCACGGCTCCTATAGAGGAAAAACGGCGCGTTGCCTTATCGGACGAAAGTTTAGAGGAATCTGCGCATCTCGTTAATGCTTTTTGTAAGCTCCGCCTCCAACGCTCTTGCCATTTTGTACAGCTCGTCGGTTATTTCGGGCTTTTTGTTGAGATTCTTCGCGATGACGTCCAGTCCCATATTGCCTCCCTTTATCATCATATTGGCGATTTTGCCGTCGGTAACGCCGCCTACCAAATTGAGCTTGACCGCGCCCTTCTGCATTGCCTGCTTCATACTTCCGTAAAAGTTGGATTCGATGCCGTTTTTACGCATATATTCGGAGCATTTGTTGTGCATTTCCGAATAAACACGCAATTCCTTTTTAAGATACTCCTTAAAATCCGCGCCGCTTATCTCGTTAAGCACCTCGTCGGTGGACTGAATCGCGGTCAAAAGAGTTTTGTCAATATCGTGGAGCACGGTTTCCTCGTCCTTTCTGGAAATACAGCCGCAAACCTCGCCGCAACCGCAGTTGTCCGCCCGTGCGTTTTCCTCGCAAAGGCAGTCTTCTCCGCAACCGCAGCCCTTAGGCTCGCCGAAGTCGTTGCCGTTGGCATCTCTAATGTCGTGTAGCTTGTTATTTACGTTATAATCGTTTTCACTCATAATACGCCTCCTTGTTTATAAATTTATTATGGAAAGAAACGGGAATGATTATACATAGAATCCGCGGCAGGAGCATAGTATAGGGTATGGTTGAAGAAAAGAAAAGGGCGCATACGCTGACGATAGACGGCAAAATCAAGATAACCGGAGTGGAAAACGTGTTGACAATGTCCGAGAAGGAAGTGGAAATTCTGTTGTCGGACGGCGTTTTGACCTTAAACGGAGACGGCTTTTCACCTCTGCACCTTAACGTGGAGGAGGGAGTGCTGATACTTGCGGGGAATCCTGCGAATCTACGGTATTCAGGCGGCAGAGGTAAGGAAAGCCTCTGGAAAAAATTGCTGAAATGACGGATATCGTTGGTACGGTAACTCAACCTGTGACCTTTCTTGCCTGCTTAGGGGCAGGAGTCGCCGCCGCGCTGATATACTGTTTTTGTTATTTAGTCCGATACTTTGCCAAAAACCGTAAGGCGGTGGAGTTGGCAACCGATTTGTTCTTTATGCTTTCGGCGGCAACGCTGTACTTAACCGCGTTGTTCTTTTCGGGGTTCGGGGAGATAAGATTATATACGATATTAGGCTTTCTAATCGGCTTTTTTCTCCTGTACTTCCTGTTGCGTCCGCTTAAAAAAACCGCGCCGCTTTTGTACGCACGGCTTCAGAAACTGAAAAAACTTCCCGTTTTGCGGAAAATTTTCAAGTAGCTTCACGCAGTTTTAATCATTTATTCGGATTTTTATGATATACTGTTGCTATGCGGAAAATGGCAATGGTTACGTTATGCGCGGTTCTTGCGCTGGTCATAGTTCTTTCGGGCTGTACGCCCGAGCCTGTCGTCGAGAAGTTCGTCGAGAGATTTACCGTTGCGGCAGGAAGAGATGCGATAAAGCAGACCGCAGACGCTACGCTCCCCACCCAAGCCGAGGAGATAATAATACCGAGCGGATATTATCCCGTGGAGATACTAAGCGGCGGCATTATCAAGATTTCCGACGTAGCGGAGGAAGGCGGCAACGTGGGCTTATGCTCCTCAAACGGTGCGGTTCTCGTGCCTGCGGAGTATGCGGCAATAGTTCAAAGCGGTCCCTTCTTTATGGCTTATCAGACGGGCGATAACGGCAGAACCTACTTTTTCTTTTATCGGAACGGTAGTTCTATCCCCATTACGATTGACGACGAGGAAGTGGTAATGTACGCCTTGAGCGACAAGTTCTTCGTGGTGAAAAACACCGTTGACAGTCAGGTTTTCGACAAGGACGGCAAGGCGTATTTTGCTACGATGCTATCCGCTTCCACCGATTATACGGTAGGGGATAATTATATAATCGCCTGTAACTCAAAGACTAACCTTAACTCCATTTACGACACCTCGGACGGCTATGCTCGGCATATTAAGAGCTATTTCGGGGATTACGAGCGCAACCTTTACTACAATTTGATTTATCAGGGCGGCGGCAAATTCTTGGCAATAGCCAATTATATAGCAGGCACCTCCAATTATTCCTATCGCGTCAGCACCGAAAAGGGCGACGTTTGCTACGGTCAAAGACTGTATTCCTACAACGCCGAAACAGACGAAAGCGCGGATATTAATGCGGATTTTCATATCCTTTCCATAACTAACCGTTACTCGCAGGGCTTGACCTACGAGGAAAAGGCGGCTTTTTCCCTACAAGACGGCTACAATAGCGTTTGGGTTGCGGAAACCGACGAGGACAAATATTTGTCCGCCAGCGTAGCCTACGTTATGAATTCGGACTGCATACTTACCGTGCGTTTTCAGGAGAGCCTGTCGGCGGAGTTACTGACCTACAAGGGCGGCTTGGGCTTCAGCGGCAACGCGCTGGCTGATTATTCCGCAGGTCTATTCGGCTTAGACGGCAAGGCTGTTTGGTCGGTGCAAGGCTCGTATCAGTATCAGAATTACAACAACGGCTATTTGGTGGCAGGCAGGGTACAGGACGGCGTAACGCGCTACGGTGCCTTCGATTCCGACGGCAACGTGGCAATTCCCTTTGATTACGAGTTCCTTTCCTCCTTTGCGGAGGGGTATGCCGTGGGCAAAACCGCCGAAAATTGGGTAATCGTAGATAAGGACGGCAATACCGTGGTTATAGACGGCTTTGAGGGCAAACTCACCGCACTTTTTGCCTATACCTATTCCTTCACCGCAGGCGGCAAGGTGGGCGTTAGAAGTTACGCAGGAGAGGAGTTAATCGGCGCGGAATACGCTGCCGTAATCAATTACGGCTATTCCGACGGCGTTGTATATTATATTTTGTCCGACGGCGCGGCGTATCATTTGTTTGCGCTAAAATAAAGGTTCGGATAACCTCAATTCCGAAAAATTAAACAGTTTCTATCGTATCGCATTTATTACGCTAAAAAAAGGGACGGATAATCCGTCCCCTGTAAAAAAGCGTATTTTTTATTTCCGATTATTTTAAGTCCGCGTAAAATTCGTTGATATAGTTTTCAATATCCGAGCGGTTGGCTTTAAGCGGTCCGGGGGTTTCCATTTTGAAACTGACGGTTGCCGTGGCGTACAAAAGAGCTTCCTTTATGCTCTTGTTCTTTCTTTCGTTGATATATGCGGCAAAGGTGGTGTCGCCTCTGCCTGTTCTTCCGCTAAGATTCCGCGCTCTTATGGGGCAGGCGTAGATTTCGCCGCCGTCATAGGCAATTACTTCTGTGTTATGGGTAATAAGAATTTCCTTGGCACCCCAACCGTACAGAACCTTAATCGCCTGATAACGGTCCTCTAAGCCCGTAAGGATTTCCGCCTCGGCGGCGTCGGTTTTCAAATAGCGGATATAGGGCAGGATTTCCTTTTTCGATTGCCAGTCCTCAAAATACATATCGCCGTTGTCGGCCTTGTGACGGAGCATTGCCTGAACGTCCACCGCCACGTTACCGAGCTTTGCGGTTTCCTTAATCATCTCATCGCTGAAATCACCGTAAATCAGTCCTGCCAAGTGGTAAAGGTCGGTTTTGACGTCGGTGGGAATTTCGCTGACGGAAAAAGGTTCAGCTTGGGAAATGCATTTGCAGATACGTCTTTCCTTATCCGCGGTAAGGTAGTGGTTGGAGATAGAGGTGGAGTGCTCTGAGATAATCGTCAAAACGTCTTCCTTAGGTATGGTGAACGCGTTGACTCTTTGCAAATCCTCGGCAGCCAGCTTATGCACTGCAAGAACGGAATGGCCGAGAGCGAAAGCGGACGCAGAGGAGTATATCACCGCGCCGCCCTCCGTATGTACGGAGTTGCCGAGATGGTCGGTATTGGTATCCATAGAGATATGACCGATTATTATACTGTCGTAGTTTTTCATATAAACTCCTTAAATATGGTAAGTAGCTTCGTCCTCGACGATTTCGATATTCTTGGTATTCTTAAACTCGTCGTAGGGGATATTGTCGGGTGTAACGTGGGTTGCCAAAATTCTGGTGCCTGTGGCAATAGCCAGTTCCTTAGCCTTGTCCGCCGTGATGTGCGGTCCCTTAAAGCCCACGGGCTTACTGCAATCCGCAAGAGCCGCGTCACAGCTTCTGAATAAGTCGATAAGCTTCGCGGTGTACATCGTGTCGCCTGTGTAGCACAGGTTGGAGCTTAAGCCCTCGATACGAACGCCGTAGTCGGTAACGGTATGTTTAAGACGCGTAAAGGTGAGTCTGAAACAGCCTATATCCACGTCCGCGTCCTCGTCGATATTCACAACCTTGACGTTGGGGTGTTCGAAAAGCATATTGTAAAGCGCGGAAAACTCGCGGTGGGTATAGACGGTTACGGTGTGATTCAGCTCTTCCAGAAGGTACTGGAAAGCAAGGAAATCCGAAACGTGGTCGTAATGCAGATGGCTGAAATAAAAGCCGTCGATTTTCGTAACGTCTATGTGCTTCCGCAAAACGCCCAAGCTGCCCGGGCCCATATCCAGAACGATAGACGTGCCGTTCTCCTGTACGAGATAACAGCTACAGGGCGCACCGCCCACCGCCGCGTAAGGACCGTAACGTCCGATAATCGTCAAATCCATCATAATTTCTCCTCCAGTTCAAGGCGGAACTTCTCCGCTTTTTCTTCTATGATAGTACCTTTGTTAAGATTGAGCAACAATATTGCGCATACTTTGTTATAATCCTCGGTCATAAAATCACCTGCGATGACGTTGGCTTGTTCCAGGTAGTAGGGAGTGTCGGCGATTGCCTTAATAATGGAGGGGTAATAGGGCAAAAGCGATTTGTTGAGGTTTTTCGGAAAACGGAAGCCGATTTCCGTGCCGAAATTCGGCGTTTGCTGGGTTTGGAACCAGTAGATACCCTCGGTGTGGTGCAGGTCGAACATAGTCAGACAGTTCTTGGCAAAGCTTTCGGGCTTTGAACCGAAAATCTGCTTATCCCAAGGGATAATGTGGGGGCAGTCGGTGCTGTAGGCGTAATCCTTGCGGTAGTTTAGGAGCAAAAACCGCTTTCCCTGCCGTCTGATTTCTCCCATCGTGACCTTGGAAATGTCCTCAAAATCCGTAAGAGCATATTTTTCGGGCTGGAGAAACTCCGCAACCAATTCGTTGACCTTGCTAGGTTCTGCGTGGTAGGTCAGATTGAGGGGGCCGATTTTTTGAGGATAGTACTCGCGCATATCCAGAATATAAAATTCCGAGGGGTTCTCCGTCATAGCCTTACCCAGGTCGGATAAGGCGTGCCGTAAAAGGTCGCCCTTACTGGGACCGTGCGCCAAGACGATTTCGCCCTTGCGGTTGGTGTCCAGCCTAATGCAGAAATGGCGTATGCCGTACTGCGTTTGGGTATAAAGACTGTGGTTTTGACAGCGGGCGGTGGCGGGCATTCCGTAGGTTCCTGCGTTGTGAGCGGACGGAATTACAGCCTTAGTCAGTAGAACGTCGTCCTTTAGAAAGGACATCCAATTATTGTACATAATACCTCCGAAAAAAGTTATTTAGATATAACGTCAACCGTATCGACGAGCATATACATATAGGTTTTTTGACCTTCGAAGGTCAGCGCGTTTTCACTTTGAACCACCAGCTCGCCCTTTACGGATGCGTAGGTGTTTTGAGCGTAATTGAAGTAGGCTCCGTCCTTATACTTAATCATAATGCTGTCCGTGGGAATACTGCCCGTAGCGTAGGGACAGCTTGCAACCGCTTTGGTGCAAAGACAGTAATACTGGCTTGTACAGGGGAAAAGATAGCCTCTTATTTCCACGTCTTTTTCGTTGAGATTGCTTACAGCCTTAGCCGCGGTGGAGGAATCGGGAATATCCAGACTTGAGAGCTCGATTTTCTCGTAAGTGACCTTGTTGTTCAGCGCAACGGGAATGGCAATTGCACAGATAATCGCCACCGCCGCGACTGCGGCGATGACAATAATCAATATACGTTTTTTCTTTTTTGCCTGCTGTTCCTTGCGTTTTGCCTCTTCCTCGGCTTTTCTTTTGGCGATTTGCTGTTTGATTTTGTTGGTGTTTACGTTGTTACCCATCTCGGTACTCCTTTATCTCAAATATTTGGAAGGCTCGGTTTTATAAACCATAAGCGCAGGTATAAGCGTTGCCAAAATACCTATGCCGAAGCTCCCAAGCACAATATACAGTTCCTCAATACACATAGCGGTGGGCTTAATGACTATGCCCATCATACCTGTAAAGATACCGCCCGTAAGAGCAAGCCCTGCGAAGGACAGCAGCCACCCCAATAGACAGCTGACGGTCATAATAATAAGGGCTTCCAACAATATAGTCAGCAGGATTTTACCCCTGTCGGAGCCTATGGCTCTCAATATCGCTACGTCTCTTCTGCGTTCTCCTGCGGCGGTAAACATAGCGAGGAAAAGCATATTAAACGCCATAATGATAACGATAATTATAATCGCCAACACTATTTTGCTTGCGTCGCCGAAAAGGCTGAACACGTTGTTTAAGGTGTTGATTGTGCTTGCCAAAGTAACCTGCTGGTTGCCGTCGTAGGCGGCTTGTAGGTTGTTCATACCCGAGGGGGAAGCGGCTATTAAGATAAGGTGAATAAAGCCGTTTTCGGCGTGATTATCCTCGCCCTCCTCTTCTTCCTTTGCCCCCTCCTCGCCGACGTGCTCGTGAGCCGCCCACACCGCCTTATAATCGGTGTAAGCCGCGTTGTCAAGGGAGTTGCCCGTGGCCTTCAAAATCCCCGTTACGGTATAGACAAAGCCTGCGTGCTCGCCCTCTGCGTCCGCGCTGTGGGAGGCGGTAAACGTACTTCCCAACGAAAGCCCCAGTTTTTTGGCTACGTTCGCGCCTAAGACCACGTTGGCTCCGTGCTCGAAGTTCTCCGCAGTGCCAAGGTAATTGCCCTCTGCCAAGGCGTAGTTGACGCCCGAAGCATTGACAAAGAACTCGTCGGTTGTGCCGATTACGCGGTAAGTGGTGCCTGTGACGTTATCCGCCATAGCGATAGGCACAGCCGCGCCTACGCCATCTATAGCCTTGACCTCGTCCAAGTAATTGATATCCAACCTTTTGGTCGGCATATCGTAAAAGAACAAGCCGTCAAGCACCAAATCGGTATCGGAGCAGTTGCCGCCCAGCACGTAGTTGTATTTTTCGGTGCTGACGTTGAACTGCGCGGTTATCTGGGAGCTGATATTGACCATCATCAGCATAAGCAGGATGCTGACGGTACAGGAGATTACGACCAGTATGTTACGCAACGGCTTAGCCGTCAAATTGTTTTTAACAAAACGGAGTAGCATTATTCAACGTCCTCCTTTATGTTAAAGTCGTAAATATCCAGTACCTTGTCGAACTTCTCAGCAAGGGAAAGGTCGTGGGAAATCACCAAAAGGGTTGCGCCGCAGTCCTTAGCCGCCGCGATGAGCAAATCCATTATCTTACCGCTGTTGCGGCGGTCAAGATTGCCTGTAGGCTCGTCCGCAAGCAGGACTCTAGGCACGTTGACTAAGGCTCGTGCAATGGCGACTCTTTGCTTTTCGCCGCCTGAAAGCTTGTTGATTTTGACGGACGCTTTGTCCTCAATCGCGGTTTTTGCCAGCGACTTGAGAGCCAGCTCCTTGCCCTCGGCGGAGGAAATCTTTTTCCCCACAAAGGCTAGTGGTATCATTACGTTTTCCAACGCGCTGAAGCCGTCGAAAAGGTTGAAATCCTGAAAAACGTAGCCCACGTTTTTTGCGCGGAAAACGTCTCTTTCCTTCTCGGACATAAGATGAACCCAGTTCCCGTCCACCTGAACTATGCCGCTGTCAGGAGTTTTCAAGCCCGAAATTACGTTAAACAGGGTGGTCTTGCCTGTGCCCGACTCGCCCTTAATAAAATATGTGACTCCTTCCTCAAACTCAACGTATGGAATATCCAAAACCGTATTGCCGTCGAAGGATACCTTAATATCCTGTAAAACTATCATAAATTACCTCCTATAAAAATTAATTGAAAAAATAGGAGAATAATCACTCGTTAAATTTGACGCAAAGAAGGGGAGTAACTGTAAAACGGCGGCGACAGCCCCGTTTGACCGCCCTTTTCAGTCTAAGCAGTACGCCTACGCAAAGGGCGCAGGTGAGAACGGCGGTAACGCCAGCCGCAATAGCGGTAAGAATGACCTCGCATACGCCGCAGTCGTCAATATCGCCGCTGTGGCAGGCAGAGTGAAAGGGTTCCGCAAAGGCGGGCGCAAAAAACATTGTCAGCAAAAGCAGACAAGTTAATACGGACAAGCATTTATTTGCGGTTTTTACGGTCATTGTTACCTCGCGCGTTATTCTTATGATAAAATAATACAACTAAATCACCTTAAAGTCAATGTAGGCTGTGTAAAAAAACGGTAAAATCGGTTTTCGTCACTGCGCTAAGCCGACAAAATCCGATATTTTTCCCTGTAAAAACCTTGTAACCGATTAGAAGAAAGCGAGAATAAGGGCAAAGGCGCAAAGCGTCTAACTTAAGAGTCGGCAAGGCTTTTTCGACGGCTTAAGTATCGTGTTTTGTTATCCGCGCTATAAGAATTGGATATAGCATTATCCGAAACCGCACTTTCTTTTTTCGGTTGCCCGTGTTATAATGAACAAGCCTTAGGGCAAATTATTGATTTAGGAGAGTGTTATATGGAAAGATTGGTCGGAACGGTTTCCAGAGGAATCAGAGCGCCCATAATTCGTCAGGGCGACGATATTGCGGCGATAGTAGTTGACAGTGTACTTAAGGCTTCTGCCTCCGACGGTTTTAAGCTCGGCGACAAGGACGTTGTGGCTGTAACCGAAGCGGTTGTAGCGAGAGCGCAGGGCAATTACGCGCATACCGCCGATATAGCCGCGGACGTTAAGGCAAAGTTCGGCGATGCCACCGTAGGCGTTATTTTCCCGATTCTTAGCCGTAACCGCTTTGCTATTTGCCTTAAGGGTATAGCTTCCGGCTTGAAAAAGATAGTTTTGATGCTCAGCTACCCCTCCGACGAGGTTGGTAATCACCTTATCGACGTGGATTTGATGGACGAGAAGGGCGTCAATCCTTGGACGGACGTTTTGTCCGAGGCGAAATACAGAGAGCTTTTCGGCTACCGCAAGCACACCTTTACAGGCGTTGATTACGTGGATTATTACAAAGAGCTGATTCAGAGCGTAGGCTGTGAGGCGGAGATTATCTTTGCCAACGACTGCCGCTCCATACTGTCCTATACGGATAAGGTTATCTGCTGTGACATTCACACCAGAGCGCGTACCAAGAGATTGCTCAAGGCTAAGGGCGCAACGGTTTACGGACTGGACGAGATTATGACCGAGTCAGTCAACGGCAGCGGTTACAACGAGAAGTACGGCTTACTCGGCAGTAACAAGGCTACCGAGGACACGATTAAGCTGTTCCCCAGAGATTGTCAGCCTGTGGTTGAGCGTATCCAAAAGGAGCTTAACGCGGCAACGGGTGCTAATATCGAGGTTATGATTTACGGCGACGGCGCGTTCAAGGATCCCGTAGGTAAGATTTGGGAGCTGGCGGACCCCGTGGTCAGCCCTGCTTATACCCAAGGTCTTGAGGGACAGCCCAACGAGGTTAAGCTCAAGTATTTGGCGGATAACAATTTCGCAGACTTAAAGGGCGACGAGCTGAAAGCCGCAATCAGCGACTATATCCGTCACAAGGACGCCGATTTGGTAGGACAGATGGTTTCTCAGGGTACCACGCCCAGAAGACTTACCGACCTGATCGGTTCGCTGTGCGATCTTACCAGCGGCAGCGGTGATAAGGGTACTCCTATCATATTGGTTCAGGGCTATTTTGACAATTACACCAAGTAATTAGTAAGGGCAAAAGCATAAAAAAGGCAACCGCGCATAACGGTTGCCTTTTTTTCTGCAACGGCAAGGGGTGCGGATAACAACGCAAGACAAGCAAAGGGTACGGATAATGGGAGTAGGCTAGGAAGACAAATTTACCTTTCGCAA
>CAYJBY010000004.1:102239-102562 GCA_964368645.1 uncultured Christensenellaceae bacterium
AGCGTACGGATAACGGAAGACAAGCAAAGGGTAAGCATAAAGTAAGATAGGCTAGGAAGACAAATTTACCTTTCGCAAAGCGTACGGATAACGGAAGACAAGCAAAGGGTAAGCATAAAGTAAGATAGGCTAGTAAAACAAATTTATCTTTCAAAGCGTACGGATAACTTGATATAGGCAAAGGGTACGAATAACGTGATATAGGCGAGAAGGCGGATTTACCTTTCGCAAGGGGCGGCGCACCTAAGGTAAGTTATTGACAAATCGGTCGGATTATTGTAGAATAATTCTATTACGCTAAGGAGCATAACAATGGCGATTTT
>CAYJBY010000004.1:102662-114015 GCA_964368645.1 uncultured Christensenellaceae bacterium
TCGGATTATTGTAGAATAATTCTATTACGCTAAGGAGCATAACAATGGCGATTTTACCCACCGAAAAGGCGTTACGCGAAAAACTGGATTCTTACGTATCAGCCAGGCTGATTTATCCGACTAAAAAACTCACCCGTCCTACCTTGATACACGACTCGGTACACGGCACCAACAGCTATATGCCGCACGAAATGGCTATGCTGGATCAACCGCTTTTACAGCGTCTGCGCAGAATATCCCAGACGGACGTTGCCAGTTTTGTGTTCCCTGCGGGCAATCATAACCGTTTCGAGCATACGGTAGGTGTAACCGCAATCGCAGGCAAAATGTGTCAGGCGATTTTTGCGAAAAACGCCGACCTTTGCAACAATTACCTTTATAATCCCGAATATTTTAATAACAACTGCCGTTTTGCGGCCATTCTGCACGACTGCGGACACGGACCTTTCTCCCACCAGTCGGAGGTTATTTACGGTCCTGTTTTGGAGCGTATCAAAAAGGAAAACCCCAAACTGGAACACGCCGTTCCCCACGAGATACTTTCCTATCTTATTGCCACAGGTCAGCCTATGCGCGATTTTAACCGTTTGATAATCAAGGGTATGTACAATATCGACATAGATTTGGATTTGGTCGGCGAAATGATAGTCGGCTATATCAACCCTGCGCGGAGCAAGATTTTCGCCTTTTTGGTGGATATAATCAACGGAGCGTTCGATGCGGACAAGCTGGATTATCTTCTCCGCGACGCCCATTCAACAGGCGTTATGGTCGCTTTGGACGTGCCCAGACTTATGTACACGTTGGACGTAGTTACCGACGACGAGGACTTTTATCATTTGGCGATAGACATCAGCGGAGTTTCCGCAATCGAGGAGATAATCTTCAACAAAATGATGCTGACGAGTATCGTTTATCAGCACCAAAAAGTGAGAGCCGCAGGCTGTGTTCTAAAGACGATTTTTTCGGAGTCTAAACGCTTTAATACCATACTAGATTACCTCACCGCAACCGACGACGAGGTTTTCACTTTGAGCGGAGAGAGCGACGAGGTAAGCACGCTGTTGGATATGCTGAAAACCCGTAACTTCCCGAAACGCGCCTTGTGCTTGGCAGGCGGTACGATGGAGGAGAGCGAGCGCGTCCACGAGATAGCGGAACAGCTGAAAATACCTGCGGTGGTGGAGCGCGTCAAGGACGAGATAGCCGCCGAGGTAATGCTCACCAACGGCATAGATATTCCCACCGAGCGTATTTGGATTGATATGCCCTCGGTACCGCGTTTTCACGAGATTAACGACTGCTTTATCAAAAGCGGACGTAACGAGCGTATTCGTTTGAGCGACGTTAGCCCTACCGACAAGTGGGTAGCCGCTTTCTCGGAAAGTAAGTGGCGCGGATTTATATATACGATGCAGGAGTATCAGGAGCAGGTTGCTCACGCGGCGGTGAAGGTACTGGAAAAGGAGTTCGGTATTCACCTTAACAAAATGTCGTTATTGCTTTGCAAAATCGACAACTAGGCGCGTAAAACCTTCGCATATAACGGTATTCTCGGCGTAAGGACAATCAGCCGAAATGCCGCAATCGGGCAGCGTAGCGAGCCTCGCGCTATAACTAATACGCGAAAACCGTTAGTGCTACCGCTGGGAAACCCTTAACGGACTTTTAGCGGAAAACCATCAAGTAACGATATGCGGATACTTGGTTATGTGGACTATATCCTTAATTCATCGAAAATAAGCTAGATAATACGATCAGACTTCAAAAATCGGGGGAGCTTTGGACGATTTTGTTTTAACGGTCAACAAAAGGCTTAAGGAAGCGGCTTTAGGCGACAAGGAGAGTGTTCGTCTGCTGTACGAAACAGTAGGCGGACACCTTTATTACGTCGCATTCCGTTACCTTGAGGACGAGGAAAAGGCGAAGGACGTCACCTCGGAATTTTGGTCGGACATATACGAAATCGCGGCGAAATTCACCTTGAGTTTTAACGGATACGCATATCTCAAAAGAATAATGGTCAACCGTTCCCTTGACTATATCCGCAAGCACAAGAGGGAGGTGCCCTTAACGGACGGCATAATCGAAGCCTACGAAAGAGCCAATCCCGTGGACGACGGATTTGAGGGACAGGAGCTTAACGAGGCTGTCAGGCGTGGGCTTGCGACCTTATCGCCAACGGAAAAGAAGATAGTATATATGGTGTTTTGGGAGAATGCCACGATTCGCGAAATCGCAAAAACGCTCAACACCTCAAAATCCGCCGCAGACAGGGCAAAGCAGGCGGCAATTAAAAAATTAAAGGATTATTTAACCGCCGAAGGGTGGGACAACGACTGACCTAATCCGTTATATCAATAGGAGCAGATTATGAACGACAAAAAGTTCGACGAGTTAATGCGTAGTTACGTGGAAAGCAAAAAACCGCCTTTCGAGGAGGTGTTTTCTCACGTTAAGGAAAGGAAACCCAAAAAACGCTTTAATTTCCGTTATTCCGCTATCGGTGCGGCTTGCTGTTCTCTCTTGGTGATAGTAATTGCCGCAATAGCCATTCCCCTTACCCTACAGAATAACGGCAAAAAGTTTTCGATGGATTACGCCGCCGCGCCCGAGGAAAGCCAAGCGGAGCCCTTGAAGGGATATTCTTTTAACTTAGACAGTTATGAAGCGGCTGTCGTCCAGAACGGTACAACGTATTCCGTTACCTTAACGGACGGCGACAACAGTCTTATAATCAGCAACGTAAAAGACAAATCGGTGACTTACGTCAATGCAGGCAGTGTGGGCGGAGCTGTTGTCAATTACGGTTCCACAACCAAGACGCCCGACGTTGACGAAGGTAAGCAATCGCCTGTTTCCCCATCTCAATCCACGATTAACAACAGCGCGATTCAGAACTCAGGCAACTTATACGTTACCGCTAACGGCTACACAGAGGAAGAGGCGTTAGCCATTCTTAACGACGTGCTGAAAGCACAAGGCGCAGAGTAATTTCGGTTTATCATTGACTTTTCGCCAATTACCAACGGTAAAAGCAAGCGCACGTTTAACAAAGCATAATTTACAAATGTACCTAATCAACAAAATGCACGCAACCAAAAAGCATAATTAACTGACTAAAAAGCGTAATCGGAAGTTCATTTAACAGAGCCGTACTAATTCAAACGAACAATACAAGCATTAATTAAATTACCTTATCAGCAAGGCACAAATAACAAACAAGCCTATGGGCAACATAATCGAAACAACTTCTTAAAAACAAAAAAAGGGACGGGTATTCCGTCCCTTTTAATTATCTACGAATTTCGTGTTTTTTGCAATTAGCAGGATTTTTTACTGTAAAGGACGGGTATTACGTCCTGTTAAAAAAGGTAATCCTTATTATAATGATTTTCTCGCAAACTGCCTAGGCTAATAACGCATAAAACCGTTATTCTGTCTGTTAATGCGCAATTATCACAGCTTACAACGCTATAAAGTTTGAAATAACGGCGGCGATTTCCGCATTGTTGGAGTTTGCGCCCTTCGTTGACAGCACGACGACGTAAACGACGGTAGCAATAACCAGCACCGCCATTGCGGATAGGTCGCAAATCCCGTAAATCTTGTATCCCTTGACGGGGGAATTGAGCAGTCTTGCCGCAGTGAATACGGTGATAAACCCAACAATTGCCGCCGCTATAAGGAAAATAACGAGTCCGAGGTTGGCAAACAAGCCGCCGAAAAGCTGCTCCGCCGCGTCCTGCGATTGTTTCGCGGTATCCGCATTAACCGCGCAAATAATTGCGATTACAAGGAGAGCCAGCGCGATTACCGTAAGTATTGCGCTGACAATCAGCGCGGCAGTGCGTTTTTTCGGCATATCAAATCACTTTACTTTTCAGTGCCTCAAGCAGAGCGTCCGCTTTCGCAACAGCGGCGTCGGAGGAGGGGGCGCAGGCGGAAACGTAGAATTTAAGCTTAGGCTCCGTGCCTGACGGACGGGCGCAAACCCAGTCGCCTGTGCTTAAGAGGTAATACATTACGTTGCTTTGCGGCAGGGTAATGGGTTGTGTAACTCCGTTGGCGTAGGTGGATATGCGCGTATTGTAGTTGTCGGTGCGCTCCACCTTAACTCCGTCAAGAGCCGTTATTGTCATCGCGCCTAACGCAGTCATTTTGTCCGCCATCAGCTTCATACCGTCCAAGCCGCCGAAGGTAACGGAAATGCTTTTTTCGGTATAGTAGCCGTGCTTTTCAAACAACTGCTGCAAGCGTTGATAAATGCTCAGATTGACGCTCTTATAGTAACAGACCATCTCCGCGAAAAGCATAGCGGAAACCACCGCGTCCTTGTCCTTGGCGTGAGTGCCGCAGAGGTAGCCGTAGCTCTCCTCGTAGCCGAACATAAAGGTATGCTCGCCGGTTTCCTTCCAAGTGTTGATTTTCTCTCCGATAAACTTAAAGCCCGTCAGCACGTCGAAGCAAGCCACGCCGTAGCTGTCCGCGATTTTTTTGGCAAGCGAGGTGGTGACGATGGTTTTCACAACGGCGGCGTTGGCAGGCAAATCACCTCTTTCCACGTGACGTCTTAGGATATAATCCATCAGCAACGCGCCGATTTGGTTGCCGTTTAACAGTACGAACTGACCTTGCGGATTCCTTACCGCCACGCCCATACGGTCGGCGTCGGGATCGGTGCCGATAACCACGTCGCTGTTCAGTTGGTCAGCCAGCTTGATGCCAAGCGTCAAGGCGTCGGGCATTTCGGGATTGGGAACCTTGACCGTGGGGAAAGCTCCGTCCGGCTCCGCCTGTTCCTTAACGATATTAAAGGGGATTTTCATACGGGAAAGCATTTCCGTAACGGGCAGGTAGCCTGTGCCGTGGATAGGTGTATAAACGATTTTCAGATTCGCGCCCTGACCGGCGACCGCTTCAGGCGAAAGCGAAAGCTTTTCCAACGCGCGGTAATACGCCTCGTTGACTGACGCGCCGATAACGGTGATATAGGGATTGATTTTCACATTGTCAAGCCGTTGTATCTCGCCTCTGGTTTCCACCGTAAGCGCGGCTTCCTTGATGCCGAAATATCCGTAGCCTTCGATATACTTAACCACTACCGCGGTAGCTTCGGGCGACATCTGTGCGCCGTCTTCGCCGTAAACCTTGTAGCCGTTGTACTCCTTGGGGTTGTGGGATGCGGTAATCATTATACCTGCAATTGCCTTTAGGTAGCCTATTGCAAAGGAGCAAAGGGGAACGGGGCGCACGTCCTCGTAAAAATACACGTTAATGCAGTTATCCGCCAACACTTTAGCGGCGGCGAGTGCGAACTCATAGGACTTGAATCGGGTATCATAGGAGATAACCACGCCTCGTGCCATAGCCTCACAGCCTAAGTCCTTGATATATTGCGCCAAGCCGAGGGTAGCCCTTTTGACGGTGTACTCGTTCATACGGAAAGTACCCAAGCCTATAACTCCGCGCATACCGGCGGTACCGAAAGCCAAGGGTAACGTAAAGCGTTCTTTGATTTCGTTGTCGTTATCCTTGATTGAAGTCAGCTCCTGCTTCTCTTCAGGGGAAACGGAAACGAGCCATTGATTGTAAATATCAATATACGACATAATTTCACTCCTTACAACGTATTGAAATAATTATAGCAGAGGGCTTGGATTTTTGCAATACGCGAGCGTAAAATATTGCAATTAGCCGCCAAACGGCACAAAAGCGGAAAAAACTTTGAATAAATATTGTATTTTGGTTCATTCTATGGGTATGGATAACTGTAATTGTAAAGAATCCGAAGTAAGGCTCGTCGGCAGGTTGACACTGCTGTTTAGTGCGGGCGTCCTGTTGTGTGTAGCCGCCATCGCGCTGTTCTTTATCGGCGCATACGGCCCCACGCGTAACCCTTTATGGATTTCAACCACCGTACTGGGCGGATTGAGCTTGGTTTTACTTGCAATATCCGCACACTCAACCCAAGGTTGGTACCGAATGTTCAGCGTAATCTTTATGGAAGCGCTGGTGGTGTTAGGAACCGTAATGGCAGTGAACGTAGCTTTATAAAAAGCGACAAAAAAACGGTGCCCTTCAAAAAAAGGGACCGTTTTTTTATGTCTTAATAAAGGTCAAACTTGAAAAAAGTGTTTTCTGAATCGTGCGCACCGTTATCCTACGGTGCGATTTTTTTTGCAAAAAAACATATATGACTGTTAATCCTCGGAATAAAAAATGGTATAATGTATGGGTAATGTATGTATTTGACGGCTTTTTGCGGTCGGATTACCGTTATTAGGAGGGTTTTATGAAGAGGAAAATATTTTTTGCGTTGATAGCTCTAACGCTGACCGTCTGTCTGTTTTGCATAACCGCTTGCGGCGAGAAAGACGATACGAAAATAGTCGATGACAAGGACGAGGGCGAGTGGTGGCTAGAGGATTTTGAAACCTATTCGGTAAACGAGGAGCTTTTAATCGAGCTGTTAGGGGGCTATGCCTGCGGCGTTTGCCACCCGACGGAGAATTATCAGCAGTTGAAGGAAGCCAATATCAACTGGGTTAGATTCGATATTAACGTCTTGCCTTATGATAAGGACGGCAATTTGAGCGAGGGCTACCTCAGCTTTAAGGCGAGAGCCAAGGGTTACGCCGACCAAGGTATCAAGGTAATGGCGGTTACGCCCTATCCCACGGAATACATAGCCGCAGGCTTAGATCCCAGAGATGAAAACAATCACGCGGAAATAATGAAAATCGCCCGTTTTTACGCGGAGGATTTGCAGGGAATAGTATCGGCGTTCCAGATAACCAACGAGATGGGTATAGACCACTTTACATTGCCCCTTACCTTAGAAGAGGCGGCGGAATTTATCGGTATTCAGCTTAAGGCAATGTATCGTTACAAGGGCGATATTCCCATAGGCTACAATCTTTCAGGTTTGAGCTTTATCACCCTTAACGGCTTAATGCAACCTTACTTAAAGTACGCCGACTACGTGGGCGCGGACATATACGTGGGCTGTTTCGAGTCCAATTTCAAGACTATCGAGGCGATGAGCTCTCTGCTTAACTATGCTCACAGCCAAATCAACAAGCCTATGCTTCTCAACGAATTCGGTTATATCGGCGTAGGACAGAAGAAGACGGACGCGGAAAGACTGGCTATACTTCACTCCTACGGCGCACAGGGCGACACCTTTGCCGCGGCGGAAAGCTACGCCCGTTCCCATATGAGAGAAATAATCGCCGACGAGGATTTTCCTCCCAAGTTCCGCGAACATCTTAAGCTGGTTTGCTCCATTGACGAAACCGCAATGAGCGAAAGCGAGTTAGCCGCGGCTTACTTGAATATGGGAGATAAGCTTTTCAATTCCGATTTAATCAGTCACTTTTATAAGGAGTTGAAGGACGGCTATCAGCTCAACGATTACCCCCACACGCAGGAAGGACAGGGCAAGTTCTACGAGGACTGCTTCACCGAGCTTAACAAGCTGTCCTATCTGTGCGGAGCGTTTGTCTATTGCTACAGCGACTCCGACGCTTGCTATATCTGCGGACAGGGCGACTGTCCTGTGGAAACAGGCTGGGGAATGGTGGATCGCGACGGCAACTGCAAGCCTTCCTACTACGCAATACAAAAAGCCTTTGCGGACTTACAGGGCAAATAATACAGGATAATCCACAGCGTATAACGCGCGGAATAACAAAAACCCGAACGTATTAAGTTACGGTCGGGTTTTTCTTCGTATCTAAAGGGTTGCGGTTTAGTATTCCTCGTAAAAAGCGGTAGTCAAATCCGCCAAGAGGTTAGGCAGACCGGGGAGCTTGATTCTCCCTAAAAGCCACCTCATAAAGTCCTGTACGTTAAGGGTGCAATCCTTGCCGTCGGGATCGTGCTCGTAGCTGATTTTCACCGCGCCGCCCACCGTCTTGATATTAAAGGTGGAATTATGGAGCATAGGATCCAAAACCTGCATATTGATATTCAAATCGTTTTCCAGCTTGATTTTCGGCACGATATACTGCATAAAGCCGATAGGATTGATAATGCGGAGCATATTATGCTCGTAGGTATCGTCCTCGTCTATATCGATTTCGGAAAGGGGGCGGTTGAGAGGTACTCTTATACCGTTGTCCAACAGCTTGGCGGCGTTAAGCCCCTTGTCGGAAAACAGCTTTTTGACGATTTCGGCTTTTTCGCTCTCGCCGAGAGCTGACGTTTGAGCGTCGTTAGCGGAATTAAGCTCCTGCGCGTCGTTGATAACCGCTTCGATAATCTTATCCGTCTCGTCCAAAAGCAAATAGCCGTAGGCATCACTCTCGCGGTCAAGGAGCCAAACCAGCTTGCCGCCGTCGGAGTCAACCTCGCGTAAACGCTGTAAGGTGTCCGCCTCGTCGCGGTATTGAGTAAAGGAAAATTTTGCATTATAGGCGTTGAAGAGGGCAGTTACCTTGGCGTAATCGTCGATACCGCCAATACTCAGCCGCATATCGTCGCGGTAGAGCTTATCAGCCGTCAGCTCCGTTTCAAAGTTAAATCTGATAAAGCCCATACGGATATAGTAGGCGTAAAGCTTATGATTAGCAGGGCAGAGCATAGCTATGGGGCATTTGTCGCGGTACAGCTCGTAAAGCAACTTGCGGATTACTCTTTCGGCGCGACCTTGGCGGCGGTAATTGTCGTCTGTTGCGATACCGAAAAGGTAGGGAGCGTTAAGGATTTCGCCGAAAACTCTAAGTTGTTTCATACGGACGAAGCCGCAGGCGACCAGCTTGTCGTTGACCGCGTCCAAAGCCTGATAAGGCACCTGATTAGCGTCGAAAATAAGAGAGGTCAGCTCGTCGCTGTCGCCGAAAACGGACTGATAAAGGTCGTGGATTTCGGTGTCCAAATTCTCGGTAAGAGTGAATTTCGCAACCAACGTGCAGGGTTGGAAGGTCATTTTTGACAGGCGCAAGCCCTCTAAGCCCAAATCCTCCTGCCTGTTGATAACCTTACAGGACTTCATACACTCCGCCTCGTAATGGTTAAGCTCGCTGAATCCGTCGATATGCTCGCTGTCGCACTTTTCAAAAAGTACCACACCCACGCCGTTGACCAGCACCTGAAAAACGGTCATTCCAACGATTTTGCCGTCGATTATCAGGATATGGATTTGCAGACAAAGCTGTTCGCGGTGGTGTATAAGGTACAAAAGCCTTTCCAACTCCTCGTGGTAGTCGTAGCCCTTGAGCCTGTTCCAGTTGACGGTCATTTCCTCAATACCCTCTACGTCCTCGTCCGTCATAGGTCTGACGGAATAACGCCCCTCGTACTCCTTGCGGAATTTTGCAAGGCGGTGTTTTTTGTTCTGGAGCTTTTGACCTGCCAGTTCGATAAGGGTGTCGGGGTAATAAACGTACTCCGCCATAGACCTTTCGTAGCGGAAACGGTGCTGAGGGGTGGAAAAAATCGGCTGTTCGTCAAAGTTTAGGCTGTTGTAATCAAGGTCGGAGCCGTCGGCTTTCAGCAGAGCCTGTACTTGATGCTCGGTGGCGTAAATGACGTTAAGTATCTCGCCGCGCTTGATACATTCGTCCTCCATCTTGTCCACTGCGGTGGGGTAATAGCTATGCTCGCAAAGAGGACTTAAGAAGGTAAATTCGTCGTTGACGAAACCGCAAATATACAGAGCCTCGGGAGTAATGCACACCTTCGGATCGGTGAAATCAGTCCATAAAAGTAAGGTTGCAACGGAAAAATCACTTTGCAGAGTATCGCACTTAGCGATAAACGCGTCAATCAGCGATTGATGATAAGGTAAAAGACTTTCAAATTCCATACTTAAAACCCTTTCCTGTATTTGTAACTAGCATAATAGCACTAATACCTTGGAATGACAAACGAAAACGACAAGTTGAATTATTAATTTTTAGCACCTTTGTTAATAATCGAGGATAGCCGTATCCTCGTAGCGTAAGCTTTGGGAGCGATAGCCTTAATTCTCGGATAATACTGATAATTATGCAACAAATACTGCGCCGCTATTCGGATTGGTTTATTAAGAGAATCCATAGTTAATTAATATAAAGGACAGTCCTCAATCCTTGAACTGCCCTTTATAAATTACCACATAGCGCGGTATAATTGCGATTTGCTTGTATCTCTATTGTCAATAAGCGAAAACATTAATCGATTGACGGCAGTATGGTCATCGGATCTATCTTGGTGCCGTCCTTTGTGATTTCAAGATGCAGGTGAGCGGCAACGTCGGATTCGGAGTATAGGCTTGTGCCTATAACGCCTATAGCCTGCCCTTGCGTAACTACCTCATCAGCGGTAACTAGGGGCGTGTCGCCTAAGCATCTGTAAATACTGACGTAACCGTTCTCGTGTTCTATCGTGACTGAATAACCATTCATAGTAGAGTTATCAACGGATAAAACAGTGCCGTCCGCTATTGCGCACACCGTGCCCTCGCCGCCGATTGTAAAGTCGGTTCCTTCGTGTGTCGTCCAAGTTTTCAGCACGTTATTAAAGTACAAGCATACAAAATCTGCCTCCTTAATAATCGTACAATCTTTACCTGGTAGATCGTAGACTAGCGGGTGCCAAATGCAGCCGTAAAAAGCGTCCTCTCCGATTGTCGCTTCGCTGTTTTCGATAGTAACCGTCGAAAGATTAGAGCAGCCGTAAAAGGCTTTTTCGCCGATACTTGTCACGTTTTCGGGGATTGTAACCTCTATTAAACCGATACACCCCGAAAAGGCGTTACTGCCGATTGTCGTGATATTGTTGCCGACAGTAAGCCGCGTTATATATACGTTACCGCTGAATGCGTTTTTTGCAATAGTCGTTACCTGCTTACCCTTGTACGTATCGGGAATGATAACCTTTGTGTCGCCGCTTAAGTAATTAATG
This sequence comes from uncultured Christensenellaceae bacterium, assembly GCA_964368645.1. GTDB lineage: Bacteria > Bacillota > Clostridia > Christensenellales > CAG-1252 > JAEDHM01. Next base: position 113,553 of record CAYJBY010000004.1, read on the forward strand.
ATGGAATAAGTGCCGTCTGCGTTTTCGGTGAACAGGAAAACTCTTCCTAGACCGAAATTCTCTTCAACCCAGTTTGCTTCGGTATCGGTGTACTCCGGGTGGTATTGTACGTATAATTCGTATGCGGATTTCCCTGCCGCACCAGTTTCGCCCTTAATACCTTGTTCTCCTTGGATACCTTGCTCGCCTTGAATACCTTGTATGCCTTGTTCGCCTTGAATACCTTGTATGCCTTGTTCGCCTGTATCGCCCTTAGGACCGCGTTCACCTTGAACACCTTGCGCCCCTGTTTCGCCCTTAGCTCCGGGTTCTCCTTGGATACCTTGCTCTCCTTGGATACCTTGCTCGCCTTGAATACCTTGCTCGCCTGTATCGCCCTTAGCTCCGGGTTCTCCTTGGATACCTTGCTCGCCTTGAATACCTTGTATGCCTTGTTCGCCTGTATCGCCCTTAGGACCGCGTT
>CAYJBY010000004.1:114115-139763 GCA_964368645.1 uncultured Christensenellaceae bacterium
TCGCCTTGAATACCTTGTATGCCTTGTTCGCCTGTATCGCCCTTAGGACCGCGTTCACCTTGAACACCTTGCGCCCCTGTTTCGCCCTTAGCACCGGGTTCGCCTTGAACACCTTGCGCTCCCGTATCGCCCTTGGTGCCGGAAACTATGACGTTGACGGTGGAATCGCCGTTTTTATACTTGATTACCAAGAAACCGTCTGCGTTGGTGGATACTCCTGTTATCAGAGAATCACCGCCGTTAGACAGCAGTGCGATAAACTCCTCCAACGTGCCTGTATAGCCTTGGTTGGTTGCCGCGGCATAAGCCACATCCACCGTCATTGTTTCGATATTACTATCACAGGCGGTAAACGTCAATGCCAGCATTACTGCAATAGCCACGACAAAAATAATGGAAATAAATAGTTTCAAATTGGTCTTCATAAAATCCTCCCTAAACTGATGCTTACAATACTAATCGTAAGCATTATACTCTATATATCGACAATTGTCAATAATCGGAGCATATTTTATACTCTATTTGGAGACAATAGTCAATGATTTCTTATGAACCGTTTTACAAAACCATAAAAAACAAGGGACTTACAACCTACAAGTTGATAATCAATTTTGGCGTAAGTCGGAGCTTGTTGGATAGGTTAAAACATAACAAAGCTATCAGTACGGTAACGATTAACGATTTATGCTCTTTTTTGAATTGCAGGGTGGAGGATATAATCGTATTCAAAGAGGACGGGGAATAATCAGCATAAGCATTTCAAAAAAATGGCTTGATTACATAAAACTTAGTTTTCATCTGACAACGCCGAAAACGCCGATAATAACGTCGGCGTTTTCTTTTATGCATAGAAACGAGAGAAACAACCCTTACGGAAGGGAAAACAGCGCATTCGGAATAACAATACAGTTAAATCGGAATAGCACGACTGCTCAATCGGAATGAAAAAAACGACTGAAACGGTATCGCATAACCGCTCATTCGGCGAGATAGCACAATCGAAAAGATAATACTGTTAAATCTAAATGGATAAGACAGCTCAATCGAAGTCGGCAAAAGATTATTTATGCAGTTGTAAGGGGATAGGAGTAATCAGAAAAAGATTTCGTTTTCCATAACGAATTTCAGCTCTCCCATAAGAAAGTTCATCAGCTCCTCCGGGGTTTGCTTTTTCCCCGACTCTATCCAGTAGCAAAGCGTAGCAAAAGCCACGCCGCTCCTTAACGCGGCGAAGAAACGGGGATCCTTGTTAAAGTTTTCAACATCCGTGTACCTGTCGGTTATTATGTGGTAATTATCGATAAAGGAATTGAAAACTATATCCGTGCGGTGGATTTTCACCAGTACCTCCAGAAGCGAACCTCTTTCCTGCCAAGTGCGGAAGTAGGTTTCGATACAGGCGTACTTGCTGTCGCGGCTTTTCATTTCGCTGACGCATTTATTAAAAACCTTTATGTAATCGCTGTCGCATTTCCAAATAAGCACGTCGATTACGTCGTCGAAAAGTCTGTAAAAGGTCGCTCTGCTTACCGAGGATTCTCTCTGTATATCGGAGATGGTTATTTTGTCGATATTAGGCGTTTTTTCAAGCAGTGCGATTAAACCCTCATAGATGAGAGTCGCGGAAACTAGGGTTCTCTTGTCGTCCTTGATATGGTACATTTTTACTCCTTTTCGGCGGATTTTCATTACAAAACCGCTATTTTTTGTTTCGTTACGTTTATTTTTGCCTTCTTCTGTTTTCTAAATCGCAATTCGTCCGCGAATGTTTTATTCGCGCCGTAACCTCTTATTTGGGGTGCGGTTTAATTGTAACACATTTAGAGTTATGATACAATATGTTTTACAAGAACAAATATGTTTTTTTACAAAAAGAACGTATTGTTTGCGAATCTTTAGCAAAAGGAGAAAGAAAAATGGCGGTAAGTTTTATCAAAAAGTTTGGTTGTCGCGCTTTTCAAAAGCTGATGTGGTGCGTGATGTGGCTGCTTCCTTGGAACGGGAATAAGGGCATACTTAGCGGTGCTGACAGTATAAAACAGCTTCCCGCTTATCTTAAGGATAAGGGTTTTCATTCAATACTCGTGGTGACGGACGAGGGCTTATACAAGCTGGGAATGGTCAACGGCTTAGTTGAGGCTTGCGAGGCAATCGGCACCCACTGTGCTATTTTCCACGAGGTTGTGCCTAATCCCACCATCAAGAATATCGAGGACGGACTTAATATGTATAAGGCGCACAACTGTGACGCAATCGTGGCTTTAGGCGGCGGTTCGGCAATGGACTGCGCTAAGGGCATCGGAGCGAGAGTCGCCCGTCCCAAGAAGACGATTCCCCAACTTAAGGGCAATCTCAGGGTGCTGAAAAAACTTCCTCCGCTGGTGGCGATACCCACTACGTCAGGTACGGGCAGTGAAGCTACCTTAGCGGCGGTTATTTCCAATCCCGAAACGCACGAAAAGTATCCCATTAACGATCCCGTGCTAATGCCAAGATACGTTGTATTAGATCCAGTGCTGACCGTCGGACTGCCTCCTCATATCACCTCAACCACAGGTATGGACGCTCTAACCCACGCGGTGGAGGGCTATATCGGCGGCGAGAACACGGCGCAAACCAAGAAGGATTCGATTGAGGCTACAAAGCTGATTTATAAGTACTTGAAAACCGCCTATGATAACGGCGCGGATCTTGAGGCGCGTAACCAAATGCAACAGGCGGCGTACCTTGCAGGCAGAGCGTTTACACGCTCTTACGTGGGCTACGTTCACGCGGTAGCGCATACCCTAGGCGGCTTTTACGGCGTGCCCCACGGCTTGGCTAACGCGGTTATACTTCCCTACGTTTTGACCGCATACGGGAAGAGCGCGTACAAAAAACTGGCGCAACTTGCCGACTGTATCAATCTCCACGGCGACACGGACGAGCAAAAGGCGAAAGCGTTTATCAAGTGGATTAAGGATATGAACAGTTCAATGAAAATTCCCGATAAAATCAGAGCGAAGGACGGTTCCGTATTGATAAAGGAATCCGATTTACCTGTGATGATAGATCACGCTTTGCACGAGGCTAATCCTCTGTATCCCTGTCCGCAGGTTTGGGGTGCCGAAGAAATCGAGGCTATTTACCGTCAGATAATGTAGCTCGCGTTTTGCTAGCTATATCCGAAATAAACAAATATTAGTCAACATAAAAAAGAAAGCCCTAACAGCCACCGCATAGCGGAGCCGTTAGGGCTTTTTGCGTTCGTGTAACAGGGTGGCATTAGTGTAATAAGGTTGCATTAGTGTAATAAGGTTGCATTAGTGTAAAAAGTTTGCATTCGTATAACAGTGTAGCATTAGAGTAACAAGTTTGCATTGGGATAACGGAGTTTCATTTTGGTAACAGTGTTGCATTCGTATAACAGCGTTGCGTTCGGGTAATAAGTTTGCATTCGTATAAAACAGTGTTGCGTTCGGGTAATAAGGTTGCATTTGGGTAGCGGAGTTGCATTCGTACAACATTGCATTCGGGTAAAAAGTAAGCTTTAAGCACTATTGCGCAGGGGCGGCGGACACAAAAAAAAGATTGCACCATTGATATAGAACAAAACCTATTTTATTGTTTTTATATTGGCGGTTTGTTGGCGTTTTGAAGTTTATAATGTATAATATAATGGTAAATGTCGGCAAAAATGCTTTTTTATGAGGTTGAAAATGAAGAGGAAAATTTTTTTATTATTATTATCGCTGTGCTGCTTATTGCGGTGGGTGTTATAGCCTTTACCGCCTGCGACTTTAACAAGGGAGAGGACGAGCCTACGCCCTGCAACGATTCGGAGCATACCTTCAGTCACGGCTTTTGCACAAAATGCCATATCTCCAACGTCAAATATACAAAGTCCTCCTCAGGCTACGTGCCGTCCGGGGTTTACGACAGCGGCGTCGATGAAATCGTGGTCGAGAAGACCTACAAGGGGGAATCGGTTTTTTACGTTGATCCCTCGGTTTTTTCTGACTGTGAGCAACTGCAATATCTAACCCTTCCGTTTATAATTAACAGCAGGGGCGGCAGCTTGGGGCTTTCGTCCGTCAAGCACCTTACGCTTACGGCAACGGACGTTGTCTATGAAAACGAATTCTATAACACCAATCTGGTTACGCTGACCTTCGACTGCAATCTAACGAGCGTAGGCAAGGGTTCCTTCAATAACGACAGCTTGAGAGTTGTATCGTTTTTAGGAAGTACGCCGCCCGAGCTTAAGGGTTCTCCCGATAACGGCAACGTGGTGTATTTGGCAAAAACGGCGTCCTTGGACGCTTACAAGACGGCGTTCGGTCTGTGGTCGGAAAGCTTTTACGATTATGCCTGTTACAGCAATCAAGCGGTAATTTCCGACGGCAAGTTGGCGATTTACGCAGGAGACGGCGCGGAGTACGCTATACCCAACGGCGTAACGGAGATAGCTCCCCAAGCCTTTTATTTTAATCAGCAGTTGCAAACGGTTACGTTACCCGATTCGCTTATCACGATAGGTGCTTCCGCTTTTGAAAAATGTTATCAACTCCAGAGGGTTAGTATCGGCGCAAACAACGGACTGAAAACGATAGACGACGATGCTTTTTCCGCTGATATAGAGTTGACCGAGCTTACTCTGCCTAACAGTTTAAGCTATATGGGCAAGGGCGTTTTCAGCGGCTGTACCGCGCTTGTTTTAACCGAAAACGGACGGCTACTGTATAAGGACAACTGGATTATGGGAATGATTGATCCTTACACCGTGGCTACTAACCTCGTTGTCGCGGAGGGTACCGTGGGTATCTGCGAAAACGCGCTTGAGCTTTGCTCGGTGGAAAATATCGAACTGCCTGCGTCCTTCAAATATATCGGCGATTCCGCCTTTGAAAGAGCAAGACTTAAGAGGATTTCCCTGCCTGACGGCGTGGAAATTATACCTAATAAGGCATTTTCGGGCTGTAGTTTGCTCGGTAGCGTAGTTTTGCCGCCGTCCGTCAAGGAGATAGGCGCGGAGGCATTTTATCAATGCTATTTGCCCACCGTGATACTGCCTGCCGGCTTGAAGAAAATCGGAGAAAAAGCCTTTAATTACTTGGTTACTCTCACCAAATACACCATTGATTACGTTTTCTTATCCACTGAGCCTTGCGAGCTGGGCTTTGCCTGCTTTACGGAAAACAGGAATTTCAGTATAAGGGTTTCGCCCTTGGCGCTTGACGATTACAGCAGTGCGCCGCAGTTTTCGCGCTACGCAGGCAGACTTTCCGCTTACAGCGAGCGCAACGGTATGGTGACTTCGGATAACAAGCTCATCTATTACCGCGGCGGCGCAACAACCTTGAACGTGCCTGCGGAGATTACGGAAATTTCTCCCTGCGCCTTTGCCGATTCTAACGTGGAAAATTTGGTTTTCTCGGAAAATTCCGAGATTAAGAGTTTGGAAAACATCTCCTTTCAGGGTGCCGCTACGGTCAAAAACGTCGTACTGCCCAAGGGCTTGACTACGCTTCCGAATTTCGCCTTTAACGGACTTACGGGGCTGAAAACCATTACCATACCCGAAAGTGTCACTGCGTTCGGCGAAAACCTTTTCAGCGGCTGTAGCTCCCTAACCGACGTGTCCTTCGGGAACAATTCGCAGTTGACGCAGATTACTCTGCGTATGTTCTACGACTGCGATTCGCTGAAAACCCTTACGATTCCCGACAGCGTTAAAACGATACGCCAAGGTGCATTCGATTCCTGCGATTCGTTGGAAAGTATAACCGTACCTGATTCGGTCACTCGCATCGAAAGAGGCGCCTTTAGTAATTGTAATTCGCTGAAAAGCATCAGCCTGCCCTTTGTTGGCGACGGTGCAAACGTGTATTATTTCGCACACATTTTCGGAGCGACTTCGTTAGAGAACGGCAATCAATACATATCTAAGGCACCGCTTTCCGTAACCATAAGGCACGGAGAGCAAATCAAGTATATGGCGTTTGCAAAATGCTATTCCATACAAACGCTGACGTTAGGCGAGGGCTTTACGGATCTGTTTGCATCGGCATTTTCCGACTGCGCAGGGCTTAAAACGGTGTATCTGCCGAAGACAATGTCGGCAATCAATCATCACGCCTTCGAGGGTTGCGTAAATCTTACCGACGTTTACGTGCTTGCAGATAATCCGCCTGACGGTCTGCTTGATTTCGACGGTTGTCCGATAGCCAATATTTACGTACCTGCGGCGTCGGTGGAAACCTACAAGAATTACAATCGGTGGTCAACCTATGAAGACAAAATCCGCGCCATTAGCACAAACGCGGCATAAACGACAATCTGCCTTACGTTTTTAAGAGGTAACGCGCTCTGCATAGCTAGAAATTAATAACCTTGTCCGTGTAGATACAGTGTTCCCGTCATAGTGTCCAAATAGCAGAAATCTATCCTATGCTGTTAGGTGGTAACATAATTTCCATAGCTGATATAACTGTATCGGTGCAGATATAGAGTAGCATTCATAAAACCGCAAAAAGGGGAAGCTATCTTGCGCTATTTAACTGTCAGGCGCACTTTCTAAGACAAGTATAAGCGTGTCAAAGCAGTTATTGCGTTTCACCATATAATTGCAAAAGAGGGGAGTAATGGGCTTCTTTTATCAAACCTCATTCTTTGCTCCTTATGCCTAATGAACGTAAAAAAATACCGTCCGCAAACTGCGAACGGTATTTTTTGGTGTACCATGGCGGATTCGAACCGCCGGCCTTCAGAGTCGGAGTCTGACGCTCTATCCAGCTGGGCTAATGGTACTCGTCGGGAACTGCGCTCTTGCTCCGCTTCCGTCGCAAGGCTCCGAAAGTTGCGCTGTTGCTTGTTCCCTCCTCTTCCCCGCAATTCTTCGCCGAGCAAATTATTGTGGGGTTTGGGGTTCTAGGGTAGTTCTCTGGGGTTTGAACTGCGCTCTTGCTTACGCTGTAAAGTCAGTAACTTTTGCAAGATATGTTAAGGGCGCATATTCGTAAGGTGTTTACACCCTGTTCTGCCACAAAAATATGTCTGAATTGGCTTTGTTGGGGCAGTAATCCAAAGGATAAGGAATTACAGTTCTGCCGTATATTCCTCCGCTTTGACGAAGATATAAACCGAATTCGGCTCTGCAAAAACCTTGCCCGAAATCGGTCTGTCCCTAAGCAAATCGACAGATGGTGCTTGTAAGTCATATTCTAACACTCTATCCGTGCTATTTGCAACCAGTATCAGCTCTTTTTTACCGAAACGGCGCATTACAAGCAGTTCGTTTTTGTCGAAACTGATTTTGTCCAAAGCCTCTGCGTAGCCGTGTCGGATTTTACCCAACCTGCGATAAAACTCCACCAAGTCCTGCCGCTCCGCTCCCCAAGGATACGGTCTGCGGTTAATCGGATCGACGAAGCCCTGAACGCCTGCCTCATCGCCGTAATAAATACTGGGCATACCGGGCAGTAAAAACTCGATAGCCGCCGCGATTTTTACCTTTTTCACAGCAATTTCGTATTGCTCGTCGGGGATACGGTACTCCAACTGTTTTTTCTTGCTCCAGTAATCGCCCCTAACGCCTGCCATTACGTTGACGATTCGGCAGGTATCGTGGGAGCCTAGCATAGTCATACAGGAGTCAAGGGATTGACGGGGATAATTCTCCACAATATCCAAAACCTTTGCCGCAAAATGCGAAGTCCAACCGCCCTTGGCGTAATCTAATATTGCGTCCTTAAACACGTAGTTCATAACGCCGTCGATTTCGCCCTCGGTAAAATACTTTCTCAGCTCGCCGTAGCTGACCTTGGTGGACGCGTCCTCCCAAACCTCGCCAAGCAGGAGAGCCTGCGGATCGGTGCGCTTGACGGCGGCGCGTAATTCTCTTACAAAGTCCGACGGCAGCTCGTCAACCACGTCAAGACGCCAGTTCACGCCCTTCGCCGTCCACTTTTCCAATATCCCGTCCTCGCCGAACAAAAATCGCCGTAAGGATTTGCTGTGTTTGTTGAGAGTGGGTACGCATTGAATCCCCCACCAACTATCGTAAACCTTCGGATAATCCGAGAAAACGTACCAATCGTAATATGGAGAGTTTTTGCTCTGGTATGCGCCGACAGAATCGAAAAAGCCTTCCTTATTAAAGTAAATGCTATCGGAGCCGGTGTGGTTAAAAACTCCGTCAAGCATAATTTTCATACCCCGTTGCGCGGCTTTGGCGATAAGCTCGTCAAGCTCCTGTTCCGTGCCGATAATCGGATCGATTTTGGAATAATCCGCCGTATCGTAGCGGTGGTTGCTATGGGAGTAGAAGATAGGGGAGAGATAGATTATAGTTACGCCCAATTCCGCTAGGTAATCAAGCTTGGAAATAACGCCCTTAAGGTTGCCGCCGTAAAAATCGTTGGCGCGGTAAACACCGTCAGGACCTGTGACGGTGACGTCCTGCTTCCAATCCCTTACAGTGCCGACTTCAGGGGTAGGTTTGCCGCCGACCTTGCAAAATCTGTCCACAAAAATATGGTAGATTATATCCGAGCCACTGCGCTTAGGGGTGACGTAAGACGGTTCAAAAACGGTAATCTGCCATTCGGGCAGGTGGTCGCCCTTAACGGCGTAGCCCAGCTTGTCCCGTCCTATAAAGTCAATACTTCCGTCCTGATATTGAGCCTCAAAGCGGTAGTAATAAATCCCTGCCACGGGGATACTGAACGTAACCTCGTAAAACGTCTTACCTCTCTCGAAGACTGTCGGTCTTAACTGCCAAATATCCGCCGCGTCGCCGTGGCGTAGATACATTCTTATGGTTTCGGGCAGTCTGTGCTTTTCCACGCAAAAACGGAGAGTGATTTGCTCTCCTGTTTTCACTGCGCCGAAAGGCACCTTATTTCTTCGAGAATTATAATTATACATAACAAAATTTTAGCGGGGTCTCCCGTAAGGAAGACTCCGCAATCGTAGGTACTGAAGATTAATTATTTCGTGGATTTCAGATCCCAAATTCTGGTGGCGTACTCCTTGACGGCTCTGTCAGCCGCAAAGAAGCCCGATTGAGCGATATTGACCAAGCTCATACGGTTCCAGCGTTCTCTGTCTCTGTAAGCGTAATCGATTTCGCCCTGCGCGTTGGCGTAAGAGCGGAAATCCGCAAGACACATATAAGGATCCGCAACGCCGTGACGTCCCAAAACCAGTAAATCCGCCAATTCGGCAAAGCTTACGCCGCCGATACCGGCACGCATATAATCGATAACGCGCTTGATATCCGCGTCGTTATTGTAATAGTAGGTGGGGTGGTAGTTGCCGGACTGCTGAAGAGCCGCAACCTCGTTGGCACGCAAGCCGAAGATAAAGATGTTCTCGTCGCCGACTCTCTCGTGGATTTCCACGTTCGCGCCGTCCATCGTGCCTATCGTCACCGCGCCGTTAATCATAAACTTCATATTACCGGTGCCGGAGGCTTCCTTACCTGCGATACTGATTTGCTCGCTGACTTCGCTTGCAGGCATAATCTTTTCCGCTAAGCTAACGCGGTAATTTTCAAGGAAAACGATTTTGATTTTGCCCTTGATGTCGGGATCGTTGTTGATTACCTGACCAAGCATATAGATAAATCTGATTATCAGCTTGGCTACGTAGTAGCTGCTTGCCGCCTTAGCCCCGAAAATATAAGTACGGGGATTAATATCCATATTGGGATTGTCCTTCAGCTTAAGGTACAGATTCAGAATATTGAGCGCGTTAAGCAACTGACGCTTATACTCGTGCAGTCTTTTGACCTGTACGTCGAAGATGGAGTCGGGAGAAACGCTTACGCCCGTGGTGTCCTTGATATACTGGGAAAGAGCCAGCTTGTTGGCGCGTTTTATCTTGTCCATTTCGTTAAGCACGGTGCTGTCGCCCTTGTACTTTAAGAGAGGAGTCAAATCCGCAGTGCGAACGAAATCGGTGCCGATTACCGACTTTATCAACTCGGAAAGGGCAGGGTTAGCCTCGCACAGCCATCTTCTGTGGGTAATGCCGTTGGTTACGTTGGTGAACTTGTTGGGTTCGATTTTGAAAGCGTCCGCGAAAACGTCGTTCTTCAAAATATCGCTGTGCAAAGCGGAAACTCCGTTGACAGTGTGGGAAGCGTACAGGCACAAATTAGCCATACGGATTTCGCCGTAGCTGATAATTGCGTTACGGGAAACTCTATCCCAGTCGCTGGGATAAGCCTGCCACAAGTCCGCGCAGTAACGGCGGTTCATCTCGCTGATAAGCTGATAAATACGGGGTAGCTGTTCCTTAATAAGGTGCTCAGGCCACTTTTCAAGTGCTTCCGCCATAACCGTATGGTTGGTGTAGCTAACGGTGTTGCGGATAATATCCCAAGCCTTGTCCCAGCTGTAACCGTACTCGTCCACCATAATGCGCATAAGCTCGGGGATACAAAGCGTCGGGTGAGTATCATTGATATGGATAGCCACCTGATCCGCCAAGTTGTCCAGATTGGGGTTAAACTTTAAGTGGTTTTTGATAATAGACTGTACTGACGCACTGACGAAGAAATACTGCTGTTTCAGTCTTAGAGTTTTGCCCTCTATGTGGTCGTCGGCAGGGTACAAAACCTTGGAAATGGACTCCGCCAAAGCCTTATTCTCGCTAGCCTTTAAGTATTCGCCCTTGGAGAACAACGCCATATCGAAAGCAACGGGGGCTTTTGCCGCCCAAAGTCTGATACGGTTGACCGCGTCGGTGTCGTAGCCCGAGATATGCATATCGTAGGCAAGAGCCAAAACAGTGGTGTAACCCACGTGCTTGACGTTAAGACCTTTTTCCGACCATTCCTCCTCAACCTTGCCGCCGAAACGAACCTCAAAGGTCTCCTCGGGACGGGGCAGAAGCCAAACGTCGCCGCCGTCGGAAAGCCAATCGTCCGGCATTTCCACCTGCCAGCCATCTACTATGCGCTGACGGAAGATACCGTAGTCGTAGCGAATGGAAAATCCGCAGGCGGGATAGGATTCGGAAGTCAAAGCGTCCATATATGCTGCGGCAAGACGCCCTAAGCCGCCGTTGCCTAAGCCTGCGTCAGGCTCCATATCCTCAAGCTGGGCGAAGTTAAATCCGAAGCGTTCAACTGCGGTTTTGACCTCGTTGGTGATACCCATATTAAACAGGTGGTTCTTAAGCGAACGCCCCAAGAGAAACTCCAGCGACATATAATATACCTGCTTATACTGTTTCTCTCTGATGACGTGCTTGTACTGCAAACGCTTTTGCGAGAGCAAGTCTCTTACAACGAGGCAAACCGCTTCATACATTTGATGAGGTGTTGCGTCCTTGGCGTTAATTCCCTGATAACGGGAAACCTTGCTTTCGATCAGTTTCTGAATGTCCGATGTAGTCAGTTTGTTGTTCATATTGCTCCTTGAGTAGAATTAAGATTATTCGTTGATGATTTTGTCATACAAAGCCTTGTAATCCTTGGCGGAACGGCTCCAGCTGAAGTCGGTGGTCATAGCATTGTTGACCAGCTTATTCCAGGACGCTTTGTCGTCGTAGTAGCACCCGACCGCTCTCCATATTGCGTTGAGCATATCGTGGGCGTTGTAGCTGTAGAACGTGTAGCCCGTGCCCTCGCCGTTGTCGGGATTAAAGGGCTTAACGGAATCCTTAAGACCGCCCGTCTCTCTGACGACGGGGATAGAGCCGTAGCGCATAGCTATCATTTGAGAAAGACCGCAAGGCTCAAATTTGCTGGGCATAAGGAAAATGTCCGATGCGGCGTACAGTTTAGACGCCAAATCGGAGGAGAAGTTGATAATAACGCGGAGCTTTGCGCCGTAACGATGCTCAAAGTCCTTGAGAATGGTCTCGTATTTCCAGTCGCCTGTGCCTAATACGATTAACTGAATATCCGCAGAAAGCAAATCCTCAGCCACAGCGGTAAGCAAATCCAAACCCTTTTGAGTGGTAAGACGAGTGACCATAGCGATCAGCGGCTTATTCTCGCTGTAGGTGAAGTTGACCATCTTGCAAATCTCTTCCTTGTTCGTCTTCTTGCCTTGAGCGACTGTCGTAGCGTCGTAGCGAGCAAAGAGGGCGGGATCGGTTGCAGGATTAAACAGGGTAGTATCGATACCGTTAATGATACCGGAGAGCTTATAAGCTCTGGCGCAGAGAATACCCTCCAAGCCGTAAGCGTAGAAAGGATCCTTCAGCTCGGTGGCATAGGTGGGGCTGACCGTGCTGACCTGATTGGCGCACTCTATACCGCCCTTCATAAAGTTGGTGCAGCCGGCGTACTCGGTAAGGGAGAGCTTGTCGGCAGGCAAACCTAATATGTCGGTGCAGATATATTGGTCGTATTTACCCTGAAATTCGATATTATGAATGGTAAACAGCGTCTTCGTGTTTTTCAGCTCGGTATTTCTGTAGAAAGAGTCGAGGAAAACGGGAAGAAGCGCGGTGTGCCAGTCGTTGCAGTGAATCACGTCCGGCGTATAGCCTATCAAAAGCATAGTTTCGATAATTGCACGGGAGAAGAACGCAAAACGCTCTGCGTCGTCGAAATGACCGTACAATCCGTTGCGCTTAAAGTAATATCCGTTGTCGATAAAATAATAGGTAATCCCATCGTAGCTCTGCTCAAACACGCCGCAATACTGCTTGCGCCAGCCGAGAGGTACGTAGGTATAGCCCACGTAACGCATTGTGTTGCGGAAGTGAGCGGGAATGTCGGCGTACAGGGGAATGATAACCCTAACGTCCACGCCGAGAGCCGCCAACGCCTTAGGCAGTGCGCCTGCAACGTCGCCTAAGCCGCCGCTTCTTATATACGGAGAAGCCTCGCCTGCGGCAAACAGTACTTTCTCTGTGCTTTGAAGTTTAACAGCTTCCTTTTTGATTTTCTTTGCCATAATTACACAAACCTCCTTATCCCTTCACTTATACGGTCTTTCCTTTGGCGATAACCACAGGGTAACTCTCATATCCGCTGATATTCCTGTTCTCGTTAATGGTTACGTCCTTGTCGGTAATCGCATAATTGACTGTGGAGCCTGCCTTGACGACTCCGCTTTCCATAACAATCGAGTTGCGGACAACCGCGCCCTTTTCCACCACAACGCCTCTGAAAAGTACGCTGTTTTCGACGGTGCCGTCAATTTCGCAACCGTCGGCGATAAGGCTGTTGTTCACCTGTGCGTTTTCACCGTAAATGGTAGGAACGCTGTCCTTAACCTTGGTATAAATAATACCGTGTCCGTAAAACAGCTTGTTGCGGTTTTCGCTGTTTAGGAGCTTCATATTCTCCTTGTAATAACTGCGAATATCGTCAACTATTGCCGCGTACTCGTTAATCTCGTAAGCGAAAATCTTAAGCTCGTTAAGCTGTTTCGTCAGGACGTCCTTTTCAAAATCGAAAAATCCTCTTGCGTAAGCGTGGTCAACCAAACCCATCAGCTTGGCTTTTTTCACCAGATATACGTTAAGTCCTATGGTGCGTTCTCTCGCCTCTGCGGTTTCGGAAATGTACATATCAACAACTCTGTTGTTACGTTCCGTCTCCACTACCAGTCTGCGGCTGGTGCCGGTGGGAGCCTTATAAACCAGCATAGTTACGTCCGCGCCGGTTTCAAGGTGTTTTTTGAATACCTTTTCGTAGTCGATATTCATAGCTATATTGCCGTTGCTCATCAGAACGTACTCTTCTCTGCCGCTTCTTATAAAGCCCTGAATACTGTATAAGGCTTCGATTTTGCCCTTATACATTTCACGGCTGCTGTTAAGCACGAAGGGAGGGAAAACGCTGATACCGCTGTTCTTTCTGTTGAGGTCCCAATCTCTGCCCATACGGATATGATCCATAAGGGAACTGTAGTTGCTTCTTGTAACCAAAGCGATTTTGTCAATGCCGCTGTTGACCAAATTAGACAGGGTAAAGTCTATAAGTCTGTATCTGCCGCAGAAGGGGAGAGATGCGGTAGTTCTGTGGATAGTCAGCTCGTTGAGCTTGTTCTCGTTATCGCTTGCGAATATAACACTCATTACGTCGTTCATTTATTTGCCCTCCTCTACCATTTGTCCGGGTTCAACAACAGCCTTTTGAGGCACGACCGCGTTAGGGCCGACCACCGCAATCTGCCATTCGCCGTTAATCGGAGCGGTTTGGTCTGCGCCGATAACCGCGCCCTCGCTGACGACAGCCTGCTCGGCAACGATAGAATACTTGACCACCGCGCCGTCCTTAATCACCGCGCCGGGAAGAATTACGGAATCGGTGATAACCGCGTCCTTGCCAACGTAGGAGCTGTGGGAAATAATTGAGTTACGTACCGTGCCTAACACGTTTGCGCCCTCGGAAACCATAGAGTTGCGGATAACCGCGGAGGTTGCCGCGTAATGAGGAGGCTCCGCCGCGTTCCTTGCGTAAATTTTCCACGCGGAATCGTTGAGGTTAAGACCGCTCTTTTTGTTGAGCAAATCCATATTAGCCTCCCAAAGACTGCTGATGGTGCCCACGTCTTTCCAATAGCCGTTGAACTTGTAGGAATACATAACCTTGCCGTCGTTAAGCATATTGGGAATGATATTCTTGCCGAAATCGTTTTCGCTGGACTTGTCTTCCTCGTCCGCGATTAGATAACTGCGCAGAGCCTGCCAGTTGAAAATATAGATTCCCATAGAGGCGTTAGTGCTCTTCGGGTGCTTGGGCTTCTCTTCAAACTCGTAGATTTGACCGTCCTCTTTCGTATTCATAATTCCGAAACGGCTTGCCTGCTCGATAGGTACGTCGATAACCGCTATGGTGCAGTCCGCGTTGCGCTCCTTGTGAGCGGAAAGCATATCGGCATAGTCCATCTTGTAGATATGGTCGCCCGAAAGAATCAAAACGTAATCGGGATTGAAGCGGTCGATGAACATAATGTTCTGATATATAGCGTTGGCGGTACCCTTGTACCACTCGCCGCTTTTACCTCTCATATAGGGGGGCAAAACGTACACGCCGCCTGACAGTCTGTCCAAGTCCCAGGGCTGACCGTTGCCGATATATTGATTAAGCTCAAAGGGCTGATACTGGGTGAGTACGCCCACGGTATCGATACCCGAATTAACGCAGTTCGACAGCGGAAAGTCTATAATGCGGTATTTTCCGCCGAACGGAACGGCGGGTTTTGCCACGTCACGGGTAAGAACACCCAATCTGGTGCCCTGACCGCCAGCTAACAGCATTGCCACACATTCCTCTTTGTTTCTGTTTGCCATCTTTACCTCCTTAACCGCGTTGTCAACGCGCATACATATAATGATTAACGCCCTTAGGCGTGGGTTATGAGATTAGTTTTTCTTGTCGGCGGCGGAGTCTGCCGTCAGCTCCTTGTTCAGCTGCTCGCCTTTGGTAACGGTACCGGTCTGCTTGACAGCCTTTTTACGAGTTTTCGCTACAGGCGGTTTCAGCTTGGTTTTCAGCTTGATATACAGCACACTGAAAGGATCTATGTCCACGGGTATGTGGTACTCAAAGGGCTGGTCGCCCGTTCTTCCAAGGTCGGCTTTGAAAGTCCTGTGTTCCTCGCGGTTGCCGTTGTTGTAGGCTAGGTATCGACTGTCCAGCGCGGCGTAGTAAACGCCGTAATCGGGAACGCCTATCCAGTAGTTAGGCAAGGTTTGCGAGGAAAAGTTCATAATCGCTATCACGTATTCGCCCTTGGCGTCAAGCCGCATAAAGGCAAAGACGTTGTTGTGCTTGTCGGCTACTTGCAGCCACTTAAAGCCCTCGTAACCCGTGTCCAGTTCCCACATACAGGGGTTGTCGCAATAGAACGCATTGAGATCCTTAACGAAGCTCTGGATACCGTTGTGAGCAGGGTAGTCCAAGAGGAGCCAATCCAAGCCCTGTTTGTAGTTCCACTCGATAAACTGACCGAACTCGCTGCCCATAAAGAGCAGTTTTTTGCCGGGGTGGGCGTACATATAACCAAGATATGCCATAAGACCGCCGAACTTGTCGGGGTAGTAACCGGGCATTTTGTTGACAAGACTCGCCTTGCCGTGTACAACCTCGTCGTGAGAAAGGGGAAGAATGTAGTTCTCCTTGAAGGCGTACATAATGGAAAAGGTCATTTTCTCGTGCATATCCTTGCGGAAAAAAGGATCTGCGGAAACGTATTTCAGGGTGTCGTTCATCCAGCCCATATTCCACTTGAAATTGAAACCAAGACCGCCATCGTAGGTCGGACGGGTGATGTTGGGGTAGTCGGTGGACTCTTCCGCAATCATAATCGCGCCCTTATGCTGAGAAAGCACGGCGGAATTAAGCTCCTTAAGGAAGGACAGCACCTCAAGATTGATGTTGCCGCCCTCTGCGTTGGGTATCCATTCGCCGGGGTTCCTGCCGTAATCCAGATAGAGCATACTGGCGACCGCGTCCACTCTTATGCCGTCCACGTGGTACATTTCCACCCAGAAGTTGGCGGAACTGATTAAAAAGCTTCTGACCTCGTTGCGGCCGTAATCATAAACCACGGTGCCCCACTCGGGGTGCTCGCCCTTAGTGGGATCGGCGTATTCGTATAAGGGCTTGCCGTCAAAGCGGTAAAGTCCGAACTCGTCCTTGGGAAAGTGGGAAGCAACCCAGTCGATAATAACGCCTATTCCTGCCGCGTGACAGCTATCCACAAAGAACATAAAGTCCTTGGGCGTGCCGTAGCGCGAGGTGGGGGCGTACATACCTGTTACCTGATAGCCCCAGCTCCCGTCGAAGGGATACTCGGTAATGGGCAATAGCTCAACGTGAGTGTAGCGCATCTTTTTGAGGTAGGGTATCAGCTCCTCGGCAAGCTTGCGGTAGCTGAAAGGACTGCCGTCGGGATAGGTGCGCCAACTGCCGATGTGCATCTCGTAAATATTCAGGGGGCGGTTATAAGGCACGTAGCTTTCTCTTGCCTTAAGCCATTCGCCGTCCGTCCAAGGGTAGCCGTCTATTATACAGGTACGGGAGCCGTTGGCAGGGGCGGTCTCGGCGTGCAAAGCGTAAGGATCGGCTTTGTTGACGATACGTCCGCCGTACTGCTCCACGCTGAATTTGTAAATGGTGTATTCTTCTATTCCTGCAACGAAACAGCTCCAAACCCCCACCGAAATCTTTTCCATAGGGTTGGCAGTTCTGTCCCAGCAGTTAAAGTCGCCGACAACCGATACGCTGACGGCTTCGGGAGCCCAAACACGAAAAACCCATCCGCTGACTCCGTTTTGGACGGTGTAGGACGGGCACATAAACTTATATGCTTGATAATTCTTTCCCTGATGAAAAACATACAAGGGAAAATCGTATTCGTGTTCTGCCAAAAAATGACTCCTTACTTAGAATTGTAGTTATTATACCATAATAAAATCGCAGTTGACAATACCATAACCGATTTTTTTAAGGCAAAGAGTCAAATATAACCGTTTTCGGCGAGGGAGTTGAAGAAAGGCGGTCAACAAGTGCGCATTGGGCGGCATACATTGTAGTTGGGGGTAGCCTATGTTGTTTGGAACTGACGGAATAAGAGGTATAGCAAACGCCGAGCTTACACGTAACGCCTATTGCTTGGGAGTCGCGCTTTGCGCCGTAACCCCGGGGTGCAGAGTCGTAATCGGGAGAGATACCAGACTGTTCGGAGGGGTGTTGCTGTCCGCTCTGGTGGCAGGCTTAAAAAAGGGCGGCGGAACGCCTGTTGACGGGGGAATTTTGCCTACTCCTGCCGTGGCTTGGGCGGTTGAAGCGGAAAACGCCGATTACGGTGTGGTGCTTACCGCTTCTCACAATCCGCCGGAGTATAACGGCTTAAAGGTTTTCGGTAAAAAGGGCAAATTGCCCTCCAAATTGACAGACGAGCTGGAAACCGAAATCGGAAAAGCGGAATATTCGGCAACAAGAGTTTTGCATAAGGAAACGCCCTTAGCGGAGGCGTATATCCGCAGTATGACCGAGGGTGCGAAACGGCTGGACGGTATGACCTTTGTCTTAGACTGCGCGGAAGGGGCGGCGTCCTACGTTGCGCCTGAGATTTTTCGCAGATTGGGGGCTAAGGTAAGAGCGGTTTCGGCAGAGGGGAGAGGCGAAAAAATCAACCTTTCCTGCGGTGCGCTTTACCCCGAGCGGTTGGCGGCGGAGGTAATGCTGACGGGATCGGACGCAGGCTTTGCTTTCGACGGCGACGCGGACAGACTGGCGGCGGTGACGAGGACGGGCAAGCTTCTTGACGGTGACGGTATTCTCAATATGCTGGCAGGGGAATTAAAGGAAAAAGGCGAGCTGAAGAATAACGAAATCGCAGTTACCGTGATGAGCGGCTTAGCGTTAAAAAAGTCGCTGGCAAAACAGGGAATCGCGATTACGGTGACGGGAGTCGGCGACCACTTGGTGGCGGAGCGAATCCGAGAAAGAGGATTGAGCTTAGGGGGCGAACAGTCCGGTCACGTCATACTTAACGGGGTAACGGGAGATGGAATACTGGCGGCGTTACGGGTTGCCGAAATACTGAAAAAAAGCGGACAGCCCTTGGAAAATTGGTTTTTGGCACCCTTGCCGCGGCGTACTTTCAACGTGAGAGCGGGCGATAAAAGAGCGGACGGGGAGAATGTCGCCTCGGCGGTTGAAAAAGCAAGGCGCGAGGTAGGGGATAGCGGCACCGTACTGGTAAGACCATCGGGAACGGAACCCGTTATCAGATTGATGACCGAAAGCGAGGACGAGGGCGCGGCGGATAGGGCTATGGAGATATTGAAAGCGGCGTTTGATACCTAACCGCCCACCGTAATTCGGACAAAAAAACCTGTAACCGTGTTATAAGCAAAAAAGCCGCAGGTATCTCAAGTAAGTAAAGCGGAATTTACAGCAAAAATTACGGATTTTGCGCAGGAAAAGTTGCATTGTATGCAAAAAACCGCGATATTATCTCAACTAACAAATCGGAAAAGTTGCGTTGTATGCGAAAAAGCCACAGGTGTTTTGAGTAACGAAAACGTGCAGGAAAATTACAGAGTTTACGCAGGAAAAGCTGTATTGTATGCGGAAAAGTCGCGGTGATTACAGTGGGGAATACGGTGCTTGCTGTGAAGAATGCGTCACAATAGAGAATGCAAAGTTTACAGTAAAAACCGCATTAGATTTTCGTATAAAAAAAGAGCTGTTCAAGCTCTTTTTGCGAATATAGAAAATACCGCGTTAAAAGGGAAAAGCTATTTTTTGATAAAAGCCTTGTCCTTGTCGGGAATCGTCTCCTCGGAAAGGTATCGTTCAACCCTCATACTTAAGCCGTATTTCTCCCTAAGCTCCGATATTTTTGCCATCATAGGAGAAGCGTGATGAGCGTCGATTGCGGCCTGATTTTCCCAAGAATCTATCAGCAAAACCGTATCCGAATCGGCAAGGGGAATGAAGTATTCGTAACGGAGATTACCTGCCTCCGCTCTTATCTGCGCGACAGTGCCGCCGCTTAACATTTCCTCGGCGAATTTTCTTGCGTTGCCGTTAGTCCCCGAATAGTAAATATTGACGGTAATACTCATATTCTCGCTCCTTTTTCCTCGGCGTTTTTGCCGAAAGAACGTATCGTACGTCTGCATAAGTCCGCGCGTGTCCGCTTGAGTCAGCACGTTAGCCGAAAAAAGCTCCTTTTGCAGTCCTTGGAGTCCGCAGTTTTCCTTACCGTAACGGGCGTTACAGCTTCGGTTCTTATTCCTGCTCGGTTAAATTCCTTTTGGCTTCTTCGCTGTTGTCGAAAATAAAGGAAAGCTTTTGACAGCCATTCATTTCGGCGCACTCGCCGCAGGTGGTTTTCCCATTATGTAACGCGCATTGACGTATGGTGCACATACTCTCGCAGAAAGGCGTTTTTACGCCGTTTTCGCGGCAACCGTTGCAGTTTATCATATCGGCGGTTATGGGCGCGTTGTTCAGCTCCGCCCATAGCTTGGCGGTCTTTTCTCTTAACGCGTTGTCATTATTTACGGTTGCAACGTAAGCGTCGCACTTTTCGCAGTCAAGTCCGCAATAAGCTATCATTCGTTTCATATTTTCACCTCTTTTATAGACATTTTTCCGCATCGGTGCGCCAACGACTTATCAGTTTACCGATTTGAGCAGCTTTTTGCTTGGTTTGCACCACATTTTACTTTTTTTTGCCGCGTTTCTTTCCGTCCTCTTCAATGGGCTTTGCCCAATCGTCGTTTACGGAGCCGTTTTCGCGCATACTGCATACCGCGTCGGACATAACTCTGAAGTTCAACGCCTGTCCGTCACCGTCGTTACGGAAGGTCGCGGTTCTCGTCCTGTCAATCCCCATTTTTTTACCGACCTCGGCGGCGTCGATATTTGCGCCTAGGAACAGGAACTCCCAACCGTATTTGTTTTTTTGTCTTTCGATTTGAGCCTTAACCGACTTGTAGTCGTATAAGCGGCTTGCGTTTTCCATTCCGTCCGTCGTGATAATGAAGAGCGTATGCTCGGGAACGTCCTCGTTCCTTGCGTACTTGTGTATGTTGCCGATGTGATGTATCGCGCCGCCGATTGCGTCCAATAACGCCGTACAGCCCCCAACGTAATACTCCTCGGCAGTCAGCTGTGGTACGTCCTTGATGTCCAAGCGGTCGTGAATAACTTGGCTTTCGTTGTCGAACAGCACGGTGGATACAAAAGCCTCGTCCTCCGCTTGTTTCTGCTTGTCGAGCATTGAATTAAATCCGCCGATGGTGTCCGCTTCCAGACCGCCCATCGAGCCGCTTCTGTCCAGTATAAATACCAATTCCGTCAAACCTTTTTTCATTTCCTTTTACCTCCGAATTGTGTTTTGGCTTTTCAACCTACAATTCGATTATAAAGGAATCGTTTTTAGCTTTGGTCGCAATTAAAGCGACATTTACACACCCAGAAGTTTCTGGTCAAAGGCAAATAGCACCTCGTTGATTTCGTTGATATCGTACCTTCCTTTTTCGATAAAGTACTCCACTATTATGTCGAATTTACTGCTGTGCGACAGGGCAAAACCCGCCTTGAACAGCAGTTCCTTCGTGTCCGCAAGGGATAGCTTTAAGGCTATGGCGAAGGCAACTGCCGTCTGCTTGCGCGGATGATAATCCTTATCCGTGCGGATTTTTGAAAACAGTTTTCGGTCTATGTTGGCGCGTTTGTAACACTCCGCGTCGGTCATTGACTTTTCATCGATTTTGCGGAGTAGCATTTCGGAAAAGCTTTCGTCCAGCACGTCGAAAAGACCATCAATAGACCTTTCCTTACAGGTTGTAGAATAAGCCGTCGCTTTAGGCTCGTTGAAGCATACCGCTTGCGTATAGCGCACTCTGCGGTTGTCAATCCGCTCGTAGTCGTCGGCGTAGCGGTCGTCGATATACTCTTGAATGTCGGCGAAGAGCTTCGAGCCGATTTCAAAAGCCTTTTTGTCGAACACCACGATATAAGCGAGCATATCGTTACAAAGCAAAAAATCGCTTATCGCGTCTATCGCCACCTTTAACGCCTGCGCCTTGGGGTAGCCGTAAATACCTGACGATATTAGCGGAAAGGCTATACTTTGACAACCGTATTGCTTGGCAAGTTCCAGCGATTTTTTGTAGCAGGAGGCGAGTAAGTCCTTTTCGCCGCTGTCGCCGCCGTTCCATATCGGGCCCACTGTGTGGATAACGTATTTGGAGGGAAGCTTGTAGCCCTTGGTGATTTTCGCGTCGCCGACCTTACAGCCGCCAAGAGTTTTGCACTCGGCAAGCAACTCCGCTCCTGCGGCACTGTGGATTGCGCCGTCAACGCCTCCGCCGCCCAAAAGGCTTTCATTGGCGGCGTTTACGATAGCGTCCGCCTTAACCTTGGTTATGTCATCTCTGATTATTTGTAAGGGCATATCCTCTCCTTAACCGTTTTTCGGATTAAACCGTCACTTGCCGAATAAACTTTGTATCAATGCGGAAAACGGTTCCCGTTTTATAAATATAGCACAACTTCGTTTGCTCGCGCTTGGTTTTTGGTAGCGTCAATCGTATCGAGCCGTAGCACGATCGGCTATCACAAAAACCTCAAAAAGAATTATATCATCTTCCCCTAATTTTTTCAACCGCGTTCCCGTATTATAACCGAAAACCGCTTTTTGCAAAAATAACTCCGAATTATAAGCTTATTTTTTATGCTCGGTTGCTATCGGATTTTGTAACTCATAGGGATAAAGCGTATTCCCGTAACCGATTGCTCCGCGTCCGTATCCGTAAATCCTAAATGATGATACGCTTCTTTTGCATATAAAGACGCGTTGACGGTCATCGTATCCGCCGTAGCGTATTGCAATTCGGCTAATTGACGTTATCGGTAAATAATCCTTACTTAATGGCGCGTTTTGGCGACAAGTAAGGTTCGGAGTGTAATCATACTCAGTAAAGTCCGCAATTACCGTTTACTTAGGATAATTCCGTTTGCTTGAGATAGCTCCGTTTACTTGAGATAATTCCGTTACTTGGGGTAATACGTTTTTTTTGGTCGGATGGTGCAAATCCGCACTATTTTGCGCAAGGTAATAGCGTTATAATGTGATTAGGATTTACTTTTCAGCGGCTATAACCTCGTCTATTTTGTCCATATAAAACTCGTTGGACTGTTGCTTGACGACGTAGCAATGCTTTCCTGCGCTATCCTCAACAAACTCGTTTCTGCCGTCCGATAAAACCTTTACTTTACCTGCTACCGTAGAAAAACCGGCGTCTTCGGGGGAGCCGATAACCGCTAAGTAAGCTGTCATAGGATCCCAAGAACTTCTGCCGTTAGGGCTGAAGTGCGCAAGTAAACAGCGGTATAGCAAGTCGCCTCGCCCCAGCTCGCCGCGAATAGTGCCGCCTGTTTTGACGTCATTACCGCATTCATAACCGAGGAAGACGATGGGCGTAACCCAATTCTCGCATATACTGGCCGCCGATTGCACAGAAAGCGGCTTGCGGCGGATATTAAATTCTTTCCCTTCGGGAAATTGTCCTGCCATTGCCCATAACGTACCCACGCGCTCCGCAACCAGTTCACTGCCTGTTAGCGGAGAATACTCGTCGGCAGGGCTGTTAAGCAAACGGGCAAGGCTATTCATAAAGCCCAAAGAAATAATGTCGGCTTTTACGCCTTCGGGTAAGGAAGCAAGCGTTTTACGGTAAAAAACTACGCTGTCCGTGTATTCAAGCGAGGTTGCGTAGATACTTCCGCCGCCGTGCCGTATAGCGGTTGTGTGATAGGTAGATGCGATTCCGTATTTCGTTGCCTCGTGGTCAACGGCGATAGGCAACCTTATGCCCTCGTTAGATACGAAGCTGTCCAAGGACGGGCCCGAGGTTTTTATAGGAGCGTTAATATTAATGCCGAGCAGGGTAATCTCTCCTGACAAGTGCTTGCGCGTCAAATACCTTACGGCAACCGCGTCATCCACGTCGGAAAGCCAATCCGTATCCAGTATAAAACAGCGTTTGCCCTCGGTAACGGTAATCTCCGCGGGTTTTTCGTCAACGAGCGTTACTTTCGCATAGCCGTAAAACAAGCCGGCGGTACAAGCCACCGCCGCCAACAGCACCGCAACTATTATCAATGCAATTATTTTCATAACAACGCTCCTAACTTGTTTAACGGAAATTTTTATTGACAGCAAAGCGTTCCATAGCGCGATTATACACCTATTGTTAGCCGTTTTCAACCTGTTTACGGCTCGCTTAAGCCGCAATGCAGAGGCCAAAACGCGCCGTAATGCAGAGGTTAAAACTTCGAAGAGCCGAATATTTCATAAATTGAAACACTCTAAAGGCTGTATTATATTTGCTAGTGTTTTATTTTGTAGAGTCGATAATTCGGTAAAGAAGCTTGTATAAAGTTGCCGCCTCTTCCTGTGCAAGCGGCAAGCATCCACTCATTTTAAGCGGAATTTCCTTTGCTCGTTCCTTTAAGCTTTCGCCGTTTGCGGTTATCGTAATAATCGTACTGCGCTCGTCCGCTTGACTGCGCTTTCTCGCAACAAGTCCTTTTTGCTCCATACCTTTTAGCATTGGAGTAAGCGTACCGGAATCAAGATACAGACTTTCGCCCAATTCCTTCACTGATGCACTTTTTTTTTCCCAGAGAACCATCATCGTGATATACTGTGTATAAGTGAGCCCTATTACGTCAAGATACGGTTTATACTTTCGGGTTATTTCACGGGCGCAGGCGTATAAAGGGAAGCAGAGTTGATTTTTCAGTTTGAGCATATCGTAATCCATACACTATTCTCCTATAGTTTTTTATTATACGCCATTTCAACTGCTTTTGCAAGTTGGTCGCTACAAGATGTAGGACGTCTTCCGCAAGTGATTCCGCTTAGTTTTTCCTTTATTTGCGCCACCGTCCAGCCGTCAAGAATCTTGCAAAGTGCTTTCAAATTGCCGTTACAGCCGCCGATATAAGCTATATTCGTTACTATATCCCCGTTGAGGTCAAACTCTATTTGCGTTGAGCAGGTATCCTTGGTCTTGTAAGTGTATTTCATACCTGTTTCTCCAAATACTTCGCTACGTCTTTGTCGATTTTTTCTGGCTTGGTTATCGAACCGTAACGAGCAACAACTTGACCTTCTCTATCAACTAAAAACTTCGTAAAGTTCCATTTGATTTTAGAATCGCCTATGCCGCTTTTTTGCGCTTTAAGATAAGTATAAAGCGGACTTTCGTTTGCCCCGTTTACGTCAATCTTGGCGAATTGCTTAAAGGTAATGCCATATCTTCCTGTGCAAAAATCGTGTATTTCTTCCTCGGTACCGGGGGCTTGTCCTGCGAATTGATTGCATGGAAAATCCAGTATCTCAAATCCTTGGGAATTGTATTTTTCGTATAAGTCCTGCAATCCGTCGTATTGCGGCGTAAATCCGCACCCTGTCGCTGTGTTGACAATGAGAAGCACCTTTCCCTTGTATTCCGAAAGGGAAATTTCCTTATTCTCCATATCCTTTACCGCTAAATCGTATAACATAATTACAACCTCCGTTTTAATTAATTGTTTGCAATTATATTGTATCAAATCAATTATCCCGTTGTCAAACACTTTTTTTGAATTTGTGTTTGAACCCCAAAAAGTCTTACGACAAATGCAGTAAAAAAGTGATTGTTCAAAAAGTCTCGGCTAAAAAATAATCCGTTTTTGCCTTCTTCTAATAGTCCTTTAACGGCATTTATAGTATTTTCAACCTGACCAGTGAACAACCCTAGTTGGTGGTTCATGCAGACTCCTTTTAATACAATTTTTCCGAGAAATTGAAAATGACGGGTAAAATTGCATTTGTGTCATATCGGTTTAAGTGTTATTTGTATTATACTATATTTATAGTATTTTGTAAACAAAGGAGATGCCTTATGGTACCACAAAAAACAATTGACCATATACTTCGATTGTATTATGACCAAAACTTACCCGTATATGAGATAGCCACACGAGTCAAATATTCCCCTTGCACCATCTATAAATATCTAAAATCTAATGGCAAGCCACAGCAAAAACCTTTGACTGTATCCGAAGATACTTGCTACGCAAAGTATTATGATATCGTGTATTCTTGGCTAAAAGAAGATTTGAATCACTTTTACAAACAACGTCATACAGCTCAACGCGTTCATGACAGATTGC
>CAYJBY010000005.1:0-41432 GCA_964368645.1 uncultured Christensenellaceae bacterium
CGCCGTTTTCCTCGATAAAAAATTTGTTATAATTACCGTTCTCCGCTTGGAAGCCTATCCTTGCGCGTGAATCGAACGGCTCAGCACCTTCCGCAAAGGCGGTTTTGTCTTTCAGTCCCACGCCAAATATCAATACGCATAATGACAAAAGTACAACGAGTATAATTAACCCGTAACCGTTTATTTTTCTAACTATTTCTTTCTGCATTTTGCTTACCCCTTTATGGGAACGATTTTTTGATTCTTTTTTTGTTCTTGTTTAATTCTGTAACACTCCGGGCATCTTGTACCGGACAGGCGAGATACCGCCTGGGTTTGCCATTCATGACCGCAGGAACACTTCCACCAGATTTTTTTGCGGCTTGTCTTTGCGGTGTTTTGCGGAGTATTTGTTCCATTCTTGATTGCATGCCATTCATCAAGCAAATAGTCTCTTCCCGATTCTTTGCAGTAGTCATAGTAGCTTATTTCCAAACCGTAATCACTCCTTGCAAAATGATGTTTTTAATGCTACAATAAGTTTACACCGTACCCAAAGGGTCGAGTCAATACCTTTTTCAAAAAAATAAACATTTTTTGCAGGAGTGTTCAATGAAAAAATACGATAATCTATTTCAATGTGGGCAAACCACAGTTCTTTAGTGCGAAGATATGTATCGAAAATATCATCTTGTGACCCCTTAACTCTAACTCCTCCGAGCTTACCATAATGACCTGCTAATAAAAATGCAATTGCTTGGACTACAAAATTAATTGGATACGATGCACTTCCCATAGGGAATAATCCATGTTGCGGGTCTTCCTTAAAAAGCCGTAGAATATGCTCTATATCAAGCACACTTGTTCTATACTCTCTATTTCTATAAATGTCATAGGCTTGCACAATTCCGTCAATCTCTTCAATTGTGCCTTTGCATATGATTGGAAACGGGTTTATGTATTGTCCTGCGTGAGCGATTATTTCTTCAACCTGCTCATATGGTGCGTGTTCACATCCCAAAACGGCACATAGGCACGAAAAACCCTACCATTCTTAATTGCGTGGTAGGGCTCTTTATTATTTATCTTTGCTTTTCTTATAGTTATTAGGAAAGTATTCTTTTCCGAGTTGCCATATGTATTTATCAATTTCCTTTAGATTATATTCCTCTAAGCCATAAAATGAACGAAACTCCATCAATATGTTCTTAAAACGCTCATAGTCCTTGAGTTCTGAATCGGCAAACGTAGTAAATCCATCTCTTTTACAATAATAGCGCAATACCTTATACACGTAACTATCATAAATGGGATAATCAAGAGGTTTATGATGGCTGCAATACTTCGTGGCAAAAGAGTAAAATTTTATATTGATACCGTTAACCTTCTGAATATCACCAATCAAATTTACATCACCAGCCTTAAGCCTATCATCGATATCAAGGGCAACAATGTGCTTTGCCAGCGGGTATACCTTAAATATGTTAGTGCTATAAAAGTCGTTAAGGGTAGCTACCTTTAAAAGCACATCTGAAATGTTCGTGTTCTCAGGACACAACTCAAAGAACAATTTATCCAGCGCATCTTCCTGAAGGTGATAATCTTCTAGAGAATCCCACTGTGCAAGGTAATACTCTACTTGTTCAATTGATGGATATGGAAGATTTTGTTTCATCTTACGCGGTTTATTTTTCACCTTCACTGCTGTTGTGGCGATTGACTCAGGAATCTCAATTGCAGACTCGTTTTCGAGGAATCTTCTGAATCTACGTAAATGGGCCATGTAACCATTAACGTTAGTTTCAGCATTACCACTGGAGTGCTCTTTTAGAGTTTCGAGAATGGTAGTTTTGCCAAGACTCTCGAAGTCGTCTGAGTAGATTACATTCCAAAAAGTATCCCGCCCACGCTTATTCCAGATATAAAAGGCATCGCTTGACGATGTCATTATCGTGTTCTTCGATAACCCCTGAGTATTCAAATATTCTTTGTATGCTGCTCTAACTTCGTCGAGTGAAGAGACTTTAATCTTATTCTTCATTTCCATCGGTACATCTCCTTGAGTTGCTAATTCTACTTTATCCTGCGAGAACAAGTTTCTCTACATATAAAAACGAGAAGATAACGCAGAAATTTAGGCACAAATGGTTCCCTTACCCGGTGTCGGGCGGGGTGCGTATTATGTATATTTTCTCATTTCCAGTTTTGTAATCTCTTTTTAGGATAGCCCCTGTCCTTTAGTCACAATTATCTTGAGATACGGGTACATCATCTCCATACCGTTCACGAAACCGCTCCTGTGTCGCTATATACTCTCCATAGGTTATCTGCTTGTTTATTGAACTCGACTCAGGCAAGTCAGCTGGATTACCAGATACTCCAAACTTGTAAAACTTTGCGTCAATAACATATATCTTACCGTCGTGCAACATAATAGTATCCGGCTCAAGTGCCGCGTTCGTTCTACCCCTTCCCGCACGGAGTGTCCACCGGGTTTTGGGAAAATAGTCTACTTTATTCTTCTCGCCGAACACTCGGTCGATAAGCTTTTCCCAGACGTATTCAAAACGGTCTGTGCCAAAGTAGAACTGTTTTTCCTTTGTTTTTTCGTCCATATACTCAAGCATCGCAATCATTGACTGAAAAAGCCGTTTATCTTTATCGTTAAAGGTGTTTGCAAGTTTCTCCCGCAGGAGTATAAGAAACATCTTATCATTTCTGGGAATAGTAGGCTTCTCGGGCAGGTACGGCGTAAATAGCCAACCCAATTTGACAAAGCTTTCATAAACGCAGAATTTGTGAATCTGAGTTATCATATTCCTATCGTTCGGAGCAGATACACGAACAATATAGTCTACATATGCGGGCGTGCCATTCGCCTGAATAAGCGGTCGTTTATTACGCAATGTTCTCGGCCAATCATATTTTCCACGATCGCCATCCTTGTATTCGGCTACTTTTTCTGTGTAGTAGCCATTCTGATCCATGAAATAGTTGATAACTTCCATATAGGCGTTTATAGGAAAATCCACGGACTGAGGTGCTTCAAACTTCTGCATCTGAAGCACTCTATCCGTGCGGTTAGTAAATTCCGAAAGCACAGAAATCAAGTGTAGAATATCTTGCCGTAAATCCTGATCAGATTCGGGCAGTTTGTAGCCAATGGGAAAATAGACCATCGCATTGTCAGCGTCCGCCTTAATACCCACAAAACGATCTCCATCTTCATTTTTATTTACATGACAGCGCGCTACTAATTCTGAAAGTGCATCCATGTCTACTCACCGCCCTTCATTAATTATTCATTGTCCTCTGATAATAGCGCAGTAACTACATCTTCTTTGAAAACGGAGAATCGAGAATTTCCTTGCGATTCACGGAACTTATGAACAACATCCTCAAGACTGATATATTGCCCAGTCTCGAAAATATCTTCGCGGGAAAACTTAAAAGCGTCATCCCAGAGGTATTTCAGAACCTTTTCGGGGAATCGGCGGTTTTGCATAGCTGCAATGCGTTTTTCGTCCGGTGTAGAGGTTTCATCGACCTCCCTTGCATCGTAACGAAGATCTGCTTCACGAACAAAGAATGCGCCAAGACGCTTATCCTCTGATGATGTCACACGTACATTCTTTTTTAGTATACCCGCCGTTGTAAATAGAATGTGCGAGGATATAAAATAATAGACGCTTAACCGCAGACATACCCAATATTTACGGCAACTATGTCTGCAGGCTCTTCCCTTTCAAAACAATCCTTTACATACTCCATATCATCCTCTACGCTTTTTGCTGCCTGCTTTTCAGTATAATGCCAGTCTGATAAAACCAGGTATTTCTGTATGTCTGCGATGTATTCATCAATATTTTCATAGTCCTCAAAACTACTGCAATTTAAAACGAATTGTTTTTCTTCTGTCGACAGCATATTTTTACCTCCCAACTAACTACGAATCCATTATATTCCCAAAGCCTTCTGTATAACATGAATTACCTCCTCCACCGAATAAATAGGTCTTGTACTACTGCAACAAGCCGCGCAACATGTGATACTGCACATTTGACTTACTTGCATTATTCTCGTGTCAAGAGTAACGAGCCAATGAATATTGCCTGGCAGATAAGCATTCCTCATCGGGCAGTATTCTGGCTTATACCAGCTCATTTTTATTTTTTGTGTAAACTGATAAAGAGTATCGAATTCCTCTACGGTTAATGGTTTGGTAACATAGTATCCATCGTTTCGTTCTATTTTTTCCATAAGAATTTTTTCTCCCCGGTAATGTACCGAATGTAATCAACGCGAATCAGTGGGCCACCAACCACCGCCTTTGGACTCTTAAATGCCATATGACCTGCCCACCCAACATAATTCAATGTGTGGTTTGGATAAATTGCGAAAATATCGTCTGCTTGCCTTTGCGTAGGATTCACCCCGTCAGCAAACAAAAAACACTCGTTTTCTGCATCTTGCATAAACCGCTGTGCCACTGCTTTGTTAGCACAATAAACATAGACTCTGCCTTTTAAATTTAGCAGTTCCGTGATTGTCCTTTGTCTTTCCATAATAAAAAACTCCTCGTGAATTCTATTCCACAAAGAGCAACAAAAAACTCCCATCGATTATGATGGGAGCGACTATCGTTATCCAAACCCATCATTCAAGCGTTAGCACCTTTCCTCATGGCAGGTTGCTGTGTAGTCAACGGGCTTGTCCCTCGTACACTCTTTATGGTGATTATATTTTATCAAATGCAGAGCAATCTTGTCAAGCGTTTAATAGCACTCACAGAACAATCAAAACGATATGTTCTATAACTCCTGACCCCAATGAAATACCCCTATGATATGTTCCCCCACACCAACCTAACGCTTCGAGTAGCAAACCCGCGAGAGAGCATAATTCGATATGTTCTCACAGTATGATAGCAAAACAAAAACCACCCTATTGAAAGAGTGGTTTTTAACGCTTTTAAGACTTTTTTATAAGACTTACAAGCGTCTCGACGTGGTGGCAGTTGGGGAACATATCATAGGGGGAAAGGGTGGATATGGTGTAGGTAATTGGATTAGATTGAGTAACCGAAGTAGTGGAAACAGATAAGGGCAAGTCATCAGTCTGTTCATTTGCGGATTTTGGTGTGGTGAGATTGGTTGTCGGGATAGAAGACACTTTCGCGGAGGAAATCGCAGAGGATATTGTCGTATCAATTATGGCAGGATTAGCTTGAGAAAGGGAAGCGGCTTGAGAAGTGTGGGCGGAAGTTAGATAGGCGATGTCACGGGCTAAGGTCGCAGGATTGCAGGATAAGTAAATTATCTTGTCCGGTTGCGCGGCAAGAACCGCGTTTAAGGCTTCCGTTGCTACTCCTTGTCTAGGGGGATCCAAAATCACGATTTTTTCCGATTTTGAGAATTGATTACTAATAGAAAGAATATCGCCGGTATCGTTATCGGCCGTGATAGAATTATTGCCCGTTGTTGCGTTATTATCGGATAAATCGGAAGAATTGAGTTTTGAAATAATTGTCGGTAAGAGTATTGCCGCATCACCGCAATAGTTCTTAACCTTATGGCTTACGCCGTTAAGGCGCGCGTTTTCGTCGGCATTTTTCACCGCGTCGGGAATAATCTCTATGCCGATTACCGACCTAGCCTTCGTTGCGATGAGCGTAGTTAAAACGCCTGTTCCC
Source organism: uncultured Christensenellaceae bacterium (assembly GCA_964368645.1). Taxonomy (GTDB): domain Bacteria; phylum Bacillota; class Clostridia; order Christensenellales; family CAG-1252; genus JAEDHM01. The sequence goes on from CAYJBY010000005.1 coordinate 5,672, forward strand.
GAGTATGCGTCAATAACCGTAGAATTATCGGATATTTCTTGTAAAATGCGATTATAAATCGTATCGGCAATTTCCGTGTTTACCTGTAAAAACGAAAGCGGCGACACCATAGCCGTTATGCCTGCCGTTGCATACGGAAAAGCCGCTTTACCTGCCAAGGTAATCAAGCTGTCTCCGAAAATTACGTTTGTATTTCGTTTATTGACGGATATATGTAGAGAAATTGAACCGAAGACTTTGCTCAATTCCGCTACGAGTTTATCGTAGCAGGGGAGCTTAGTGCCGTTCAATACCAGCACAACGGATAGATTATCGCCGATTTTTCTTGCAACCAAATGCCTTAACAATCCGTTGCCTGTCCTTTCGTTATATACGGATAATCCTTGAGAATTGACAAAATCAAGCGTGATTTTCACCAAGCTGTTAAGCCAAGCGTCGTGCAAAGGACAAATAGAAGTATTACTGTAAACCGTAGGCAGCGGCACCACCTTGTGTGTGCCTTCCTTGTAAAATCCCAATACCGTTTTTCCGTCAACGATGCCGAATGGCAACGCCACCTTGTTGCGATAAAAGAACGGTTTTCCACCGATGACTTTCGGCACCTCTAGCCGTATGCCTGCCTTCGCGAAAACCACCTCGATATTACGTCTTTTTATCTCTCTTTGGTCGTCGATACTCAGGTGTTGAAGGTCACAACCGCCGCATTTTCCGAACAACGGACATCTAGGCGTGACACGTATCGGAGACGGAGTGAGCATTTTGACAATATGCGCCCAAACCAAATTCCCCTTAATCCTATCTACGGCAACTTTCAACTCTTCTCCCACGAGAGCGTACGGGACAAAAACGGTGAAGTCCCGGTAACTACCGATGCCCTCACCGTTAAAGCCTGTATCCCTTATTGTTAAGGTGATAACCTCTTTAATTTCCATTAAAAACCCCTATTTATTGCTGTCCAGCGTCTGTTGGAAGTGCCAGCTGTCGGCGCACATTTTTTTCAAATCGTACTGTGCCTTGAACCCCAACTCCTTTTCAGCCAAGGTAGGATCCGCGTAGCAGGTTGCAATGTCGCCGGGACGTCTTGCCGCGATTCTGTAAGGCAGTTGTCTGCCGAGAACCTCGCTGAACGCCTTAACCATATCCAAAACGCTGTAACCTGTGCCGGTACCCAGATTATAGATACCCACGCCGTGCTTGACCTCATACAGCTTTTTAAGAGCGCAAAGATGTCCTTTTGCCAAATCCACCACGTGGATATAATCTCTGACGCCTGTGCCGTCGGGAGTATCGTAGTCGTTGCCGAACACGTTAAGGCACTCTCTGATACCGCTTGCTACCTGCGTGATATAGGGCATAAGGTTGTTAGGAATACCGTTGGGATTTTCGCCGATTAAGCCGCTCTCGTGAGCTCCTACGGGGTTGAAGTAGCGGAGAAGGGATATATTGAAATCCTTATCCGAAACGTAAACGTCCTTCAAAATCTCTTCGATAAAGAACTTGGTTTTGCCGTAAGGGTTGGTACAGCCGCCCACCTCGAAGTCCTCTCTTATGGGCACGGTTTTTGGGTTGCCGTAAACGGTTGCGGAGGAAGAAAAAACGATGTTCTTAACGCCGTAAATATTCATAACTTCCAGCAGTCTGATAGTACCTGTGATATTATTGTTATAATATTTAAGGGGAACGGAAACGCTTTCACCAACCGCCTTAAGTCCTGCGAAGTGGATAACCGCGTCGATATTATGTGCGGAAAAAACCTTGCTCAAAGCCTCGGCGTTATTGATGTCGCACTTATAAAAAACAGGGCGTTTGCCGGTAATCTGTTCTATCTTGTCAACCACGTCCTCTTTGCTGTTGCAAAGATTATCAACGATAACAACCTCTAAGCCTGCCTGCAAAAGTTCAACCACGGTGTGACTGCCGATATAGCCTGTGCCGCCCGTTACCAAAATCGTCTTATACATAATAATTAACCTCCCGATTGCAGTCAATAAGACCGCCTATCCGTCTGTTGATATTACACCCTGAGCAGGCTCGAATCAAAGTGTTCAGCCGCCTGCAATTATCGATTAAATATATGTCCGCCGTCACATTCCCGTACGCAAAAGCCGTTCGGAATGATCTCAAGCGGAATGTTTTTCGCAGGAAGACTACGAAGGCAAAAGCGCAGTCCGTAGCCTTCCGCGTAGAAAAACCTAAAAGTAATTACTTACCTGCCTGAACCTTCTTGAGTTTGGCAAAGCGAGGAAGACCGTTCTCAAGAGGAGCCTTGCTGTCGCCCTGAATGAGCGGTAAAGCGTAATCCACGTAAGCCTGCGTTAAGCCCTTGCCCGCGGGCAGAATCCAATCCGCAGGGATTTTCTTCTCGGTGTTGGCAGCCAAAGCCACGTCCATCAAAGCGGTTTCGCAAAGATACTCCTTGCCCTCTGCTCTCTTAAGGTAAACCATCTTATCGGTCTCACCTGCAATCGCCGCTTTAACCGCGGTACTGCCGCAGGCAAACGCTTCCTCAACGTCGGTTTCGGACGCAAGGTGAGCGGCGCAGCGCTGCAAAAGACTGAATTCGATAGCACGGGTTTTGATACCAAGCTTATCCTTGACGAACTGAGCGAGCATAGCTCCGACGCCGCCTAACTGAGCGTGACCGAACAGGTCGGTGCTGCTAGCCGCGAATTCGCCTACGTACTTACCCTCAGCGGTGCGGATACCCTCGCTGACGACTACCATACACTTGTTGTCGTTCTTGTCGCAAACGTCCTTGACGCTGGCGAGAAAATCATTAAGGTCGAAGGGAGTCTCGGGCAGATAAATAAGGTCTGCACCCAAGCCTGCATAGGTAGCGAGTTGAGCCGCCGCGGTAAGCCAGCCTGCGTTACGTCCCATAACTTCCAGAACGCAAACCATACCGGTGTTGTAAACGGTGCTGTCCAGTTTCAGCTCCATAATGGAAGTGGCGATGTACTTAGCCGCAGAGCCGTAGCCGGGGCAGTGGTCGGTGCCGAAAAGGTCGTTATCGATGGTCTTGGGAACGCCGATTACGTTAATATCGTAGCCTGACTTCTGCATATACTTGCTGACCTTGTTGCAGGTGTCCATACTGTCGTTGCCGCCATTGTAGAAGAAGTAGCGGATATTGTACTTTTTGAAAACCTCAAGCAAACGCTTATAATCGGTCTCATCAACGTCCGCCGCCTTGAGCTTATATCTGACGGAGCCTAAAGCGGAGCTGGGTGTATTCTTGAGAAGCTCCAGTTCCTTGGCGTCCTCTTGTCCTATGTCGAAGAAATCCTCGTCCAAAATGCCTTTGATTCCGTGATGTGCGCCGTAAACCTTGGTAATAACGTCGCTGTGCTTCAGGGCTTCGATGAAAACGCCTGCCGCGCTGCTGTTGATAACCGACGAAGGTCCGCCGGACTGTCCGAAAATCATAGCTCCTTTTAACTCTTTCATATATTACCTCCTAAATGTTTGTATAAATCAACGCGAAAACGCGTTACAGACTAACTATGTTGGCGAGCTCGTATAGAGCCTCGTCGGTGCGTGAGGGCATATCGAGGGCTTCGGTAATGGAATAATCCACGATTGCGTTATCCTTGATGCCCACGACTCTTGAGCCGCGCAGCTTGTTGCGGATAAGGTCGATGGCCTTCGCTCCGAGCCTGGACGCTAAAACTCTGTCCGCCATACTGGGCGCGCCGCCTCTTTGGATATGTCCCAAAACGATGGAGCGGAAGGAAAGCCCCGTACGATTTTTCAGCTCGTTAAGCGCGGTATCGAGAGGGCACGCGCCCTCGGCCAAAACGATAATACCCGACTGCTTGCCTCTTGCTACGTTGCGCTTAAGTTTCGCCGCTATCTCGTCGAAATTGACCTCGTGCTCGGGAACCATAACGATTTCCGCGCCGCCGGATAAGGCGGAATAAAGAGCCAAATCGCCGCATTTTCTGCCCATAACCTGAATAATCACCACTCTGTCGTGGGAGGTCATAGTGTCGCGCAGGTTGTTAATTGCGGAAACGATGGTATTGACCGCGGTATCGAAACCCAAGGTGTAATCGGTATAGCTTAGGTCGTTGTCGATTGTGCCGGGGATACCCACGCCGTTGATGCCGAAATTATCGGATAAATCCTTAAGTCCTCTAAAAGAGCCGTCGCCGCCGATGACCACCAAGCCGTCGATACCTCTCAACGAAAGCACCTCTGCGGCGCGTTTCTGTCCCTCGTAGGTGACGAATTCAGGACTGCGTGCGGTTTTGAGCATAGTTCCGCCGCGCTGAATAATGTCGGAGACCGAACGTCTGGACAAAATCGACAAGTCGTCGTTGATAAGTCCTGCGTATCCGCGTTCAACGCCGTAAACCTCTATGTCGTAATAATCGGCATATCTAACTACCGCTCTGATCGCGGCATTCATTCCGGGGGCGTCGCCGCCTGACGTAAGCACAGCAATTTTCATAAAACTCTCTCTTTTAAGATTTTCCTTATTATAACAAAAGACCGACGAAAACGCCAGTCTTTTGAACAATATATTTTGAAAGGATAATATAATTATCCGATACTCTTATCCGCGTTCTGCGCCGTCTGTCGTAAAAGGCTCGTTTTGAGCGGTGCGAAGAAGCGGAAATCGTTATCTTTTACTTTACCGAACCGACTCTTGACGGCAGGTTGCGAAGCTTGGCGTTCAAGCCGTTTTGCTTGGCTTGCGGCTCATCTTACGTTGAGATTCTCGCCGCCGTCGATGTCCAGCGCGTCGTAAATCGCATTCAGCAGGTCGTCGTCCAAGCGACAGCCGTCTCTCATAACGAATTGTTCCGTGCCGATTATAAGCGTAACGGGCGTTTTGCCCTTATATCTTTGCAAAAGCTCCCTCACCTTGTTGGTGGAGGCTCCCGATTTCGACAAAAGAGTGATGAAAACGCGTTTTCCGACGTTCTCCACCGCAGGTGCGGCAGGCTGTACGGCGTTCTGAACGGAAACTTGCGGTTTGACAGCGGCAGGTGCCTGCGCGGTTTTTTGCGTTGCGCCGTATTCGGCTTTCGCTCTTGCGTCTTCGCCCCTATCGTAGTCCTCGCGCCTTGACTTCGGCGAGCCGTAAGGCTCCTCGTAGCTGTCGTAAGTTTCGGGCGGAATCCCGTATTCGATTGCGCTATCCGCGGTGGCGCCGTTGCCGTCAGACAGATGCCAAGGCTCGATTTTACGGACGAAAAGGCTGTATCGCTCCTCTTTCATACGCAGAGTGCCCCACACCTTGACGATTGCGCCTACTGCAAGAATATCCTTATATTTAGCGTAAGTGCCGCCGAAAAGCAGCAGTTCAATTCTGCCCGTAACGTCCTCGAAACTGACGATTCCTCTTTCCACGCCGTTCTTATCGACCTTGCGAACCACGTCGTAAATCATACCGCCCAAGACCTCGTTTTTGTTGTCGTAGGCAGGATCGTAATGTACCACGGCTTCGTCGCCTTCCTCGCTGTCGAAAACGTCGCTTTCCTCGTAGTCCTCCATAATTAAGGTGCCGAGCTTAAAGGGGATTTTCGCGTATTCTGCGGCATAAGCGTCCAAGGGGTGCCCCGAGATATAAACGCCTAAAACGGTATGCTCGAAGTCCAAAAGGGTTTCCTTAGGGAACTCCGCAACTCTTTTCAATTCCACGCCGCCTGTCAAAGAGGAGTCCGCCTCGCCCAGCATATCGAAGATGGAAAACTGACCGCTTTCGGCTCGTTTGTTCTCCTCCAGTACCCCTGCCTGTACGAACTCGTAGTTGTTCAAAAGGGTGTTACGCGTCTCGCCTAAGCAGTCCAGCGCGCCTGATTTTATCATACCCTCCATCATCGTTTTGTTGATGGCGGCTGTGGGTAAGCGGTGGTACAGGTCGTGCAAATCCTTGTACGGACCGTGTGCTTTTCTCTCGTCGATAACGAGCTGGGAAGCCGCCTCGCCTACGCCCTTAATACTGGCAAGACCGAAGCGAACCACCTTACCGTCGGTGGAAAAGTAAACGTCGCCGCTGTTTAAGTCAGGCGGCAGAACAGATATTCCCTTGGAGCGGAGATAACCGATATACTTTTTGATTTCGTCGGGCTTGTCCAGACGGTCGTTCATAACGGCGGTGATAAACTCGTGCTGATAATACTTTTTGAGATAAGCGGTTTCGTACGCGACTACCGCGTAAGCCGCGGCGTGGGATTTGTTAAAAGCGTACAGCGCAAAGGTCGCCATCTGTCCGTAAAGGGTTTCCGCGGTTGCCAAATCCATTCCCATATTAAGTGCGCCCTTAACGGGAGTTTCCTTCTTTTCGGGATTGCCTGCGGTGCCGTAGAAGAATATTTTCTTCTGCTTGTCCATTTCCTTGAGCTTTTTCTTGCACATTATGCGGCGGAGCATATCCGCTCTGCCCAAGGAGTAGCCGCCGACCACCTGCACTATCTGCATAACCTGCTCCTGATAAACAAGACAGCCGTAGGTCATTTCCAGTATAGGCTTAAGACGGGGATCCAGATATTGAATACCGTCGGGGTTTTTCTTGTTTTTGATGTAATCGGGTATGGAGTCCATAGGACCGGGACGGAAAAGGGAAATACCTGCGATAATATCTTCCATTGAGGACGGCTGGAGCTGTTTCATAAAGTTCTTCATACCCACGCTTTCAAGCTGGAACACCGCGTCCGTTTCCCCTGAACAAATCAGCTCGTAAACAGCGGGATCGTCGTAGCCTAACTTGGCAAAATCCACGTCAACGCCGTGGTTTTCCTTGATGTAGCGTTTTGCGTACTTAATATCGGTAAGGTTGGTAAGCCCTAAAAAGTCCATTTTCAGCAAGCCTAACGCCTCTACCTGATCCTTGGGGTACTGGGTGGTGATGATACGGGAAGCCTGTCCGGGCCTTCCGTTGCTCTGTAAAGGTACGTAGTCGCTGACTATCTCCTTACAGATAACCACGCCTGCCGCGTGCATACCCGTGTTACGGGGCATACCCTCAACCTGAATCGCCATATCTATAACCTTTTTGATAAGGGGCTCTCTTTCGCACAGAGTGATAAGGTCGGCGGACTTTTGGTCAAGGTGCTTGGGATCTAAGCCCATAATACCCTTAATGGTGGCTTTGCCCTTAACGTCGGGAATCGCCTTGGTTATGCGGTCAACATCGCTGTAGGGAACGCGGTAAACTCTCGCCACGTCCTTTATCGCCTGCTTTGCCGCGAGGGTGCCGAAGGTGATAATCTGCGTTACCTTGTCCGCGCCGTATTTGCGGATAACGTATTGAATGATTTTTTCTCTGCCCTTGGAGCAGAAGTCAATATCGAAGTCGGGGCTTGATACACGTTCCGCGTTCAAAAATCTTTCAAACAGCAGATTGTACCTAAGCGGTTCCACGTTGGTGATACCTATAGCGTAGGCGATTATACTGCCAACGCCGCTGCCTCGTCCTGCGCCTACAGGCACGTCTATGGTTTTTGCGTAATGGATAAAATCCCATACCACAAGGTAGTACTCCGACCAACCAAGACTGGTGATAACGTGAAGCTCGTATTCCGCTCTTTTCTTAATCTCCTCGGTGATTTCGCCGTAGCGGTTTTTAAGTCCGTCCCACGCCAGCTTAGTCAAATACTCCTCGGGCGTCGAGCCGTCTTCGGGGAAAAATTTCGGATACAGCTTTTGCTTGTACGGAATATCGAAAGAGCACTTTTCCGCCACCTCAAGCGTGTTGCTCAAAACCTCGGGGTGGTTGGGGAATAGCTCCGCCATCTCGTCGTGGGTTTTGATATAGAAACCGGGGCGGAATTTTAATCTGCCCTTGCGCGTTTCCTCCTCGGGCTGGTCGCTTACCTCGTCGCGGCCGGGCTCGTCCACGTAACGGTTTTGGCTTATGCAGAGCAGTACGTCGTGCATTTCCACGTCGGTGGGGTAGGTGTAGTGGGCGTCGTTGGTGGCAACCACCTTACAGCCGATTTCGGCGGCGATACGGAACAAAAGAGGAGTGCATTCGCGCTCTATGGGGATACCGTGGTCCTGAACCTCTACGTAAAAATCGCCCTCGTCGAACATACTCTTCAGTTCTAAGGCGCATTCCTTTGCTTTTTCGTAGGAATCGGCGGTTTTGCGCTGTAAAATACGGGGTATCTCTCCTGCGATACAGGCGGTTAAGCAGATAAGCCCCTTGCTATGCTCGCGCAAGGTCTTATGGTCGATACGGGGGTGAGCGTAATAGCCCTCCACCCAAGCGATAGAGTTCAGTTTGCAAAGATTGTAGTAACCTTCGAGGTTTTTTGCGATTAAAACAAGGTGATAGGTCTCCTGACGGTACTCTCTTTTGGTAAGGTCGTCGCAGGTATAAAACTCACAGCCTATAAGGGGCTTGATAAATGCGTCCTTGTAGGTAATCTTGTCTTCCTTGCTGATTTTTATCTCGTCAATATCGGGTGGATCTTCCGAAAACCCCGGATTCTCCGCCTTTTTCTTATTGTACTCCGCAGATTTGAGCTTGAAGATTTCCTTCTTCATATAGCTTTCCCAGTTCTTCTGCGCGGTTTCGTAAAATTCGATAGCTCCGTACATATTGCCGTGGTCGGTCATTGCGATAGCCGGCATACCCAGCTCTCTCGCCCTTTCAAAAAGTCCGCCGATACGGGCGGCGCCGTCCAAAAGGCTGTATTCTGTGTGTACGTGCAAGTGTACAAAAGGCTTCATTCTTCTCTCCTCAATTTATCTGCGATTTCGGAAATCCTCCGAATTCTGTGGTATATTCCGCTTTTGCTAAGGTTCAATTCCCGTGCCGCGGTTTCGATACTGGCAGAGGGATTTTCGATACGGTAAAGTGCAAAGGTTTTCAAGCCCGATTTCAGGGCGGGAAGCTGACCTGCGTCAACAATCACCTGAATGTCGTTAGCTTGCTTAACAGCCGCCATAGCTTCTTTGTCGGCGTTAGCCGCCTCGCAGTTGGCTTGGCGGTTGATTCTGTTGTTCATATCCTTGACAATCATCTTATCCGTCCACTCAAAATAGGTTTTCGTTGCGCCCACAAGTCCGAGAAAATCAAGTACGGACTGCCTTGCTTTAAGATTGATTACAAAGGTCTCGTTAGCTTCGTTTTCCTTGATATATCCGCGTAAATTCAAATCTGAAAACAGGCGTGTTACCTCGGTTGCGCTGGCTTCGGAATGGAGCGGAAGCTGAACAGTGCAGGCGTTTTCGTACAAGAATATTCTGCCGCCCCAAAGGAATAATCCTTTCAAAAACTCGGGCAGAAGACGGGATCCGTGCTTTACGCCCTCGGGTACACCGAAGTGAACTCCAACCAGCTTACCTTCCTTGTCAAAGGTCATTATTTTCAGCTTTGTAAGCAGAGTTTTTGCCGCAGTATCCGACAAAACCGCAACAAAGTAGCGTTTTTTCCTTCCGTCAAAGGGCTTGCGGATAATAAGCTCAGGCTTAACTCCTGCTATACTTTCCGCTACGTTGCAGTAATCCTCGGCAAGCAGGGGATCGAAAGCGGTAAACTCCAAGCTGTGTCTTATTAGGTCGAATTCGCCTCCTGCCAGCAAAAGCGCGGCAAGATACGCCTCGGACTCCCGTCCCTTGCGGTTGACGCTTTCATAGATTTCCTGTCGTATCCTGTCAGTATTGCTCATCACCCTAACGGAGCTGTGATAAACTCCCTTTCCAGTGGAACTTCCGAGCTTTTTTCGATTAGCTCCACTAATTTCAGAACGTCGCTTGAGGTGGCGTTGCCTGTATTGATTATAAAGTTGCAATGCTTTGCCGACAGCATCGCGCCGCCGATTTGCTTTCCCTTAAGTCCCGTGCGTTCGATATATTGCGCCGCCGAACCGCCCTTGGGATTCTTAAATACACAGCCGAAACTGCGTTTTCTCGGCTGAGTTGCCGATCTGTATTCGGTATAATATCTGATTTTATCGGATATATCCGACTGATTTCCTTTTTTGAGTTGAAGACGTACGCATAGCGCGATAGCAGTTGTTCCCTTTCTGTAGCCGCTTTTGACTGCGTCACCCGACAGCGTAATTTCCTCGCCGTCGATAAGTACGGTCAGCGTGTCCACAAGGTCGAAAATACTGCTGCCGAAGGCTCCTGCGTTGCCGTGTAACGCGCCTCCTACCGTTCCGGGTATGCCGCAGGCAAACTCCAACCCCGTATAGCCTTTTTTAGCGGCAAGCTGTGCCACCGCCGACAGGGTTGCTCCTGCCTCGCAGTAAAAGCTTCCGCCGATTTGCTGAACCTCATTCAGCCTGTTAAGGGTTACGGCAGGCGTTGAACCCTTGTCGGGAATTAACAGCTTGGTACCGCCGCCCAGCAGCCATAGCTCCGGCTTAGCCCTAATCAGTTCTTCCGCTTCCTCAACTTCCGTCGGCACGTACAGCTCGAAATCGCCGCCTATCCCGATAGAAGTTACCGCTTTCCCGTTTACCTTTCTTTTAATATTATCAAAGTTACGCATACGATAAGATATGCGAAAGGAAGCTAAATCGTACCCTCTAATATTCCTTTAATTACGTCCGCAACGCCGCCCTCTGCGGCAGTGGGGCAAACGTAGTCAGCCGCCTCGATTACCTCGGGCATACCGTCCTTGACGGCAACTCCCAGTCCTGCGGCTTTAAGCATAGAAATATCGTTGGTTGCGTCGCCGCAAGCCACGGTTTTGGATAGGGGTATTCCGTAAAACTCCGCCAGTCGGGTAACGCCGTTACCCTTGCCCGCTTTTGAGCTGACGACCTCGGCGAAACGGGGCGTGCTTTGCGACGCCTCTACGGCGGCTCCGTATTTTTCCTTGATACGCGCCACAACGGCTTTGGTTTCCGACGGGTTGCAATGTATAATTATTTTGTTGGCGCAAATACCGTTTTTCCTAGCAAAATCCGACAAATTTTCAAATACGAAAACCCCGTCGACGTCCGTGTATTGCGCGTAAGACGCGGTTTCGGGATTAGGCTCATTAACGTAGTAGTCCATTCTGTCGTAAAGCTGTGCCACGTGACCTATGCTTTCCGCGAACTTAAGTATATCGACGGTTAATTCAAGTGACAGCGTTTCGTTGAAAATCAGCTTATCACCCAAAAAACACGCCGAGCCTTGCAAGCACAGCAACTCGCCCTCGTACCGTACCGCCTCAAGCTGTTTGATAATAGACTTGTATTCCCTGCCTGTGCAAATGACGAATCTGCCGCCTGCCTTGCGGTAGTCGTCTATTGCCGAAAGCAGTCTGTCGGGTAAGGACGGAGAATTATAAGGACGAAGAGTGCCGTCGTAGTCGCATACAATCATATCGTATTTCATAATATAAATTTTACCATAAAGAGCCGTCTTTTTTCAACGCTTTAAGCCTCAAATAATGGTTGCAAAAAAATAATCGCCGCAAGGGATAATATAATAAATAACAATACGGAACTAAAACGGGAATTTAACGGGCTTTATCCGCGAAGAATTGAGCAATCGCCCGAGCTTTTTCCTCTCCGATACCCTTAACCTCAGTCAGCTCCTCAACAGAGGCCGCCGCTATGGCGTCGAAGGACTTGAAGTGGTCGAAAAGCATTTTTACGGCGTAATCTCCTATGCCGTCTATCTGCTTGAGCCGACTTTGCAGAGTACGCTCATCTCTTAATTTGCGGTGGTAATTAATGGCGAAGCGGTGCGCCTCGTCTCTTATTCGCTGTAAAAGCATAAGAGCAAAGCTGTTGCGCGGCAAAAGGATTTCCCTTCCGTCGGGCATAACGATTGTTTCCTCTTTTTTGGCAAGACCTATCACGGGAATATCGCCGAAACCCTCCCGTTGCATCGCTTCCACCGCGTATCCCACCTGACCGATACCGCCGTCGATTACGATTAAACCGGGGCGTTCTCTGAAACTAAGGTCGTCGCCCTGCTTTAGCCGCGCCAAACGCCTGTCAAGGGTTTCCGCCATACAGGCGAAGTCGTTACTGCCGACAACGGTGCGGATTCTGAACGTGCGGTACATAGACGCCGCCTTTTCGCCGCCCTTAAAAACCACCATAGAGGACACCTTGTCGGTGCCGCTTATGTTGCTTATATCGTAGCACTCTATGCGGTAAGGAGGGGTAATTCCCAAAACGCCGCCTAACTGCGTTACTGCGTTGGTGGTCATATTCTCGTGGCGCGTAATTAGCTGTGTGGAACGGGTAAGGTACTCCGCGGCGTTCTTATCCGCCATATCCGCCAGCTCGCGGCGCGTGCCCTGTTTCGGGCAGGTAATACGGATTTTGCGCCCTGCCTTTTCGGTAAGGGCTTGCGCCAATGCCTCCGATTCCAAGGGTACGGAGCATAAAAGCTCGGTGGCAACGAGGGGCTTGTTGGCGTAGTATTGATAGATAAAAGCGGAAAGTATTTCACCGCCGTCACTGCCGAATTCCACGGCGAATTTGTCTCCTGCCACCAGCTTACCGCCGCGGACGGAGAGAACCGCCACCGAGTTGTACTGCGTGCCTACCGCCACGCCGAAGATGTCCAGATTAAAATCATTGGGAAGAGCCACCACCTGATGACGCACCATTTTTTCCATAAGTTCCAGACGCCGCTTGTACTCGGCGGCGAGCTCAAACTCCAATTTTTCGGCGTGAAACTGCATTTTATCGGTGAGAATCTGCCTGATTTCCCTGTCGTCTCCCTGTAAAAAGGAGATAACTTTGTCGATGATTTTGTGATAATCCTCACTGCTGACTTTGTTGCCGCAGGGAGCCAAGCACCTGCCGATATGGTAATTAAGACAGGGGCGGTGATTCTTAGGCACTCTGCTCATCTCCAGCTTACAACTGCGGAGCGGAAAAGCCGAGAATATCAAATCAGTCATATCCTTAGCGGTTATACCTATCATATACGGGCCGAAATATCGGGCGTTATCCGCCTTAAGACGGCGAATAATATCCACAGAGGGATAGGGCTTTTTGGGATCGATACGCAAAAAAGGATACAGCTTGTCGTCCTTAAGCAGTATATTGTAATGGGGCTGATATTTTTTGATGAGGGTGTTTTCGAGAACTAGCGCGTCAACCTCGCTGTTGGTGATGATATAGTCGAAGTCTTCGACCTTTTCAGCCATTGCCCAAACCTTATCCGCTTTGGGCGAATTGTTAAAGTAACTGCGAACTCTGTTTTTGAGATTGACGGCTTTGCCTACGTAAATTACGACGTTTTCTTTGTCGCGCATAATATAGACGCCGCTCGAATCGGGCAGTTCGCTGAGTTTTGTGGCAATTTTTTCGTTCATAGACTTATTATAAGCCACATTCTCTTCCGTGACAAGCGTTAATCAGTAACCCAGAAAGGAAATACCCGTATCCAGCACCTGTTCGATGTATTTGCTCGCAACCGAATAAAATGCCGACTTCCCCCGTTTTGCACAGCGCACCATACCGAGCATACGCAGGTATTGAAGCTGATGGGAAACCGTGCTTTGCTGTAGCTCCAAAACCGCACATATATCCGAAACGCACATTTCGGAAATGGATAGAGCGGAGATGATTTTCAAACGCGTGGGATCGGCGAAGACGGAAAAAAACTCGGATAGGCGGTCAACCACCTCGTCCTTCGGAACGTAATAATCCACTAGGCTTTTTTGATGCGTTGATAGGCAGTTCACTTCTAACCTCCCTGTAACAATTCAATTTTAAGCGGCGTATAATGCCAGTGTCAAGGGCGGTAAAAGAGGTTTTTTGGCGTAAAATCGCCCTTTGCGTCGGTTTGGAGGTAGAAAATATGTTTGAAAGCGGAAACGGAACTCTTTTTATTTTGATATTGCTTCTGTTGTTCTCCTTTACGGGAAGCGGAGTCAGCGGTACGGAAAGTCTGGTGCTTATTTTCGTCACGTTCGCACTTTTGTTGGGCGGCAACGGCTTTGGCGGCTTAGGGTGCGGCTGTAATAACAGCTCTGCGGCAACGGCTTAGTCAGCCGAAAAAACGTAAGTCGTCTGCCCTAGGGCAAGCCTGCGTCCGAAACTAAAAAAGCGATAACTAATCGATCTTAATTATCGCCGAAAATTAATCGTTTGATATTAATCCAAGTAATCGAAAGGTTAATCGTGCGACCTTAATTATCGTCGAAAAGGTCGTCGGATTTATCGTCGGTATTGCTGCCGTTATTGTCGCTCTTTCCGTCGGATTTGCCGTTGTTTTTGTCTTCAGTCGGTTTGGCGGCATTTCCTTCGGCTTTGCCGCTGTCGGCGGAAATCTTTGCTTCGTCAACCGTATTGGCGGAAGAGCTTTCGGTGGGGTTGCCGCGGTCGGCAGCGTCATTTTTGCCGCTGAAGAAAATATCGGGTTCCTCCTCGTCAGTGGGCAAAGCGGTTTTATCGGTTTGTTTTTGAGGACGGTATTTTGCAAAAACCCTATAAAGCCGTCTTCCGAAAAAGCTGTAAACCCCTTGGATAAGGTAGTCGTAGCCGATGAACAACGGAGTGCCGATTAGGGCAACCCACAGGTATTTGGCGGAGATGCCTACCTTTGCCATAAGGTCGAAAACAGAGTCAAGACCGCATATTTTGAACACGGCGAAAAGGACGATATTGATAAAAACTATCTTTATGGGTATGGTAAAATACCATTTTTTGCGCAGATACTTGCCGCACACTGCGGAAAGTACGATATGCGGTCCGAATATCAGAATAAACGGCATCGCAAAGATGTAGTTCGTGAACAAAAAGCCCAGCAACGCGGAAACCACGTACGCTAACGCCGTGGAACGCAGACTTTCTACGTACAAAGGCAAACAAAGAGAAAAGCCCGCCAGCGCGTAGCAGGCGAGCGCAGCTAATCTTGTGTAGTATGCCAAAACGAGGAATATGATTGCCAACGCGGCGCTTATGCCCGCTAAAGACAATTCAAAGCTGAGTCTTTTTCTGTTATTCATTACATACAGCGCATACAGTCACAGCACAAATCAGCGCAGATTAAGCCCTGACAAAAGGCGCAAGCCGTATCGTCCGAGCGTCTGCGGTTTTCGTACTCGGTGTAGGAGCGGTTGTAGCCGTTGTTCTGCTGCTGATACTGCGCACCGTTGCCGTTATCCGTAGCGGTATTGCTATGGGGTGCGCCGCCGCCCGTCTTGTTTTCCAGCTTATTGAGGGCGTTTTTGTACTTTTGGTTGGACGGCTCCATACTGCAAGCCATTTTTAACTGGCTTCTGGACTCGGCGAGCCAACCCTTTTTGTAATAAAGAGCGGATTGCAGATAATGCCATTCGGCGTTGCGCTCGGATACGTTATCCAGCAAGCCCTGAGCTTCCTCGTAGCGGTTTTCCTTGATATATTGTTCGATTTGTCCGAAAACGCTGCCGTCAAAGCTGACGCGCTGTTCCATAATATCCAGAACCTGACGGTACGCCTCGTCAAGGTCGGTCAAAGCCTCTGCCGCCGCCTTGCCTCTTGCACCTTCCTGATGCATATCCAAACGGTATTTCTCGCGCAGATTGTTGTACGCCGCTTCCGCCTCGACCTGTGTCGCGTCCTGTGAAATCCCTAATACTAAAAACGGATCTTTTGACATTTTTTACACTCCTTGTCCATTACTTTGTCGGCGCGGGCTCTAAGTCCGTACCAAAACGTGTTAGTGATAATACCTTCTGTTCCGAAAACCTTAAGATGCTTGTAGTTTTCGGTTATGTTATCTATTGTCGCCTCCACCAAGAAGGAGAGGTCATCGCCCGATTCCAAAAGCTGTGCCTTGGTAACCGCTTCGGGATACTGCGCCTTAAAAGGGTTGAACCGTCCTTTTTTCAGGTCGTCCTCAAAGTCGTCTATCCCGTCCATAACGTATATGAATTTGCCTAGGTCGTAAACGATACGCCCCAACTCCTCCGAGTACGCCTCGGCGGCTAAAACCTTGACGGAGTTTTGCATAGCGGAGGCAAAGGGATCGGCTAATCTATCCACTGAAAGTCCGACGGTACGCTCCGCTTCTTCCTGACGGATTGCCGCCTTGTCCAGTATGGAGGCGATTTCGGGAAGCTCCTTACGGGCTTTTTTCGCCTTACGCTTAAACAGCCGAGCCGCCAGTCTTTTAATCCCCACTTTCTCGTCGCGCCTGTCGTCCTTGCCCTTAAAGTCCATCAAGAGGATATTAAAGGCGGCAACCTTTTCGCTGATGGGGTTGGTTTTCAGCACCGCTTTTTTGCGGAAAGGGTCGATTATACAACCTTCCTGCTTGTATTCGTAGTCAGTGACCTGCACGCCGTGGAGAAGTATGTCGATAAAGGTAGCGTCGTAATTAACTCCCAGTCGGGCAAGACAGCCGTATTTGCACCCTGTGCCCTTGCATAAGCCGCAGTAAAAACTACGGTAAAAGGTATAATCCTTCATATACATATTGGGCTTGTCGGGCAAAATGTAACCGAACATTATCTAAGTCCTACCTTTCTTTCTACCTTAGCAAGAGTTTTACGCGCCATAAAGTCCGCTTTTTGTGCGCCTGACGCCGCCAGCTCGGTAAGGTAATCCTTGTTTTGCATAAGTCTGGAGTATTCCGCTTGAACGGGCTTCAGCTTTTCGATAACGGCTTCCGCAACGGCGGTCTTAAAGTCGCCGTAGCCCTTGCCCTCAAAGCGGTTGACAGCTTCCTCTACGGAACAGCCTGCAAACACCGAGTAAATGGTAACAAGGTTAGATACGCCGGGCTTTTCGGGAGTAACTATTATGCGGTTGTCGCTGTCCGTGACCGCTCTTTTGAACTTGCGCATAATCACGTCGGGCGCGTCGGTAATAGACACCATACCGTTAGGATCGGGATCGGACTTGCTCATCTTTTCGGTAGGGCTTTGAAGACTCATAATCTTAGCTCCGACCTTGGGAATAAAACCGTCAGGCACGGTGAACACCTCGCCGTAAAGATTGTTAAAGCGAATAGCAATATCCCTTGCGATTTCCAAATGTTGTTTTTGATCCACGCCTACGGGAACCAAATCCGTTTTATAAAGCAGAATATCCGCCGCCATAAGCACAGGGTAGGTCAAAAGACCGGCATTGATATTGTCCTCGTGCTTAGCCGATTTGTCCTTGAATTGAGTCATACGGGACAATTCGCCCAGATAGGTGTAGCAATTAAGAATCCAAGCCAACTGCGAATGCGCAGGAACGTGGGATTGAATGTAAATCACGCACTTTTCGGGGTTAAGTCCGCAGGCTAAGTACTGCGCGAAAAAGGACAAAGTACGCGCCCTGAACTCGGTAGGATCCTGTCTGACGGTAAGCGCGTGCTGATTGGCGATGGCAAAAACGCACTCGCCCTCGTCCTGCATATCCACCCAGTTGTGAATCGCGCCGATATAGTTGCCGATTGTGACGCAACCTGTTGGTTGCACCGCGCTGTAAATAATCTTTTTCTTTTCTGCGTTGTCCATATTATGCTCTCTTATCTATGTATTGTAATACGCTTTCTCTCAATTCGTCCGCTTTCAGCACGTCGGTGAAACGGCGTTCCATAAGCTCCAAATCCTTGATGCCGTCGGGGATAGGCTCCGCTGACAAAAGTGCGATACGCTTAGCCGCCTTGAAAGGATCAGGTTCTCTTTTGCCGTCGTTTAACGCGCGGTAAACGTCGCAGGCAAACTTGTAGGGGTTAGCGGTGGAAAGGATAACGGTTGCGGTCTCGTCCTCTTCGTTGAGGTAGTATTCGTTGGCAACGAACGCCGCCACAGCGGTATGAGGGTCCAGAAGGTAATCGCTCTGCTCATAGTAGTTGGCAATGGTGTCTAAGGTGTCCTCTTCGGAAGCGAAATCGCCGAAGAAATACGGGATTTTCTCCTCTAAAAGCTCCTTAGATACGGTATAGGTGCCTTTTTCCTTAAGCTCCTGCATCAAAGCCGCGGTCTTTTCGCCGCTTCTGTCCGTAAGCTCGAATATAAGTCTTTCCAAATTGGAGCTGATAAGTATATCCATAGAGGGAGAAATCGTTTTGTGGAAATCTCTTCCGCTGATGTCGTAAGTTCCCGTGGCGAAAAAGTCGGTAAGCACGTTGTTGACGTTGGACGCGCAAATCAGGTTCTTAACGGGTAAGCCCATACGCTTGGCGTAATAGCCTGCCAAAACGTCGCCGAAGTTGCCGCAGGGTACGCAGAAGTTAATCTCGTCGCCGACGGAAATCTCCTCGCTGTTGATCATATCGCAGTATGCGCTGACGTAATACACGATTTGCGGCATCAGTCTGCCCCAGTTGATGGAGTTGGCGGAGCTCATTGCATAGCCCTTGCCTTTCAGCTCTTCCTGCACCGACTTATCGGTAAAAATCTTTTTGACTGCGGTCTGTGCGTCGTCGAAGTTACCCTCGATTGCCGCTACGTACACGTTTGCGCCTGCTTGGGTACTCATTTGAAGCTGTTGCATAAGGCTCACGCCGTCGTTGGGATAGAACACCATAATGTCCGTACCCTCCACGTCCTTAAAGCCCTCAAGAGCCGCCTTCCCTGTATCGCCTGAGGTTGCGACCAAAATGAGAGTTTTTTCGTCAATGCCGAGTTTTTTCTTGGAAGCGGTCAAAAGATAGGGCAGCACGGTCAGCGCAACGTCCTTAAAGGCGTAGGTCGGTCCGTGCCATAATTCCATAACGTAAACGCCCTCGTCCACAACGACCACGGGGCAAGCCTCGTCTGCGTCCTCGAAACGGCCGTAGGCTTTTTCGGCTATATCCAAAAGCTCGGCGTAGTCGAACTCGTCCATAAACTTCGACATTAAGGTCGCCGCTTTTTCGGGATAAGTCATATCGCACAGCTCGGTTAAAAGCTCGGGAGTGAGCTGCGGAAACTCGGAAGGAACGAACAAACCGCCGTCTGCCGAAATGCCCTTTACAATGGCTTCAGCTCCGCTGACTACCACGTTGTTATCTCTGGTGCTGATAAATTTCATAATTTATGCTTTCTCCTTGTCAAATCTATCCATATAGGACGGCAATTCGTCGCAACCTACAGCGATAGCGACGTCAAGACCGTGCTTTTCGGAAATACTTTCAAGCGCACCGAAAAAATCCTCTAAATGAGAAAAATCCGACGCAAACATACGGTGGGCGCAATCTATGTAAAGGTTAGCAATATCGCTGTCAACAGCCAGCATACCCTCAATAAATCCGCCTAGGGCTTCGGGAGTGGATACGCCGTATTCCGTGACGTTTACCAGTCTTATCTGGTATTTCAGCTCGAACTTATTGCGCCAAGAATCGGTGATGAACACCACCGAACCTCTGCCTGTCGCCTTTTCGTTCGCCGTCGCCACTAATTTCGCAGTTTTCCCCGAGCCTTTGTTGCCGTATAAAATTTTAACCATTAAGTCCTCCGTTATTATTTATTTTATTGTGTACATTTATAATTATACTACACGCGCGTGCTGAATACAATATTAAAAAATGCCGTTAAATAGGATTTTATTCGTTATCCGAGGTGAGTGACGCGTTTTGCGCCGCCAACTGCAAAGCCTCAAGCATAGTCAGCATATCGCCGTCCATAAACGCTTCAAGGTTATAAACCGTCATATTGATGCGGTGATCGGTAACTCTGCCTTGCGGAAAATTGTAGGTGCGGATACGCTCCGAACGGTCGCCTGAGCCTACCTGCGCCTTACGAGTTTCGGCATATTCCTTGTCCTTTTGCGAGCGGTAGTAATCATACAGCTTGCTTTTTAAGACCTTAAGAGCCTTTTCCTTATTCTTAATTTGAGATTTTTCGTCCTGACAGGTCACAACCAACCCCGTGGGTAGGTGAGTGATACGAATGGCGGATTCGGTTTTGTTGACGTATTGACCGCCTGCGCCGCCTGCTCTGTAGGTGTCGATTTTCAGGTCGTTCATATTAAGCTCCACGTCCACGTCCTCCACTTCGGGAAGCACCGCAACGGTTGCCGCGGAGGTATGAATACGCCCCTGCGACTCGGTAACGGGAACTCTTTGAACTCTGTGTGCGCCGCTCTCGTATTTCAGCTTGGCGTACGCGCCCTTACCGCTGATTAGGAAAACGACCTCTTTCACGCCGCCCAAGTCGGTGTAGTTCATATCGATTTCCTCGATTTTCCAACGCATACGCTCAGCAAAACGCATATACATACGCATAAGGTCGGTGCCGAACAGCCCTGCCTCATCACCGCCTGTGCCTGCGCGGATTTCCATAACTACGTTCTTGTCGTCGTCGGGATCCTTGGGAATAAGAAGCTTTTTCAACGCCTCGACAAGAGCCGTTTCCTCTTCCTTATGCTCGGCCAATTCTTCCTTGGCAAGCTGTGTAAGCTCCGTGTCGGAGTCCTCGTCGATTATCGCCTTGCACTCCTCGATATTACGCTGTAAAGCAAGATATTTGTCGTACTCGGTAACAGTCTCCTCCAATGCGGAATGTTCCTTGACGAGCTTCTGCCAGCTATCTCTGTCCGCGATTACTTTGGGATCGCCGATAACCTCGGCAAGCTCCTCGTAACGCTCCTTCATTTTTTGCAGTTTATCAAACATTTTAACCTCTTCTTTTTGCCGTTAATATTCTGTCTAAGCCGTTAAAATCTTTTGTGGTTTCCACGTCCGCCCAACCGCTTAACATAGCGGTTACGCTTTCGGACTGATTATAGCCGATTTCCAATACCAAAACACCGTTATCGGTAAGAAAATCCTTAGCTTTATCCGCAATAATCCGATAATAGTCCAATCCGTCCTCACCGCCGTAAAGAGCAATGTAAGGCTCCTTTTTCACGTTGTCGGGCAGGGTAAGCATATCCGACTTGGCGATATATGGAGGGTTGCTGATTATCACGTCGAAGGTACCCTCTATTGCGGTAAACATATCCGATTGAATAAAGCTGACCTCCGCGCCGTTTTCTTTTGCGTTGGCTTCCGCCACAGCAAGCGCTTCCGCGCTGATGTCTGACGCTGTTACCTTAATGCCGCGCTGTTTTGCAACCGCCACGGCAATCGCGCCGCTGCCTGTGCAAAGATCCAAAACCTTGGAATCGGGGCGTATGAATTCCAACGCCTTTTCGGTAACCTCTTCGGTTTCGGGACGGGGGATAAGCACGTTCTCGTTGACCTTGATGGTATATCCGAAGAAAACCGCGTCGCCCAGTGCGTACTGCAAGGGCTTGCCGTCGGCAACCTCCTTGGCGCAGGCAATAGCCTTTTCGTACTGTTGCTCGTCAATGGTGGTGAGCAAGGGGAGCGCACTTCTGGCGCAACCGACTATCGTAGTGAAAATCCAGTCTGCGATAACTTCCTTTTCCTCGTTCTTATCCAGATACGCCAATACCTCCGTGCGGCATCTGGCGTATGCTTTCTTGATATGGAATTTTTGAGTGGGGATAGACTCGTCCGCGTCCATCGCCAGTACCTGAGAGAAAGCGGCGATAGCCACCTCTATCATATCGTCGTCAGGCTCTCTTGTGGTCAGCTTCTGCATCAAAAAACCGGGTGCCTTCAGCACTCTTGTCAGAGGGTTGTCGAACCTTGCAAGGAGCTTAAGCAGCTCGTAGCTGAACCCAGCCACGAAGGGCATCAAAGCCAACTTTATAAGTATCTTATAAACGGTATTCAAATCCCCAAGCCACGAGGTGACGAGGGTAAAAATAAATACCGCCAAAAGCATAACGATTACTATGAAATTAGTACCGCAACGGTCGTGACGCTTCGGCTGTTTACGGACGTTCTCCACCGTAAGAGGCAGGTCGCTTTCGTAACAGTTGATGGTCTTATGCTCCGCGCCGTGGTACATCCAAACTCGCTTAATATCCTTAAGCGCAGCAGTTACAAGGATATACGCCACAAAAATCAAAATACGCAACACGCCAACGATAAGATTTTGAACCCAAAGGGGCAAAACGTAGTCGGCGTACTTAAGCAAAAGCACGTTAAGAGCTTTGTCAACGATAACCTGCGGAACGATAACGAAAAGTCCAACCGCCATTGCTACGCCCAAGAGAACGCCGATTATAGTGGCGATAGTCATAATATCGGTGTGAAAGGTCTTTGCCAGCCATTTTTCCACCTTAGAGGCAGGCTCCTCCTCAATCTCTTCTCCGTAAACTTCCGCGGAGCGCATTAGGATTCTGGTACCCTTAATCATTGAGTCGAAGAAGACGATAAAACCGCGTAAAACGGGTATTTTCTGCCACCATTTTTTAACGCCGTCCGACCGTTCGCTTTCAAGCACTATCTCGCCTTTGGCGTTGCGAACCGCAGTAGTCATACTTCTGACGCCGCGCATCATCACGCCTTCAAGAACCGCCTGACCGCCGATAGGACTAACTTTTTTCCTTGCCATTGACACCTCACTTATTCTAAAAATGGCGTAAAACACGCCATTATATAGAAAAAAGTGCGGACTGAAAACAGCCGCACTCTTAATTATTGCTACTTAAGATTGTAACGCTTGTTGAACTTGTCAACTCTGCCGCCGCTGTCAACCAGCTTCTGTTTGCCGGTGAAGAAGGGATGACACTTGCTGCATACATCGACCTTTAACTCGTCCACATTCTTGGTGGTGCCGGTTACAAAGGACGCTCCGCACGCACAAGTGACAGTAACTGTCTTATATGCAGGATGGATACTCTTTTTCATAATACACCTCTTTTTTTGGTAATGCTTTATTATTATATCTAGTACGCAGGTTTAAGTCAACAACTTTTTAACGCATTTGAGGCTTTTTTTGCTCAAATTTAATCAGTTGTCCGCTTATTCCAGATAATAGTTTTGCAAAAGCTCCTTTTCCTTGTCGCCTACTCCGACCGCCTGCAAATAACCCTCTAAACCGCCGTAAGCTTTCTCCGCAGACTTGACGAAGGCGTTAAGGTTGGACGGAAAAACGAAAAACAACTGCTTAAAAAGCTCCTTTTTACCCGACGACATATCTTGAGTAAACTTTTCCAGTTCGCTCTTCATCAGCTCGTTGGTCAAAAGGTATTCCTCAAGGCAGGCGTCAAAGTCAAAGCCCAAGGCTGTAAGCAGCAGTATAGCCGCCACTCCCGTTCTGTCCTTGCCTTGCGTGCAGTGCCAAAGCACCGTACCGCCCTCGGCTTCCAGCACCGCCGCGAAAAAGCCGCGGTACGCTTCTCTTGCCTGTACGGACTCCCCAAGGTCGCGGTAAAGCCCCTTGAAGAAGTTTTTGGAGTCGATAAGGAAGTGCAGTTTCATCAGTATGACGGCAAACTTACCGCCCTTAAGGGAAGGCATAGCGGGGAAGGAATAGTTCCTCGCTCCCTCCACCTCGCGGTCGGGGCGTTGCTTGCACTCGGCGGTATCTCTGAAATCGACGATTCGTTTCAGACCGAGGTTTTTCAGCGCGGCAAGATCGCCGTCGGAAAGCTCGTTCAGGTCGCCGCACCTTAACAGCTTATCGGACTTAACCGTTTTGCCGTCTGCGCGGCGCATACCGCCCAGCTCACGAAAATTGACTATACTGTCCGAACGCATTATTTATACTTTTTCTTAAAACCGCGGACGAAGGCGCGGAAGCCGCCCTTTTTCTTGTTGAAAATGTCCACGAGTCCGTTGACGGAGTACATAGAGAGGATTCCGCCCGAGAAACCGCTGAGGGAGCGCAGAGGCATCGAAACGATGCTGTTGACTATCATTGCGGCGTTGGC
Organism: uncultured Christensenellaceae bacterium; assembly: GCA_964368645.1. Classification (GTDB taxonomy): domain Bacteria; phylum Bacillota; class Clostridia; order Christensenellales; family CAG-1252; genus JAEDHM01. The sequence continues at coordinate 29,227 of CAYJBY010000005.1, forward strand.
GGCATCGCCTGCTATTAGTTTGCTGGCGAATTTTGCAAGTCGGTTGATAAAGCGTCCGAGTCCTGTTACGTTCAGCTCGCCCATTGTGGAGTTGACGTGGAACTCGCCCACCTTGTAAGGCTCGTTAGAGGGCAGCTTTTCGCCGTACAGTTCTTCAAACTGTTCCTTGGTGATATCGTCGTATTTGTCGATATTGAAATAGACCTCTTTCACCGCGTCGGTATAGACGGGAAGCGCAACGGAATCGTCTGCGCCCTCAACCTTAACCTCGAAGACCTTTTTAATATCTCTGCTGGACGCGCCTACGGAAACTGTGTAATCGCCGCTTAACACCGTCCAGTTATTAACTGCGGTGTTGTAAAACGCGAACGCACGGGAATCCAATTCAACGGTAACGGTAGTGCTTTCGCCTGCCTTAAGAGCCACCTTCTCAAAGCCTTTCAGCTCTTTTTCCGCCTTGAAAACGGGGGCGTTCTTCTGTCCGACGTAAACCTGTGCGGTTTCCTCTCCGAAGCAGTCGCCCGTATTGGTTATCTTAAAGCTGACGGTCAGCTTGTCGCCCTCCTTGTAGGATGCGGCGCAGTTGAAATCCGAATACTCGAAGGTTGTGTAGCTAAGACCGAAGCCAAAGGGGAAAGCGACCTGTTTTTTCGCTGTGTCGAAATAGCGGTAGCCGACAAAAATCGACTCTCTGTATTCCACGGTACGGGGTCCCATAGGGAAATATTTTTGTGCAAGCACGTCGTCTAGCGCAACGGGGAAAGTCTCCGCAAGCTTGCCGCTGGGATTGCTCTTGCCGTAAAGCATATCGACGGTAGCGTCGCCGACGGCTTCGCCTAACAGATAGGTGTTAAGCACAGCCTGAACCTTGCCGAACCAAGTCATCGCCATAGGCGAACCGCCCTGAAGAACCACTATCACGTTGGGATTGACCTTAAGAAGCTCCTCGATTAACACGTTATGCCCCTCGGGTAAATCGATATGGGTACGGTCAAAGCCCTCGCTCTCGTATATATCGGTAAGACCGATAACCGCGATAACCTTGTCCTTGCCCTTGGCGGTTTCCACAGCCTTTTGCAACAGTTTCTTGTTGTAGCCGTCGCCCTTAAGCGTATAGCCCTCTGCGTAATCGAAGCTCTTGCCTGCGGCGGTAAGCGCGTCGGTGATATTGACCAGCTTCTGACAGCAGATACGGGAACTGCCCGAGCCCTGATAACGGCATTCCTCGGCGAGCTTGCCGATAACCGCTATCTTCTCGTCACCCTTCAAGGGGAGAGCCTTGTTCTCGTTCTTCATAAGAACGGAGCACTTTGCGCCGGCTTCTCTGACTAACGCGTAATGCTTATCAAAATCAGTAACAGTCTTGGTATCGGAGCGGTGAGACACGCAATCGAAAACGTAATTAAGCACTCTTTCCGTGGTAACGTCCAGTTCCTCCATAGTAAGACTGCCGTCCTGAACCGCCTTGATGATTTCTCTGTCGTTCATACCCTTAGTGCCGGGCATTTGCAGGTCAAGACCTGCCTTTACGCCCAGAACTCTCTCGTTTACCGCGCCCCAGTCGCTGACGACCAAGCCCTTAAAGCCCCATTCGCCGCGGAGAACGTCGGTAAGCATACGCTTGTTCTCGCTTAAATACGTGCCGCCGATTCTGTTATAGGAGCACATAATCTGTTGAGGCTGTTCCGCCTTAACGGTGGTTTCGAAGGCAGGAAGATAAATCTCTCTTAAAGCTCTCTCATCTACTCTGCTATCCACGGACATACGGCAGAATTCCTCGTTGTTGGCGCAAAAATGCTTAAGGGAACAGCCTACGCCTTGACTCTGAACGCCGTGAACGTAGTTTTTGCTCATTTCTCCTGCAAGGTAAGGATCCTCGGAAAAATATTCGAAATTACGTCCGCACAAAGGGGAACGCTTGATGTTGGTGCCGGGACCTAACACGGTGGACACGTTCAAAGCCTTGGCTTCTATAGCGATGGCTTCGCCGATTTTTTCCACTAGCTTTCTATCCCAAGAGCTGGCGGTGGCAACCGCAGGAGGAAAACAGGTGGCAGGCTCGCTGCCCTTCATAATATTAACGCCGCCCTTGCCTGAATCTGCGCCGAATTCCTTGCGTAAGCCGTGAGGGCCGTCAGTCATCGTGACCGCGGGAATCCCCAGTCTTTCAACGGATTTCGTCGTCCAAAAATGCAAGCCGCTTGCAAGGGAAGCCTTTTCTTCTAAGGTGAGTTGCTTTAACAAAGCCTTAATGTCAGCCATAATATCCTCCATATTAATAATGATACTTTATAATTGTAACATACTCCCACGGGCGTTATCAATAGCGTAGTGGGTTTTTCTCAAGGGTAAAAACAAAAAATTTAGGTTTTATCCTGCGAAACCGTCAATGAGCTTTTGCAGGGTGACAAAAGCCGTGGCGATATGGTAGCCGTCCGCAACCGCGTGGTTAAGCCTTACTGTCACAGGCATCAGAAACCGTCCGTTTTCTTCCTTATAGCGGCTCCAGTTGACTATGGGCAGAAAGTAAAAATATCCGTCGGGAAGTTCAAGATTCATAGACTCGTAGGACAGCCAAGGGAGATATGACGCGTCGAAATAGCCCTGCTTGGTGTTATCCAAGCCGTATTCTCTGGTGTTTTTGGCGCGTTCGAGGTCGGCAAGGGCTGTTTTGTAGAACTCCGCGTAGTCCTCCGTGTATTCGGTATAAGCAACGGTAATCGTCTCGGTATCCTGATGAAAAACGTATTGCGTGGGATTGATTTTGTCGAAAACGGCAAGCTGACCTGTCTGGTAAATATAGTGCATTCTGTAGTCCTCGCGGCTGTTAAGGGTTTTGCTCAACAGATAGAGAAAGTTGACGTAGAATGAGGTTCCCGACGATTTGGAATAGGCAATCAGCGGCGTGACGTCGATTTTGTTCGTAAGGGAAACCGAACATTTGCAGTCCTCGGTGAAGTGGCGGAAAACGCCTTTTCTGTAATAGTCGTTTTGATTCAATAGCTTATAACTCATAACGATGCTCCTCTCGTAAAAACCGCCGCGTAAATCGTCCTGTAAAATCCGAAGGGCGGCGAATAAATCCCGTATATTATAGCACAAAAGAACGAATGGAACAAGCGTTTGTACGCGGTGAGAAGCGAACGGCGGCGGCGCCGTTTTTGATTTTTGGTTGACATAAAGCATTATTATGATATAATAAAAATATGAAAGCTATTGAAGAACAAAAGTACAAGAGGTCAATGCGTATCGCGTCCTTTATCGAGTTGGTACCGGCAATACTCTATACCTGCGCGTTTATCGTTTTGGTTATTTTGGGCGTTGTGGAGGAGTACACGGATAAGACCTTTTTAGGCGGCGGTATGCTTAAGGTTTTGCTTTGGGCGCCTTTGCTGTTAATCTATATGATAATCCACTGGATAATTACCGCGAAAATGCGGAAATACGCAAAACGTCCCGAACATTGCGCCAACGTCACCACCAAGCTGAAGCTTGCAGGGTTAATACAGTTGCTTCCTGCAATTGTTGCCGCGGTGCTGGCGGTATTGGACTTTTTGGGCGGCGATACCAAGGGCGGGCTGATAACTCTGGCGATTACGGCGGCGTTGACGGCTGTTTCCGTTCCCACGTTTGATATGTCGCATAAGCGTATGGCGACTCCCCCTGCCGAGGGCACGGAGGAGTAACGGCGGCGTAACGGTCGTCCGATATAATTTCACTTGCATTTTCTAGGTTACGGTGATATAATTTAGCAGTTATGAAAAGTTGGAACATATCCGAATCCGGCGCAATTGCGCTTGAGGAACAGAATATCAATACCGAGGGCTTGGTCAAGGTTAAGGTAACTAAGGTTCCCCTTATGCCCTCAGACCTATCCGTTTTTTTCGGCAAGGCGAATACGCGCTTTCCTATCGTACCGGGCAGAATCGCCGCAGGTTTGGTAAGCGAGGCCGATCCGATGACGGGCTTCCGCAAGGGAGAGAAGGTTTTTGTATCTCCTTATCAAAAACTTCAAAAGGGCGAGACTGTGGTCAAGGTTCACGGCGTTGATTTGAACGGCTATCTTTCCGACTACGTTGTCGTTCCCTTCGAGGACGTTTATTCTCTGCCTGAGGGAGTTACGGACGAGCAGGCGATTTTTATCGAGAACATAGCAATAGCAATTAACGCCATCGAGACCATTGATCTTGAGGCGCACGAGTATTTGACTATTCTTGGTGCCAACGCGCAGGGACTTATTACCGCGCAGTTGGCTAACTACTATCACGCGGTACCTATTATAGTGGATAAGGACGAGGCAAAGCTGGAGCTTGCCAGAGAGGCAGGCGTATGCTACTGTATCAACAGCGATAAGCAGGACGTCACTCAGCGCGTTTTGGAGATAACAGGCGGCAGAATGGCAGACTGTACGGTTTTTGAATGCCGTAGCGGCTTAACTCCGCAGTTCGCCTTCAATCTTACCAAAAAAAGAGGCAAGGTCGGCATCATAGGGCTTAACGTCATTGGCAACAAGCTCAATGCGGACATACGCACAATACTTGCCAAGGAGCTGACCGTCGTCGGTATCAGTACCGGTTACGGGGAGCTGTCCTCCGCCCTTAATCTTTTAGCTAACGAGGCGGTTAATCTTGACGGACTTATAGAACAGACGATTCCTTTCGAGCAGGCAGGCGAATATATGGCAGGACTCAGCGCCGACGCTTTCGACGGCAGATTAAGAGTTGTGTTTAACTGCGATTAACCAATCAACGAATTCCTAACTAAAAACACTTTTTCAAAATAACAGAAATCAGCAATTTCTAATTGCGATAATACATAAAATACGTTTCACCAAAATAATAGTTTCCACAACTACAATTTCAAACCAATAAAAAACCGTCGGCGTTAGCAATTATCGTCGGCGGATATTTTAATATGACAATATTTGTTTAGGTACAGTAACCCCATAAAGGAACGGATTTCCCCTTCCTTTTTTTACCTATCCTTTGAAATCGGTCTTTAATTGTTCCCAACGTCGGATATTTTTCCGTCCCTCAAATGGATAATTTTATCGCAGTTTTCCGCAAGAAGCATATCGTGGGTTACAAGCACGATGGTCTTTCCCAATTTCGTCAATTCTTTGAATATGGTTAAAATTTTGTTTTTATTATCGGTATCGAGAGAACCTGTCGGCTCGTCTGCGAGGATAAGCTCACTGCCGTTAATTAAGGCGCGAGCTATGGCAACGCGTTGTTTTTCTCCGCCCGACATAGTGAAAACCGTCTGCTCTGCCAGCTCAAAAATCCCTACTGATTTCAGAATATCCGCTGTAATTTCGTTGCGCCGTTTATCGCTTTGCTTAACTAGATATGTGGCGATTTTTACGTTTTCAAAAGCGGTGGAATATTCCAAAAGTGACGGTTGCTGTCTGATAATACCAAGTGTTTTTATTCTCCAATCGTCGCGTTGTCCGGCGGTTATGCCGTAAATATCAACGCCGTCGATAACGACATTTCCCGAGGTGGGGGGAAGCATACCCGAAAGAATGTTGAGGAGCGTGCTTTTTCCTGCGCCCGATTCGCCTATTACTGCGGTTAAGGAGCCTTTTTGTAACTCAATATCAATATCGCAGAGCGCGATTTTTTCGTTTCGCTTACCCTTGTTGAATATTTTTTTAAGCCGTTGAATTTTTATATAGCAATCAGTTTCCATTATAGCTCCTTAAAACATTAAATCAGACGGCATATCAGCCTTTTTACATTGACGGTCGTTATATTTAAGTTCCGCAAACAGTACGCCTAACAGGATAATCAGTACGCCCAACGGACACAGAACGCCGATAGCAGGCGGTATATCCGTCAAAGGTTTAGAGGATATTATGTTCCCCAAAAACAAAAACAAGAAAAGGAATATGATTACAGCCGCCACAAAGACACTGCCCCAAAGTGAAAATAAAGCGCGGTAAAGCTCTCTTTTTCCACCGCCGATTTGGGTAAGCACCGCCGTTTCCTTCGTGGACTCCTTGAGTATAATATCCGTAAAGGTTACTACTACAGTGAGCGTCAGTAGGAGAATACAAAGTATAATCGGAATATAAATACGGACGTTTTCCTTAATAAGCTGTGTCTCGTTATCTCTGATTTTTGCAAAGGGCACGGCGTAATCGTCGCGGAGCAGAGCATAGCTCGCCGCGCTTTCGGCGTCCGAGGGGGTATTGTAGATATACAATCGATTGAGGTCGGCGTGATAGGACTCAAGCAGAGGGCAGTCTATTGCTAACATAATAAACTCGTAGGTTTCGGCTTTGCTTATCAGGTTGCCCTCGGCGGTAAGGGGAAGGGCGTACTTGGTAAAGCAGGGATAATAGGACTTCTGCGAGACGACTCCTGCGACTTTTATCGTAAGGGGCTGAGTTTCCGCTCCGTATTGTACAATGCCTACTGTTTTCAGCTCTCCTAACTTAAGCTCAGCGGCTTCGGATACAATAATATTAAGGTAGCCTTCCTCTGTTATTGCCTGTTTCGGCATACCGCCCTCTGCAAAGTCGAGAGTGTATGCGTTAAGATATTCCTTCGGCATTACGGTAAGGGTTTTTGTGACAGTGCCAAAGCCGTTAAGGCTCAGGTTTTTGTGATACAGCACCTTATCGGGAGCCCTGTCACAACCGCTCATATCCGCTCGGGTAAGCACAGCGTTATAGCTTAGTAATTCCTGCGCGACGTTAGAGCCGTCAATTACATCGGCGTATGCGGCAAAAACGGACACTGCGATATAGCATAATAGAGCCAGCAAAACAGCCACTATCACAAAGTAGCCCAAGTGCCTTTGCAGTATTTTATTACCAAGTTTAATACTAATCATCGCGACCACCCACCCCCTTTAGACGAGGGATAACGCCAAGGCACGAGGCAATGGCGAAAAGACCAATCGTTATGCCGTAGCATTCGGCGTAATTGAGTATGGACAGAGAGGACGTGATTTTGATGGTATTGATAGTAAGGGTTGCAAGAGCCAAGCGTTCGATAACGTAATACAGTATCGAGGACAGCGCGAACAACACGGTTATCACAATGACCGTAAGGGTAATAAAGCAGATATATGGGGTATGTTTTTTATAGCCCATCTCCTCAAAAGCGCGCATTTCCGGTGCCAGCGTAACAAAATAACTGCGGATTAGCATAGTCAATGTGACGCAAGTCACCAAAAAGGTGACAATCCCGAACAGGGTAAACACGTTGAAATTAGCAAAAAAAGCAAAAGGCTCAGGTTGATAGTAGGCTATGGTAGCCTTTGGAAAAGCGTTATGCAGTATATCGGCTATCTCGCCGTCTGTGTAGGCAAATGAGGTATTGAGCGATACGCCGTGGCAAATCGCGTTTTTTTCCGCCGCGTATTCCATACTTAGGTAGCAGGTGCCGTCGTTGGAGTAGCCGCATACGGTAAAATCCTCTCCGTTAAGGGTGACGGTATCCGATAGGTTGGGCATAGTAGAGGAGTGCGGAACTACGATATCGGTTTTTTCGGCGGCGTTATGACCTGCGGTAATGCAGTGCAGAGCGCCCACCGCAACGCTGTAACCGTCGTAACGCAGTCTTGCGGCGACGATAATGTCATCTGGCAGTTGTTCAAAGCCCTCAAGTAAAGTTGCGGTGTCGCAATATGCTATTAACCCAAAAGATTCCTCGGTGTTGAGTCTGCTTAGCTTAAGAGAAAGGTTATAGCAAAAGAGCATACTGATACAGCAGATTACCACCGCCGAAAAGGCTATAATCTGCCGCAATAGAGAAAACCCCTTGATTTTTTTGAGTAAGCATTCAATTAGTGCTGTCATTGTGGTTGTCGTCGGCTGCGGACGAGCTATTAGGCGCAGAGTCTGTAGCGGTTAAGTCAACGTAATCGGAAGTACCCATTTTCCCTCTAGTGGACAGAATGTCAAAGATGACGTTACCGATGACGGCTAGAGCGAAAATGCCGCAGATTATGCCGAAGCAGATGCCGTAATAGCTTTGAAAAATCATATATGGGAAAGAAGCTGTGCCGATAGCGGCAATATATCTCACAAGGGTGACGATTACAAAGGATAAGGTTGCAAGAGTAAGACCGATATATTTGTGCGGTTTTTTGCCGAGGAGCAGAAGCGTCATTACCGCCAAAACAACCGCTACGATAAGCGGTAATTCCCACCAATTAACCTCTAAAGGTTCAAAAGCGTGATGGTCGTCATAGTAGCCGCTTGTGATTGACGGAGTACCGCCGCTTAGGGTTGCGCCGCCGATGACGTACGTGCCGCGTATGCTTTCCTCTGCCTCCATTAACTGATAAAACTCCGCAGACGTGGAGTATATATGGATATAGGTTACGCTTTCGCCGTTAATGTCGGTTTCGTACAAAATCTTGCCGTTGTCTAAGGTGGGAACCACAATCGCGCCCTGATAAAAATCAAGGGTGGACAGCCCGATGACGGAAGTAACGCCTATTCTGCCAACTGCAACGCATCGGTAGTCCTTACCGCCGATAACAGCGGAAAATTCGTCGCCGATTTTCACGTTTCTAAAGTAGTATCCGCTAATCACCGTTGGTACCGCGCCGCCCTCGTAAACTGCGGGCACGTCAACGCCCTCAAGCAGAGTATAGGCAAGGGAAAAGTCGGATAATTGCGAGCCTTCCGTTTTCATTGCATATACTATGTCGTGTTGCTTATTGCCAACCTTTAAGAGGGCTTTACCTCTAGACTTTTGATGATAGTAGTCGCAATCGTTACTGTCGAGAAAGCTTTTCAGCGTTAAATAATCGTCCTCGTAAACTGTCGCCTTAACGTAATTGCGATAGGTGACGGTTGTGCCAATAGGCAGAGCCGTATGCTCGTAATTAATCGCCTCGTATATAGTGTTGTTAGCGTAATTATCCTCTTGCGTACCGTAAAAATCATAAATAATCAAATCGCAAGCAATAACTACTATCAGTAGCACAGCGAGTTTTATTATCAGCGGTACGTTTTTTTGAATTTTACTCATAGCATATATTGCCGAAAAAATCTATTGATGCTGCGGTGTCAAAATAATCCACATTTGTATAGTGCTCGGTTTTTCCAACTCTATAGAATATGCTCAGTTTATCAGTAGTCGCAGTTCCGCCGTAATAGGTACTAGACGTACCTTTAGTGTATGACGTAATAGATGAGACCTTTGTTTTTACCGAAACACCGTTTACGCTGCGTACTACTGAATAGATTGGACTTGTACCAGTTGAAGGATTACCAGAAGGGATAAAAGTTTCCACACTAGTTGTCGCCTGTTTATCATTTAATTGGGTCTTAACAAAAACATTAAGGTCTGCTGGACCACCAGAACAGCTATAAAGTACATCGTAAGATTTGCTACTAGGCATATTGTATCGGAGCGAGGCAAGATTTCCAGTCCATTGAATGGTCTCAGCTTGCGCCGTAATTGTAATGAAACAAAATGCTCCAATAATTACCGAAAAAATAATAACAAACGTAAAAAAAGGGATTTTAAATTTTCTTGACATATCTTTTCCTCCAAAATAAATTCAATACAAAATTTCTTTTATTATACTGTTTGTGGTCGTTATTTGCAATGTATATCACTTTTCTTAATGAATTTTTAATAATCGAAAAAAACACTATTAAAAAAATAAGAAGTTGCTTATGCTTTTATAATAATATATTTACATATGTAAAGCGTCTTTCTTCTGGAAAATGCAAAGAAATTTTACTTGAAAAATAGCTGATATTTATTTTTTTTCCATATTTGATCTCTTGTAATCCTGCTTTTATATTCATCGTCTATACTGTAAGCGAATCGCGATTGTCTAAAAGCGCATTGTAGCGAAAATTGTGATATTCTATTCTTGCGCTTATTGGCACAAAATAATCGCTTACAAAAAAACCGAAACGAAAATGTTTCCGTCTCGGTTTAGATTGATATAGTTTACCGCTTAGGTTTTTCTGTTTTTTTGGCGGTTATCTTACGCCGCCTTGACTGCTACGGACTCTTTTTTCTTTCTGTTTCGCAGTAATCTTGCGGAGTTGAGCACCACCAGTATGGAATTGCCGTTATGCACCAACGCACCCGTTACGGGGGAGAGGATTCCGAAAAGACTGCATATAACCGCCGCCACGTTGACCGCCATTGCGAAGATAATATTGACCTTAACGGTGGTCAGAACTCTGCGGCTTAGGCTGACGCATTCGGCTACCTTGCCGATACCGCCGTCCAAAACCGCCATATCAGCGGCTTCCACCGCCACGTCACTGCCTAATACGTCCATAGCGATACCGCAATCCGCACCTGCAAGAGAGGGCGCGTCGTTAATGCCGTCGCCGACCATACAAACCTTACCGCGCTTTTTCAGCTCGTTAATGACTTCCAGCTTGTCGGCAGGCATAAGCCCTGCTCTGACCTCGCTAACGCCGCAGGCGGCGGCAACGAATTCCGCGCTTTTTTGGTTGTCACCCGTGAGCATAACCGTCATAATCCCTGCTCGATTAAGCTCCTCGATAGTAGCCTTTGCCTCGGGCTTAATGGTGTCGGAGAAGATGAGAAGACCGCTTACCTTGCCGTCGAAAAGCACCACCGTTACGGTAAAGCCCTTATCCTCGGCGTCACGCTCCGCTTCCGCAAATTCGCCTATATTTCCGCCGTTTTTGAGAAATCTCGCACTGCCGACAGCCTCGACGCTAACGCCGTCAACTACGCCCTTAATGCCCATACCCGCAACTGTATCCGTGCCCGAGGGAGCCTTAGGAGCAAAGTCGATATAGCGCATAACGGCTTTTGCAAGAGGGTGGTCGGAGTATTGCTCTATCGCCGCGACCTTATCCAAAAAATCTCTTTCGTCGCCTGCGCACACCACCTTATTAAGTATGATTTCGCCCGTGGTAAGGGTATTGGTTTTGTCGAAGCAAATCGACTTTACGTTGGCAAGCGTCTCAAGTGACGCGCCGCTCTTTATCAAAATACCTCTTTTCGCGCCGTAGCCTAACCCTGCCGACATCGCAGTGGGCGTGGCAAGCACCAAGGAGCAAGGGCAGAAAACCACCAGTATGGTAACGGCACGCACAAGCGCAACGCTCCAGACGTTTTTAAGCCAAAAACCTGCTATCAGTCCGACTATTACAGAGAGAGCTATTGCGGAGGGAACAATATAGCTTGCCCAACGGTCGGCAACGCCTGCTATCGGCGCACGGGAACCAGACGCTTCCTCAACAAGCTCCGCCATTTTCGCAATGGTCATATCCTTGGGATCCTTAGTAACCTTGACCTGAACGGAGCCGGTGGTATTGAACGTACCCCCGAAAACCTGATCGCCGACGGTCTTGTCAACAGGCAGGTATTCTCCCGTAACCGAGGCTTGGTTCACCGAGGTTGAACCGGAAATAATTTCGCCGTCCACTGCAATCATTTCGCCTGCCTTAACGACTACGGTATCGCCTACGGCAATAGCGGATAAGGGGCGTTTTTCGATACCGTTTTCGGTTACTACGTTAGCTTCCTTGGGAATTAAGCCCACCAAACTCTCTATTCCCGAACGGGTTTTTCTCACCGTTGCGTCCTCGATAAGCTCGCCTAAGGTCATAAGCCAAGCCACCTCGCCTGCGGCAAAGACATAGCTGTGGTTATGACCGCCTGCGGCGTTAAGCTCAAAGAAAAAGCCCAGTATTTCCAAAGCCAGACAGGCAATCATCGACGTGGTTATCAAAGCTGCGGCGATGATTTTTCCCCGTAACAGGGCTTTAACCGCGTTGACGGCTATTCCCGTTCCGCAAAGCACCACGGCTACCCAAGCAGGATTGACGTAGTAGAAGGGCAAAAATCCGATATGCTTCCAATCAAAATATCCGAGTACCAAAAAGACAAAGGAGATACCGAGAATAATCAGCGACCGCTTTACCTCGTTTTTGTCCGAAGCTCCGTGCTCGCCGCCGCAACCGCAAGAGTCGTGGTCGTGTTCACCGTGACAGCAGCTTGCCTCGTGCTTGTGCTTGTGTTCACCGTGACAGCAATCTGCCTCGGTCTTGTGCTTTTGTTCGCTGTGACAGCAACTTGCCTCGTGTTCGTGCTTGTGCTCGTGTTCGCCGTGACAGCAGCTTGCCTCGTGTTCGTGCTTTTGTTCGCCGTGACAGCATTCTGCCTCGTGTTCGTGCTTGTGTTCGCCGTGACAGCATTCCGTTTTGTCAATCCGCTCTTTGGCTTGGATATTGCAAT
>CAYJBY010000005.1:41532-62995 GCA_964368645.1 uncultured Christensenellaceae bacterium
TCGCCGTGACAGCATTCCGTTTTGTCAATCCGCTCTTTGGCTTGGATATTGCAATTGCAGTCCGCCTCGTGCGCTTGACCGGACTTTATTGAGGACCGGTTTTCGTCTGCCTTAAGACAGCACGAACCGTCGTTATGCCTTGCGTCTTCCGACTCACAATGACAATCTTTATTCATAATTCACCTCACAATAGGTATTCGTCCAGAACCTTGGAAAAGTGCTCCAGACTGTCCACGTCTCCGTTTTGAATATCCTCCACCACGCAATGCGTAATGTGGTTTTTGAGTAAAAGCCGTCCGCTTGTACGCAGGTTGGACTGCACAGCCAAAAGCTGTTGCAGTATATCCTCGCAGGGAGCGTCGTTTTCAAGCATAGTGATTATGCTTTTCAAATGACCTGCCGAGGTTGCCAGTCTGCCCTTGACGTTAGCCTTCAAATCGTTATTAATGCAATCCATAATAAACTCCTTATACGGCGGTTGCCTTTGGTGAACCCAACCCCCCTAGGGGGGAGGGGTACAGCTATATAATACAAGGCTTTTCCTTCCTTGTCAAGTGCTTTTTGAAATATTTTTCATATTTTATCCGTAAGAGTATCGGTACGCTGACGCGTTTGACGTTTCTGTAAATCGGGAAATAAGACCGCAAAGCTATGAGTTTAATCGATTTTTGTATTTGGCGAAGTTTATATAATGAGAATTTACATTCGGTTACAGAATGATTTTATAATAAGGATATATAATAGGCGGCGGCAAAGGGTTGTAATAATAACCGATTATCGAAATCGCTTGTTGCAAAAGGATAATAAGTAGGTATCGGCAAAGCATTGAAAACCAGAGGTTATCGAAATTGCTCGTTGTAATAGGTTTTGAAAAACCTTAATCGGATATTCGGCAATAGATTACGATATGAATGCGGACAGTAAGCTTTATCCTTATATAATAGGGAAACCGAGGTGATCGGAGAAAGGCGCGGCCGCAATGAGGTAACGGCTTGACGGCACTGCGGTAAGTCCTTACCCTGTGCAATTCCATACTTGCCGCAAGCCGCCGCAAAAAATAACCGAGATAAAAAAATAAAAACGGTAAAAATCATTGACAACCGCATTTTGGAACTATATAATAAGTATCGTTAAATTATGCGCTTGTAGCTCAATTGGATAGAGCGTCGGTCTACGGAACCGAAGGTTGGGGATTCGAGCTCCTCCAGGCGCACCAAAAAGGAAGACTTATCACAAGTCTTCCTTTTTTCGTACAGTTGATTTCGTACAGTTGATTTCGTACAGTTGATTTCGTACAGTTGATTTCGTGCAGTTGATTTCGTACAGTTGATTTCGTACAGTTGATTTCGTACAGTTGATTATTTGTTTAGTATTGCGGTGCTGGTTACGCACTGCCGACAAGGGTTATTTTTTCTTGGGCAGGGGGGTAATTGCCTCCAATATCCCGATAACCTTTTCGGTAAGCTCCCTATCCTCCACGTCCAGAACGTAATGCTCCTTCGCGCCCTGATAAGGGTAGCCCCTTTCCGCCTCCGCCATAAGCAGCGCAATAGGCGGCAGGATTTTCACGAATACGGTGTTATCGCACAGCAACAGTATCGGCTTGCCGTTGATATAAATCATATATTCGCCGAACATTTTTTTACTGCGAACCGAGTAATTACCCTTAAGCTGATCGCATACGAACTCGACGTAATCTACAGTAGTAGCCATAATTATCACCTATCTCCCGACGGGAGAGGACTTCGCGGAACTTAATCCGCGTCGCCCATAGAATCCAGCATTACCTGTTTTTTCTCGTCCTTGCTCAATTTTTTCAAACTGCCCAACTGCTTGCTGTCGCCGTGCTTAACAAAGCACATACAAGCGATAGCGATAGCAACCGCAACGGCGGAATATGCGAACAGATATTTCATACCCCAGTTGTCCATTACCAGACCTGCGATAAAGGGAGTGATTGCCTGTGCGCTCATAGTTGCGGTGTAATAGTAACCGGTGTATTTTCCTACGTCCTGTGCCTTGGCAAGCTCCACAACCATCGGGAAGGTGTTGACGTTGGCGATTATCAGACCGAAACCGGATATGAGGTAGAAAGTAGCGAACAACGCCGCCTTAACGAACTCCTTATCACCGGGATTTAAGACCAGAAGCAGTAACAGATATGACACGACAGCCAACGCAAAGCCCAACATTATGGACTTTTTACGTCCGATTTTCACAGCAAGAAAACCGACGGGAATAAAAGCGATAGCAGATATAGCCATACTGATTGCGCTGATGATTGACGCTGTGCCGGGGCTTAAAAGCAACGCCTTGGTGCAGTAAATCGAAAGTGAACTGGACACTGCGTTATAGCCGATAAACCACATAAATATGGACGCCAATATCAATATGAAGGAGCGGAATTTGGCTCTTTCGGGGATATTCTTGTCGTAATAGAACTTGAATACCTTGTACTTAAAGGAGTTCTTATCGGGATCCTTTTTGACCTTAACGGCAGGATTAGCCGCCGCTTCGGATTCCAGTTTTTCTTCCTTTTCCTCAAACAGCAGTTCTTCCTTCTTTTCCTCTGCTTCCTCGTCCTCGTCGCTGATACCGAAATCAATACATTCCTGATTGCATTTTTCCACCAGCTTGGGCTCCTTGACCAACCACAGGAAGCAAGCGAGCAGTAACAGCATAAGCGCGGCGCAGATAGCGAAAATCAGTATGTAGCTGGTTGAGGTAACGGGGAACATAAGGATAATCGTATAGGTTATCAGCGCAAGACCGCCGCCTACACCGCCGCAAAGATTGATGATGGCGTTAGCCTGCGATCTTAAGGGCTTAGGAGTAACGTCTGGCATCAAGGCAACCGCAGGGGAGCGGTAGGTTGACATACAAATCAAGGTCATAAGCAGAAGTATCATATAGAACACAATGCTCGTAATGCCGCTCTTGCTGTGGAAGGTCTCTTCCTCAATCTGACTGCTTATCCAAGTCGTCATACCTGCTTTGGCAAAGGTATTGTAGTTCTCGTTGCCTTCCTTAATGGACTGATAGCTGACGCCGTTCTCCGTCTGACCGATAAGCTTGCCGTCGTCGTCCGTTTTGATAACGGTGTCGCCGTACTTATAGGTAGTGCCGCCGATACCCAGGAAACCCGACTTAGAGCTAAGGTTGGAATCGTAGCGGATAGAGGTGAAGAAGGTTTTAAGAGAAGCGTCGTCGGTAGCCATACCGCGTTCCTTAAGGCTGAGTTTCAGGTAATTAAGGTCGCAGTAATTGGCGTTGCCGTCCGCCACCGCCGCATCGTAAAACTCGGTAAGTCTTTCGGACATAAAGGCGTCGTCGTTAAGCTGTGCCTCGTAGGACGCTCTTGTAACGGCGGAATTATCCATTTGCGTTTTTGCCGTCAGCGGAACGAAAACCATACACACAACGGCGGCTATGGTGCCGAAAATAATGAACGGCGTGCGCCTGCCGAAGCGTTTTGAAAGTCTGCCGTGGCTCTTATCGGATAATCTGCCCATAATGGGGAGCAGGAAGAGGGACAAAAGGTTGTCGAGTCCCATTATCAAGCCTCTTATGGTGTTGGAAAGTCCGTAAGCGTTCTCCAGCAAAAGGGGTATAACAAAGTCGTATGCGCCCCAAAAAAGGGTAATACCTGCAAAAGCCAACCCGACCTTAAAGGTCTGCGGGTAATTAAGCTTGAGCTTCGCGCCCTTGGAGGGAGCGGCGTCCGTGGTGGGAGCAGTGGTTTGTTTGTCCATTTAGATCTCCTTCATAAAAATTCCGCGTGGGCATATCCTGCCGAAAAATCAAAATAAAGCGGCAAGGCTGACAAGTAAAAAAAGCTCTCCTCACGCACACGCTCCTATTATTCTACAATAAAAAATGCTAAAAGTAAATATCCAATTTTCTAAAAAAACCTTTTTGACGGAAGCAAAAGTAAATATCGGACTTCTTACGACTTTCTTAAGGACAGAAAGTAGTTAAAAAGGTTGTCAAACGACAATTACGGCTTGTATAATGTAACAAGCGATTTTTATCGGGAGGCACTTATGGCGGCAAAAGGCGGCGGCAGTCGGAAACGCAAACAACAGCAGAAAAAGTTTTACATCGTTTTAGCGGTTATTATAGTGGTGCTGGCGGTTATAGCCGCAGGCGTAATAGCCTATCTGTACGTCAATAACAAACTCCCCGAGGATTTTGAGGAACAGCTTTACGCTTGGTTCGGCGGCGGCGATGACGAAGGCAATCTCGGCGGCGGCGAAAAGCCCGTACCTGCGCCCCAAGGCGTGGCGGCAGGCGATTTGCTGATAAAGTTTATCGACGTCGGACAGGGCGACAGCATATATATCAAGTTTCCCGACGGCAAGGATATGCTGGTTGACTGCGGCAACTCATCTCAGTCCTCCGATTACCGCGACAACGCTCTTTCCGTTTTGGAAACCTACGTTACCGACGATATTATCGAATATCTTATGCTAACCCATTGCGACAGCGACCACGTTTACTTTTTAGACGAGGTAATCGAGACCTACGACGTGGACAATATCTATATGCCCAATGTAATGGCGGCTCCGACCTCTGTCACCGCACAGGCTAAGGTGAATGCCTTACCCACCTCAAAAACTTCCGTTTTCACAGACAAGGATAAGGTTACTTCCGCTTGCTATGCCGAGTTTTTCGCGGACGCGCTAACCGAGGCTGACGCGGTAATCACTCGTAATATCGGTACTTTTTCGATTACGGGCGTTGGTTATTCCCTTGACTTTTACTGTTACGACGCGCAAGAATGGACGGCAACCGATTTAAGCTCCGCCGAGGAGAAGAACGCCATATCTCCGATAGGGGTGCTGACCTGCAACGGTACGAGGGTAGTATTAACAGGCGACTCCAACGAGATTAACGAGCCTAAGTGGATTAACTATATGAAGTCAACCTATAACGTAAACTCTCTTGACTGCGACGTGCTTAAGGTCGGTCATCACGGCAGTGAGTCTTCTTCAACCGCCGACTTCCTGAGCTTTATCAAGTGTGAATACGCGGTTATCAGCTGTAACGAGGAGGGCAATACCTTTATACATCCAAGGCAGGCGACGCTGGACAGATTGAAGGCGCAGAATATGACCGTTTACCGCACCGATCTTAACGGAACGGTGAGCTTAACCCTCAAACAGAGCGGCGGCTACGAATTTAGCTCGGAGCGTCAGGCGGAGCAGTCTGCGGAGCTTATCGGAGCGGATATGGACAACGATTAAGGCTCGTTTTCCGCGTAATAAAACAAAAGCCACGAACAAAAACACATAACGATAGAGAAAAGACGAAAATCACCGCAAAAAGGCTGTATCGTCACAGCCCTAGGCTTGCAATTAAAGCCGTTTGTGCTATAATTAGTGGGCAAAGGCGGTAAAGCCGCCCGACGGTTATCGGAAATTAACAATAGGTTATAACGCAGGTTATACGGAGGATACAATGAATTTTGATTTTGAACTGGTAGGAAAGATCGGCTCGATGGCACTTATCGACAGCAAGTACCACGATATTAACTACAACGTAATAGCGCGTTTGTCAAGAGAGCTGAAGCCCGGTTATATTTGGGTGACGTCGGGCGCGGTTGAGATAGGCAGATTGGACTACATAAAGCGTAACGGCAAGGAGTTAGAGGGCGACAGTCTGGACGCAAAGACGGACTACTCCGCTCAGGGACAAGCTATACTTATGAACACCTACCGCGAGTACACTGACAGCCGTTACAGCATCAGACAGATACTTGTCGAGCATCAGCACTTTAACAACGACGTAAAAAGGGAGCATTTGCGCAAAATGCTTTTGCGTTGTCCCGCTCAAAACGCCATACCCATACTCAACTACAACGACGCGATTTCCGATGAGGAAAACGTGAAGTGGGAGATTAAGTCCATAATGGAAAAGAAAGGTCACGCGGTGCAGTGCCTTGATAACGACGAAACCGCCAGTCAAATCGCTTGTTTGGTTAAGACCAAGACCTTGCTTATACTTACCTCAACCAACGGCATTTACAGCGATCCTAACGACAAAAACACCCTAGTATCCGAAATATCGGGCAAGGACATATACGAGCTTCTGGACAACGTGAAGGAAATGCAAACCCATTGCAGAGGAGCAAGCAGAGCAGGGGCGAACGGAGCTTGGAACAAGTTGGAGTACATACAGGAGCCGCTGAAATTGGGAACGCAGGTGATTATTTCCAACTCGGTTTATCCCATTGCGGACATATTGTCGGGCAAGGCTCCCGCAACGCGCATAGCGGTAAAGTAATAAGATTCGGCAATACGGTAAAGCGACGCCGTAAAGCAACGCCGAAAAATTATTACGTAAAGTAACGCAATGCGGTAAAACAAAGCTATAACGCAACGCGAGAAAACAGTAGATAACGCAAAACGGCAGAAAAAAGTAGATAACGCAAATCGGCAGAAAAGCGAAACGGTCAAAAAGCATAAGCCGCATCGGCAGTCCGAAATCCTGCCGCAACAGCACAGATTGATAAAAAAGGTACGGAACGCGTTTCCGTATTTTTTTTACGGTTTATCTTATACTAACGGCGGAGAAAACTATGAAAACTACCGGCATTATTAGAAGAATTGACGATTTGGGGCGTGTGGTGATACCCAAGGAATTGCGTAGAACGATGCGTTTTCGCGAGGGTGAGGAGCTGGAAATCGCCGTTGGTTCGGACGGACTTATTCTAAGAAAATATTCCGCACTGGACGGCTTTTCGGATTTTGTGCCCGACTACGGGGAGGCTATGAGCCGCGCACTTAACTGCGAGGTGGTGATAACCGACAACGAAAAGATTATTTATCCCGTAAAATCCGATGAAAACGCTGATAGGGAGCTGACTGACGAATTTCGTAAGCTGTTGGAAGAACGCCGTCCTCGGCGATTGACCGCGGACGCGTGTCTGCTGATTTCGGCAAATAGTATAAAGCCCTACGAGCAACTGATAACACCGCTTATCGCGGCAGGCGATTTATACGGAGCCGTCGTGATTAATTCGGATTCGGAGCTTACCGATACCGAGCGGAAAGCCGCGGAAACGGCGGCATACTTTCTTGTCGGACAAATCGGCGAATAAGGGCTGCGTTAAGGGCGCGGCTTTACTGGCGGCGGCAGGCGTTGTCGCCAAGCTGATCGGAGGGATTTACCGTATTCCGCTGACCAACCTTTTAGGTGCGGAGGGAATGGGCTATTATCAGCTCGTTTTTCCAGTTTACGCGCTTTTGGTGGCGGTAATATCCACTGGTATGCCCGTGCTCATATCCCGTATCGTGGGCGCGTCAGGCGACAAATACGGTTACGCGGTATTCAGAAAAGCGTTAAGCGTTCTGGCGATTGCAGGTCTGGCGTCCTCGCTGATTTTGGCTCTTTTGGCAAAACCTCTTTCCGCGGTGCAGGGAGAGGAACAAGCGACTTTCGGCTATATTATTATCGCTCCTGCTCTGTTTTTCGTGGCGATTATGAGCGTATTCAAGGGGTGGTTTAACGGTCATTTGGATATGAAACCCTCCGCGTTTACCTCTCTCAGCGAGCAGGTTATCAAGCTTGGCGCAGGACTGGCGGCGGCGTATCTTCTGCGCTCACGCGGCACTGCGGTTATGGCAATCGGCGCACTGGCGGCGGTTACGTTGTCCGAGGGCGTATCCCTTTTGGCGGTGGTCGTGTACTACGGGGCTAAGGGCGGCAGATTCCCCAAGCCTTCGGTGGAAATACCCTTCCGCGTTCTTTTTCAAAGCTCCGCGCCTCTTACCCTAAGCGGCGTGATTTTTCCCCTCGTTACCTTCGTTGACAGCTTGATAATGGTTAGGCTTATAGCCCTTAACGGCACTTCGGATAACGAGGCTCTTTCCGCTTACGGCTTGCTGACGGGAGCGGTTGGCTCCATAGTCGGCTTTCCCGTGGTGCTGACCGTTGCGCTTGCCGCCGCCATTATACCTGTGATTTCACGCAAGCTGGCGGAAAGGGATTCTGACGGCATAAGGCAAAACGGGTTCTTGGCTCTGAAACTGGCTCTTAGCGTATCACTGCCGCTGGCGTTGGGGTTAATTTGCGTTTCTCCTCAAATATGCGACGCTTTTTATCCTTCATTAAGCGCGGCGCAGAGAGAATTGGCGGCAAAATTGCTTTCCGTTTCCTCGGTAGGTATTCCGCTTTTGGCGCTGCTGCAAATATACAATTCTATGCTACAGGCGGTTGGCGGCTCTTCCGCTTCGGCTCGTAATCTGGCTATTGCAGGCGGCGTAAAAATACTGTCCGACGTTGCTCTGGTTCCCTTCTTCGGAATAATGGGCGGCGCGGTGGCTACCGTGCTGTGTTATGCGGTGGGGCTGACGCTTTCCGTAATTTCCTACGGTAAATTAACAGGGAGCTCCAAAAGTTTGATTAAAAACGTTGCGGAAATCACAGGTGCGGGTGTTATAATGTCAGCAGCGGTTATATGCGTGCGCGTTTTCATAGGTAATGCGTATTTGGCGCTTGCCGCGGCTGTAGCCGCAGGAGCGGCGGTATATTGCACGCTTATACTGCTGTTTAAGGTTTTTACCAAGGACGAATTGAGCCTAATGCCCTTATCGGGCTTAACGCTTAGGCTTTCGGGATACAAGGAGGACGTATGATTACTGTTATCGGTTTAGGCGTAACCAAGGGCGATTTGACCGCTAGGGGCGCGGCTTGTATGAGCAAAGCGGATTACGTGGTTTTCCGCACCGCGCTGACTGCTTCCGCAAAGGGCGTATTTGACGAAACCAAGCATATCAGCTTGGATTCTCTTTATAGCGAGGCGGAGGATTTCGACGCGCTTAACAAGGCTATTGCGGCGCGGCTTAAGGAATATTGCGCCAAGGGCAGCGTAGCCTATATGGTGGACGGTAGCGGAGTCAACGATTCGGCGGCGGCACTTCTAAAAGGCGAGTGCGATATTCGCGTTATCCCCGGAATATCCGCGGAAAGCTCGGCTTGCGCCGTGACTGCCGAGGGCGGTGAAACGGTGGGCGTTTCGGCAACGGCTTTCGTTGAGGACAAGGCGTTTTACGCACCGCGCTCCAACCTGCTCGTAAAAGAGGTGGACAACAAATTCTTGGCAGGAGAGGTTAAGCTCAAACTGATAGATTTGTACGGCGCGGATTCCGATTTATACTACATAGACGGCGTTAAGGCGGAGCTTATCAAGGTCGAGGACGCCGACCGCCGCAAAAAGTACGGCTACGGTGTTTGCTTTTTCTTGCCTTACAAGGGCTTTTTAGACAAATCCAGATTTAATTTTGCCGATTTAATGGAGATAGTTTACCGCCTGCGCGGCAAGGACGGCTGTCCTTGGGATAAGGTGCAGACGCATCAGACCATTCGTCAAAACTGCATAGAAGAGGCTTACGAGCTGGTGGAAGCGGTTAATCTTGAGGACGCGGACAAAATGCAGGAGGAAACTGGCGACGTGCTTTTGCAGGGCGTTTTTCACGCTGTAATTGCCGAAGACTGCGGAGAATTCAGCACTACGGACGTTTTGACGACTCTTTGCGCGAAGCTGATTTTCAGACATACCCATATTTTCGGCGCGGTGAAAGCCAAAGACGCACAGGAAGCGCTTTCGGCTTGGGAAGCGGCAAAGGCAAAGGAGAAAAAACAGGGCACCTACTCTGACAGAATGGAGCAGGTCGCGGAGCTTCCTGCGCTTATCAAAGCGGAAAAAATCCAGAGAATTGCGGCAAAAGCCAATTTTGACTGGGCGGACGTTAAGGGTGCGCTTCTTAAACTCCACGAGGAGATAGAGGAGCTTTTTGCGGAAAACGCTGACAAGGAAGAAGAGGGCGGCGACCTGCTGTTCTCCGCGGTCAACGTGTTAAGGCATCTGGGTATCGAGCCTGAAATGGCACTTTTAGGCTCGGTCAACAAGTTCAAGGCGCGTTTCGAGGCGGTGGAAAAAGAGGTTCTAAAGCAGGGCAAGGATATTAAAGCCTTGACCTTAGACGAGCTTGACGCTATATACAACACAATCAAAAATGCTGACAATAGGTAATTTAACGCTGAAATCAGACGCGGTTGCGGCTCCCCTTGCAGGACTTTCCGACATAGGCTTCCGCAGTATCGCTTCCTCCTACGGCGCAGGCTTGGTTTACACCGAGATGGTAAGCGTCAAGGGGCTTTTGTACGGCAACGCGGAGACCGCCGTGCTTTTATCCACCTCCCCCGACGAGGGCGCGACGGCGGTTCAGCTTTTCGGCAGAGAGCCTGCGCTTTTCGCACAGGTTATGCACTCTCCCTTATTGGACAAATTCGACGTAATCGATATTAATATGGGCTGTCCCGTTCCCAAGGTTGTGAAGAACGGCGAGGGCAGTGCGCTGATGAAGGAGCCCTCTCTTGCCGCGGAGATAGTCGCCGCCGTCAAGGAGAACGCCAAGGGCAGACCTGTCACCGTGAAAATCCGTTCCGGTTGGGAAAGCGTTACCGCTCCCGACTTTGCAAAAGCTTTGGAAAAAGGCGGCGCGGACGCGGTGGCGGTACACGGCAGGCTGAGAACGCAGTTTTACTCAGGGTACGCAGATTACGGCGTGATTAAGGCGGTTAAGGAAGCTGTTTCGATACCCGTTATCGGCAACGGCGACGTTAAAAGCGCGGCGGATTACCTAAAACTTAAGAATGAAAGCGGCTGTGACGGAGTTATGATAGGCAGAGGCGCGGTAGGCAACCAAAAGATTTTCGCAGAGATTACGGGCGAGCCGTACAGCTATGATCCCGTGAAAGATATTTGCCGCCATTACGCAACGCTTAGGACGATTTATCTCGATAAGGTTTGCGTTAATCTGATGAAAGCTCACGTAATGTACTACGTAAAGGGCGTTAAAGGAGCGGCGGAGATTAGACGTGACGCGGCTTTTATGCAAAGCTACGAGGACGTTGTTGCAACAGCAGAGCGTATAAAAAGAGGTGTTTTATGCTGAATATCGTATTACTTGAGCCTGAAATCCCCCAAAATACAGGCAATATCGTCAGAACGGCGGCGGCTACAGGTTGCCGTCTTCATTTAATCAAGCCCTTGGGCTTCGACATCAGCGAAAAAGCGGTTCGCAGGGCGGGCTTGGACTACTGGAATTACGTGGATATTACGGTTTACGAGAACCTTGAGGACTTTTACGCAAGGAACGGCTTTCCGCAATGCTATTACACCACCACTAAGGGCGGAGTGCCCTATACCCAGCCGCAGTACAAGGACGGGGATTACGTCTTTTTCGGCAAGGAAACGGTGGGATTGCCTGAAGAGCTTATAGCCGCTAACGAGAACTATGCGCTGAGAATCCCTATGCTTAAAGGACTGAGGTGTCTTAACCTGTCCAACGCGGTGGCGGTGGTGGTTTTCGAGGCGGCAAGGCAGTCGGGTTTCAGCGGATTCGATTTTTCGGCGAAGCCCTTTTCGGGTAATAATTAACCGCACGTTTTATTGTTTTTTCTTTGTTTTTCGACCTTTGAAGCAACAGCGGTTTGAGAGGTTGCAAAAACTGTTAATTTTTCGATTTACTTTTCACGCGGGCGCGTGGTATAATCGTTATAGCAAATTTTTCGGGCTATCAGCCCCCAAAGGAGATATATTATGGCAAAAAGGACTATTGAGGATATCGACGTATTCGGTAAAAAGTGTTTGGTCAGAGTTGACTTTAACGTACCTGTCAAGGGCGGCGTGATTACCGACGAGACCAGAATTCAGGGCGCACTCCCCACTATCAAGTATTTGATGGCTCACGGTGCTAAGGTTATATTATGCAGTCATTTAGGCAGACCTTTCAATATTTGCAATGATGTTATCGACCGCAAGAAGATTAAGCCCGAGGACGCAGAGAAGACCGACGACCAGTTAAGAGCGGATACTCTGAAAAAATGCTCCCTTAAGATCGTTGCCGACAGACTTAATCAGCTTTTGGACAATAAGGTCACTTGGGCGGACGACGTTATCGGCGAGAAGGCAGAGGCTGCCGTCAACGCTTGTAAGAACGGCGAATGCGTTCTTCTTGAGAACCTTCGTTTCTATAAAGAAGAGACCAAGAACGACAAGGATTTCTGCGCCAAGCTGGCACGCTTTGCAGACGTTTACGTCAACGACGCTTTCGGCACCGCTCACCGCGCTCACGCATCTACTGCGGGCGTAGTTCAGTACGGTTTCGTTAAGGACGCCGTTTGCGGCTATCTGATTCAGAAGGAACTGGAGATTATCGGCGGCGCACTGGAGACTCCCGCTCGTCCTTTCGTAGCTATGTTAGGCGGCGCAAAGGTCAGCGACAAGATCGGCGTTATCAACAATCTGATTGAGAAGGTTGACGTGTTAATAATCGGCGGCGGTATGGCTTACACATTCTTTAAGGCGCAGGGCAAGACCGTAGGTACCTCTCTTTGCGAGGACGAAAAGGTTGATTTGGCGAAAGAGCTTTTGGCGAAAGCGGCGGCTAAGGGCATCAAGTTCCTGCTCCCCGTGGACACCGTTGTTGCGGATAACTTCGCAGACGACGCCAACAAGCAGGTAGTAGAGGGCAATATCCCCGACGGTTGGATGGGTATGGATATCGGACCTAAGTCCATCGCTTTATTCTCCGACGCTTTGGCAACTGCCAAGACCATTATCTGGAACGGACCTATGGGCGTTTTCGAGATGCCTAACTTCGCAGTCGGCACCAAGGCAATCGCCGAGGCTATGGCTAAGGCTGACGCTATCACCATTATCGGCGGCGGCGACAGTGCGGCGGCTGTAACCCAGTTGGGCTATGCGGACAAGATGACTCACATCAGCACCGGCGGCGGCGCGTCTCTTGAGCTTATGGAAGGATTGATTCTTCCCGGCTGTGACTGCCTTAACGACAAATAATCAAGTAAGAATTAACACAAGTAATATAACGGAGGATTTTATTAATGAGAAAAGCTATTATCGCAGGAAACTGGAAAATGAACAATACTATCGCGGCAACCAACGCTTTGGTTACCGAGCTGATTCCTTTGGTTAAGGACGCTACGTGCGACGTAGTTATCTGCACTCCTTACACCTCCTTGGCGGCGGCTGTTGCGGCTACTAAGGGCACCAACATCAAGGTTGGCGCAGAGAACGTGCATTGGGCGGAGAAAGGCGCATTCACCGGTGAGATTTCCGCAGATATGCTCCTTGAATTGGGCGTTGAGTACGTTATCGTAGGACACAGTGAGAGAAGACAGTACTTCGGCGAGACCGACGCTACCGTCAATCAGAGAGCTAAGGCGGCTCTTGCCAAGGGTTTGAAGGTTATCCTTTGCGTTGGCGAGACTTTGGCTGAAAGAGAAGCCGGCATCACCGCAGAGGTTGTTTGCCGTCAGGTTAAAGTTGGTTTCGAGGGCATCGACAAGAGCGAGCTTGAGAACGTGGTTATCGCTTACGAACCCGTATGGGCAATCGGCACGGGCAAGACCGCAACCGCTCAGGAAGCTAACGACACCATCAAGATTATCCGTGACTGTATGGCAGGACTGTACTGCGCTAACTGCGCTGACACCAAGGTTCGTATCCAGTACGGCGGCAGTATGAACGCCAAGAACGCGGCAGAGCTTATGGCACAGCCGGAAATCGACGGCGGACTTATCGGCGGTGCAAGCCTTAAGGCGGTGGACTTCTCCATCGTTGTAGCGGCAGGCAACAACTAAGGGTTTGTTTATCTTAACGGGGAAGGGATAACCTTCCCCGTTTTAGGTAACGGCTAAAATAAAAGCTTATGAAAAATAGATTTTACGGATTAATAATAATGGACGGCTTCGGTATATCCGAGGTAACAAAGGGCAACGCCATATATATGGAGGGTACGCCGGCGGTCAACGCCTTAAAGGCGAAGTATCCCAACACCATTATCGGCGCAAGCGGAATGGACGTAGGCTTACCTGACGGACAGATGGGCAACAGTGAGGTCGGACACCTTAATATGGGTGCAGGCAGAATAGTTTATCAGGAGCTTACCCGTATAACGAAATCCATTAAGGACGGCGATTTCTACGAGAACGCGGCGTTACTCAAGGCGATTGACAATGCCAAGAACAACGGCAAAAAACTGCATTTGTTCGGACTTTTGTCCAACGGCGGCGTGCATAGCCACAACACCCACCTTTACGCTCTTTTGGAGCTTGCAAAGCGTCACGGCGTTAAGGACGTTTTCGTACATTGTTTTATGGACGGACGTGACGTATCGCCCACCAGCGGTGTGGAATTTGTCAAAGAGCTTGAAGCCGTAATGGCGGAAAAGGGCGTTGGCAAAATCGCGGATATAACTGGACGTTATTACGCAATGGACAGAGATTTCGCGTGGGAACGCAACAAAAAGGCTTACGATATGATGACCGCAGGCGTTGGACTCAAGTTCGACAGCGCGGAGGAATGTATGCTTGACAGCTACAAGCGCGGCGTGACGGACGAGTTCGTACTCCCCAGCGTTATAGCTCCCGAGGGTGCAATCGAGAAGGGCGACAGCATTATATTCTTCAATTTCCGCCCCGACAGAGCGCGTCAAATCACACGCGCGTTTATATATGAGGATTTTGACGGTTTCGAGCGTTCCACAGGGTGGCTTAACCCAGTTTACGTGGCGTTTACCCAGTACGACGTGAAGTTCAACGATTATCTTGACGTGGCATTCAAGCCTTCCTCAATGGCTAACACCTTCGGCGAGTATGTCAGTAAGTTAGGCTATACTCAACTTAGAATTGCGGAAACCCAAAAGTACGCCCACGTTACTTTCTTCTTTAACGGCGGCGTGGAAAAAGCCAACGAGGGCGAGGACAGAGTTTTGATACCCTCTCCCGACGTTCCCACCTTTGACCTCAAGCCCTCTATGAGTGCGGTTGAAGTTACCGACGAGGCGATTAAGCAAATAAAGAGCGGAAAGTACGACGTGATGATACTCAACTATGCCAACTGCGATATGGTAGGTCATACAGGCATTATCCCTGCGGCGGTAGAAGCTGTCAGAACCGTTGACGAGTGCGTGGCACGTCTTACCGACTGTATCAGATCTATCGGCGGTATGGCGATAGTTACCGCAGACCACGGCAACGCAGACGAGATGCTAGACGCCGACGGCAACGTATTCACGGCTCATTCCACCAATCCCGTACCCTTTATTCTGGTTGACGATAAGCATATCGGCGCAGAGCTTAGAACGGGCGGAGTTTTGGCGGACGTAATCCCCACTTTGCTGACGGTTATGGGCGAAAAAATACCTGAGGAAATGACAGGCAAGAGCTTGATAAAATAATTTTGCAAATTTTTATCAACCGCTTGACAATATCGCCGAGTTGCGATTATTATGGATAATATGAAGAAGTTTAACGGCATTGCTTACGCTTATACCTACGCTTATTACTATTATTACGATAATAGTTATTCTTCCCGTAGGTAAAGCCACAAGGTCGCTTATAAAGGATTTTAGACGGTTTGCTTACGGCAGACCGTTTTTTTTATGTAAATTGCCCTGAAAGCAAAAAGGAGGATTTGATATGAATTGGTTAGACATTGTAGTGCTGGTACTGTTTATTGCAGGTATGGCGTTTATCGCGTTTTATACCCGCAATAAGGCAAAGTCTTCGCAGGATTACATTATGGCAGGTAAGGGGCTTAACGGCTGGATGAGCGCATTCGCCTACGGTACCACTTATTTCAGTGCGGTAATTTTTATCGGATATGCCGGACAATTCGGTCAAGCCTACGGTCTGTCAGCCGTGTGGATAGGCGTGTTTAACGGTATTCTCGGCGCGTTGGTCGCGTGGTTGCTCCTTGCAAAACGCACCAAAAATATGACCACCAGACTTCAGGTTAAAACTATGCCCAGTTTCTTTGAAAAGCGTTATGATTCTAAGGGGCTGAAAGGGCTGTCCGCAGTTATAATTTTCATATTTCTAATTCCTTACGGCGCGTCCGTTTACAACGGCTTAGGCGCGTTGTTTGAAATCCTTTTCGGTATCCCCGGTTGGGTGGTTATATTGGTTATGGCTGTGGTTACTTCGCTGTACATAGTGGTCGGCGGTTACCTTGCCACCTCTCTTTCCGACTTCATTCAAGGATTGATTATGCTGGTAGGCGTTGTCGTTATGACAGTATTTATGCTTAACAGTTCCTACGTAAACTGGGGCGAGGGAATTAATTTGTTAATGGCTAACGATCACGGTTGGTTTATAACAGTTGCTCACGAGGGTACGCCTTGGCTGTTCGACAATACGGCAACCTTAATATCTTTGATATTACTTACCTCGGTCGGCGTTTACGGATTACCTCAAACAGTGCATAAGTACTACACAGTCCGCGACAAAAAAGCTATCAAGCAGGGTACTGTGGTTAGCACGCTGTTTGCGCTTATCGTAGGCTTCTGCGCTTACTTTACAGGTGCGTTAGGCAGCTTGTTCGGCGGTGATATTGACCTTTCCAAAACCAGTACGATTATACCTAATATGATTAATCTGGTAATCCCTGCCGGCTTACTCGGACTTATCGCGGTGCTGATTCTTTCCGCCAGTATGTCAACCCTCGGCTCGGTTTCGCTGTCCGCGTCCTCGGTTGTGTCGGTGGATTTGTACAAGGGCTTTTCCAAGAAGGAAATCTCTGACAAAAAGGTTACTACCGCCACCCGTATCGGCTGTTTCGGTTTTATCGCAATATCCGTAATAATCGCAATAGTCAACAGTATCTACAACGTGGCGGCTATCACGTCGCTAATGAGCTTTAGCTGGGGTACGTTGTCAGGTTGCTTTATGGGACCTTTCGTGGTAGGTATGCGCGACCGCAAAATCAGCAAAACCGCTTGTTACGTTTCAATGATAGGCACACTGGTTCTGACTATTGTATTGGTGTTCGTGTTCGGTTTCTGGGCGGCAGGATGGAACGTCAGCGTAGGCGCGGCGTTAAAGGCAGGCGTCAGCAAATCCGCACAAATCGGCGTTATCTGTATGGTTTACTCTGTAGTTTCCACGCTGATAGTCAGCTTATTCACCAAAAAGCCTTCTCAAGAGGTTATTCACGAGAGTTTTGACAAGGAGTGCGAGGGCTTGGTGAAATAATCATCGCAAAGCCGAACCACGCATAGAACAACAAAAGTATAAAACAACAAAAGTATAAAACAACGATAGCAAAAAACAACAATAGTATAAAAAATCGCGTAGAACGATAACAGCGCAGACCAACAAAAACATACGCTGTCAATAACATTAAATTTTAGGGGACGGGTTTTCCGCCCCCTACTTTTTTTTACGATATGCGCGTTTGAAAAATCCTCGTGTGGTGTATCGTCACCAGCCCTCGCTTAACATTTCTAAATCCTTGACTTTCGCTTATTATATCGGAAACCCACAACACTTCATTCCCTATTGATTTAAGGCTTGCTGTAATTAGGCGGATATAATAAAAAAGGACGGAAAACCGTCCTTATAGACATTGTAAAAGTATTTGTTGTATAAAAAACGCCGTTTTTTATTACTGTCCAAAGGGCTTGAATCCAAAAAAGTGCAGTAAATTCATATCCTCAGGGCACATATAGCGGTGCGCACCGCCTAAGGGGGTGGCGTGACAGCCGTGAGTGGGGCAGAAGCCGTAAAGTACGGAATAATCGCGCAGATAGACCTCAACGGCGTTTTTAATCAGCTCGAAGGTGCTTATGTGGTAATCCATCGCGGCTTTCGCCTTAAGCGAATTGAGGTTGGCGATATGTACCATATCGTCGTATTCCTGACAGCAAACCACTAGGACGTCAAAGCGGCTCTCCTTAACGGCTTTTATCGCTTCGTCCGTGATTTCCGCGTCGTTATTACAGGGAATAAGGTTGATATTCTTATTCCGAAAGAGTTTGAATGCGGCGGCGTCGTTTTGGGCGATAAGGGTAATTTTAAGTCCTTTGGCGGTTAAGGTGTCGAAAAGCGTTTCCGAATTGAGTTTTTCCGCGTCCGTTTCCTTTTCAACCTGATGAACGGTGACGGGAGTACCTGTGTACATACTAGCCAAACACGCCGCGGAATTGGGCGGATAATCCGCCAAGGCTTCGATAACCATAGGCGCAAGCCCTTTCAAACGGTTGAATTGCTTTTCATCCGAATTAATCGAAAACGCACCCAGTGACGCAGGGTGAAAAAGCACCGCCTTGTCCGCTTTGTTACAGCCGCAGGCGACGATACCGTCCAAAAGCTCGGACAGATAGGGAAAAGCACCGCGCGGTGCAGGCGCGTTAAGACAGCAGGCAACCGTAGAGGCAAACGTCGTTATAGATTTTGAGTAGTACTTATTATAGTCGCTTATTTCCATAACCATAATTATAAAACAAGGCGGAAACTTTGTCAATCCCGACTATGAGCGTAGAACATTCGTTTTTGCCGCACTTCGCTCTGCTATTCTACCGCCGAAGCATAGACGGATTGATTCAAAAGACGTACCGAACTGTGATTATCAAAATCGTAAGTTTCAATCCTGTTGTCGTTTGGAGCTTGCTTTCTCAATCCGCGTTGCAAGCGGTCAAAGCAGGCGATAATTGCGGAGAGCGTCCGCGCGTACGTGGGTGCGGCATACCCTCGGCTGTGTGGAATGCGGCATTGTTTCGGGCAGTATTTGGCACGGCAATATTTTTTTAATCGGCAGGAATATTTTAGGTTCCCCTTGTCCACAATCCTATCAACGGAGGTATGTAAATAATGGAACAGCAAAAAAAGGCAAAGGGTACTAGAGCAAAGGATTTTTTCAAGAGGAACATATATTTTATACTAATGGGAGTGTGTATTCTTGCGGTAGGAGCGATGATAACCGTCACGGCGATTAACCAAAAAAGACAGAATTCAACGCCGGTAATCAGTGACGTGGTTGACGATCCACTGCCCGACACCTCTAACAAGGACGGCAACGGCGAACCGAGCGCACAGCAACCTGAGACTCCTGCGATAACGGAAGTAGTATTCGCACAACCCGTTGAGGGCGAGGTCATCAACGATTACAGCGAAACCGCTTTGGTGCTTAACAAAACCACTAAGGATTGGCGAGTGCATCAGGGTATCGACTATTCCGCGCCGGCAGGCACCGAGGTGAAAGCGGTTTACGACGGAACAGTTACCGCCATAACCACCACAACTATGAGAGGTACGGCGATTACGATTTCCCACGGCAATAATTTGGAAAGCAGGTATTATCTGTTGGACAACGACGTAAGCGTAAAGCTTAATCAAGCGGTCAAAAAGGGTGACGTGATAGGCAAGGTAGGCAGTAGCGGAATATTCGAGATAGCGGACGGAACGCACCTGCATTTTGAAGCTGCCAAGGAAGGAAAATTAGTTGATCCCAACAACTATTTTGCAGGAGAAAATAAGTAAATCGCCAAGCCTGTAAGCCAATAGGCGTGAAAAAACGGCAAAACGGTTGCACTATGGCAAATCAAATAATGTCTGCCGAGGTATAAGCCGATATATCGCGTGTGAAAATCAGATTAGCAAATGCGCAGTCTAAGCTAATCAGCTAAGTCTAAACCGAGAAAAAACAGGGTACTGTAAATACCCGATAACAAAAAAGCGTTTCGCTTTCAACCGCTTACCTCTCGCGGATAATCCGCAAAAAGGGAAATCGGTACGCGCGAAACGCTTTTTGTGTTGTAAATCGGTAATTATATAATGGATTTATCCAAAAAATAGAAACTGGTGGCTAAGCAAGCAACGCTGTTGCCGCGGTATTTTGCCACGTCGTCCTTAATCGCCTTGTTCCACTCGGTGTCGTCGAAGTTGGCGTTGATTTCAAAATTTTCGGGGTAGTCAACGGTAAAATACAGATATGCGGTTTTGACCGTTCTGTTCTCCTGATAATAAATACTGCCGTCCGCGTTAGTCTTCGTAAAATACACTATATCATTGTTTATCGTGTATTTTGCGGTAATTGTGCTAAAGGTTTTTGCCGTAGCGTCATAGCTGTACATATATCCGTCGAAGAGCTTGATATAGGTATCGTTTTCAACGCTGTAATATACGCCCTCCAAGGAGTCCAAAGCCCCCTCGAAGTTAGTGCTTCTGGTGTAGGTGACGGCGTTAGCGGAAATTACTTTCTTTTCGGAATAATACATCTCCTCCTCCACTACGATAGCGTCGGTAAGGGTTTTAATATCCGCCGCGTCCATAGTGCCTTGCGCGGTTAGATATTCGGTATAGGATTTTTTGAGCTGATTGAGCATCGTAGCGTCGTAGCTGACGGAAAAGCCGTTAATACCATCTGCCATTTTTACAGTGGCTTGAATGTAGGTTGAATCGGCAAAATAGGTAAAACAGCTTGTCAAGTCCTCCGAAAAACGCATACTCTTACCAGATTGTAAATATCTTTGACTGTTCGAACTGTAATAACACTCGTAATAATCCGCCGAGGAAACCAGTTTTTTGGTGTTACAGCCGGAAAGTGCGCAAACCGAAGCGAGAACTAATACGATTATTAAGGCTATGCATGGGATAAACTTTTTCATAGTAACTCCTTGAGTTAATATGTTACCACATTTTAGAGGGAAATGTCAATGCGCAAAAGGAATTGCCCTCATAAACGGTTTGTTTTATATACGAGAGAAACTAAGTATGGCTCTTTAGCGGTTTTGTAAACCACAGATTAAGATTATATTCCGACACCCGAAAAAATGGCGTAAATAGCGAAACGTGCGCAATTAAAGCCCCTTTTTTATTGGCAATTCGTCAAAATCGGAATGATAACAAAAGTGCAAACACAACAAAATCGGAATAACGTAAAGTCGAAACGCGGAAAAACTGATAAACAACACAAACGGAAAAATAACAAAAAGCGGAAACGCCACAAAGCTGAAATACGAAAAAGCTGATATACAACACAAGCAAAAATTGCACACAAACGAAAATACGGCAAAATCGAAAACACCGCAAAAAAGCAGAAATGCGTCAAATCGAAAAGTGTCGAAGCCTCAAATACAGCAAAATCGGAAATACAACAAAAAAAGATGCAATTACTTGCATCTTTGATTGGCAGGAGTAGTCGGAATCGAACCAACACCATAGGAGTCAGAGGCCTATGTGCTACCACTACACCATACTCCATCACAGCATTGCTATTATATTACAAAAAAAACGCGGTTGCAACTGTTTTTCAATAGTTTTATGAGGTTTGCTCAAAAAAATCCTTTTGCTTTTTTACTTTATTGAGAACGAAAGTTAAAATCGAGCAAAAAACGCTGATGCCGAGAAAGAACCACATCACAACGTCTATGTATTCCCTTAAAAAAACCGCCAAAAGCAGAGTTATCGCCGCCGCAACCGCGTTGCCCAGCGCAATTACGGCAAAAGCCTTCAGCGGACACACGTGAGTGAAACAGGCGATTACGCTCCCCGACCATACTCCCGTCATAGGCGCGGGTATGGCGACAAACAGCATTAACCCCAATAGCTTTTTCCTCTCGCTGACGGTTGCGCCGTCGCCGTCCAACTG
>CAYJBY010000005.1:63095-125234 GCA_964368645.1 uncultured Christensenellaceae bacterium
GTTGCTTATAATTTTTAATTATGAAACAGATTTTAGGCGGACTGCGTAAGGCGGTTACAGATTATCGAATGATTGACGACGGCGACAAGATAGTCGTCGGCGTTTCGGGCGGCAAGGACAGTCTTGTGCTTTTTGAAGCACTGAAACGCTACCGCCGTTTTTCCCCTCAGCACTTCGAGCTGATAGGCGTTCACGTGGATATGGGATTCAAGAACGCGGACGAAAAGGGGCTTGAAGCCGTGAAACGGTACTTTGACGAGAGCGGAGTTCAACTTATAGTTGAAAAGACGGACATCGCCGAGATACTTTTCGACGTTAGGAAGGAAAGCAACCCTTGCAGTCTTTGTTCTAAAATGCGGCGCGGCGCACTGTGCAACGCGGCGGTAAATCTCGGTGCCAGTAAGCTGGCTCTAGGTCATCACGCGGACGACGTTTTGGATACGATGCTCCTGTCCTTTATGTTCGAGGGCAGGCTATCTACCCTTGCGCCGAAAAGCCTGATGAGCAGGACGGGCGTTACCGTCATAAGACCGCTGATTTACCTATCCGAATGCGACGTTGCCGGCGCGGCGAAAAAGCTGGAGCTTCCCGTGCTTTTCAACCCCTGCCCCGAGGACAAGCATACTCAGCGCGAGTATATGAAAAAACTGGTGGATAATATCCGCAAGGATATTCCCTGCGCCAAGGAACGTATGATTTCCGCTATAGAAAGTCCGGAAAGATACAATCTTTGGGCTAAACGGACGGAGGACTAGAGTTCTCCTTAAGGTATTTGATTCGGGTGCTTTCGCCACCTCTGATATGCCTTTCCGCCAGATTGACGGCAAGCACGGAAGCTACCCTTTCAAACAACTCCTTATCAAGGGTTTTCAGCCTTTTGGTAACGTCGGCGTGCACCGTGGATTTGCTGATACCGAAAACGCTCGCCGTCTCCCTTACGGTGGCGGAGTTAGCCGTTATGTACTCTGCGTGAAGCAGGATTCTGTCTTTTATTGTCTTATTCATCGCCCCTCCAATGCTTATACTTATGAACGGGCGAGCCGCTATATACGCATAATAACCCGAAAAAAAGACTTTCGGGGCGTAAAAGGAAGGAAAATGTCTTATATTGCCTTTGACAAAGTTCTAACCGAGTATTTTCGCTCGGCACAGCAGGCGCAGGACGGGGTTCGCGTTGGACTGACTCTCTGCCGCGACGCGTCGCGTAGGTTTACCTACGATTTTTATATTGCTCCGAGTCTTGCGGAAACGGAACGTATCTGCGTATTGTTGGCGAAAACTCTTTTTTATCTCGTTGGTGGCAGTTCTTTTTTAACGGATAGCCCCTACCTTGCGGAAATTCTGCCGAAACATTTTGCGCCTAACGGCGATAAGTCCTTCGATTACGGCTTTTGCGAAACCGTTTTCGGCGAGCCTATGACCTTTACCTTAACCGATAAGCTCCCCGAAACGCTGTGGATTACAGCCCCTTGCGGCGGTAATACGCTGGGCAGACGAATCGGCTTGGACGTTGGCGCAAGCAGTATCAAGGTTTGCGCCAAGACGGACGGCAGGGTGATTTTTGAAAACTCCTACGACTGGCAGCCTAAGCTGTATTCGGACGCCTCGTGTCATTTTAACCGACTGAAAAACGCGGTTAACGACGCATATACCGCACTTTGCGGAAAAGCCGATAGCTTGGGGGTGAGTACGGCAGGTGCGGTTTACGATAACGAGCTAAGGCTTTCGTCCATACTGTTGGGCTTGGGCGAGCAGGCTCTGAATCAAGGCGGAAAAACCGTATATAAGGACGTGGCAGCTTGCTTTAATCTGCCTTTGTCGGTTGCCAACGACGGAGACGTGACGGCTCTCGGCGGCGCAAAGCTTGCGGGTAAGGGCAAGGTTCTGGGAATATCCTTAGGCACCAGCGAGGCAGGAGGGTACGTTGACGGCTCGGAATTGATTAACGGCTGGCTCAACGAGCTTGCTTTCATACCTGTTGACTACGCAACGGACGGATATTACGACGAGTGGAGCAAGGATACGGGAGTAGGCGCGAAATATCTTTGTCAGGAGGGCGTTATCTCTCTTGCAAAGGCCAAGGGCTTTAGCTTTGACGGCGCGGCAACTTCCGCCGACAGGTACTCCGCGGTGAAAAAGGCGGCTGACCTCGGCAACGCGGACGCTTTGGACTGTTACAAAACTCTCGGCTTGTGGCTCGCGGACGGCATACTGCTGTACTCGCGGTTTTTGGACGTTGACACGGTACTGATAACCGGAGGCGTCACATCAGGCGTCGGCGGCGACGTAATGATAGAGGAAACACGCCGTCAATTAGACGGAAAAACCGCAATTCGAGTGGTTCTGCCGAAAAACGAAAATCGCCGTTTTGGGCAGTCTTACACCGCCACAGAGCTTTAGAAACGAGTTTTACGTTAATAATTGTATCATTTTTATTTATATCGCAATAAATGTTGCTTATAATTGTCTTTAATCCGACTGTCTTTTTCGGGACTGTCAAACGATGATTTTTCAACCGATTATCTTGTAAAGTCGGCTTTTTCCGTAAAAAATCCGCATTAAATTATATTTAATGTGAAAGTTGCGTGTTGTCTATTGACATTTTAAGTTTTAAGTAATAAAATAATCGCGTGTATATGTGTCCCCTCGCGGAGGGGCATACGGAGGTCTATATGAGCAAAAATCGCATCACGTTAATAGCTTTGGCAGCAATTCTCATTGTCTTTGCCGCAGTTCTAGGGTTGACGGCTTGTGCCGATACCATCAATGTGCCGGGAGGCACTGACGTTCCGGTTACGCCCGGTGAGGAGGGACTGATATCTTCGGTCAGCTCCGACGACTACGTACCCGATTCTTCACTCTCGACGGCAGACGCCGAAAGAGCCAAAAACGTCAACAAGTTTAATATGGCGATTGATTCGTTTAAGGAGCTTGGGGCGTCGATAGTCAACTTCGATTCTGCTTCCGATTACATAGTAATGGCGCTCAAATCCGAGTACATTACCATTGTAACCAACGGACAGGAGCAGAAGTTCGTTATGGACTTCCAGATGCGGCTTAACGTCAAGAACAACTCCAAGACCGATATTAAGTTTACCCTTAACAGAGTAAGCGACGGCGCGATTGTTTTAGGGCTTTACTACGATGCGGGTGTGCTCTATCTCGATATTGCCGGCGATAAGGGCCCCAACGTGATGATTAACGAGCTTAACATCACCTCAATCGTAGATTTCGTCAAGTCTTTGACCGCTTCCTCCGGCGGCGACGACACTTCTTCCGAAACTCCCTCCACCTCCGAACCTACCACCTCCGCAATATCTCTCGACGAGAACGGCAACCTCTCGATTGCCGGTTTCCTCAACCTCAACATATACGATTACATAGGCGTTTTAATCAAGGACGTTACCGTGAAGACCTACGAGGATTATAAGACCTTCACCGTTAATACCGACCTCAACGCTTTGATTTCAAAATTCACAGGCTTGCTTAATTCCTTCGGCGGCGGCAACTTCGTTAATACGATGGTTGAAACTTTGCTGGGAATTCAGATAGACCCTATTCTCACCGCTTTGTTCGGTATAGACCTCAACACGATTTTCAATTATCCTTTGGACGACATCGGCTTTACCGTCAGCGGTAAGCTCAAGGGCGCCAACGACAGCTACACCTTCGGCGGAGTTGCTTTGAACGTGGGCTACGGCGTCAACGACTTCAAATTCGGTTTTGAGGTGGGCGCGTCCTACTACGGCACTTCTCCTTCGGGCATCGCGGCTATCTCCTTCCCCGAATTCGTGAACTACGAGCGTTATATGCTCACCAACTTAGACGTGGGTATAGACCTTTTGTTCTCCAACGACGAGGATAGAGAGATTACCGTGGGCAACGCTCTGGGCGGTATCCTCGAAAAGTATTTCGGCGTAACTGGACTCGGCGATTTAGGCGCGTCCGGTATCAAGCTCGGTGCAGGCGTTTACGGACTTAAGCTACGCTTACAGACCACTGTGGATCTTGCCAACAACGAGAATACCAAGATTGTCCTTAACGTATCCACCGCGGATGGCACGGCTCTCGGCAACATTATTTACAACGGCGCGGACGAGAATCTCTACATAGACTTAGACGGTCTCGGACTTCCCAAACTTCGCTACGGCGGACTCAATATCAGCACTCTCCTTTCTTCCTTCTTAAGCCCCGAGATATTTAATCTTCTCGCAGGCACGGGCAGTGACACCGCGGCGGCAGGCGACAACGTGCTGACGCTCGGACAGGCGCTGAAGACAGCTTACGGCACCGATACGGAGAGCGAGGCTGTTCAACAGCTGTTCACCACCGGAACTTACGTCTTATCCGAAGCAGGCGACGCGGCTAATCCTAAGTTCGCCGCCAGCAACGTGACCATTCTCAACGTAATCACCAACGTACTCAGCGGACTTTCCTTGGACGGCGGCATCAATATCAGCCTTGACCGTAACGTAATCAAGCAGGTAATCGGTTATCTTGCCGATACCACCAAGGCGGATATCCTGTACGCGGTTTACTACGGTATGACGGACGCGATCGGCGCAGACGACGTATTGCTCCGCAGTATCACGCTTAAACTCGGCATCAAAGACGGCGTTAATGTTTCGCTGGACGTTTGTATGAACGAGGGCGAGGACAGCGAGTTTTCGACTATGCTGCCCGGCACTCATTTAACCCTCGGGCTTAAGCTCAACTGGGGTTCTATGCCTGCCTTTGTCGTGGACTTTTCCACACTTAACGCCGCGGAATTCGCGGATATTAACAATCTGAAAACCATCAGCTTAGGCGCACAGGTTTCCTTAGAAGGCTCTACAGGCGACCTTACCGAGCTGGATTTGCATTCCGCTTTGGGCGGCTTGGTATCTCAACTGGCTTGTATTCTCCGCGTTGACGAGGAGCTTAACGGCGGTGTGGATATGGTTATAGACGCCAACCTTACGGTGGACGGCTTTAGCGTTTCCGACATTATCGGCGGCAACTTCGACGCCCTTAACATTCAGAATATAGAGCTTGCGCTCAGACTTTACAAGAAGGGTGAGCATACTGCCGCAGGACTGCTGTTCAGCGTCTATTACTGCGAATACGGCACAGGCGACCACGCTATCTTTGTGGACGCTTCCGCATTATCCACCGACGGCGAGAACAATCTGCCTAAGTTTATGTACAAGATAGACTTAGAGGATATGCTTAACGAGCTGCTTTCCGGCACTGCCGCCACCGCCCTTGCCGCGGCAGGCGAGACTGCCGACGACACCGCGGCTACCGTGGCGCCCGAGGACATTATCCGCTATGCAGGCTACGCTTTCGGCGGTATTTCGCTGACTAAGGACGCTTTTACCCTTTACCTCGGCGAAAAGCTTTTAGGTCTGGTATGCGAACTTCTCTTCAAAACCCAAGAGGTTGACGCGGTTATCGCTATGGACAAGAGCAGCAGCCTTTCACTCTCCGTGGCTAACGGCTTGGCTATGGATTTGACTCTTGCTTTAGATACCTCTAAGGGGCAGTCCAATTACAAGAACCCCTACGTCAAACTGGGTATTTCCAACCTTTCCCTCGGCATTGTGAAACGCGATATTATCCCCGACGGCAACTGGTACGCGGACTATGCGGACATTACCGCTTTGGATAACATCTACGTTGAGACTGAAATCGGCGTTGCTTACAACCTTAACACCCACACTTACGATTTAAGTCAAATCGTTGAAAAGGTAACTCAAATGGAAGCTATCGGCGCAATTCTTCCCGAAAGCGTTGCGTCTATCATTAAGGATTTGATTCTTCAGGTCCAGGTATCAGGTACGGTTCAGGGCGACTTAAGAATCAAAATCGGAGCTAACCTTGACTTCGGCAACCTGCTTGGCAATCTTCAGGCTAAGGTTGAGATTTTATCAGGCGACAGCTCTCTTATCACCGTGATTTACGACAGCGTTTACATTTATGTAAGCGCAGACCTTGGCAGTACCGCCACAGGCATTACCTCGGGTATCAATATCCCCAACCTCAAGATTAAGGTCGGCAAGCTGGCTTGCGGCTGTACCAAGGACGAGTGTATCCGTAACGGCAGCTGTTACGCTTTAGACGGCAGTTTGATTTGCGCAGACTCCTGCGAATGCACCTGCTGTGCACAGCTTTCCGCGGCGGAAGATCCTCAACCTGCGCAGACGGATATCGTTTCCACGTTACTTGACAATATCGGCATTTTGGAATACGTTTACGCCAACTCCAGCGGCGTAGGCTTGACTCTTGCAAGAGATTCCATTTCACGCATACTCAACGTACTGGGCGTCAATCTCGGTAACGCTTTTGACAATCTCGGCTTGAGCGCGTTCTTGAAACTCAAGGACGGACTGGGCGTTAGCGCGACCTTGAATTTAGGCGAAACTGACACCTTGACCTTAAGCTTGGACAAAATCGGACTCAATTTCGCTCACAGAGATTTCCAAATCGACGAAGACGATTATCAGCTTTTGGACTTAGCGGATTTCAGCACGGTGGGCGTTGCGCTCTCCGGCAGTATCAGACTGGGTATCAAGGCTTTCGACAAGAATACAACCACTGCTACCATAGGTACGGTTGTAAATCAGTTCCTTAAGGATATCGACCTAGGCTTAAGCGTCAGCAGTGACGTTAATATCGGCTTGGGCTTCGACCTTATGGCTAACGCAGACCTCACCAACGTGGATTTCGCAGACACTTCCTCTCTCGTTAATTTGCTTGCGGACGTTCAACTGATGCTCCGTGCATATATACTTGATAGTGCAGGTGCGCGCGCGAAGCTGGCTGTTATGCTTTATTACGACGGTACTAACGATACCGTTTATGCTTCCGTACCTCTTATCGGCGTGGAGCCTATAAGCTACAAGGGACTTGACCTTGTAACCCTCTTGGGCGGCTTGTTCGCCGGTTCGGATGAAACTGCGGCGGCAGGCGACGCAGTCACCAATTACGAAAAACTTGTCGCGTTGCGCGTCAACAGCGACAACATTATGCTGATGGTCAGCGGCGGTCTTATCGCTTCCGCTTTGGCTGAGTTCGGCGTGAATATCGAGGGCTTGGATTTCGGTGCGCTTATCGAATCCGTAAGCCTTGGCATTTCCACAGGCGAGAATAACAAGGGCTTGACAATAGGCGTAGGCGCGGCAGGCGTTTCCCTTACCTTGGGCGTCAACGGCATACAGCTTTCCTTAACTCCGATAGACATCGAGGGCAAGGCGTTTGCGAACGCCGCGGATAAGCAGCGTTACGTTTCCGTTACCAACGAAAACGGCGAATTTGCTCTTAACGAGATATATCTTGCGGCTTCCGTTACCTTGGATTTGTCCTCTTCCGAATTCGGACTTGACGAGAACGGCAAACCCGAATATGAGCTGACCGACCTGATTAACGCGATCGTGAAAATGCTCAAGTTATCCGACGATATTACCTCTCTTATCGAGTCTGTTGCGTTCTATGCAGGCGCAGGCGGTAACATAGGCGACGTGTTTAATAGTCCTCTTACCGTATCCCTTGCGGTCAACGCTAACGTGAACGACTATTCCACGTTGCAAATCGCACTGCTGATTAGCAATAAGGACAGCAATTTGATTTCAATTTACTATGACGGCGACGTCGAAGCGGAGATTGATACGGTTTACGTGGATTTGTCCTCAATCGGAGCCAAGAAGTTTAAGATTGAAGGATTAGGTTTGATGAAGCTTATCGGCGGCGTACTTCCTGCGGGCGGAGTCAATTCTCTGCTTTCCGGTCTTCTGAACGGCACCGCGGCGGCAGGCGAGCCTTTGACTTGCGGCTGTACCTGTGCGGTTTGCGCGGCAAACGGCGGCTGTAAGGACGGCACGCTTTGCGCTACCTCCTGTATCTGTTCCTGCCATCTGCCTGCGGTCGGCACCTGCGGCTGTACTAACCCTGCTTGTAAGAGAGCCGGCACCTGCGTTGAAAGCTACGACGACGGCGACGCAGTAACCTTTAGCGGCTGTACTTGTCCGATTCACAACGATTTCAACATTTTCGACACTGTTAATAAGATATTGGGTTCCGTAACGATAGACGGAACCAAGGGCGTTATCGGAGTAGCGACAACCTCCTCCTTCCTGCCTGTGGTACTGGGCTTACTCGCCATTGACGTGACCGGTTGGGCACTTCCCGACGTGGCTGTCAGCGCAGAGGTTTGCCTTAAGGACTTCGGCATCAAAATCGGTGCGCAGGTCTTTGACGACAGTCAGCAGTCCGCTTTCGGTTTAGGTATCGGAATCGGCGGCTTCGGCATAGGTCTTGCGGCGAAAGAGATTCTTCCCAATAATACGGACGATTTCATTAATTGGAAGGATATGAATCTCGGCTTTGAAACCAGAGCGCAAATCGACTTGGTTTTGGACAGCAGCTATGCACAAGCACTTAACGAATTTATCAATGATAAGATTACGGGAAGTGCGTTCAGCCTCGTAGTGGAGGAGAACAAGGAAGGCGATCAGTTCCGCGTTCAGTTAGGTCTGGAATTGGCGGCTAACATAGTCCTTTACGGCTTTAACGATCCTCAAATCGAGCTGTGGCTGTCCGTTTACGCAGACGTTAACGGTTCGGATATTTTTGCGGCAGGCAACCAGTTCTTATCCTTATATTACAACACGCGCGACTTCTATAACGAAAGCACCTCTTCCTATCGTGAATCCTTGTACGTGATATTAGGCTCCGCGCAGAACGAGGACACCAACGGCGTAAGAATCGACGACCTTGGTATAGTTGACGTAGTGCTTCAGCTTCTCAGCCTTGACTTAGGCGACCTTGCAGATAAGGAAGAAGAGGTTGCGTCGGCAGGTGAACCCGTATCCGATTCCTCAATAGCAGGTATTTTATCCCTGATGTTCACCGCGGACGAAAACAGCGGTACGGGCATTGTGCTGTCTGTTGACGACGGCGTAATCGGCACCCTGCTGGCATTCCTTCAGGCGGAAGGCTTTATGCCTCCTCTCAACGGCGCAACTGTAAGACTTGCCACGGACAACAGCGGTTTAACCGTCAATCTCAACAGCAAATCTTATATCGGTATCAGCTTAAGCGATTACGGTTTGATTTTTGCCGACGGTTTGAACAAATCCGCTAAATATGCCGAATATATCGACAATATTCGTGACAAGACATCTAATATGGCTGAGCTTGGACAGCTGTTCTTCAGCGTGTCCGCAACAGTTAAAGGCGCCAGCGGTATAATCGAAGGCAGTGAAAGCCTTATCAGTATGAGTTCGGGCGAGCAGGTACTAGAATTGCTTTTGACCTCAGATACACAGGGCAACTTCTATTACGGTATTGACCTTGAGGTTTCCGTAGAAGGACTTAACCTCTCGGGTTTTACACTTGCGTCCTTTAACGGCGAGACGGATTTAGCGGCTTTGGTTGAGCAGATTATCTCTGATATGAAACTGGCGGTCAAGGCTGTAATCCGCGACAAGAACGTCCTTTCCGAAACGGACGGCGAGGGCAACGAGATAACATACCCCGACGGTAAGCCCGTTATCGGTATCTATTTCGTAAGCGAAATCACCGACGTAATTTACGTCAATATTCCTTCCTTGGATCTTAAGCTCGCTTTACGTGACGTAATCGACCTTAAGAGCATCATTATGAACCTGCTTAACGGCGGCACTGCCGCTGCGGCGGGCGAGTCAAGCCCTATTGATATTAACGCTATTGTCAAACTGCTGGACGTTATCTCCTTATCGGAGAGCGGTCTTGCGGTTAATTTCAGCACCCAGCTGCTTTCCCGTATCATCGCTATGTTCGGCATCGACCTTTCTATGCCTGAGCTGGTGACTTGCATTGCTCTGGGCAACATTGATAAGTTGGGCGGTATCGACACCGATATAACCTCAGGCTTGGGCTTGAGCATTGCTCCCGTGTTTAATACCGACTTTTCCTTTGACCTTGTGTTCGGCGATTTGGCTCTGGAATTCAGGGCGGAACCGACACCGATTTTGTCCGAGTCTGCCGGCGAGCAGTCCGCAAATGAGGACGAGAGATTCTTTGGCAAGCTCAGCGGCTACGTATCCTACGACGCTTTGCAGGCGCACATCGACCTGCTTGTGGATTTGGAATTCAGCCTTGGCTCCAACACCGATCCCGACGACACCAACGCTTTGACCTTCGAGTCCATACTGCGCGAGTTTACCAACGCGGACTTTGCGGTGAAGATAGTGGACACCTTAACAGGAAAGTACAGACTGGCAATCAGTGCCAATATCAACATTTCCGAGGGTGTGGAAAAGCTCTTCGGCTTAGAGCTTTATATGTCGCTGTATAAGGTTACGGAGAACACCGACGGCGAAGAGGTGCTTGATAAGACGTTGAGCATTTACTACGGCAGCGGTGTTTTGGGCTTGGATTTAGAAGGCGTTCTGGGATTAGAGCCTTTCCAGCTTGATATCGATTTAGGCGAAATGATCGGCGGCTTGTTCACCTCTAACGCAGTTGCGGCGGCGCAGGACGGCGAGCTTATCACCGACGCCTTGTCCTTTGATAAGGTTATTAATACGGTTTACGGCGCGTGTGCGCTTAACGTGCATCAGCAGAACTTCGTATTAAGCGTTTCGGGCGAGATTCTTCAGTCCGCGCTCAACCTCTTGGGCTACGGCAACTATCTGCCGTCCTTAGCAGAGGGCTTTACGCTTAAGAACTCCGAGAACGTCAACGAGTTGGCAGACGGCAACTACCTCGTTAAGGTAGTGACCGACGTCCGTACTTACAGCTTTGACTTCACAAAGGGTTACGTCAATAACCTTTACGTGCTTAATATCGGCAATTCCAATATCGCGTCCATCGCGGTAGAGGGCAACGGTGTTGACAGCGTGATGACAACCTCCGCCCAGTGGAACAGATACTTTGTAATCGACCGCTTGGGAAGCACCATCGCTTTCAACTTCAATTCCGCCGAGGTTAAGGGCTTAAAGTTAGGCAATTACACCGTTACGGTAACGTATTCGGACGGCGAGTTTGCGAAGTTTACTATGACGAAATCGGTAGCAACCGCTACCTATATGCCTGTCGGTATGGATATGGCAGGCAGTACCATAACTTCGATTTTAATTCAAAAGGCTGACGGCTTAGGCGGTTACGTAACCGTTGAGGATTTCAGCACGAACAAGTGGGGCGATTACTTCGCAATCAACACCACAGGCGGCGGCATACAGCTGGGCTTGGGCTTGGAAAGCGGTATCACTGTTGCGCTCAAGGAGGATACGTTTATCCGCTTGGCTCTTA
This sequence comes from uncultured Christensenellaceae bacterium, assembly GCA_964368645.1. Taxonomy (GTDB): domain Bacteria; phylum Bacillota; class Clostridia; order Christensenellales; family CAG-1252; genus JAEDHM01. The sequence goes on from CAYJBY010000005.1 coordinate 74,367, forward strand.
AGGACGTTGTTATCAAGGCTTCCCACAGTCCTATCGAAAAGAAGGACCTTAACGGCGTTGAGGAGTCCTATCTGTCCAATTCCAATATCGAATATCTGACTGTCAGCACCGCTCTTGAGGTCAACCTCACTGCGGAAAAGGACGTCAACGTGGACGTGAACGATATGCTCGGTGAGCTTTTAAGCGGCTTACAGGACGGCAAATTCGCCTCTCTGCCCTTAGAATTAAGCATAGAGAAACTGCTCTCCGCACATTATCTGATTAGCCTACAGGCTAATATCAGATTCGACTTCTATCTGGATATTCCCGTCGATTTGGCAGGCTCCGAGATAGCTATTGAGATTTATAAGATGGGTGTTGACGGCAGTATTGAAGCACAGCCTTCTATGTCCATCTACTATATGGGCGGTGACGGAGAATACGGCTGTATCTATCTGTACATAGCGTACTTTGATTTACGACTCAAGATAGAGGAGCTTCCCATCAGCACTTATATCAATGAATTTATGAGCGGTCTGTTCGGCGGTTCCGAGGAACCTGCCGCGGCAGGTGAAACGGGCTTCAGCATCGACAATATACTGGGCTTGTTCACAGGACTTAGCATCGGTGAGAGCGGCTTGCAGGTTGACTTTGTACCCAACGTCCTCGCCGCGGTTCTGGAAATCGCAGGCGTTGGCGGTCTTAACCTTATGGATATAGACGCGGAACAGAGTAAGGTTGCCGTTTATCTTGGTGACAAGAGCGGTAAACCCGAGCTTAATCTGACCTTTAACGAGGTTGATTACGAAAAGCTCTTCGAGTTCAAGCTCCTTATTCCCACCAATACTTATACTTACGCGAGAGCGGCAGGCACCGAAGGCTTTGTGGGCAGTTGGCGCGACGTTTCGGGCGCGACCTACGTCTTCAATTCCGATAATACCTTCTCCTATACGGTTGGCTCTTCCACCGTTTCGGGTAACTGGAGCGAAAGCAACGGGAAGTACGTTTCCGTCGAGACAGTGTCGGGCAACCGACTGGTTTGGAGCTATGACGAGGTGAACGATACGGTTTCCTACAATGCAAACGTCAACGTAGGACTGTCGATGTACAGCTTCGCAATCGGCTTCAATCAGGAGCTTAATCTTGCCAACATTACGGGAGCCTTCCAGTCTTTGACCGAGGTCAACGCGATGTTCCTTGAGCTGAAAGGCTCTTTGGAAATCAATACCGAGGACAATACCGCTATGGATATTGTCAACAATATCGACCTGTCAGGTATAACCAGTCTTCTCGGTGCAGGCAAACTCTCCCTTGATATGGAGGAGGAGAACTTCAGATACGATTTTGACGTTCAGGCAAATATCGGCTTGAGCGATACTATTGCCACCTTGGCGCAGGAGGGTGCTACTCTTAACACCATTCTTACATCCGTGTTCAACAACCTCTACTTATATATGCAGGTTGTGAAAACCGTCAATCTCGCCAACGGCAATACCGTTAAGAATCCTATTCTGACTATCTACTATTACAACAATTACCTGTTTGCCGACCTGTCGGCGTTAGGTCTGCCTAAGATTGCGGTGCCTATAGTGCTTTCCGACTTGATCGACGCTATCAGTGCTAACTCCGCACCGGCGGCGGCTACCGATCCCGCAACAGTTGATCCGTTCGCTCTGCTTTACAACGCAGAGGGCTTGGTTATGTCCGCAGGTTCCTCGTTCATCGGCTACCTTCTTGAGCTGTTAGGCACCAACATCGACGCCGAATTCGACGTCAAGGCCACAATCAGCAAGGAAACAGGCATCACGGTTGCCGCTTCCGCTATCGGCTCTAAGCGTATATCCGGCACGGTTGACTCGGCTTTGGTCGGCGTTGACTACGATGAGGACGGCTACGTATATCAGAAGGAAAACGGCTCTATAGTTTACGATACTGACGGCAAGCCTGTGTTCCAGCGTTCCGCTACCGAGCTTTCTCTCAATATCGCTAAGCCTACGATAAGCCTCGGCGGTCAGATAAGCAACCTCGTTGAGGATACGGCCGATTACGCCTATACCAACGATTTCAACTGGATACACTTGTCCGCTTCCGTTAATCTGGAGGCGTACCTTAACGAAACCGACAGCTCCGCCTTGGGACAGTATTACCTTACCGACTTGGCGGCAGGACTTTTCGGCGGTGAAAAGATACCCGTCAACGTGTTAGGCAGCGGCTTGACAGGCGAGAGCAACGAAAAAGTGGTTTACCGTAACTACACCGTTGATTTTGCAGTCAACCTTTATTTGCCCGACATCGGCAAATCCGAGCTGTATTTACATCTGTTTAACACCACCTTGGACGGCATAGTCCAAGAATATCTCACCATATTCTACGACGGCGACAATCATCTGTATCTGTCCGTGCCTATGTTCTCGGACGGCTTATCCTTAAAACTTGATTTGAATTTGGATTCTCTGCTTGCAGGTTCTTCCATTAAGCAGACTCTTGCCGATTTCGACTTGGGCAAGCTGATTGACGAGTTCATTTACGGCAAAACCACCGATGAGGAAACTTCCGAAGTGGCAGAGGCGGAGGACGCAGCCGAAGAAGGCTCTATGCTTGACTTTATCGCGTCCATACTTAGGAGCGTAACCGTTTCCAAGATAGGAAGCAACGGCACAAGCAGACTGGTTGTGAACTTTGCAACCACTATTCTACGCACCGTTTCCCAAAAGTATCTCAGCGGCATCGAGCTTGACATTCCTCACCTTAACGAGCTTAGCCTGTACGTTGACCTTTTAGGCAGAGAGATCGGCATTACCGCCGCTGTGGATAAAAAGTATTCCGAGCAGGCGCAGGATCCGTTTATCAAGCTGAAGATCGGCAACTACTCCATAAGAGGTACCAGACAGAATATCGATTTCGACGGTAGCAGCTATAACACCACCGCCGATTATCAGCACCTGTATATGAAAGCGTCAGGTCTTATTTCCTACTCCTTTGCGGACGGTATTTACGACCTCGGCGGCTTGCTTGAAAGTCTGGTCGGCGACGTTTCCATTCCTCTTGAACTGGAAAACATCAACGGCAGTTTATATACCGAAATCGACGCCAAAATCGGCGTAACCGACCTGTACAGCTCCGAGCTTAACATAGCAATGTACACGGACATCACCACTACGGAGGGCTTATCCGAGGAAAGAAAGCAGGCTCACTTGTTCCTCGCAGTTTACGTGGATATTCTCCGCGGCGAGGTTTATATCGACGCTCCTTGGTTTAACGTGCCTAAAATGCTGATTGTGGGACTTGATTTCCGCTCTCTGCTAGGCTCCGTTCTCGGCGGAAGCGAAGAGGAAACGGCGGCGGCAGGCGAAAACGATTTGTCTAAGTATGCTCAGCTTGTGGCGGCGATAATCAACGATATTACCGTAACGGACGGCGTTTATAACAATAAGACTGGCGCTGTCATTCCCGGAAAGGAAAAGGGCGTTTACATTACGTTCAGCAACGATATTATTACCGCTATCTTAGCCGCGGTTTCCGACAGCATTACGGTAACTATGCCCGTGACGCTTAAGAGCCTTGTGGCTGACTTCAGTCTTACCGAGATGCGTTTGGATATCGAAAGCGAATTCTCCATCTACGATAAGCACGGTTACAACGGCAGTGCAACGGATTTGGACGGCTTCTTCAAGATGAACTTCGGTATTTCCCGTCTGGAATTCACCGATACCACCGTAAGATCAGAGGCTACTCAGGACGTTACGCAGTACAAGACGATATTGGACTTCGGCAACGCCGCAGGCGATTACCTCGTTTTGGAAAACATCTATCTGGAAGCTTCCCTTACGCTGGACAGCGCAATGCTTGCTCAGCAGGTTGACCTTAACGACGTTTTGCGTTACCTGTTCAACGACAAGATTGACTTCACCGTATTGGAAGAGGTCAATACCGCTTACAGCTTGGACATCAAGGCTAACCTTAACCTTGAAAATATCGGCTGGTCGGAAATTTTGGTCGAAATAACAATGACCGAATGGGAAAGCAATGCAAGACTTGACGAAAGCAACGCTCTGTTCGTAAGAGCCTACTACGTAGGTATTGACAATTCTCTGTATTTGGATATGCCTATGCTTGGCATTTACAATATACAAGTGAACTTGGATTTAGGCAGTTTGCTTAGCTCCGGCGGTAGCGAAGAGGACACCGACAAGCTGACTTGCGGCTGTACCAATCCCGAATGTATGGCTAACGGCTCCTGCTTTACCACCGTTGACGGCGTAAGGTATAAGCTTTGTGCCAACGAATGTTACTGTACCTGTTGCGTACTGCCTTGCGGCTGTACCAACGTGGCGTGTCTGACCAACGGCGGCTGTTATGACGCCGATAACCACAGATTATGCCTGTATAACTGCGACTGCTCTCACTGTCAGGTTTCGGGTTGCGGCTGTTCCAACGCTCAATGTCTGAACAACGGCTCTTGCTATGACGAGAACAACGTCCGTATCTGCGACGGTGTTTCCTGCGGTTGCGTTTGCACCTATCACATTTGCGGCTGTAACAGCGTTTACTGTGACGCAGACTGCCGTAATGACGCGACGGGCAAACTGACCTGTCCCGACGGCTGTGCTTGCTCTCACTGCGTACTGACCTGTAATTGCCGTGACGACGCTTGCTTGAGGAACGGTTCCTGCTTCAAGGCGGACGGCACCCGTATCTGTGACGGTACGGAATGCGGCTGTCATTGCGCAGGTCTGTCCTGCGGCTGTACCGACGCGGCTTGTATCACACGCGGTTCCTGTTATAACGACAAGGGTATCCGTACCTGCACGTCCGAGACGGGAAAGTGCTGTAGCTGTACTCTGCTGATTTGCGGCTGTGACAGTCCTATTTGCGCATCTGCCGGCGGTTGCTGGTACATCGGAACGGACGGCAAGATTATCAGCCGTTGCCCTGCCGATTGTTCCTGCGGTCACTGCGTACTGCCTTGCGGCTGTACCGACAGCTACTGTATCGAGTATGCTTGGCACTATATCAAACTCAACAATATCAACGACAAGGCGGCTATTGCTGCGGTTCTGCAATCCGCTTGCGGAATTAACGGTATTTACTGTAGCGACGCTTGCGCCTGCACTTGCAAAAAGCCCGCGGCGGAAAGCTGTCCCTGCGGTAATCAGGCTTGCATTGACGCAGGTTCCTGTATTAGCGGTTACGAAAGCGTAAACGGCGTTTACGTTGCCAGCACGGGCGAGGCGGTAAAGGCAGGTACCAACAACCAGCGTGTTGTTACCATCAACAGAACCAGCTATTTAATATCCTTATATAAGGTCAACGGCACTCCCGTTGTTTTGGACGGCATAATCAGCGTGGACACCGTTGCGAATACGGTCAACGCCTGCTATATGTATTACGATACGACGTTGAGTATGGTGCGCTACGGTTACGTGGATATTCCTCTTACCACCGCTCCTACCGTTGCTTCGGGCGTTACTGCTACAGTAGTTTCCGACGGTACCTTGGTAGAGGCGCGTTACGACGCGGTAAGCGGTAAGTACAGCTACGTCAACGCTAACGAAACAACCGTTACGGTTGGCGCGGAATACCTAATCTACGATGTTGCAACCTACGAATATACAACTGTTGAAAACGGAACGTACGACGTCTTTGATGCTACCTTAGGTCTTTATATCCAGAAGGACGTTGCGACAAGCGGCGATTACTGGGTATTGGATACCGCAGACGCTCATAAGAAAATCGTTTCGATAAGGGCTATTCACCGCGAGGGCTGTAACACAGCGGCTTGCACATGCGCAGTCGGTTACGGCGCAGACGGCACGCTCAGAACCTTAGGTATTACCGAACTGGCTTGCGGCTGTACCAATCTCGCTTGTATCGAGCACGGTACCTGCGTAGAGCGTTACGTCCATATTACAAGAGAGAAAAAGGACGCCGAGGGCAACGTAGTTGGCATTGAGAATTTGATTATTCCCATTTGCTACTGCGACAATTACGCTTACGTTTATGATGATTCCATCAGCGAAAGCGATACCGCGCCCAGAGCGGACGGCAAGATTCACGTAAGCAAATACGATACCGACCTGCTTGACACCTACATTAAGTGCGTCCGCAGTGACGACAGTTGCTTGTGCCACAGCGACGTATTGCGTTGCTTGTGTTCTAACCCCGCCCATATCAAGAACTTCCGCTGTCCCGATGGCTGTGACAGCTGTGACGGCTCCTGCCGTACACATTACGCACAGCTGTTCTCCAGTATGTTCGATTCCCTCAAGCTGTACAAGGAAAAGGATTCTCCTTCCGGTATCAACTCCACGGTACTTTACCTTAAGAGTAACAACTACTTAAGCGCGAAGCTGTTCGAGCTGATTGCAAGAGAGGAGCTTGGCGACGACCGTACCCCGTTGATTGGTATCGAAGCCTCCATTAACCTCCTTAACCGCGATGCAGAGGGTACGATTCAGCCTATAGTTGACAACCTTGATTTGTCCTTGGGTATCTTCCTTTACAGCGAAAGAATTGCGGACGAGGCTAACAAATCCACTATTTCCATAACTATCGGCGACGCTACCTTGTCCAGCGGCAAGCAGGATATTGAGGTCTATGACCTAGACCACAATACAGGTGCTAAGACCAACGAATTGGTAGATTTGACCGATTATCAGTTATTCTCCGAGTTGAGCAAGCTATCCTTCTCAATGTCCTTTGCTATTGTCAACTTCCCCGGTGAATCCGATTACGACACCGCTCCTATCAGCAAACTGATCGGTGCGATATTCCCCGAGGTAGAGAGCTATGCAAGTCTGTTAATCGAGAGCTTCGACCCCTTGATGGTTTATACCTTCGATATCAGAGGCGCACTTAATTTGGATAATATCAACGGCTCCGAGCTGTATCTGGCTTTGACGGAGGGCGGCGCGTACTCAGGCACCGTCGAAAGACGTTTGGGTATGCTGTATTACGACGGAACGGGCGAGGAAACAAAACTCTACGTCGATATACCTGCTTTCAATATTAATACAATCGTTTATACGGGTTTGGATATAGCATCCTTTATACCTGTAAGCACCCCTGCGGAAAGCTGCGGCTGTACTAACGTGCGCTGTACCGACGCAGGCTCCTGTTACGACGAGTACGGCGTGAGAATGTGCGACGGCAAGAACTGCGGTTGCTCCTGTTCCGCCCTGTATTGCGGCTGTAACGACGCGGCGTGCATAGCTAACGGTTCCTGCGTGGATTCCACGGGAACGGTGCTTTGCGCCGACAACTGTGACTGCGACCACTGTATCGCGTCTGCCGGCGACGGCACTCCGTTAGCTTGCGGTTGTGACAATCTTGAGTGTACCGCTCGCGGAAGCTGTATTTACGGCTGTCCCAAGTGCAACGGTTCCTGCCACCGTGCAGGCACTACCAAGTTTCCTTGCGGCTGTAGCGACACTATCTGTGTAGATAGAGGCAGTTGTTATTCAAGCTGTCCTTACTGCTTGGACGGTTCCTGCCACGCGGAGGAGAATGCCTCTAAGCTGTTCAGCGATTTAGGCTACACGCTTAACGTGGTTATGGCTAATATCGTCAACGTAAGTATGTCTATGAATACGGGCGTTCAGGTTGAGATTAACCCCGGACTTATCGGTCTTGTACTCCAGAAATTCGGTATCAATATCGATATCGGCGTACTTGACGGCGTATGCACCCTGAAAGCAGGTGCGTTACTCGCCACTTCGGGTATGGGTATTAACCTTGAACTCAACGCACTGGTTGACGATGATTACGTAGGCGCGGCTCCTTATGTACGCGCATTCATTGACGATATATCCCTTACCTTAGGTCAGGAGCCCGTTAAGATTCCTTCGGCTCTTGCCAATCAGATAGACAACGGCGAATTTAGCGAGCTGACTCTTGACAGCAAGATTTCCATTGCCCTTAACGGCGAGCTGGGCTTAGGTGCCTCGGCAACCAGTACGGGTATGGATTTGTCCGGCGTTATTACCTCGCTGTTGAGCGAGAACGTGGATTTCGCTTTGGATTTTGTCGAGGGTGACGTTGTTTACAAATTCAACCTCTATCTTACCTTTGACTTAGGTACCGTATTCGAGGGCGGAAGTATCTCCTCCAATATCAACATCACGAGCATTATCGAAAAGAGCGAAGTCTTGCTTGAGCTGATTAGAATGGGCGATTCCGAACTTGGAACCGATACCAAGGTTCTGCTGTCTTTGTACTTGAAGGACGGCATAGCTTACGTGGATTTGGATATCTTAGACAGTACCCCCGGCGTCAAGATTGACGTTGCCGACCTTTTGGGCGCAACCGAAGTTACCGACGAGGCTGCCGCAAGCGCGGATTACAGCAAGGAACTGGATATTACCGACAGCGATAAGCCCGAGGTTATCACCGCAGGCAGAATGTATCACTATCTTGAGGACAAGATAACCTATAAGGCTACCTTGGGCGCAAGCTTGACCACCTCTCTCACCTTAGTGGGCGAGGAACGCGTTACTATCCCCTCCGAAAAGTGGAGCGAGTGCTTTGCAATCAGCGTTGACGACAAGGGTGTTACCACCTATACCGTCAACGAAAACAGCGACATTATCAGCGCGTTGCTTACCGAGGGCTGTCTGCTTTACGATTTGGAAATCGGTTATCGCAGATATCAGGACAGCACGGGTTACATCACCTTGACCTACGATATGGCGGGCAAGGCTCTTAACAAGCTGTCCATAAGCGGCACCGACGATAAGAACGAGGGCTTCGTTAAGGAGCTGTTCGTCAACGGCGAGTGGGTTGAAGGTTACGAGGATTACGTTATCCTTTCCACCGAGGACAAGGTTACAACTTATGAGCTGACGGTGTTTGCACAGAGCGAACATTACAACACGATTTCTCTCCAGAGCATTGCCGATGTGGAAACCGTTACCGCTTGCAACACCTTTAAGCTGGCGTTGAAGGGCGAAACTATTGATTCTGTGGTCATCAAGGCTGTGAACCGTACCGATTTGGTACTGAACACTCCCGAAGCTATAGCTAAGTATTTCGTTTATTCCACCGTTGACGGAGTAACCTATTTCTCCTTCAAACGCGCGAATAACGCTGACGTTACCGCATTAAAGAACTCCTTGGACAATTCCTACTTCACGGTAGAGGTCGTCACGGATAACGGTACTTGCGCGTTTAACGCGAAGATCGGCAAATACAACAACATCAACGGCAATATAGTCAATACTCTGCTTTCCGTTATCGGAAGAATTTACGGCGGCAAGAACACCATTCAAATCGGAATCAGCAATTACGTATTGATGGTTGTGGAAGAGTTCCTCGGTATCCCTCTGGATCTGATGGAGCTTGACTACCTCACCCTTTCGGCGTTACTTACGGACAGCTTGACCTACGGCTCGCCTTACGGACAGGAGGAAGTCCAGAACAATCTGTACTACGATATAAGCGGAATCGATTTAAGCTCCGTAGATACCGTTAATTTGGTTTGCGCAGAGGAAACTATCGCAGTAGGCGTTTTGACCTACACGTTCGGCGACAGATTCAAGATCGTTTACAGCGATATGGACGGCGACGGCGTAAAGAACGACGCAACTCTTACGGTTTACGCAGAGGGCGTGAAGAAGGTCGTCAACAACAATAACTGGAATATTCTGCTCAAAGACAAGAGCGGCGAGGTTGTCGAAACTCTTGCGGATACTGTCAATAATACAATCGCAAGCGACTCCACTATCATCGTTAAGGATATAGGTCTCGGTAAGGTTCATAATATCGAGCTAAAGCAGCAGGCTTCCGCGCAGTTAAGCTATTCCGTTACCGACAGCGCGTTATCCGATTATATTACGCTGGCAAAACTCACCGATTCCTACGGCATCGAGCTTAAGCAGGTCAGAGTCAATCTTATCCGAAGCGGTATTGCCGCCTTGGCGGACGGCAACTGGACGGTCAGCTTTAAGAACGAGCAGGGCGAGGTTATCGGCGAAACCTTGAGCTTCAATAACAAGTTACTTATGACCACTCCTTACAGAGTGGAGAATATGACGCTGAAGGGCGAGGGTGCGGATTACGCCGACACAGACGTTTATACCGTAACCTTAACCCACGTGGAGACCTCGGTCAACACAGGCTGTTATCATTACGAAAACTTTTTCAGCCTTACTCAAAACGGTTCCGACGCTAAGGTTACTCTCCTTTACGGCGGCGATCCTAACGCGGTTGAACAGAGCGACGTGCTTAACGTGCTTGACCTGCGCAGCTCCAAGTGGACTGCGGAGTTTAAGTCCGCGGCAGACGAATCTCTCGGAAGCTTCGAGTTTAACAAGCAGGTAATAGAGTCCGTGAAGCTCGCTTTGGGCTTACAGGGCAATTCGATGTATCTGCACCTGAAAAACTACTGTATCGCGCTCAACGTGGATAACCTGTTGCCTACGCGTAACAGCAGCTCTCCTATCTCCGTGAAGACGGTGGAAAACAAGACCGTAATCGACGCGGATAAATACTGCGACGTAATCAACGACTTGAATTCCGCATACGTTTCTATGGAAATTCTCCTTGAGCTGGATATCGACGACTTCAACGATTCCAACAAGGACGACGAGCTTAACGTCAACGGTTCCAACTTCAACCTCGGCGACAACTTCTCCAAGTATATCGGCAACGTATTGCTTAACGCCGGTATCACCGCAGAAGGCTTGGCAGGCACTTGGAAGCTGGAATTGAGAGCGTACCTCGGCACCTTTGACTTTGCCAACTTCGGACTGGACGACTTGCAGATTTACGTTAAGCTGTCCAAGTACGACGACGACAAGGGCGACTTCGTAGAGGACATTCTCGTTTACTACGACGGCAATAATATCTATATCAACACCAATCCCGAAGTGTTTACATATCTGTCGGCTCCCGCAGTGTATATCCCCATCGAGGGTTCACTGGATTACTGGGGCTTAACCAGCGAAAAGCTGGACGAGGCTGCGGCTACCGCTACGGCGGAGGCAAGATTATCCGCGGCGGCGGCTGAGGGCGGACTGTCCATAAGCGCGATTTTCGGACTTATCAACGGTTTGACTATCGGCAACGGCAAGATTGCTTTGAGCTTTGCAGGCAATATGGTAACTTCTCTTATCGAGATGCTGTTACCCGATATTGGCAATTTGGAATTGGACTTCGACAATATCGCAATGGAAATCGATATGTACAACGGCTCCATCAGTCTTGACCTAGCCAAGTACTCCATCTATAACCCTACCGATATAGTCGACACCTTCGGCGACTACGTTTACCGCGACAACAAGGGTGTGCCTTATCCGTCTTACCGTACCTTGGTAATAGACGAGGCAAGCTCCTTCGTAGGGATCCCCGACGCGGTTCTTGAGAACTTCACGGACGGCGAATACAATGCAACCGTAACCTATGAGGACAAAACAACCGCTACGTTCAAGTTCAATACGTCCACGTTCAAGGCTACTGCCGAATCAGTCGATTACGATATGGTCGTGCCTATAAAGGGACTTTACGAATTCTTGTCCGATAAGACCGTAGGCACCGTGACGCTTAGCGTCAACGGCGGTACGGCGTCTGACTTTAACGCTCTTGTCCGTAACGATAATGCGAAGAGCTACGGCGTTAAGGCATCCGTATTCAACGGTTGGGATGACGGAGTTTATACTCTCAAGATTTCCTATGCAAGCACTTACGTAACCGTCAACCTGATTAAGGCTGTAACTGGCGACGTTTCAAGCTTTGAAAAGTCCTCCGGTTATCAGGAGATTACGCCCGATGCAGCAGCGGAAGGCTACGTTATCAACGGCTTGTACGAGTGCGTATCCTCCAGCGAAATAATCAAGACCACCATACAGTCGTCTATGATTACCGAAAAGACCGCCGACTTGCTGATTGTGGATTATGAGGCACACACCGCGGCTTTATCCGCGTCGGTGTTTGCACGCAACAATGACAGCGACGTTTACGCTAACGCCACCTACACGATTAGGGTTTACTTCAAGAACGGAAGCGTATATTCCTTCACGTTTAAGAAGGGCGTAACCAGTAACGTAGCGTTCTCGGCTTACTCCACGGGTGCGCTTGAGATCGGCAGCTTCGAGCTTTACGAAGCGGTATTTAAGGATAAGACGGCTAAGGCTATTACCGTAAGCGGCAACGGCAAGAACGTCATTACCGACGGCAACGGCTTTAACAGACAGGGCGTGGCGATGGGACTTACCATCGGCAAGGTCTGTGTGGATTTGGGCTTGCCCGATAAGTACAAGACCGAAAAACAGGGCGGCGTTCCTTGTCTGCCTATCAGATATTCAGGCACCGCTAACGTGGGCGACGTGTTCACTTACGACAATACGGCGCATACCGTTGCTATCAATTCCGCTATCATAGACGGCTTGGCTACAGGTACCTATATGGCACAGGTGAACTATACTGACGGCAGTCAGAAGCTTGTTTACATCAACAAGCCCACCGATACCGCCACCGCCTATACGATAACATTCGGCGACAACACGGATACCATAACCGCCACCGACAGCTATTTGGTGGACGGCTTATACGCGTACCTCGGCGCGGCGGCAGACATAGCCACCGTTGACTACGGCAAGGCTGTATTCGGCTCAGGCGGACCGTATCACGCCAACGAGGAGACCAGATACTACAACGTGGGCGGTATGACCGACGGCACCAAGAGCTTGGCACTCAGCGATTACGCGGAGTGGAATACTCTTGAGTATTACGTCAAGGCTTCCCTCATTTTGGAAGGCAGTATCGATATAGTTGATGAGGACATATTCAATTACGGCTTGTTCGGGAAGGACGTCAATACAGGCTTGGGCGGCTTGATTTCTTCGATTTACGCCACTCTTGCAGTTACCAGCGACATCAGTGACGGCGTGTATATTACCGCAGAACTGAAGATTAACGCTTCTAATTCCTACCTGACGGAGATGCTCCTTACTATTACGCTTAACAGCTACCCCGGAGTCCACGGTTACGTTTATTTCGACGGTGCAGGCGACGCCAATGACTCCACGCTTTACATCGACCTCTCCGGGTTCGGTATTAATCCGCTATCCCTCAAGGTCGACCTAATGGGTACCATTCAGAAAGCAATGTACAGTCTAATCAAGGACGCTACGTTCAAGGAAGCAACAGGCGAAACCGGCTATAACGAGAATACCTTGGAATGCGGCTGTGCTTGCGCAAGATGCAGTGAAAAGGGCGGTTGTATTCAGACTAATCCCAACGGCACCACAGAGCGTTTGTGCAGTGCGGGCTGTGAATGCTCTCACTGTATGGTCGCAACTTGCGGCTGTCGTAACACCGCTTGCGTTAATAACGGAAGCTGTTATAACACGATAGGCTACAGACTTTGCGACGGTTCGGGCACGGACGGCTGCGGCTGTACCTGCGCTACCCTCTCCTGCGGCTGTAACAATCAGGCTTGTATCGACAATTACGGTTGCGGCGAAGGCACCTGTGAGGACGGTTGTACCTGTACTCACTGCGTACTGGCTTGCGGCTGTACCGATACCGCCTGCTTGGCTAACGGCACCTGCGTTGTAGATGCGGCTAACGGTACTTTCAGTTGTACCGACGCTAACTGCGCTTGTACCTGTCACGTTCAGCAGAAGGAGGAGGAAAGCAATAACGTACTTAATAAGGTGCTTTCCAGAGTGGATAAGATAGTCAACTGCTTGTCAGTCGGCAACAGAATGACCAGTATTATTCTCTGCCCCGACCTGCTCAATACTCTGCTTTGGTGGGTTGGCTTCGACACTTGTTTCTCTGAAAACGCTTTCATCTACTTCAAGGGCGAGGCGTATAACCAGTTTGACAAGACCAACATCGCTCTCGGTGTGGAGATTCCTCTTTCCGGCGGCGAGAACTTCGCGCTTGAGGTTAAGCTCACCGATTGGACGGGCGTAGGCTACAACGCCGCGATTAACCGCGACTATGACTGGGCTACGGAATACGCGTCCTCCGAGGACGGCGCGGCTTATGGTATTAACCAGTACGCCACTACCATTTTCAAGGGCTTGAACGTAACGAAGAACACCGATACCTATACCCTTACCAATCCCGATACGGGCAAGACGGTTGTCAACGCTTACTCCGACAGCTTCTCTACCGATATCCGTCCTTATAAGGGACAGAATATACATACCGAATGGGCGGACGTTAAGAACGCGCAAATCAAGTTCGGTATCTCGGTTGAGATTTTGATGAACGGCGGCGACTCCGAGGATCAGATAATCGACTTTACGGCTACTCTTGCCAATATGCTCTATCTGAACGCGGACTTGCAGGACGCTATTGACCTTTGCGTCAAGAATACTCCCGTCAGCGCACACGCTAAGATAATCCTCAACTTCGGTATGATGCTTGACATCACCGATCCTTCCAAGACAGAGCTTTTGCTTGAGGTTTTGAAGGAGTACGAGGACGAGGACGGCGTAACTCAACAGTATCTGCTGGTGGGTATCTATTATATGAACAGCACCGAAAGCCTGTACGTAGCTTTGCCTATGCTGGATATCGACGGCATTATGGTCACCGATATCGACTTGGCAGGACTGCTGTCCGGCTTGCTTGGTTTGGAATGGAACACCGATACCGCAGGTGCAGGCGATCCCGAAGACAAGAACTTCTTAACCGATGTCCTCGGCATAGACCTGAGCATAGTCAATAAGTATCTTGACTTTATCAACGGTACGGGCGGCGTTGACATCAACGGTGACGGCAAGGAAGAGACCATTGACCTTACGGGCATTAATAACGCTTCCTTCCTGATTTCTATGAGCCGTACCGACATAGGACTTTCTCTCAACTTTGCGTTGATTCAGCTGGTACTGCGTTTGGCAGGCGTTGAAATCGCTTTGCCTCAGCTTGTTTCCGGCACGGACGCTACGACGGGCGAGCCGATTATGACCGACTTCGACCGTATCGAGCTTTACGCGGAGAGAGATATGAGCGCAGGCGTAAGTCTGCTTAACGGCTTATCTCTGCACCTTAACCTGTACTTTGATAAGAACAGCGAATTTAACGGAGAGTTCGGCACGGGCGACGGCAACAATGATTGGTTCGGCATTGAGCTTATGATCGGTAATATCGCCGTTGAAATCGGCGACTCTAAGACCGCTAAGGCTCTTGCTCCTCATACCTACGGCGCGTCGAACTATTATCCTAATATGAAGGACAGCAACGACAAGAGCGTTGCGACCTACCTGACCTTCCCCACGGTGGATTCGGGCAGAGTCAACAGCGATAGGTGCGGCGACCTGACTAATTACCCCAACATTTTGAGTATAAGCTCGGCTTATATCGCTTTGGAAGGTGAAATAGACCTGTCTGTGTGCGAGGAGGACGTAACTGTCGATTCCAACGGCAATCTGGTTTATAACCACACCAACAAGGTGGTCGAGCTTGTCGAAAATCTGGTTGCGGGAATCCTCGGCAAGGACGCAGTTGTCGATATAGTCCGTAACGCTTCCGGCGAATGGAAGTACGGCATCAAGGTTGAGGCGAAGATTGACTTTGCCGATTGGGCTAATACCCAGTTGGTAATCGAACTGCGCTACAACAAGGATTTGGTAATACTCGGCGCGTACTACAACGGAGCAGACGACTGTATTTATCTTAACCTTTACAACTTAGGCTTGATGAAGACCAAGCTGATGGGTATTAACGTCAAGTCGCTCCTTGAAAATATGGTCGGCTTGGATCTGTCCTCCGGTTCTCTGACGATAGGCAAGACCTTACTGGAAAGCCTGTTGGACAGCTCTAACTTAGGCGAGCTGTTGGATAATATGGTGGAGCAGATGGAAGAGGATAAACTCTTCCCGAAGGATAGCGAGACTTCCGACGAGGGTGCTTCCGAAGGTACCACAGGCGAGGGCACGGAAGAAGCCGCGGCAAAACTGTCTTGCGGCTGTACCAACCCCGCTTGTCTTGAAGCAGGCACCTGTCGTGACGAGGACGGCGCGTTGACTTCCGTTACGCATAACTGCGCGGAGGTTTACAACAACGCTTCCATCAACCTGTATCTCCAGTCTTACTTAAGCACCGTAGCTACCAAGAACAAATCCAAGGGTACTCAGATTAACGTCGAAATCAACAACGATATGATTAAGAAACTCGTTGCGATGTTCGGACTGGGTATTGATATTCCCGACGGACTCAATATAGGCGTGGGCTTATCTCTTAACAACGGCTTTGAAAACCTGAACGTAACGCTGACGGCTTACGACGAGAAGGCGGACGGCACCATAGCCACCAACCGCAGTAACAACGTAGGCATTTCCTTCAGCACGATTAATATCGGTTACAAGGCAGGAGAGGATAGCATACTTGACGGCGTTGATACCGCTAATTACAGCGGCATTGATAAGAGCGGTTTGGACGAGATACTCAAGACCACTATCGGCGCGAAGAACAACTACGACCGCAGTGTGCTTATGAGTATGCTTGATTCTATAATCGGCGCACTCAATACCGGCGACAACGGCGGCTTATCGCTGAATATTATCAAGAACACCGCGTACATAGACAAGAGCGGTACCAATCTAATCAGCGGTGCCAACGCGCGGAAGGAAACCAATATCACCATCAACAGATTAAGCTCCGGCGATTACGTCAACGGCTTATCTCTTGACGTGGGCGACCTGCTGTTAGGCGGCTTGCTTAGAGGCGTTTATTACGACGACGGCAGTATCGTACTTAAGCTCCAGATCGACATAGGTCCCTTCAACCTGTTCGGCGCGACTATCGGCCCTTGGTCGATAACCCCCGAATTCGTAGTGGCGGCAATAGATTTGGTTACGATGGGCGGTATGGCGTCATTAACTTCCGATTCCGCATACGATCCAGTGCCTGATTATGAGTCCGACAGCTCCGACGACAGCTATACCGCAGCCGATTTGGCGGCAGGTATGAACGATCCGCTGAAGGGCGTTTACGTTTACCTCGGCGCGGCGGAAATTCAGGTCAATACCGAAACGGGCGCGGTTAGTTTGAGTCACGACACCAACACAGGCAAGCAGGATACCACGGTATCCACTATCCGTATAGACCTCAATCCTCAGCTCGTGGGCGGCTTGCTTGCGAAGCTGTACGACCTGCTGAAGGGCGTGCTTGACCTTAACGGTTATCCTCCGCAGATGCAGACCTATCTTGTTTTGGACTTCGTTTACAATCTGGTTTACGACTGGGTTGACGGCTTCGATCTCAGCTTCTTCGATACTATCGACGTGTTTAATATCGGTATCGAAAACTCCGTCCGTAACACGATTAAGTCCGCGGCTAAGGGTTTAATCAGCGGCATTGCAGGCGACTTGATTGTCAATCTGGTTGCGGCACTTCTGCCCTTCCCCACTATCGACTCCAGCACCAGCTGTTCGATTTATGTGGAAATGAACGAGAACAAACTCTCGGACGGCAGCAGCAGCTTCCTCAGAAAGATTGTTATCAGTATGATTAACGGCAATACCGGCTCGTACTACGACTTGGTACTCGACAATTCTCAGGGTATCCGTATGGGCGCGGCTTCCGAGGTCATCAAGGACGCTAACGGCAACGTAATTTACTACACCAAGAGCTTCAATAAGGATAACAGACCTGAATATGCCGAGACTCCCGTTGTTGTTTCCACAACATATAAGGATGCTACGGGTGCTACCAACAGTGCGTACGTCCGCGACACCGACGAGAATGACGATTCGGCGATTACAGACGTCTTCGACTTGGATCAGAACTCCGACGGCTACGTGGATTATATCCAGAATCTGCCCTACTCCGCGAAGATAAAATACGTTGATTCGACGCTGGGCAGTTCCACCTATCCCGAGGATTACACTACCATTACTTGGTCTGATTCCGACTTGGTTATCGATCCTACGCTGGGCTTAACCTCCGCGCTGACAAGACCTGCCGACGGCTCCGAGTATTACAACTGTGATTACTACATTAACGCGTTTATCCTCAACAAGATAGACAATGTCAAACTCAAGATTCCGTACTCTGCGGCAAGACTCGTTAAGACCATTGATATCGACGGCTATCAGGTGCCTATGATTCAGGGCAAGAACCTGTCCATTCCTATGATAATCGATCCGTCCGACGTGGCTAACCTTAAGAGTATGCTTCCCAGCATAATCAACGTCACAATGACCAACGGCTACGGCGCGAACGAATTTGTCAAGGTATTTGACGGTTCCGATACAGGCGATAACGTGGTTAAGTGGGACGTAAGCGGCTTGGACGACGTTTATACCGGCGGCACCTACTTCATAAGCCTTACCTTCGGCGACGGCAAGATCGGCAACTACACCGTTAAGATTCCCGTCACCGTTAGAACCAAGGAACTTAACCGTATCATCTTCTCCGATGAGAACGGCAGCTACGAAAACGGTTCCTCTAACCTGACGTTCAATCCTTACGAGGAGATTTCTCTCCCCAATAAGGTTTGGGCTACCTTCGGTAACGACGCTCCCGCGCTTTACAATATCAAGTGGAATATCAACGTTGCCAATATCAAGCCTACCTATACGGGTATTACCTATTACGCTTCTGCGGAAATCGGTAATTTGAGCGCAGGCTACTACACTTATAAGAACATTCCTATAATAATCAAGCCTTGGATTCTCGCAGATTACAAGGTTTACGACAAGAACGTATGGACAGAGCCTCAGCTTTCCTTTGATCCTTACAGCGCGTCCATGGTGGACGGCGAACTGGTCGCCGACGCATTGAACGTCAATAAGTATCCCGATTATATGTATCTGTACTACGAGGGCAATACCTCCGACAGTATGGGTAAGACGGCGGTTATGGCAGACGGCAAGATGTACGTTAAGACCAAGGTAAGCTGGAACTTCGACGGCGTGAATAACACCTATAAGGGCTCAACCTCTTCTAAGGCTACCTTCCGTATCGTAGGAGACGACGAGGCTGAAGAGGCTCGTATGCTTCAGGCAGGCAAGCAGACTATGGAAGTTCCCGTAGTCATCAAGAACGCTACCGTAACCAACGCTCAGCTTTCTATGAGCGGACTTGCCAACGTAATCGATCCTATGTATCTGGTTTACGCCAAGACAACGGGCAGCGGTGACGTTCTAAGCTATGCGAAACTGATTGACGGCATTTACAGGGATATCCCCGTAGGTTCCGCCGCAGGAGCTATCGGCACCAAGATCAGCCGCGGCGAGTACGCTAACTACAAGGCTACGATGGTCGTATGGGATACCGTCAATAACGCTATTGCCGATCCTTGCGACGTATCCTCCTATCCTCAGAGTGTGACAGCTACCTATAAGGACGGCACCTCTCACTCCTTCGAGGCAAGAATGGTGGCAGGCAGTTACGACTTAACGGCAGGCGTGGTTTGGGCAACCGACGGTATCGTTCTCAATTACAAGGGCGGCGTTTATTACGCCAAGCTCACCATCGGAAGTACCTTGGGCGGCTATCAGACTATAGACGTACCTATTAATATTTTCGACCGTACCGTTTCCAGTATCGACCTGACTACGGTTCGCAACAGCTACGTCTTCAATCCTTACACCGAGAACGCCAAGGATACCGCACTGTATCCCTCTAACCCCAACGACTTGGACGCTTTCGTCAGCTCAGGCGCAGACACCTTAAGCAAGGTTATCTTCACCACGCTGGCGGCAGGCTACTATCCTATCACTTGGGATTTGAGCGGCATCAAACAGAGTTGGGAGGGCAGCAATACCTCTTACGCATTGGCAAAGGTCGGCAACGCGGCGGTTGGCTATCAGAACGTCAACTTCAGCGTGACAATCGAGCCTAAGAAGATCAAGACTATACAGGTCGAGGCTTACACCTTCGATCCTTACGACACCACTGTTCATCCGTTGCTTACTACGGATACTTTGGACGCCAACAACAACGTCACGGCGGCTTCTCCGTATCCTAAGAAGGCTACGGTAATCTTCGAGGACTACACCAGTTACAGCTTCAACAATATAAGCTGGGACGTTTCGAGGGTTATTCCTTACTGGAATTACAGAGGCACTCAGGGCAACGATTGCTACGTCACCGCAAAGGTCGGCAACGCATACGGCGGTTATCAGTCCGTAAACGTGGCTGTCACCATCGAAAGCCGTAACATCGTAACCTTCGAGCTCAACGAGAACAACGTGTTGGAATTCAGCCCCTACGGCGGCAGTGATCCTCGTATGACCTCTTCCTATCCTGCGCAGGTTGACGTAATATTCGATACGGGCGTAGCAGGCGTGGTTGACGTAATGTGGGATATCAACGACGTTATCAACAACTACAGAGGCTACAACAGCATTACCGTCAATTCCGTTAAGAAACAGCAGATTTACGATTTGCTCAGCGGAATCGAGGTAGAGAGCGAGTCCGCAGACAACTTTGACGCGGTTAAGGCGATATTCTCCGGTGAGCTTACGGCTTCCGGTTACCGTCAGGCTTGCACTCTTATGGGCTTGCTTAAGGTAAAAGCTCTGTTTGCCGCGGATTACGCGCAGATACTCAACCTACTGCCTACGGTGGTAGATTGGTATTCCGTTTATACCGTGGTTGCCAACGTCGGTAACAGCGAGGTAGGCTATCAGTCCTCCGAAATTCAGGTCAAGATAGCTAACCGCGAAGTTTATTCGATTATTCCTTACGAGATAACCGTTGACGCATTCAGCTCCAACAACCTGCCCTCTGTAGTCACCGTACAGTTTATGGATATGGTAACCACCCAGTCTATGTCTGTGGAATGGATTAACAAGGACTTCGACGTGAACGTGATTAACAGCTCCGATATGACTCTCAAGGTCGTTGTCAAGGCTGACGCGGTCAATAAGCTGAGCGAGGGCACTTGGGTTGCTACGTTTAAGAACTCTAACGGCGTTACGTTATTCGCAATTCCCGTCAAGGCGGGTATGCTTAACGATTCAATCGTAAAGGAAAGCGGCGTGGTGACTTCGGATATCGCTTCCGTGATCTTAACCAAGGATTCCGACACGATTGAACTGAGCAGCGGCGAAATCAATACCTATTTCAACTTCGAGGACAGCTATTTGTACGGCAACGTACAGGCTAGAATCGGCGACTATATCGGCGGTTACCAGACTATTCTCGTTGACGTCAGAGTTATCAAGAAGACCGTTGCGGAGATTTCCTACAGCAACGAAACCATTGCCTTGAGAAACGAGAACGGCGAGTACGTGACTAGCTATGATTACACTACCGTATATACCTATTACCGCGACGCCGCGTCCGATTTGGACGGCTGGACGGATATTTGGGTTGACCGCGACGGCAACCGCTTAACCGTATTCGACGGAGACAATTCCTTCGAGCTTTACACGGCGGCGGACGAAAAGACCGTATCGGGCACCTGGAGCGGAAGCGGTAACGTGTTCACCACCGTTGATGCAAACGGCAGAACCTTGGTTTGGACAATGAACGGCGATCAGGTGTCTTACACCGTTGCTTACAGAAAGTCCAGCTATATCGAGATTGATCCGTGGGAAGAAACAGTTAAACTCATCAGCGAGATACGCTACATTGACGGCGGAGATATTTACAACAAGTCCAGCTTCAATCTTCCCTCCACCGTGCTGGTAACCTTTGAACAGGACAGCACCAGCCGTAACGTGCTCAGCACTTGGAACCTTGACAACGTGCGCAACGCCACCTTTGCGGGCTACTGGTACAACAGAGATAACGGTATAACCATAACCGTCGGTTCTGCCAGATTAGGATCCTGCACGATTAACCTTGAGGTGCGCGTGCTATCCAGAGAGGTCAAGAATATCGGTACCAATGCGGAACCCGATTATTCGATTTACACCTACGAGTCCTTGGACGAGAACGGTATGCCCGTTGGTAAGACCAAGCTCAATTACATCACTATCGACGCTTACGGCAACAGCTCCAAGCCTAACCGCTTGTGGTTCGAGTTCACTCAGCTCAGCTTTGAAAGCGAGATGGGCGCGGCGAAGGTGGTAACTTGGATTGAGTCCGACGACAAGCAGACCTACTCTCTTGCCCTCGGCAATGAAAGCTACGGTATGCAGTACTTCAGCTTTGAGGTTCGCAACATCGCCAGAACGATTACCGTTGCCAGCGATTACAGTGAGGAGATCGATCCCTACGACATCAGCCTGCCCGAAACCATTAAGGTAGTAGTCAGCGGCGGTATGATTGCCTTGAGCGTCACGGCGGAAACCGTAATGCCCACCGCATCCGACGCTTACGACGGCAAGTATATCAAGTACGTAGGCGAGAGCACTCCCAACTACGACAAGAACGCTTACTACGTATGCAGAGCCGACAACGGCGGTCACTATTCTTGGATACTTGCCGACAACGTGACGGAAAGAGACGGCGGTTATTACAGATACCTTACCGTACAGGAGTGCGGCTGTACCAATGCGGAATGCATTTCGGACGGCAGCTGTTACTATAGGGACGGCGACGGCAATATCGTAAGACACAACGGCTGTACCGACGAAAACGATTGTCTATGCTCTTCCTTCACGGCTAACCTGTCGGCTGACTGGAGCAAATCCGTAATCGATTACAGCTACACCAACTGCAAGTACGTCGGTGACGAAAAGTATTATCAGAACGTGACGGTTGTAGTGGGCGACGATTCCACAGGCACTCACGAGGTTGTGGTTAAGGTTTATATCGCAGACAGAACGGTAGTTACCGTTGAGAAGGAGATTTACGAAGTAGATCCTTACAACACGGCTAGCCTGCCTACCTCTGTCGGCGTACTTTACACGGATACCACATCAGGCACGCTGGACTTGAACGCCAACCTGTACAACGCTACCAAGGTTACCGCGGAAGATATCGCAAGATACGCGGAGAACCCCGAGCTGTACAAGGATACGGTTTACAAGATAATTTCCGGCAACAACGCGTATATCAATAACAACACCTATATGTACGAGGGCGGCTACTATATGCTCAAGGCTAAGGTCGGTACCAGAAGCGGCGGTTATCAGAACATTACCCTACTGCTTTACGTCAAACCCAGAACCATCATCGGCATAGACGGAGCCAACTACGTGGAAGCCGCCAACGGCAAGAGAACCTATGAGCGTTACGTTCAGAACATTCTGCCTTACGGTAACCAAGGCGAAACCTCAACCCCCGGCAGCAGCATTACCGTAGTTTACGAGATGCACGACGCCATTAACGACACTTACGAGTACACCACCGCCAATCTGGCCGCGCTGTGGAGCTATGCTAACATCAATTACCACTACAGCGGCAACTACACCGACGC
Organism: uncultured Christensenellaceae bacterium; assembly: GCA_964368645.1. Classification (GTDB taxonomy): domain Bacteria; phylum Bacillota; class Clostridia; order Christensenellales; family CAG-1252; genus JAEDHM01. Next base: position 97,618 of record CAYJBY010000005.1, read on the forward strand.
ATACCTGCTTATCGGTAGCTCGTTAGGCGGTTACCAGAAGGTAGAAATCAACGTGAACGTGGCGTCTATGAAGGCAACCTCGGCAATCGCACCCGACGACTACCTGTACGATCCTTATACTTCTGTACCCGTAATGCCCGAAAAGGTCAGCGTGTATTTCAACAACAGCGACAAGATTGATATGGCTGTCAAGAACTTTATATTGCTGGATAACGATGACAACATCAACTATAAGACCAAGGTTGTCAACGTCAAGGTAATGGTAGGCAACGACCGCAGCGGTTATCAGTGGGTAACAATGGCGCTGACAGTTATGGATAAGACCTTCACAGGCGTTAAGGAGAACCTTGCGCTGACCATTAATCCCTACAGCAACCCGTTGCGCGTGGACGAAAACCTTATGTTGCTCAACGCTAACGGAACTCCGATGACCGTATCTATGTACTACGGCAACAACGTGGAAGGACAGTTCTATATCCGCTTGATTGAAGCTTACGATTACAACTTTACAGGCATAGACGGCAGGGTGTTGCTTCCCGTTGAAATCGGTAACGATTACGGCGGCTATCAGACCGTGCTCCTAAACGGCGAAACACTCTCTATCAACGTCGGCGTTACAGCTGAATTGATAAGGGATATCGTCATTGACGGCACGTACTTTGAAGTTAAGTACAATCTGAACGCACCTCTTAATCCTTACGACCTGCCGACAGTGGCATTGGGCAGTAAGGACGTGGCGGCGGAGCTTACCACCGGCGTTCAAATCGGTAACGTGTCCATCAAGTCAGTGGCGTACGTGAACGCGGCGCACGAGGTAGTCAATAACGTAGGCTACAAGGCGGCCGACCTGTTTATGCGTGTGGAAATCGGCAACGACGACGCAGGCTATCAGTACGTTTACTACGCAGTAACAATAGCGGATAAGACTATCGACACCGCCGACTTTGCTAACAAGTGGGTTGATCCTTATACTTACGAGCTGCCTAAGTCCATAGCCGTTACCTACAAGGACGGCACCAACGCGACTCTGCCCGTAGTATTCAAGACCTACAAGACGGTGAACGGCGCAAAGGTTTACTCCGACTTTGACGACGAGAATATCAATTACGCCGGCGGCACCTTCTATCTGGCGGTAAGATTCGTAACCTCGGACGGCGGTTATCAGGAGCTTTATTACACCTTAAGCGTATCGCAAAAGGTTATAGGCGACGTACAGACTCAGACCGTGGTTATCGATCAGCTTATCAGCGAGATTAATCTGTCGGCTTACACGAATATGCTCGTTACCTTCAAGGACGGCACAACCAAGACCTTCGATTTGCCCGAAGCAAGTTGGAACGTGGTTAAGAACGGACTGGAGGGATTCAGCATCAAGGCTAACAAGACAGGCAACTGGAACTTTGACGGCGTCAGCGTCAGCCTGAAGGGCGGCTACTATTACGCAACCCTTAAGGTCGGCAATGCCGTAGGCGGTTATCAGTACGTTTCGATACCCGTTAAGGTTAAGGCTAAGACGCTTAGAACGGACAACGTAGAGTACATTGTTTCCAAGACCAACACCTCAATTCAGACCGCGGCTCTCAACGTCGTAGAGGTCGGTTTGGGCGAGTACTTTACCTTACCTTGCGACCTGTGGCTGACCTATACGGACGGCACTGTGTTCAACGCTAAGGTTACTTGGGACTTATCCAAGATTCAACTTGACACTTACGGCGAATACAACGCAACCGCCAAGGTGTTCGGCGAAACCATCAGCGTTAAGGTCAAGATTACCCCCAACAGACTCGTAGCAGGCGACAACCTGCCTACCTACTATTCCGTAAGACGCGGAACAAGCATCAGCTATCCCACCTCTATCAAGCAAACCGTTCTTAAGAAGACGATGGGCGGATACGTGGAGGATACCAACGTAGTAAGCTATAACATCAGCTGGGATTCTTTACCCGGTGTGACGATAGAGGATTATTATGAGCTTAAGGGCACGGTAGAAGGCAGTGGCATTAACTGGACGAGAAACGTGGGCGTATATATCTACAACAACTACATTACCGCAGTCAACTTTATCAACGAGCTGAACGGCGGCAAGCTTACCAATCTCTTTGAGGAAAGCGAGCAGGGCGCATACGTGCAGATTGACAACGAGTACGTGCTTTACAACGCGCAAGATACAACGATGAGCGGTCTTAAGAGATACTCCAAGGTCGTCACCGAGGGCTTGCTTGCTCAGGGCGCAGTGCTTGACGCTGCTATGATGCCTACTTTGAACGTAAGCGTTATGCAGGGCAGCACCACGGCGATAAGAAGCGCGGTTTCCTCCAACTGGAGATTAGTAGGCGTAACAATGGACGGCAGATACACCGAATACAACTGTGAAGTCAACGACTTCAGCTTAGTGGATACCGCTAATATAACCGCGGTTTACAAATTTGAAGCTGTCGTTTACGACAAGAACAGCGCGGTTGCCGCCTACAAGGACGGCAGTAAGGTTTACTTCAATATCTGCATCACCGCGTCTTCCATCGAGGACGAGGTAACGATATACGGCGACTCTCCTGCCAATCCCACCAAGAGCTTCGTTTACACCTACGGCGATACTATATCCCATATCAACGTCGCTACCGGCATCGGTATCGTAGTCGATAGGATAGAGTATTACAAGAACGGCTTTATGGTTTCTACCGTTATCTACGAGGCGGGCGTCATCGTAAGAAGTGATCCTGTTCCCACAAGCGGCGGCGAATACACCGTTAAGGTGTTCGTGACAGGGTACGGAACCCCTGCCGTTATAGACGGTATCAGCTTTATAGTCAACAAACAGGATATCAGCGGCAAGATAGTAATTGCCGACTGCAACCAGATGTACACCGCAGGTCAGGCGAAGTACGTCAGTGCCAACACCGAGAACGCGATAGCCTCCGTATCCGTTGGTTATTACAGAATCGCCGAAAACGGCGGCTTTGTTAAGACCGCTATGTACAGGATTAACGCTAACGGCGACTACGTCAAGAACGGCGACGCTTACGTCGAGTACAATTCCGCAACGGACGGCGGCAAACAGCGTTACGTGAAGTACAACGGCTTCGTGGCTTATGACGAGAACGCTCACGTCGGTCTAACCAGATATGAGAAGATTGACGCTCCGACAGAGGTAGGCAACTACGAGGTTTACGTCAAGGTTGACACCGCTAACTACTCCGGCAGTCGTATCGAGATATTCAAAATCGTCGGACGTATAGTGGTAGCCTTCAACATAGATACCGAGGCAGGCTTAACCACCACCCACAAGCTGAGTAATCTGACTATCGGCGACGGCAGAACCTTAACGGCAACCACCTTAACAACATTAATGAATTACAAAGATCCCGCATACGAGATCAGCGCTTGGTACTATTACAAGTCCAACGCCAACGGCAGTTACGTATATGACGGTACCGCTTACGTGTTATACGACGCGGCGAACGCAGGTCACGCAACCCTGAACAGATACTCAATGGAGGCTATAGCCTTAACGGCGACCATCAGTTCCGATATGTGTATCTACTCCGAGGAAAGCGGACAATACGTACTTACCCTTAACGCTAAGTGGACGGCAAAAACCTCCGCTTAAAAGGCTTTCGGAACGGCGGAGCCGACAAGCTCCGCCGCCAACGGAAGTTGAACTAAACAACGGAAGTCAGTAACAAATAAAAACGAAAATTAAGATTAATTCTTGTATATAAATAGACACCTCAGACGTGAAATAATCTAAGGAGACAGATTATGGAAAGGAGCAACGTAAACAAAAACCTAAAACTCAGCTTGGCAGTGCTGACATTGACGCTTATGATTATCGTATTAGCGTCCGCGTTAACGCTGTTATTACCCAACTCGGGAACTGCGAATGCAGCGGATTATTCGACTATAACCGTAACGGCGGCAACAACGCCCGTTACTCCGTCGAATACCGTTAACGTCGGCGGAACAACCTATTATTCCGTAACGTCGGCCGGCGAGTTTATCCATATGATAAAGACCAGCGGTTGCGGCGACAGCGGCAAAACGCGCAAGTTTTTATTGATGAACGACTTTGTAGTCGAGGGTACGGGCTGGAACTCGGTAGCTACTACCTTTACCGCCGAGATTTGCGGTATGATATACGATGGCGCAACCGCCAGCGGCTCTTATCACACCATCAACTTCTCGCCTGACGATACAGAGGATAAGGACGGCAACGGCAACTATTCCTCCCGAAGCGCGGCGACGATAGGCGGTTTCTTCTCCACTTTCAGCGGAAAGATGTCCAACGTCAATTTCCTCTTCTCTGGAACTATGAGCGCAGTCAACCAAAACGCCTGTTACGGCGGCTTTGCAGGCAGCTTCAGCGGTACCGTTGAGAATTGTAACGTCGCGCTGACCGGTTCGGTTATGGTTGCGGCAGGCAATTCCAACCAGTCAGGGAACACGATTTACGCCGGAGGCTTCGCCGGCAAATTCGACGGTTCGATTATAGGCGGTTCGGTCTCCTTCGGCGGCAATGTTGACGCCAGAACCTACAATAATCCCGACGACTCCAAGGGCGACAATAACGAGGTCAAGAACACTATGATATACGCAGGCGGTATCGCAGGTTACGTAACCACCGCCGCCAATATGCTTAACGGTTGTAAGGTTGATATATCGGGAACCGTCTCCACTCTCGATTCTTATTCCAGAAACTCCTTCTTAGGCATCTCCTTTGAAAGCCGTATCGGCGATTCTTACGTTTATCCCGCAGGCGGTATTATCGGCGCGGCAGGTTCGGTCGGTATCACAGGCTGTACGATTACTCTTAACGCCACAATGACCTCACAAGCCAGTGAGGACGCAAGTAAATACGGCGCAATAACGGGCGGCGTGCTGGGACTCCTTACCGGCGGCGGCACCTTCAACTTCACCAAAAACGATATTTCCTTCAGCGGCGGTAAGCTCCTCCCCATATCCTTCAGGGATGATGGCTACAGCTTTAGAGGCGGACTTATCGGCAGAGTCATCAACGACAGAATAGGCGGCAATTTCCAGCACAATATTATCCGCTTCACCGTGGGCGACGCTTATTACAATACGGATAACAATAACGCCAACAATTTGAAAGCAGAATACAGAGGCTTGTTTGTCGGTTCAGGCACGGTTGCAACCAGTGCTAACGATACATCCACTTGGAACAAGGGCAATAACTGGCTTTTGGGAATAGATCCGTCTGCTTCTATAACTTTCGCTAACAATTCCAAGGAAAACTCTTCCATCGGTATGCTCCACCGTATGTACGTTTACGGCGGCGGTGAGATCAAATCTTCGATAAGCTCAGGCGGTATCATTACCTTCACCGCTTTCCAAAAGTATTCTCCGCTTTACGGCTGGTTTACCAATATGTCTTCCCGTACCGTTGTCAGCGGCACAGGCGTGGCAGGTAATCCCAGCAAGAGCTATACTCCTCAGAGTACCCAAAGCTCCTCGCAAAGCGTTTATGCAATGTTTTTAACCAGAAACATTTCCCAAAGCGGACATTTGGTACAGTTTGCCAACGAGATGAACGGCGGTCTTAACTTCAGTTGGGTAAGCGTCAGCCTTGACGCGGATATATCCGTTGAACTTGGCACTCCCGTAATCAACGAGTTCAAAGGCTCCTTTGTGGGCAACGGTCACAGCATAACTTATAAGACCGTCAGTACCGTAAACGGCACCGAAACGGCAGGACTTTTCGGCACTATCGCGTCCTCTGCGGTGGTAAGTGATTTTACTTACCTGTTCGCAGGTACGGTTTATGCGGCGTCAGCGGAAGGCGAGGTCAACGCAGGTGCGCTGGCAGGCGTTAACAACGGCACCGTTCGCAACGTGGATTTCACTCTTGCGAAGGCAGGCTCGGTCAGAGTCACCGCTTCCAAAACGGCTAACGTAGGCGGCTTTATCGGCAAGAACGCAGGTACCGTCACCAACTGTGCGGCTAACGTGCAGGGCAAGGTTTACGGTACGGCTACCGAAACCTCCAACGCAGGCGGCGTAATAGGCGTTTCCGCCGAGGCGGTTAAGTCCTATAAGGTTCTTAACGTGGTAGTTGAAGGTGAGGTTAAGGCAATAACCGCAGGCACTCAAAAGGTAGGCGGCTTGATCGGCACTATTCTCTGCCCCAACAGCAATACCTTCCAGCTTGATCACGTTGTGGTGAACGTAGCGGTAGAGGGTAATTTCAAAACCCCCGCGCTTAACGGTTCCTCCGGAACTTATGCTTTCGGTGCGTTCGGTAATATGGCAAGCACCAACCGCAGTCTAACCGACTGCTGGCTGATTGCAACCTACGTGCAGTATTTGGGCGACGACGCCAACGATGCCGGCGCAAAACCGATGCCTTTATTCTACGGCGACACCAAGGATTCGGACTTCGGCGGCGGCAACAGACTGTATATCAACGGCGGCGACGCTAACTGTAGCTTTGATTATACGTTAGCCACTCCGAAAATCACCTTTACAATACCCACCGACGCAAGTAAGGTATTCACAGGTTGGTTCTCGGACTACGCTAACTCCGCTCTTTCCGCAATACCCTGTCAGGACTCCATTCTGACTCCCAATAACAACACAAGATACCAAGAGGTTTTCACCAGAGTTATTAACTCCACCCTAATGACGGTGGACGATATAAGAGTGGTTTCCACCAGTACCAATCTGGGACAGGATTATAAGGATATAGAGTTCGTTTTAGGCGCGAATATCGATATTAGCGCACAGTTTTATCCTATCGGCACCGTTGCTAAGCCCTTTAACGGGATTTTCGATGGCAAGGGACACAGCATAACCGTTCGCACGGCTATCCGCTCCACAGACGGCGTATGCGGCTTATTCGGCTGTATAGGCGAGTTCGGCAAGGTGTTCCAGCTCACCCTTAATATCAAGTACGGTCAGGGTGACGCCGACTCCGTAGTAGGCGGTCTTGCCGCGTACAATTACGGCGTTATCGGTATGGACAGCTCTGCAAATAAGGTAATCGTCAACATAGAAAGACAGCTTACAGGTCATTCTGTCGGCGGTATAGTAGGCGTTAATAACGGTATGGTTAAGAACGCCGAGGTGCATTACACCGCTTTCAGCGAGGAGAACAGAGGCGCATTGTTCGCTCTTGCTTCCTCCGATTACGAGGGTACGGACGATAACGGCTTAGCAGGCGGTATCGTTGCTCGCAATATGCTTGACGGCGTTGTCAAAAACGTAATCAGCACCTTTGAAGCCACTTATAAGAACGAGGGTGCCTTAATCACCGATTTGCGCGGCGGATACATAGACGTTGACGTAATGGGCAGTGATATTTATCAGGATTTGACAGGCTGTGCTTACGCAGGCGGTATCGCCGCGTTAAACGAGGGCAGACTTTACAGCATAGTGGTTACGACCTGTTATGATTACATATCGAGCATAATCGGCGATTCCGACACAATGACCGTTTCCGCGGCCAGTTTGATAGGCAATAACGCGGCAATGGCGGAAAGCGATATAGACAGCTTGTGGCTGATGTTCAATTTGCCTGACGTAACTCAACAGCCCGATTTGGAAACTTATCCCCTTATAGTCGGCGAGCACGACACCTACGGCAACGTACTTGTCAGATACGGCGGCGGTTATGATATGGATAACGGCACTTACGACGGCACCGTAACGGTAAGCATCGAGGACAATAACAGCACCGAGCCTTACGGCGGCAGTATCATATTCAAGGCAGTTGAAGCGACTACGGGCTTTTATAACTTTATCAGTAATTTCGAGAACGGTACGGTGGTTCCCTCCTCCGACGGCGGTTCGGGACAGAACCTGATTCCCACCGTGGCTCTAAAGCCTGCCGACGTGATTACCAAGGTCGGTTTGAGAGGACAGGTGGCTTACGCGGTATTCGTGGAATCAGTCATTACCTCCGCGGCGGACTTTTACGCTATGGCTCGTAACGTCAACAACGGCTTCTCCGTATTCGTCAATTACATTATGGATATAGGCGGCTCCACCGAGCTGAAAATCTACACCTCCGATCCTGCCTACGCATTGGTGGGAGCTAACGGAGCGGTATTCAACGGCAGTTTTAACGGCAACGGAAGAGTAATTGCGGTTAACGTCTATGCCAATATCGAGACCGTCAGTCCGGAAACGGCCAGTATTCCCGACAATTCTCCGCAGGTTTACGGCGGCTTGTTCGGACGTACAAGTAAGTATGCGGTCATTCAGAACTTCACCTTTAAGGTCAATCAGGGTGTGGTACTGAAGAAGGGCATAGCGGTTGCAGGTACGGTACAGGCTTTGGGCTTTGTGGCTCACGAGAATAAGGGCACTATCAAGAACGTAGAGGCTCATCTGTACGCAACCATTAACGGCGGTATCAGAGATTACGTAGGCGGCTTAGTCGGCTATAACTCCGGCGTCATCAGCAATTCTGTCGTTCAATACAACTATATCAACTACACGGGCGTAGAGTACGTTGCTTCCCTTTACGGCAAGAACGTAGGCGGCGTTTGCGGATATAACGACGGTACTATCGGCTCGGACGTTTACGACAGCGTAAAGGTAATCGTCAACCCCGGCGAGAGAACCTCTGTCGGACAGTACGTTTCTCCTATCTTCAACGGCTTATACACCATAGGCGGCGTTAGCGCGGTAAACGACGGCATAATCAAAAACGTCAACGTCAAGCTCGGCGGTATTATCACCACGGCTTACGACCAGACCTACGATTGGAAGTTTACGGCCAGAGAGGGCGACGGTCAGTATATCCAGAACGATATGATTACCGCGGCTCTGCCTGACGTAGGCGGTATCGCAGGTATCAATAACAACGAGATTTTAGGCGGCGTTGTCAACCTTAACGCAACCTCAACCTTAAGACTTACGGGTAATTTGGGCGGCGTTTGCGGAACCAATAACGGCGTTATCGGCGAGCAGATCAACGAGAACCTTATCGCGGTTGTGGTATCCGTGGAGATTAGCACCTCTGTTACCTATCCCATAAGCAATTACGGCGGCGTTGCGGCGATTAACGCAGGCTCCGAAAACGGTGGAATAATCGGCGGCGTCAACGTGGCGCAGACCGCGTCTGTCAGAATCGCCTCCACGGCAGGCGGTATCGTAGGTCAAAACAGCGGTAAAATCGGCTACGCGCAATTCACCTTAGACGGCGCAGCAACCTTAAGCGCGATTACCGTTGGCGGTATCGCAGGCAGTAACTACGATTTATCAGTCGCACTTATCGAGAGAAGTTCAGTCGCCTTAGACGGCTATTTAGGTGACGAGCATACCGCTTTTGCAGGCGGCGTTGCAGGTGTCAACGTATCCGACGACGGTTCCTTTAAGGGTAATATCAATTTCACGCTTGTGACCGTAAGCCACGACCTGAAAGGCACGGCTAAGGGACTTATTACCGCAGATTCCGCGGCTAACGCAGGTATGATGACTTGGGCGTACTGTAGCAACAGTATCGCCACCACGGTTTGCCCCGACGAATCAACGGGCTTTAACGTGCTGAAAATGGTAGGCGGTCAGCTTATGCAGGCTGTTTTGGATTTGACGGGCATCGCTCCCTCTATCGTATTCACAGCCAGTGCGCCTGCCGATAACTGGTATTCGGACGTAGCTACCCACAAGACTCTTAATTCGGCAACCAAGACCACGCTTATTCCGAAAACCACTGACGCTAACTGCGTATATCACATTTGTTATTACGATTTGGTAATCGACAACAACGTGGAGTTTGAAAGAATGTATCAGTACATCAACGCTTACGACTACTTCAACGGCGTTATGTTCAAGCTCAATAACAATATTGCCATTACCACAACCTTACAGCCCATCGGCACCGAAAAGTATCGTTTCACGGGTATCTTCGAGGGTAACGGCAAGGTGCTGACCTTCAAGAGCGGTTCGGGTATCGCAGGTACGGCGTACAGCGGTATCTTCGGTTATCTGGCGTCTAACAGCGCGGTTCGCAACCTGATTATCGAGGTCGAAGACGGCGTGATTATAGGCTCCGGCTGTCAGTCCTATTCAGGCGTTCTCGCAGGATACTGCGCAGGCAAGGTTTCCAACGTAACGGTTAATCTCCGCAGTGCGCCCGGCGGCGCGGTGGCTTCCGCGGTTGTAGGCGGCTTGGCAGGCTATATCGAGGATAAGACCAAAATATCCGACGTTTGGTGCGTTGTATATAACGAGGCGGTTAAGACCGTCGGCAATATGACCGCTACCGAAAAGCTCAACGTCAATACCTTAGGCGTTCTGGGCGGCGGCAAGGTAAAGGTCGCTTGGGTGTTTGAAAACAACCAGAACAGCGGCAAGGTAAAGATTTACGTGGACGCCAACGAAAGCGGTGCGGACAGATATTACGAGCTTTTCGATAACTGGTACAGCGATATCGGTAAGAGAGAGCTTATAAGCAGTAACGCCGCCGAGTACGGCACGGTTGAAACCAACGTAAACGGTAATATATCCTTTGTTCCCACGTTAGGCGCGACAGGACTTAACGCAACCCTTTCCTTTATCAAACTGGATATCGGAAGCGCGGAGGAATATTACGATTTCGTCAATAATATCAATTCTTACGGCGACCAAAAGGCGTTGTTCTATTTAACTCAATCCATAACCGTGGATTTCTCGCTGACAACCTCTGTCGGCACGGCGGAACACCCCTTCACGGGCATATTCAACGGCAAGGGTAACTCTATTACGATTAAGGGCGACATAGTTCAGAACAGCAGTGGTTACTCAGGCGTGTTCGGTTACGTAGGCGCGGAGGGCGAGGTTTGCAATCTGGCTTTATACGCGTCCGAGGGACAGAAGGTCGGCGACAAAAACAGTATCTATTCAGGCTTTGTGGCGGCTCGTTTGGACGGCGTATTGTCACAGGTAGTGGCGTACTTTATGGACGACACAGAGATTTACAACGTCAACCCCGAAGCGTTGGGCGGTATGGTCGGCGTAATGAGCGGCGCGGCTATGGTCAACAACAGTTGGCTGGTGCTCCCCGAAAATTACGAAATCGAATCCGTGGGCAGTATAGTCGGCTCGTCTGTTGATAATTGCGGTATTTTCGCTCTTCCCAACAAGATAAAAATCGCAGGCGACGGCAGCTTAAAGGTTCACATTCTGACCAGATCCACTTTTGACGACGGCAACGACAATATTTACATACAGTTCGTAGGCGATGAGGCGCAGTATGACGGCGCACCCTCACTGTACGGCTTTATAGACAACAACGCGGAGATTACCGAGAACGATACGGCGGCACGTTTGGACAGCGTGAAAAACGGCACCTACGAGGCTAAGAGCTGGGACGATAATCTGCCCCACAACGCAGAATATCTGGTAATCTTCCTCAATACCACGGTAGCCACCTATGCGGATTTGAAGACGGTTGCGGCTAACGTCAACGCAGGTCGTAACTACGCAGGCGTAGTCTATCAGCAGACCGCCAACATTATCATTTCCGATAACACCTACGTGCCTATCGGCGGACAGGTATCGCAGGATTCCACAGGCTTATCCACTTCCTTATATAAGATAGTGGAGTTTATCGGCTCCTATAACGGCAACGGCTATTCGATAACCGTTAATCAGGACGTAACGATTGACGCAAGATACGCAGGTATTTTCGGCGTTTTGGGTACGGAAGCACGTATCCGTAATTTGGAAATAATAGTCAAGGGCACCATAGGTAAGACTGTTTCCAACTACACCCAGTCCACTCTGCACGCAGGTGCATTGGCAGGTCAGAACAAGGGCGCAACGCTTAAGAATATCATAGTGGAGCTTACCACCACCTCTGTGGTTAAGGCGGTTATCAACGCAGGTCGTTTCTGCGGTTCCACTTCTTACACCGAGTCAGTCGGCGGCGCAGTTTCCTATACCGGCGTGGCAGACGCGGTCAACTGCTGGGTACTTACCTATAACAGCGAATTCGACGCCAAGCTCAACGACGCGGAGGCATTATTCAAAACCTCTCTCGGCACGGCTATAAGCGGTGGCGTTCACGGTGTTGCGCTTCAGGGCAGCAATAACGGCGGCGTCAACGTAGTTACGGTTGTTGCGGCAGGCAAAATCAGAATAGGCTTCCTTCCCAACTCCGGCTACGCGGTTCAGCTTTACAACGATACCGCAGGCGCGAGCGTCAGCTGGCAGGATTACTACGGCGCGGCGATAGAAGAAGCCGCAAGCGGCAATAACACGGCGGACAATTTCTGTCCTGCAACCACTAACGTAGGCAGGATTTGGTACGCTTCTTATCTGCGTTCCGATATTAATACTCTTCAGGATTTGATTTCCTTGGCGGAAGCTACTAACGAGGGCTACGACCTTTACGGCTTGGAATTCAAGCTGAAAGCCGATTTGGTTATCACAAAGTCGGATATGTTCACAGCTATCGGTAACGAGAACGGCAGATTTAACGCCACCTTTGACGGCGAGGGACATACCATTACGGTGGATTCCAAGACCACAATAGAGGGCAAATTTGCAGGTATATTCGGTTTCGTTGACGTCAACGGCACCGTTAAGAATTTGAAAATCGACCTACGGGGCAACTTGGGAAAGACCAACTATTCCGACGCCGACATACTGGCAGGCAAGGTTGCAACCCTGTTTGCAGGAGCTATCGCTTATACCATCGGCTCTACGGAATCCGTAATCGTTTACGGTAACGGCGTGTCCTTGGACTACGTTGCAACTACCGGAACCGTGGCAGACGACGCCTTTGACTTCGACGTGAACACAGTCACCAGCGGTGCAGGCGGTATCGCAATCGGCTACGATAAGACCAACCTTGTCACCAACAGTTGGGCTATTATCTCCTCCGACAGCTCTGTAAGAGCGGTAGGCGCGGTTACGGGCAGTATCGGCAGCAGTGCGATTAACCAGCTCCGCGTCATAGGCCCCGGACAAATTATAGCCAACTATTATAAGGAAGAAATTGCAGAGGAGAACGCCGCTCTTGACTTGGCGGCAACTCCCTCCGAAAAGGCTGCGATTTCCGAGCGCATCAACCGCTTGAATTCCGTCCAGAACGAGGGCGGCTTGGCGGATTACGTTTATAACGACTACTATATCGTCCTGAAAAACAACGTCAATTTAGGCAACGGCGAGTTTATTATCAAGGGTTGGTACAGCGATTACGAAAACGACAGTCAGCTTTCCAACGCACTGCAAATAGGCGCGTTCTACGGCGACAATCAGCGTTTCGCAATCTCAAAGGACGTTATCAACAAGAACTACGAGGTAGTTTCCCTCTCCACAATCATTGTGGGTATCGATCAGCTTAAGAGTATAGCTAAGGACGTAAACAGCGGCGGTTACAGCTACGCTAACGTAACCTTTAGCTTGGGCGCTAACATCACGATACAGGCAGGAGACGCATTCGAGGCAATCGGCACGGACGTTTCTCCGTTCAGAGGCACCCTTGAGGGCAAATACCTTGGCAACTACTACTCTATCAACCTCAAAAACGGCGGAAGCTTGTTCAACTACAACAGCGGCGTAATCAACGAGCTGGTACTGGTTGTAACCAAGAACATCGAGGGCGGTCTTAACGACGCAGGCGTTATTGCCAAGGTCAACAACGGTACTATTTCCGGTTGTCTTGTGGTGCTTGCCAAAAATATGACCGTCAGCGGCAAATACGCAGGCGGCGTGGTGGCTGAGAACAACGGCACAATTTCCGACACTGTGATTATTCTGCAAAACACCGCCGCAATCAACGGCACCGTTTACGCGGCAGGCATAGCCGCCGTCAACTACGGTACTATCGAGGGTACGTCTAACTGGAACTCCGACTGGCAGCTCAAGGTAGCCGAGGTGGAGTCCTTTATCAACGACGACGGTTTGGTGTATTGGAACAGATGCACAGACGCCAACCCCGATAATCCTTCTTACGAAAGCCGTTCCTTACTTGCTAACGTAATTATCGCAGGCACGGTGAGCGTAGTGGCTAACGAGTTCGGCGACGTGGCGGCAGGCGGCGCGGTGGCGTACACCAGCGGCGTAGCGGTAGTCAACAGACTTTCCGTCCGTATCCAAAAAACAGGCGTTATCAGCGCGGTCGGCACCCGTTCTATGGCAGGCGGTATGATTGGCAGAAGCCACGCTTATCTTAACAACAGCGTGGTAATCAACGAAGGCACCGTACTTGCAGAGGACGCCCCCTTGCTTTCCGATAAACAGCGTTACAATTACGCAGGCTATTTCGTCGGCGAGATTACGGGTAACGCAATCAACTCTTGGCTGGTTGTGGCTATACCTCCTGCGGTAAAGGCGGTAGGCAGCGGCTACGTATCCCTCAACGAGTTGGACGTTTCAGGCAACGGTAAGATTTACGTCGAAATCGACAGCAGTAACAATATCGTGTTCAGCAATATCACCGCAGAGGGCGGCGCAAAACTGGACGACTGGTATTACGGCAATAATATCAAGGTCAACGGCAGTAATCTGGGTAACGTAGATACTCAGGACGGCACTTTCAAGCCCAACACCGATATGACGGGCAGAACCATTAAGGTTGTGTTCATCAATACCGAAATATCCACTGTTGAGGAGCTTATAGATATGGCAAACTCCGTCAACAGCGGCTTGTCGGCTGGCAGTATCGTGTTCACCTTGAACAACGACCTTGTTATTAACGAAACCGTTATCAACTCTGTCAAAACCCCCGTTTGGAACGTAACTATCGGTTCTCAACTTGAGGGCTACGACGGGTTCAAGCACGTCTTCGACGGCAACGATAAGACTATAACCTTTAACGATAATTCCTTGGGCTTCAACGTCTATGCAGGCTTGTTCGGATTTATAACGAGAGAGGGCGAGGTCAAGGATTTGACGGTTATTTATAACTGCAAGATAGGCAACGACAACGAGGGACAAATCGGCGAAATCCCGTCCTACTTCGGCGGTATCGCGGCGTTTAACTCGGGCAAAATCGAGAACTGTAAGGTAGTTATAGGACAGAAGCTTTACGCCACTACTGTGGGCGGTATCGCGGCTGTAAGCAACGGCAAAATCAACAACTGCACCGCGTCTGTCGGCGGTTACGTTTCAGGCTTCGGCTCAACTACCGATAACTCCTATGCAGGCGGTATCGTAGGCACCAACGCAGGCGAGGTTTCGAACGTGACCTTCGAGGTTACCTCGGCAGGCACGCTGATGGCAGAGACTATCGGCAGCGGCACGGCTTACGCAGGCGGCATCGCGGCGAGCAACACGGGCAAGATTTCCGTCACTCTCGTTACCGTCAACGGCGCAGTTAAGGCGCAGGCAAGAGACAGCGCGTATTCGGGCGGCGTTATCGGCAGTAACACCGGACGTTTGACCAATTCCTATACGGTTATTTCCGCAGGCGGCACGGTATCCACCTCAAGCTCCGGCAACGTATCCAACTACTCCGGCGGCATAGTGGGCAATAACGTCTTTATCGTAGAAAACAGCGTGGTGACTATACCCGGAAGCAACGCGGTGGGCGATTCGGCAATCGGCTTCTCCAGTGCTATCAGCGTAGCGGAATACACCCGCAACGTGTGGGTTATCAACAACGATACAAAACTTAACAGCACCTGTGCGGCAGTCAATAACCTCACCGTTCGCAACGGCTCGGCGGTTAAGATTCTGGGCTTTGACGGTACCGCTTATCAGGCTCTTCCCGAGGCGGCAAAGCTCAAGGACAACGTCCTGACTAAAGGCTCGGTGGAATTCTTTGCGGACCTTTCCGTCAACACAGGTATGACGATGTTCGCAGACCGTAACAAGAACACCTCGGACGCAGTTTTGGAGCATATTTCCTATAAGCAGGTGGCAGGTATCAATTATCTGGCGTTTACCGCAACCTCCACTCTTAAGGGCTTCTCTATCGAGGCGGTCAGAACTACAGAAATAGGTACTGCTTCTCAACTCAATATGATGGCTTTCGCTTTCGCAGGCGGTATAGATTACCCCGGCAGTCCTATTACCTACACGCTTACGGACGATATAGTCATAAGCGGAGAGCACAACGCTATAGGTACTGAGACTATGCCGATGCCTGCTAACGTGATCTTTATGGGCAACTATAAGAGCATCACCATCGCAAAAACCGCAACCTTCAAGACGGTCAGCGCATTGTTCGGCTATAACGCAGGCGCAATCAGCAATCTAATCGTCAATCTTGAAAGGGATATAGTGGGCGAGGGCAGCGCAGTGGTAGCCGCCAATAACGTCAGCAACGGCAGAATTAACAATACCGCGGTTTACGTCAAGAAGGGCATTAACGTCACCAACGTATTCTCCGCCGTCAACGGCAAGAACAACGACGTGGCAAGCTGCTGGCTGATAAGCACCGATTCCTCGGCTCAGCCCGCAACCTACAATATCACCGACAATCTCGGACAGGAAACCACAGGCTACTATTATAAGGTAATGGTAGTCAACGGCGACGGCAACATATCCATTGTCAGCAACAACGACGAGGGTATGACCTTTAACGCGGCTTACAACAGTCAGAACGTGGAGTTCGCAGGCTTCGGCAGTAACGGCAAGCTTCCCGACATCATCACAGAGTCTTTGGACGTGATGACGCTGACAGGTCATCTCTACACCGCCGAATATCTCAATAAGGTTATTGCAACCTACGATGACTTGGTGGTTCTGGACAGATTACTGGGTATGAACTACAACTCCACGGAAAAGCAGTTCACGCTGGGCGCGGACGTTACTGTTTCCGAATATCTGGCAGGCTTCAACTTCACCAACAATCCGTTCAGAGGTTCGATTGACGGCACAGGGCACACCCTTACCGTTACGGACGGAATGAATACCCTTTTCGGAGCGATGAGAGGTCAGCTCAGCAACATAATAATCAAAATCGCCCCCACCAACACCCTAACATTGTTCGGCGAGACCGCAACGGCAACTCTCAGCAACGTGGTGGTGGTTGACGAACGCGCGGACGCACGCTTGGCAGGTAGTAATACAGGCTTAAGATTAAGCAACACCTTTACGGTTATCGCCGACTCTGCCTCTACGGTCAGCGCAGGTTCGGGTACCGTACTTACCAATTCCAAGCTGGATTTGACTTACGGTTTTGCCGCTAACGGCGTCACGGTCACGGCAACGGAAGCTGACGTACAGGTCTTTGTGGGCTGGTATGACAATTCCGCCGCTTTCATTGACGCGGCTAAGGTTAAGTTGCTCGCAGGACAGGGCTACTACGATTTACGTTTCGTCAGCACGCTGATTGAGACGGAAGCGGATTTGGTCACTTTACGCAGTGCGGTAGCCAACGGCTTAAGCTTTAGCGGCTATACCTTTACGCTTAACGAGAGCATTGCCCTTAGCACTTGGCAGTCCATCGGTACGGCAAGCACCTCCTTCGAGGGCGTTCTTAACGGTAAGAACGACAAACGAATCACGATTAACGGCGGCAACGAGCCTCTGTTCAACACCTTGGCAGGTACCCTAAACGGCGTTTACGTGGTAGCCGCTAACAATTCTTACGTGACTGCGAACGCGGCGGTAATCGCCAACAAGCTGACAGGTACTCTTAACGGTGTGGTTTTACAGGAAAGCTACGCTAACAGATCGCCCGTTGCGGTTACGGATAACAAGGGCACAATTAATAACTGCTGGCTGATTAACACTTACCGCAAAACCTCCTCCGCATTCAACGTGCTTTACCTTGACAGCACCGTTACCGCAGAGCCGGAATTCGGCTATGACGAGGACGGTGAGCTGGAAAGCGTGAAGATTCGCATAACCACCGCAGACGACAAGTTTAACGTCTGGACGATTGAGGACACGGAATATATGCTGGACAGCTACGACTACATTGACGCGGAAAGCGACCAGCTCAAGGCATATCTTAAGGCAAATCAGCTTGAAAAACTTGACGTAGCCCTTAAGGCAATCAACACCATCAGCAAGGCCTCCGAATTCGCATACTTTGCGGTTGCGGTGGCGCACGGCTTCGGCGACAGCGAAACCACCGTTACCCTAGGGGCTGATATATCTATCACCGACGATACGACGATTTCCTCTCACTACGTAGGCAAGTTCAACGGCAACGGCAAGCGTATTAACGTAAGCGGTTTGACGAAGAACAAGGTGTTATTCGCCGATTTGGACGGCACCGTAACCAATTTGATTTTGGTGGCGGAGTCCGATGAGGAGATTATCGTAGGTATCAAGAGCGGAGACGGCGCGGTGACCAATTCCGTAATGAAGGTCAACGGCTCTATCGGGATTTATCCCTTGACCAATATGCAGAACGTATGGCTGTTCACCTACCGTCAGTGGCAGGCGGCGGACAGCGCGGCAGAGTGGTTCTGGAAGAGCGTGGCTAACGGCTATATGCAATATACCGTCGGCGCACCCATCAGTGTGGTAATTGATCCCGTAAGCGCACAGCCGATAACCTTTAAGGCAACCAACAATGAGGAAAAATACTTCGCAGGTTACAAGGTTGACGGGGAGACGGGCTACAACTCCAACCCCGATTACAGTGCGACCTTAAGCGGTATTTCCTCGCAGGTCAACGCTTACTTCGTAACCAGAACCATAGCAAGCCTTACCGATTGGAACGATATCGCCAACGCGATTAACGTAATCGGAATGGACACCGCGTTAGGCAAAACCGACGCGGCGGAAGGTATGCTGTTCTACGTTACGGCGGACTTGACGATTGACAATATGAGCGATATCACTATTTGGGGTAACGCAACCAAGAGCTTCAAGGGTATTTTGGAGGGCGGCTACCATACCGTAACCTTTAACTGCGCTTACGATAGCTCCTACAACTTAGTCAAAACTTCCTTTGACGCACTACAGCACGGCGTTGTCCGTAACTTGGCGGTTGCAGTTAAGACTGCACCTTTGGCGCCTATCTTCTCCGCAGCCGACAACGAGATTGACAATTGCTGGGTGATTTCCTACGTGAACGATATATCCTTATACGTAGGCGATGCGCGTTCCCTTATTTTGAAGGGCGACGCCAACAGCGGAAGTATCCTTTCCTCGGGTACGGCGGCGTTCGAGTTTACCGCAGTTCCCAACGCGGCAAACAACTATGACGTTTATGAATGGCGCAACGTGGCGGCGGACGAGGCTATCAACGCTTCGGCGGACGGCGCAAACAAGGTTTATTCTCCCGACGGCGAGGACGAATTCGACGTATCCGTAGAGTTTATGCAGCGTTTCAGCGTAAGCGTCAATCTTATCGGCGTTAATATGGACAACGAGTCCACTATCCCCGATATTAAGATTAACGGTATTTCCAATACACAGGCTAAGGTTTGGAAGAACGCGGTGGAATCCCTTACGGTCAGCTATTCCGTCAGTGAATCCTTTGCTAACGGCTATCTGTTCACAGGTTTCTTCTATACCGACGGCACACAGCTCAGCGGCACCGATATTCTTCACGGCGTCGTAAACGTAGCAGGCTTGTCCGGTAACGCGATTGTGGAGGCGAGATTCTCCTTGCTCAAGCTGGATTGGCTGACTACGGAATATAACGCTACAACCGTACCTGCGTCTGTGGATTACAGCGATTTGGCTGACGACTTCGAGAGCGAGCTTACCACTGTTATCAACTACGAGCCTTTGGGCACAACTCCCGAGCTGGTCTCCGTAGGCGGTATCAGCAGTCCGTATCACGTCGGTACGTACCGCGTGCTTTATACGATAAAGTACCACGGCTTGATTATCGGCAACGGACAGTCCAGTATCGAAATCATACCCAAGACTCTTTACTTTAAGAATCTGTTTATCAAGAACAAGACCTACGACGCAACCACTGTTGCCGCAATCAATTATCAGAAGAACCTGAGCGGTTACACGTTGGTAGGCTTCGTTGGAGCGGACAGTCAGGACGACCTGCTGTTAAGAAGCGGCGACACGGATTACGTACAGTTCGAGTTCTCGGATAAGGATGCCGGTGCGAACAAACACGTCAGAGTATCCGCAAGTTCTGTCTTGGCTCCTTCTGCGCAAAGCACCCGTTATACCTATTTGGACTACAAGCTGGACAGCTCGGAAAGCCTGCGTTCGGAAGGTATGGGAGCGTACATAACCGCAACGATTAACAGACGTGATTTGGTACTGACGGCGTCTAACGTAACCGTCAAATACCTTGACCAGTTCAAGCCCGGTTTCAACACGACGATACAGGCAAGCTGGCAGGACAGCTCCAATCCCAACAATATTCTGTTCGACGTGGACGCAGAAGAGTTCAACGAGCTTTTCTCCACTATCTTAGGCAGAGCGGAGCCCGATAACTACAACGTGGACGAGTATTCTATAATAGTTACCAACAATCTGGCTCACCGCAACTACAACATCAAGCTGACGTCCTCCACCGACGCTGACGCGAGCTACGAGATTATACCCAGCGCAATCAGTGTGCGCGTGAGTACCCACTCTATGATTTTCGGCGAAACGGCACCTGCGCTTAACTATCATATTCACGCAGAGGACGACGTTGAAAAGGCTTGCGAATCAGACGGTCACGGCGGCTGTATCTACGACGTTGAGGTCAAATATCCCGCGGCGTTTGCTCAGGGCAGGCTGTCCTTAGCCTACAACTTCTACGCCATCACCGAAAAGGACGGTCAAACCGATAAGACCTTAGTAACCAATCTCGCCGACTTCGTTCCCGACGCTAATTACGGCGTTCTGGTTAAATATCTCTCCGCTAACACCAATTTCGAGCTGTGGAACGCGGCAGACTTGGCAGAAGAAGGATATTATGTTTTCGATGATGCCAACAACAGCTATTACGAGCTGTATAGCGATCAGGCGGTAAGGACGGACACCATGGCATTGACCACCGCTCTGACTGTCGCAAAACGCAGTATAACCGTGGACGCGGGCACCGCCGCTAACACCAAGGAGTTCGGCTCTACGCTGGAAAGCTACGGCGGACGTATAGTAAGCGGCAACCTGGTAGGCAGACACATTATGGCTGTCAGCAGAGAGGCAGGCGAGTACGTAGGCAGTTATGCCTTGATATTCTGCGTCTATGACGGCACGGCAGACGGCACGGCGGACGTTTTGGGTATCGACTACGGCAAGGACGTAACGGCACGTTACTATAACGTAGCCTACGTCAACGGCAGTGTCGGTTATAATTATTCCATAACCAAGACAACCGTGACCTTAAGCGTCAACTCAAGCTACAACACCTTTGTTTACGGTGACGTCAGCGGAATGAGAAGTATGGATTACGTTGCCAGCTTCAACGCAGGCATAACCCTTGCCAATATCTGCAAAATAGCTTCTTCAGGCAACGCCAAGAGCTTTGCGGATTTAGGTATAGCAATCTCCGTAGGCGACGCAGGCGGTGAAATCAAGAACGTCGGTACATACACCGCGGCTCTTGCGGTAACCGTTCCCGACAGACTGGCTAACTGTATCGGCTTCGTACTCAACGAGAACAAGGCTTCCTACAGAATTGTTCAGCGCACAATCAACGTAACTCTTCCCGAAGTAAGCAAGGACTACAACGGCAGCGGCGCATTGCCCTCCGGCTTGACCTTTAACGTGGGAAGCGGCGATATCCTTGACAGAGATAAGCCTTATATCAGCCTGATGGCTTCCGACAGCGATTATTACCGCGTCGGCACTTCAACGGCGGCAACGGCAGGTTCCTACTTCTATACCGTCAATTGCAAGCTGGTTTCCGCAGATACGGACGACGGCACAAAGGCAGGTAACTACACCATCAAGGTGAAACAGGGCATATTCAAGATTAACAAGCTTACGGTAACTATCGTTCTTAAGGTCGGATACTTCTCCAACGACGGTATGTTCACCGCGGCAACCAACAATGTTTATTACTTCGGCGATTGCGACGTGGTATGCTACTACGACATTAAGGAAGCCTCAACAATACTTTCCAGCCTGGGCAATCTGTCCGAGGGTGCCACCGATAAGGAAAAGCAGACGGCGTTAATCGAACTGCTGAAGATTCGTAACGAAACTTCCCTTTACAGAATGACGCCTAAGACCTACGATGCAAGCAAGGACAACTTTATCAGAGTTCTCAACAGCAACATAGAGCTTAAGGACGGCAAGATAACAGGCACCTTCACGGTCGATATGCTCACGTTGGAGTTAGCGGACGTTAAGGCGGTAAGTAAGGACGGCGCAGCACCCGTAATTACCGAATACTCCCTGACCGCAACCGACGGCTTTGACGATTTGACTGAGTTGTACTTCGGACACATCAATCCCGACTACGTAAAATTTGAGGTTGTGGAGGAGACGGACGAGGACGGCAACACCTACGCGGTAGTCAAGATAAGCATCAGAGACGGCAGTGAGATGGTTGATATTACCAATTCCAGTATCGCTTCCGATTTCACCAATTACGAGAGATACAATTCCGCAATGGCGGATATTACCGTCGATAACGTAGAGTCCACATTCTGGGAAAAGTTCACCACAGACTGGAAATACTGGGCAGTGGCGGCGGCAATCGGTGTGGTAATAATCGCAGGTATCGTATTGCTAATAGTGGCAACAGGCAACAAGCGTAAGCTGAGAGCCGCGGCAAGAAGACAGGTATTGACCGAGGAACCTGACGAAGAGGTCGAGCCTGACGAGGAACCTACGCCTATACCCGAGGCAGTAATCGGCTGTGACACGGAGATTGAGGATTCCGATTTGGACGTGACTGTACGTTCTCAGGCGGAAATCGACGCCGCAAACGGCGCGGACAACACTGAAGACACCGATAACACGGAAGAAAGTGAAGACGGTGAGTCAGCGGACGACGCGGACGATGGCAACAACTAACAGAAGATATCGGCGGAGGTAACTCTCCGCCGAAAAACAACTATATCAGAGGAGCCATATATGAAAAAAGTTTTAGCAACCATAACGGTATTGGTAGTAGCGGCTATAACCGCAGTAGCGGCGGTGGGCTGCGGCAACAAGGACGAGGTTTTCAAAAGAGTGGAAAGCGGAAGCCGTCCCGAGGGTGACGCGATAGTTTTAAGCGCAGATAGGGTTAGCGATTCCGCCAACCTGAGCGATTACGTAACTTACGGCAGCAACGGCAAAATAGCTTCCATCAAACTGCCTACCGAGAACAACGCGCAGGGTATGAAGATGGTCGCGCTTGCCTTATACCGCAACGGCAATCAGCTTGACAAGGAAGTTCCTTGCAGACGAGGCATCAGCTATTGTCCCACCAGTACCAAGACTATGGGAATGACCGTTTACGTGGATACTATGGTCTATACTGTCAAAAACGGAACGGAGTGGATTATGAACCAGTACCAGATACCCCGTATCGAAAGCGATTTGGTGAAAAAGATACTTGCCAGTTTCGGTGCGAAGGCAACGGGAATGAGGTCGTATTATAATCTTACGATGGATAAGAAGGCTATGCAGACCGTTGACAACGCCTCCTTTGACGATAACCAAATACCTTACAGCGACTGGAACGGCGCATCAACTAATTACGTTGATCAGATACCCATATTCAACGTAGCGCAGGAAAAGGAAGAGACGATGACCGATATAGTCATCAACGAGAATACAATCAAGTCGGCGAAGGTATCCTACAATAACGAAAAAGGCATTTTCAACGCGGAAATAGTTTTGGATGCAGGCAATCCCGAGACTTCCTCTCTTACGATTGACAGTCTTCGCGCAGGTGCAGGCGATGACGCTTATTACACCTCTATTGTTGAAACTATCGAATTTTGGGATAACGGCTACTACAAGTATTTCCTAAGCACGGACTGCTGGGCAACTAAGACTATACAGGCGATACTTCCTTACGAAACCACTTTCAGCTATGCGGCTGCCGACTGTGTAATCGCCGATTACGATGAAACGGTAGAATTCAAGGCGATTTTGGGACAAAACTAATACTAAATACGCATTTGCGCCCTTTTTGCGGAGTTTTTTCGCTTAATAGGGCGCATTATTGTGTAAAAGCCTGACTAAAGGCACAAGCCCTTTGAGAACAGCGGTTAGCTATCGGTTAGCAGAGCGGTTATACGGCGGTTAGCGGTAGGATAACGGTTAGAAAGTTTACGGTTAGCGGTAGGATAACGGTTATACGGCGGTGACAAACGGTGACAAGCGGAAAAAGATACGTTGACGAAATAGTATTAACGGAGGAGCCGACAGAGGATTATCTTTCGGAGCTTTCCGTTGTGAAGTATCTGGTGAAGCACAAAAGACTGCGGCTTTATTCTCCCGTAACCTTTTTCGTAGGGGAGAACGGCACAGGCAAGTCCACTCTGCTGGAGGCTATAGCCGTCAAATACGGCTTTAACGCGGAAGGCGGCACCAAGAATTTTAATTTCAGTACCTGCGATACCCATTCCTCCCTATGCGATAGCATATCTCTGGTAAAACGGGATTTTCCTCGGGACGGTTTTTTCCTCCGCGCCGAAAGTTTTTATAACGTGGCGACAAAGGTGGACGACTACGGCGCGATAGATTCCTACGGGTACAAATCCCTTCACGCTCAATCCCACGGCGAAAGTTTTCTTGCGCTTTTCAAGAACAGATTTTCGGGCAACGGGTTATATATTCTGGACGAGCCTGAAGCCGCTTTGTCGCCGATGAGACAAATGTCGCTTTTGGTGATAATCGACGAGCTTGTCAAATGCAACTCGCAATTCATTATTTCCACCCATTCGCCGATATTGCTTGCTTATCCCAATGCAAAAATTTATCAGCTTACGGAAGACGGCATCGCGTTGACCGATTATAAGCAAACGGAGCATTACGCGGTAACGAAAGCCTTTCTGGACGATCCGGAAGCTATGTGCCGCAGACTGCTTGACGACTAGTGTAAAAGTACAATGGAACAACAAAACTAATGGCTGCGGTTCTAAAGCAGTAAGGATTATCAGCGCAGAGGACTAACGACAGCTTAAACCGACAGTAGACAGAGCGGAAAAGACCGTAACAAAATGGGCGCGGCTTCATTATTCGGACGTAAAAACCGCGGCGATTATTAAGGAGAAAAAATGCAAAACAAGGCACTGGTTGTAATCGATATTCAAAACGATATTACTAAACACTATAAGGATATTATCGATAATATCAATAAGGCGGTTGCGTGGGCAGGCGATAACGGCTTGCACGTAGTGTATATTCGTCACGAGAATCTCACTGACGGCACCAGAACCTTCAAACCCAACACACACGGCGCGGAGCTTGCGTCCGATTTGCGAATTGTAACCGATAACGTGTTCACCAAGAGTAAGGGCAACGCGCTGACGGCGGAGGGTTTTTCCGCCTTTATCGAGAAAAACGGAATAGATACCTTTTACTTAACTGGCGCGGACGCAACGGCTTGCGTGAAAGCCACCTGCTACAATATGTGCAAGGCAGGCTATGACGTTACGGTTTTATCGGATTGCATTACCAGCTACGATTTGAACAAGATAGAGGAAATGCTCGCCTATTACCAAAGTAAGGGCGCGAAAATAGTCAAATTATGCGACCTAATCTAATCGCGTACAGACGGCGAAATTCTCGGATTGAATCCTGATATGCACCTCGACAGTACTTGACTGTCGGGGTGTTTTTTTACGCAAAGACAGCACTTGTACTGGTAATGTTGCTAATGGCGCGCCTGAGGTGATGACGATTCAGAACGTGCACACGGACGAATCAGGCATCTTTATTAGCACCGACCGTTCTAGCTTAGACCTCATCGACGGAGTGCTTAATGTAAACGGTATAAAAAACAGTTCTTGCATTTTTATAATGAATCTATTACAAAAGTCCTACAAATTCATCAAAATTATGGCTGTTTAAGAACTAAATAAATCCTATATTATTTCGTATATTTTGTGAAAATGTCAAAACAATACTACGGTATTCTAATGTTCAGAATTAAACGGAGTATCTACGCCATATCCAGAAACTGTAGTAATTTTGTAATAAATTAAACATAAAAATGCAAGAAAGAAATTCTAAAATAAGATTGAGAACAAAGGAGGCACGTTGTATGAAAAAAACAGTTGCGCTGACAGGAGCCAGTGGGAATATGGGTGTGGAAATTCTCACTCAAATTATGGAATCTCCTTATCTTGAAAGACTGAAGATTATTCTTCTGGATAATAAACGGGAACGAAAGCTCGCAAGAAAATGGCACAAGCAATATGGCGATAGGATTGAAATTATATTCGGAAATATCGCGAATAGACAGGATTGTGACAAATTGGTTGCGGATACAGATTACGTTTTTAATACAGCAGGCGTAATACCACCTGTCAGTGACCACTTTCCAATAAAATCCAAGCTATGTAATCTTGTCGGTGCTATGAATATTGCAGACGCCGTTGCGGCAATCAAGGTTAACCAACCGAAGCTTGTACATACGTCAACGGTTGCGATATACGGAAATCGCAATTACCTTCACCCTTGGGGAAGAGTCGGAGACCCTCTTTTGCCCAGCGTGTATGATAGCTATGCGGCGCATAAGTTGCGCGGAGAGCGTTACGTTATTGACAGCGAGGTACAAAATTGGGCGGTTGTCCGTCAAACGGCAATGCTGCATATGAAAATGCTTACTAATAATATGAAAGACGGGCTTATGTTTCATACCTGCTACAACGTGCCTTTGGAGTGGGTAACGGCACGCGACAGCGGAAGGCTTTTCGTAAAAATATTCGAATGCGATTGTGATGGTAAAGCAAACGGTTTTTGGAAAAAGGTTTATAACATCGGAGGCGGAGCGGCAAACCGTATTACCGGTTATGAAACTTTCGATATGGGTTTCAAAATCATAGGCTGTTCAGCGGACCGCTTAATGCGACCTACTTGGAACTCTTTGAGAAATTTTCACGGAATGTGGTTTAGTGACGGCGAAGAGCTTGAGAAATTGTTTCATTATCAAACAGAAACCGTAGAGGATTATTGGCAGGAGATTTTGAAAAGACACCCGTATTACCGTGTTGCAAAAATACTTCCGCCATCACTTATATCGAAGCTGGCAATTCAGAGGTTACTGGGCGACGAGAACGCACCTCGAAAATGGGTTTCAACCGGTAATCTCGGCAAGGTAAGAGCTTATTTCGGAAGTATGGAAAATCTGGAATATATGCCGTCAAACTGGAATGCATATCCGCTTTTAGCCAAAGGACAAGTGGCAAACGATGACATTGACTACGAGAATATGAAGGATATAACCAAAATCGAAGAAAACGGATACTTGCTTTCCCACGGATATGATGAGAGCAAACCCGATGCCGAGCTTGATATTCACGATATGCAGGATGCGGCGGCGTTTAGAGGTGGCAGGTGTCTTTCCGAACATATGAACAAAGGCGATCTTTATACAAAGTTACTTTGCCAAATAATAATCATCATACTTGATACCGATTAGCTAACGACAAAGAAAAATATTGCATAGCGTTAAAGCAAAATTGACATAAAAAGACCGAGCGAAATGCCCAGTCTATCGGATAGATTTATTCAGTTTTCAGCGATAATTTTTTCAGTTGACTGCCGCAAGTCCTGTGCTACGATAAGCACCGTCGAAACGGCAAAAATAGGATAAAATCATTTAAGTTTAACCACGACGCCAAAGTAATCTCGGCTAAAAAATAATACGAACTCTTTATCAGGGTTCGTATTATTTACTCTTGGCGGAA
>CAYJBY010000006.1:0-36559 GCA_964368645.1 uncultured Christensenellaceae bacterium
CAAGCACACAAGACGGCGGCAGTTCCCACCGTTTACGCATAAAGAACCGAAAAGTATTACGGCAGAAGCGCGAATATGCGCTTTAGGAGAAAACTATGTTACAGCTTAACAACATCACGAAGACCTATTTAAGCGGAGAAGACGAGGTTAAAGCCCTAAAGGGCGTCAGTCTGCAATTCCGCAAGAGCGAGTTCGTTTCCATTCTGGGACCTTCCGGCTGCGGCAAAACCACTATGCTCAACATTATCGGCGGTCTGGACAGATACACCGACGGCGACCTAATCATCAACGGCAAATCCACCAAGGAGTTCAAGGACCGTGACTGGGACAGCTACCGCAACCACTCCATAG
The DNA here is from genome assembly GCA_964368645.1 of uncultured Christensenellaceae bacterium. Taxonomy (GTDB): domain Bacteria; phylum Bacillota; class Clostridia; order Christensenellales; family CAG-1252; genus JAEDHM01. The sequence goes on from CAYJBY010000006.1 coordinate 352, forward strand.
GCTTCGTTTTCCAAAGCTACAATCTCATTCCGCACCAAACGGTTCTATCCAACGTAGAGCTTGCGCTTACCATATCAGGCGCGACCAAGGCAGAGCGCAAGGCGAAAGCCGAGGACGTTTTGGCAAAGGTAGGACTTGCCAATCAGCTTAAGAAAAAGCCCTCTCAAATGTCAGGCGGTCAAATGCAGAGAGTGGCTATTGCAAGAGCGATAGTCAACAATCCCGACATACTGTTGGCAGACGAGCCGACGGGAGCCTTGGACACCGAAACCAGCATTCAGATAATGGATATTCTAAAGGATATTGCCAAGGATCGTCTGGTCATAATGGTAACTCACAACCCCGAGCTTGCGGAGCGTTACAGCACCCGAATTGTCAAACTCTTAGACGGTCAGATTATTTCCGACAGCCGTCCTTACGATATTGAAACCGAGGCAAAAGCCGAGGCGGAGGAGTCCGTAACGGTCACCGCCGAGGAAAGCGGCGCGGAGAATACTAACGTGACGGAGAGCGAGGGCGAGACGGTTAAGGAAGAGCAATCCGCACCCCAAAAGCCCACGTTCGGCCCCGAGGCTCTTGTGCTTAAGCTCAAGAGGAGATTCCGCAAGGTTAAAAAGACACAGCCTAGGACGTCAATGTCCTTTTTCACCGCGGTAATGCTGAGCTTCAACAATCTTTTGACCAAAAAAGCCCGTACCCTGCTGACGGCGTTTGCAGGGAGCATAGGCATTATCGGTATCGCGCTGATACTTTCCCTATCCAACGGTATTCAGGCGTACATTAACCAAATACAACAGCAGACCTTATCCTCCTATCCTATCGCCATCGAGCGCGAATATATGGATTATACGGAGCTAATGACCACTCTTACCGAAACAGCGGCAGGCGAGGGCGAGGTTATCAAGCACGAGGACGGCAGTGTTTACAGCAGTTCCAATCTGGAAAAGCTGATGGATATGCTCAAGAACGTAGCCACCAACAGCAGTTCCACCAACAACCTTAAGGAGTTCAAGAAGTTTATCGAGGCGGACGGCGGCGAGCTGTCTAAGTACACAGGCGGCGTACAGTACGTTTACGACGCGGATATTAACGCCTACACCGTATTAACGGACACTCTTAACCAAACCAGTTACTATCAGGCTAACCCCTCCAATCTGGTGGAGGATATAGCCGCAGGGCTGAAAAAGACGGGCGACTCCACCGCCACCTTTATGGCGTCGTATATGTCTTTCTTCTCCGATTATCTTTCCTTCTGGACGGAGATGATAGAGGGCGTTAAGGATTCCACTCTGGACAAGGGCGTACCCGAACTGCTTAATTCCCAGTACGAGGTAGTTGCAGGCAGTTGGACGGACTTTACCAAGACCGCGGCGGATTATAAGAATCAGGGCTACGCAGAGGTAATGCTTGTGGTGGACAGCAACAACGAAATATCACAGCTTGCGCTGTACTCTATGGGCTTTTTACCCCGTCAGAACCTTATCAAATCCATTGAAAATATGATGAACGGCGAGGAAATTCTTATGGATTCCGTAGCCTACGATTACGAGGAAGTTCTGAACAACTGGAAGTTTAAGCTAATGCTTACCGGCGATATGTATCAGGAAAACGGCAACTCCGGCATTTGGTCGAAGAAGACGGAAGTACAGATAATGGAGGAGGTTCCCTCCGAGGAAATGGAGCTTAGAGTGGTGGGTATTATCCGCCCCAAGGACAGATCCTTCGGCGGTGCAATCAACGGCACCATCGCCTACACCAAGGCATTGACGGAATACGTTATCGACGCAGGTGCGGAAACTCCTGCCGCGCTCACCCAAAGAAGCAAACCCACGGTGGATATTTTCACAGGCAGACCTTTTGTGGATACCAGTACAGGCGAGCTTTCTATGGAGCTTGTAGATGCCTATATCGCTATGCTTAAGGGCTACCTGACCGAGTACGCAGGCACGGTGGGCGGCGGTATTGTGGACGGCTTAACCAACTCGGTAAGAGTAGAAGGCGATCCTGTGCAGACGGTTGCCAACATTGTCAGTACAGTCAACGGCTACATTTCCGAAAAGCCCGAGCTGTCCAGCGTTGTGGGACTGCTTAAGACTCAAATCGGCGACGTTACCAGCGCAGAGGGTTTAACCGATTATCTGCTCAACGATTTTAAGGCAATCAATACCTACGAAAGCAATATGATTAAGCTGGGCGCGGTGGATTACGACAACCCCTCCGCGATAATGATTTACAGCAACACCTTCGAGAACAAGGACAAAATCGCCGAAATCATTGCGGAATACAACGCGCAGGTACGCAAGGACACCGAGAATATGACTCCCGAACAAAAGCTGGCTTACGCCAAGACGGAGATACACTATACCGATTATATCGGACTTGCGCTGTCGGCTGTCACAATGATAATCAACGCCATCACCTACGGACTTATCGCTTTTGTGGCAATATCCCTAATCGTAAGCAGTATAATGATCGGCATTATCACCTACATTTCGGTGCTTGAGCGCACGAAGGAAATCGGCGTTTTGCGCTCTGTCGGTGCGCGTAAGGTGGACGTATCTAACGTCTTCAATGCGGAAACTTTAATTCTGGGCTTCGGTTCGGGCGCGTTGGGCATTATAATTACCTTATTGCTCTCCCTGCCCATCAACCTTATACTCAAGGCATTAACGGGCATATCGGGAATGTGTCAGCTTCCTCCCTTGGGCGCGGTGGTGCTGATATTAATCAGTATGCTGCTCACCTTCGTTTCAGGTCTTATCCCTGCCAGTATGGCGGCAAAGCGCGATCCCGTCGAGGCGTTGCGCAGTGAATAAAACCCGTTAAACTGACGGTGAATTATCCATACGATTACCCCGTATAGTTAACCCGTACGATTACCCCATAAATTATCCATAGGATTATCCCATACAAGGACTTAAGAACCGCGGCAGACTGCCGCGGTTTTTTTCCGTGATTAGCGATAACTCAACCTTACGCCGTAATAGGGCGAAGGGCTGTCGATAAAAGCAGAGAAACCCCCTTGCGTTAGGCTTTTCGCCGCGGCTTAATCGGCGTTTTAGAGCGGACTTCGCCTATTGACCTAGATAAGAAAAAGTAGTATAATTAAAAACAGTTATTGTACGAAGGAGACTGCCTGATATGGATTTATCTGATATGCTGGACGGGCTGTTAGCGAAACAAACCGCGGACGACGATACGTCGGTCTCGGATAAGGGAGAACCTGCCGCGGCGGAGCAAGCTCTTGAGCCTAGCGTTTCCGATATGCTCAACTCGCTGGTTGCGGAGCTTACGGCGACAACCGCCGACAAAAAGGAAAAAACCTTTTTGGACGAGGAGGAGGAGCTTAACCCTCAAGCGGAACAACACCGCAAGGCGTTGGGAAGCTTGGTCGATATAACGCGCGGTATGCAACAGACGCTCCGTCGGGAGCTTTGCGGACAGGACAACGCGGTATTCGATTTTTGCGAGGGTTACTTCCGCAATGCCATAACGTCAGGCAAGAGCGGCAAGGCGCAACGCCCCACCACCTTCCTTTTCGTAGGGCCTAAGGGCGTAGGCAAATACACCTTAGCCAAGAACGCGGCGCAGTATTTAGGCAAAAAAATCGTGCGGTTTAATATGAACGAGTACGCGGACGCGGACGCGTCCTGTTTCTCGGACGCTATGACCAAGGCTGTGGCGAATGGTGCGGATATGCTCTGCATAGAAGAGGTAGAGTCGGCGTCTGTCACGGCAGTCAGCGCACTTACCCGAATTCTTAACGACGACAGCGGCAATAACGCCGCTTTTTCCTCGGTGCTTTTCGTTATAACCACCAACGTGGGCGACGGACTGTACGAGCTTTTCCCCACGGACGGCAGCGGTGCCGACAGAGAGGACGTCAAGGAAACGCTTAAGCGTTCCTCAATTACGGACGTAGCGTTCCCACGGCATCTTTTATCCGTCCTTCCCAATATCCAAACGGTTATTTTTAATCGCCTAAGCGCGGAACACGTGACGGAAATCGCCCTGCGTACCTTTTCGGATTTGGCATCGAACTTTGCAGGCGAGTACGGAGTAGAGGTGGTTTACGACGAGCTTCTGCCGATATTCACGCTGTTTACCTGCGGCGGTGCGGCGGACGCACGCGAGGTCAAAAGCCGTGCGGAAAGCTTTTTCAAAAAAGAGATTTTGGAGCTGTATCAGCTAATCGGCAAGAGCAAGACGGTAGATAAGGTAGGCAAAATCAGGTTTTCCTTGGACGTCAAGGGAGCGCAGGGCGGTATCAAACAGCTTTTTGACGCGCACCCCGTAACCTTTTTGGTCTTCACCGAAAGCACGGCACTGCGCGAGCTTCCCTCTTCACGGGGCTACAAGGTGATTGTCACCGACTCCTTCGACAAGGCGCGTTCGCTTTTGCTGGACGGCAGAATAGATATTGTCTTAGACGATATTTGCTGTAAAAAACACCGCAATTCCATTCGCTACGCCTCGCCCGAGGACTTCGTTACGGACGGCAGACGGCTGTTACGGGAGCTTAAGGATTTGGCGGCGGTGCCCCTTTATCTGGCGGAAACGGAGAACTTTGCGTTCGACGACAGCTACGCGGCGGCTTTCGCAAGGGCGGGAGCGTCGGGCAAGGTCAACCTTACCCTAACCGCGGAGCGTATCGCCGAGCAGTTATCGGAGCTAGCCCGCATAGCCAACGTCAAGACGGCCGCTCTTCAACTGGAAAAATCCAACCTTACCCTTCAATACAACACCGCTCAAAGAATTTCGGAGGGCGGCAGTCGCGCGGAAATCGTAATATACGATATGGAGCTTAGGCACAACACCGCAAAGAGGGGCGGCGAAACGGGTATTTACGACGTAGTGAGAGTTGATACGGACTTTGATACGCTGGTAGGCTTTTCCGAACTGAAAGACCTTTTGGCAGAAACTCTGTGCTGTTTGGCAAAACCCCTAAAGGCTTACGCGCAAGGGCTGTCAATGTCCGAAAGCGTATTGTTTTACGGACCTTCGGGCAGTGGAAAAAGTGAATTTGTGGCGGCTTTGGCAGGTACTGCGGACGCCAACTTTATCCGTTGCACGGGAGCAGGCTTGGTGAAAAACGTAGCCGATTACGGCGAGGAAGCTATCAAAGCCCTCTTCCGCTTGGCGGCAAAGCACGCCCCTGCCGTCCTGTTTATCGACGATATCGAGGAGCTGTGCAGCGGCAGTCGCAACAATCGGTTAAAGCACGATACCGAGGCTGCGCTGACTGAAGCGATACAGAGTTTTTGTTTCAATCCCAAGCGTCCCGTGCTGATAGCGGCGGCGACCAACGATCCGGGGCTATGCTCGGTATCCGCAGTAAGCGACGTTTTCGGACGGTTTATCGGTATGTCGCCCTTATCTCCTGCCGAGCGCAAGGAGCTTATACTGCAAATAATCAAAAAACTGAGCAAAAGACGCAAGGTGGAGCTTTCCGAGGAGTTTATCGACAATCTGGTATGCCGCACTATGCTGTGCGTTCCGGGAGATATAATGGTGCTTTTCGCCAAGGCGAGCAGAGCGGCTGACGGCAAAACACCCATAACCGAAACGCTTTTGGACGATTTGCTTGAGGAATTACGGTACGGCGGCAAGAACGAACGCGCCGATGAGGAAATCAAAACCACCGCTTACCACGAGGCAGGACACGCCTTCGTGTACTGGAAAAGCGGCAAAATGCCTGCGTATATAACAGTGACCTCTAGGGGCAGTTTCGGCGGATATATGCTTAAGGGAAGCCGCAGTACAAGCAAGGAAAACCGCGAAAGTATGCTCTGGGCTATACGCTGTGCGTTGGCAGGCAGAGCAACGGAAACAGTTTTCTTCGGTGAGGACGGGGTAAACAACGGCGCATTAAGCGACCTTGAACAGGCTTCCTATATAGCCAAGCTGATGATTTGCAAGTACGGTATGGGCGGCAATTTGACCGTAATATCCGATGAAAACATCAATAATCCCTCAATAGCCCACGACATTAAATGCGAGATGGACGTACTGCTGAAACAGGAATTTGACCGCACATTGATGATAATAAGAGAGAACAAGGCGGCGATAGAAAAGCTGGCTAAGGCACTGCTTATAGACAACAGCCTTACCGAAACCCAAATTGCCGAGGTACTTAACGACAAATCCGCAAAACCGAAAACCGCGGATACTCCGAAGAAAAAGGCAAAGACGGCAGACAAAACGGCGGTGAAAGCGGAAGCCGCGGACAAAAAGAACACAGGCGAGGAAAACGCTGAACCGCAGGAAAACAAAGCGGCGAGCGACGACACGTCAACAGAAGGGAGTGCGGCAAGCAAGCCCAAAAAACCGCGCGGCAAGTCCTCAAAAGGGAAAAAGCTCGAAGTATCCGCAAAAAACGCGGATACTGACTCCGATGAGAACGTGGAAATCAGCGTAAGCGATATTCTCAACGGTATCAAAAAGAGCAAGTGACCGCAACAATACCTAATGTAACAAAAAAGTCGGATATTACAATCAAATTCGATTTTTAAGTTCTTAACGGAAAATAATTATAAAAGGAGCAGGAAAATGGGAACAGAAAAAACACAAAATGAAATTTTTAACGATGCTTATCAAGCGTACAACGGCATTTGCTCTTTGATTAAGGGGCTTTATGACTCCGTGCTAGTCAGAATAGACGCCTACGAGTTGAGCTACAAGCAGACGATGGCTCAGGTTGACAAGTACATTCAAAGCTTGCTGATAGGCGTTGCCGCCGCAGACGGCAAAGTAGATAAGGACGAGGCTCAATTTATTATGGAGCTCCCCAATTACGGCACCTTGTTCGAGGACGGCGGTCTGAAAACAGGCGACGACGAGAGCCTTATCAAAGCAATGCTTGAACACTCGGTTGCAACCTCCGTTCATATACCCACGGCGTTGGCAGTTATCGGCAAGGTCGTAGATGACGACAAAAAGCAGGAATTCGTAGAGCTTATGCTCTCTATGTTCCTAGCGATTTTCTCCGCTTTCGGCACCTTTGACGGACGTTTCGTCAAGGCGGAAGTCGAATTTGCTAAGGCAATTCTTAAGCCCTTAGCGGAAGCTCTTACGACCGACTTTGAATAAGATATAACCCTTATTCCGAAAGACAATAAATGTAATTAACGCTCAAAAAACAGTAACCGCATAACAAGTAAAAACCCCCGATTATTCGGGGGTTTTGTTGTTGTATCGTCATTTTTCCGCAATTCGCAGGGGAGTACGGCATTCTATGCGGTCTGTCTGCTTGCATAGTTCTGTTTAATCGCTCAGGATTATACCCATTCGCACTGTCATATCAACGATATACACCGTTTTTGTCAGCAATATGCACTATTTTCGTCTTAACATATCGTTGTTTGGATTTTTTCTTTCGGTTCCGCATAGTCTTTGTTAATTGACACCGTTTTTTGTATGCGCGGCTTACGCTTATATGATTTTTCGTACACCGTTTTTGTCAGCAATATGGGCTATTTTTCGTTTTGCGCACTTATTAACTGCGGCTAAAACGAACCCCTACAGTCTTTTTTCTCTGAAAACAACGATTTTTTTGCCTGCGGTAACGCCGTTTTCCAATTCTGGATTAATGCTTAACAGTCGACTGGGTGACGCGCCCACCGCTTTTGCCACGCTCCAAAGGGTATCCTTTTCGTCAGCAAAATACACGCTTATTCCTGCTCCGTCGCCGCGCTTTACGCCGCTTGCTTCCGCATACTCCACACAGCATACGGACACGGGAAGATAACGGTCGATTCTGATGGAAAGTTCAGTTCTTACCTCTACTGCGCCGCCTACCGCTCTTGCCGCAACGGAAGCGATGACAGCCTCGCCCTCAGGCACAACGCCGTTCTCCAGACTTCCCAAAACCAACGAGAAGGGCAGTTCTGCGTCCACCGCCTCCGCGCCGTTACCGTCTGTATAAATCAGGCTGACGCAAGCCACGCCCTCGGCTACGATACTGCCGTTTTCCACCAAAAGGTTAGCCAGCGTGACCTTGCCTGCAAGAGCCGCAGTGACCGACACGTTATCGCCCTCTATGGGAATTTCAGCGGTAATTTTTTGATTATAGCGGCTGCTGCCTATATAATCTTTACAGCAAAAACCTCCGCAGGTTACGGCAATTTCCTCTGTTTCCGAGAAAACGTCCGTAATCATTTTTTGCTCCGTCACGGTAACTGAGGTGAGTTTAAGACAACAGCTAAGCTCTGCCTTGATTACGTTGTTATCCTCCGCGCCTGATAGCACCAGCCTACTGCTCTTAATCACCGCTTCCGCCTGCATCAGTCCGCCCTCGCATTCCGCTTCCTCGGAGAAGGGAACGGTCATACTCTTGTAGTACATTTGCCCCTCTGCGGAGAAAACCACGTCGCAAAAAGCCCTGCCGGACACCTTAACGCCGCCTACGATTTCCACAATGTCCTCGGCGATTATCCTACTGCCGAAAAGCAATACCTTGTCAACGCTTACGCCGCTTTCCGCTTCCTCGGTCAGGGTAAATCCCCTTTCGGGCAAGGGAGTTACCGTACACAGCTTGACCGTGCCGTCCAACGCCTCACAGCCCACGGCTTGAGTCATCGCCTTAAGCTTATTTTCGGCAACCCCCCTCACGGCAAACGCGCAAACGGCAGACAGTCTTATAGAGCTTTCCTCCGCCTCGCTTTCCGTTTCGATGATTACCACGTCGCCCCAAAGCTTGACGGCAGGGGAAACGGAAGGATTTTTAACCGTTTCCTCGAAGTCGGAGAAGTAGTCCAGTCCGGCAGGCTTGCCCTCCTCGTCCAGATACAGCAGCTTAAAATTTACCTTACCCGACAGCCTAGCCTCACCTTCCAAAGCCTCAACGGTGAAAAGCTTGCCCTCTGCCGAAACGGATAAAATTCTGCTTACGCCGCCGCGTTCCGCGGTGTTGATTTCCGCAGTGACCACGCCTTGAGCCTGAGCCATCACGCCGATACGGCGGTCGGAAAATTCTTCAAACACAAATTCCATAATAAAACCTCCTAAAGTCGTGGTACAGTCTATGAGCCGAGTTTCGCGTTTAGAACAAAAAGAGCCTGCCGTTGTTTTAGGTCGATGGCATATTTACAATTTATCCCCCGACAAGACCAACTACTCGCTCGGCAAGACAAAGCGCAATACACGGTTAAAAACGTAACCGAGTACAAAAAAAACGGCTGATTACAAAAAAGCCGTTTTTATCAATATATATTTTGCGCACGCCTAACCGACAACCCCTACGCCGCAGTAAGCCTATCACTCTGCCTAATCGACAACGCTATACAACAGTATGCCTTTAACCGTGTGCCTAACCGACAACCCCTGCGCCGCAGTAAGCTTTTCAAGTCCTTGCGTTTCGCTAAATAGGAGTGTTTTACATTGTTTTTTCCCGACGGCAGGAAAAGCATTTTCCCAAGCCCACGATTAGGTGGTCGATAAGGGTAATATCGAAATTACGAAAATCCGAACGCAATAAGCCCGTCAATCTAACGTCGTCCATAGAGGGAAAAACGTCGCCTGAGGGGTGATTATGCACGGCAACGGCTTTCACCGCGCCGCAGGACAAGGCGGTTTTCAGCCAGTCCTTGGAGTCTAAATGCACCTTGTCAACCAGCCCAGAGGAGGCGGAATACACGTCGCACAGCCTGTCGTCCTCCGTCAGAAAATAAATGCGGAAATACTCGCGGTTTCTGTACCCGTAACGTGCGCCGAAAACCCTTGCGATATCCTCAATCGAAATACGCTCGCCGACGGCGATTTCGGGAGTCAGCTCGGCGAAAAGGTAGGGGAGCTGTGTTAAGTAGTGAGCCGCTGTCGGACTTAATCCCTGCCTGACAAGCACGTCGGGCGCACTGTCCAGTACCGCGGACAGCGAACCGAAAAAGGAGAGCAGTTCTTCTGCTTTTCCGCTTTGAGAGGGTGCCACGGAGGCAATAAGGGTTTCCAGGCTTTTGACGTCTTCATTCAGCTTTTGCATACAAGTGTATTTTACCTTAACAAATTAGGTTTGTAAAGGGAAAGTTTTACCGCTATGTCGGCACACTCTTCCTAGCACTCGTCCGCGCACTCTTCCGAGCAGTCGTCCGCGCACCCGTCCGCGCCCTCGCTCCAAGCCGCCGTAGTTTCGGGCGTATTAAGGACAGATTATTAGGCAATTTGGTGTTTTTTGTGGAAAAAGCGTAAATAATATGGTATCATATTATTGAAATGTTCTTCACGGAGGCGGAAAATGGCAAAAAAAGTTGTATCTTTAGGCAGTATTATATCCAAAATGAACGGCGAAAAAGCTCCGACTGCACCGACTAAGGCGGCAGTGCCTGTTTCCGTTGCCGCGCCGACTCCCAAGGAGCCCACCAAGACCGATAACGCCGCTGTCGGCGAAAGGATAGTGGAGCTGGACCTTGAGCTTATCCTGCTTAACCCCGATCAGCCCCGTAAGAGCTTTAATTCCGAGTCACTTGAAGAACTGGCGAAATCCGTTCTCCGTTGCGGCATAATCCAACCGCTTATCGTTACCGCCAAGGACGGCAAATACCTGCTTGTGGCAGGTGAAAGACGTTTACGCGCGGCGAAAATCGCAGGGCTTACCAAGGTGCCTGTGATTATCAAGAACTCCGCGGAAACACAACAGCGTGAAATCGCGTTAATCGAGAATATCCAGCGCGAGAACCTGAACCCCGTGGAAGAGGCTAAGGCGATGCAACAGTTAATGCAGCTTGAAAACCTGACGGTTGAGGAGCTGGCGGTTCGTTTAGGCAAGAGCCGTCCGGCGGTATCCAACGCCATAAGACTGCTTTCGTTGCCGGAGCTTATAATGCAATACGTGGTGGAGGGCAAGCTTACCGCAGGACACGCCAAGGTGCTTTTGGGCGTGAAACGCCGCGAAACTATGATAGCTCTCGCCAAGGAATGTATCGCCAAGGACTGGAGCGTCCGCACCCTAGAGGAGCGTTGCGCCGAAAAAGCCCCCGTACCCAAGAAAACCGCGAAATTAAGCACCGAGCTTTCCGCTTTTGAAACGGATATGCAGAGGATTTTCGCTACTGACGTCACCTTGACAGGCAATCTCAACAAGGGCAAAATCGTAATTCAGTATTCCTCGGACGGGGAGCTTAAAAGGATTTACGATTTGATAGAGGAGCTAAAGGACAGCATTGATTGCTAAACTTCACGACGGACACCGTAACAGAATGCGAGATAGGGTTGCAAAATCCGGTTTCGACAGCTTAGGCGACCACGAAAAGCTGGAAGTTTTTTTGTACTCCTTTATTCCGAGGAAGAACACCAACGATATCGCTCATCTGCTGATGGAGCGTTGCGGAAGCCTTGACAAGGTTTTCTCCGCTGACAGGGATACGCTTTTAAGCGTTAAGGGAATGACGGCAAAAGCCGCCGATGCAATTGCCGCAATATCACATTACAGTTTGCTTTACCGCGCCGCAAAGTCCGCAGAAAAACCCAAGCTCTGCACCCAAACGGCTTTTGGCGAAGAGGCGGAGAGCTTTTTCGGGGGCAACCCCTCGGCGTATATGGCGTGTTTTTGTCTGGACAACAAGCAAAAGGTCAAGGTTACGCTGTCTTATCCCGAGGACGGCTTACCCCTCCCCAGACAGCTTGCGGCGGATATTGTGGGTAAGGATACCTTCTACACCCTGATAGCCTTTCGCGATACGCGGCTGGTCAATGACGATAACTTGCTTACCGCCTTTACCAAAACGCTCTACGCCGTTGACGCTAACTTGGAAGACGTGCTGTTTTTCGACGGCGAAAAAAGGATTTTCCTGCGCAATTTGGGCAGACTTCCAAGCCCCGAGCTAAAGCAAAAAGCCGCGGCGGACAGCCTTGTCAACGTAGGCAGTATCTTCGGCGACTAACGCCGAAAAGCATTTTTCAGTCATATAGGCGACTAGGTCGTTTGGCTCAAAAAACAAATTTATACGAAAATCTCTTGCATTTTCGGTATATAATATATATAATTACCCTATTGTCGTTGCACAAAGTCGTCGTATCACCGCACGGTATTTATGGATACGATGCAACAGGAGCGATTAGCTCCGACTGACTTCTCCGCTTCAGCACGGGGATGTTCCAGATTCGATGCTGTAAGGATTGGCATTGTAAGCATACCGAAGGCTCGTCTTCGTAAAAACGGGAATCTTTTTAAGAAACGACAATAATAACAATTTCGCGTTAGCTGCTTAATGCGCTAACTGTCGGCCGCCCGTAGCTCACTGGCGAGTGGTACGGCATTATGAAAAAGTGAGGAACCGAGCTTCGGAACGCCGTTACCGAAGAACGGAATTTAGCGGCTAGGAAAGGTTAGCGCGTCCGTGTGCGAACCCCCACGACAATCAATCGCGGAATATGTATGTAGAAAGCGGTGTGGGTCTTATAGTAGACCGGGGTGCAAGTCCCCGCATCTCCACCAAAAATAAAAAAGTACGGATTTATCCGTATTTTTTTATTAATGGCAAGTATTTTTGTCACAAATTTGTCACGAGTTCTGTTTGCGTTTTTGCGGTGACTTGCACCCACGGGTGCCCCAGGTCGCAGTTGCGTCCTGCTCCCCGCTTTGGCTACAAATGCCGCACTGTGGCATTTGCTTTACGCGTCGCGCCCCTTATCTCCACCAAGAGTAAAAAAGTACGGATTTGTCCGTGTTTTTTTATTAATTGTAAAAAAATTTGTCACAAATTTGTCACGAGTTCTGTTTATGATTTTGCGGTGACTTGCACCCAAAGTATGATTTTATCGTTTGTATGGTACAGGTTTTTCGTTCTTTACGAGATAATTATCTCCACAGCGGTATTATTTTCAAAATAGTATTAATTACGGATATTGAGAGGTTTTTTCACAGCTTTCGTCGTTGCCTTCAAATTGCTGTCGCAAAATCATATTAAAACGCTTGACTTGGAGCCAACTCCAAGTTATACGCTATTAATAAGTTCCTTTGCTAGTGGCTATATAATATCCCAACACGCGTAAAACCGACCGCAAAACAGAACTTTTGGTTCAATAAAAAAACCGCCAAGGCAGAGAACGGCAATAGCTATGATAATAACGGATTGGAGAGTAAAAGAGCACTTGCACAAACGCGATATTTAGAGCAACAGTACAACTCCGACAATAGTGCGATATTGGGGCAATGTGTAAGAACAACAGACCGACCGCGGAGAACGGCACCTTTGGTTCAAAAAAGACTGTCCTAAGGAAGAGGAACAACAATAGCGCGATATAAGAGCGACAGGACATCAGCGGCAACAATGATATTAAAGGCAACAATATAAGTCTGACAGTAGCGCATATTGAGAGCAATATACGGCAACGCCGCAAAAAGGTAGCAATTTTGCAGCATTGTAAAAGATAGCTATATGCGGTATAATTATACAAAGCAGGTGAAATATGGAAACGAAAAAACTTGGAAGAACAGGCATAGAAGTAGGCGTAATAGGCTTTGGTTGTGAGGGTTTCAGCGGCAAAACGCAAGCCGAGTGCAACGAAATGATAGCTTTTGCGGTGCAAAACGGTATCAACTATTACGATATGTACACCTCCGATCCCGACATTCGCAAGCACGTTGCGGTGGGCTTATCAGGATTCCCACGTGACAGCTACCACGTGCAAGGGCACGTTTGTTCGATTTGGAAGGACGGGCAGTACTGCCGCACCCGAAAGCTCTCCGAGGTTAAGTCGGGTTTTGAAAGCCTTTTATCGGATATGGCTTTGGAGTATATCGACGTGGGAATGATACATTACGTGGACGACCTTGCGGATTATAGCGAGGTGCTTAGCGGCGGCGTTCTCGACTATTGCAAGGAACTGAAGCAGAAAGGCAGAATCAAGCATATCGGCATATCGACGCACAACACGGATATAGCCAAATTAGCGGCACAAAGCGGCGTAATAGACGTAATTATGTTCAGCGTGAACCCTGCCTACGATATGCTGCCGCCCATAGACGACGTGGAAAAGCTGTTTGAATCGGACACCTTCAACCGTACCTACAAAGGTATCGACCAAAAGCGTGAGGAGCTTTACGCGCTTTGCCAAAATCTCGGCGTTGCAATAACCGTAATGAAATGTTTTGCAGGCGGCTTACTACTGGACGAAACGCAAACTCCTTTCGGCAAACCCCTAACCGTAACGCAATGCCTTAGCTACTGCCTGACCAGACCGTCGGTCGCCACCGTTTTAAGCGGAATGTCCAGTCTTGAGGAGATAGCGGAATGCTTGAAGTACACTACCGCCACCTCTCGCGAAAAGGACTTCAGCGAGGTACTTAGCGGTGCGCCAGACAGCGCGTTTGTCGGTCATTGTATGTACTGCGGACACTGCGCCCCCTGCACCGCGAAAATCGATATCGCCGCGGTAAACAAGTTCTACGACTTAGCGGCGGCGCAAGGCAAGCTTACGGAAACCGTCCGAGAGCATTACGAGGTACTGGAGCATCACGCCGAGGAGTGCGTAGGTTGCGGCAGGTGTATGCGTAACTGTCCTTTCGGTGTGGATATAATTAAAAAAATGCAGGAAGCGTTAGAGCTTTTCGGCAAATAAAGGAGATTTCTATGAAAAAATTAGGTTTCGGATTTATGCGCTTGCCCGTGAGGTTCAAATTACCGACTTTCATCAACTATAAACAGCTTAACAAAATGGTCGATATGTTTATGGCGAACGGTTTTTCGTATTTTGACACGGCTTACATTTATCACGGAATGTTCAGTGAGCCTGCAATCAAAAAAGCGGTAGTTCGCCGTTATCCGCGCGATAGTTTTACGGTGGCGACCAAGCTGCCCCTAATGCCTCTTTTTGTCAAAAACGAGGCTGACCAGCAAAGGATTTTCGCCAACCAACTGAAAAGATGCGGCGTGGATTATTTTGATTATTACCTCATTCACAACCTAGGCGCACACAACTACGAGCTGGCAAAAAAACTCGACACCTTCGGCTTTATCAAAAGCAAAAAGGAAGAGGGAAAAATCAAGAATATCGGCTTTTCCTTCCACGACAGCGCGGCTCTTCTGGACGAAATCCTAACGGCGCACCCCGAGGTTGACTTCGTTCAGCTCCAAATCAATTACCTTGACTGGGATAACGCAGGTATCCAGTCGCGCTTATGCTACGAAACCGCCGTCAAGCACGGCAAGCCCGTAGTGGTTATGGAGCCCGTCAAGGGCGGCACCTTGGCGAGAATTCCCGAAAAAGCGGAAAAGCTATTCAAGGAAGCCGAGCCCAACGCCTCGGTAGCAAGCTGGGCAATCAGGTTTGCCGCCTCTCTCGATAACGTAATGGTGGTGCTGTCAGGTAGGTCCAACCTAACGCAATTAGCGGACAACGTGGGCTTTATGAGCGATTTTCACCCCCTTACCGACAGCGAAAAAGCCGTCATCGGCAAAACGGTAGGGATAATCAAGGAATCGGTGGCGATACCCTGCACGGGTTGCGGCTACTGCGTCAGCGGCTGTCCGAAAAAGATAGCGATACCCGACTATTTTGCGCTTTACAATGCGGAAAAACAGGCGGCAAACAAGGGCTTTTCCACGCAGGGCGTTTACTACTCCAATTTGACAAAGCGGCACGGAAAGGCGTCGGACTGTATCGGCTGTAAGCAGTGTGAAAAGGCTTGTCCTCAGCACCTTCCGATAACAGAGTATCTGAAGGACGTTTCAAAGACCTTCGGCAAATAGACGGCAATCGGAGAAAACTATGAAAATAGCGGAGATTTCAGAAAAATACGGGCTTACCGCCGACACGTTGCGGTATTACGAAAAAATCGGACTTTTGCCCAACGTCCGTCGCAAGGGCGGCGCAAGGGATTACGACGAGAATGACTGCAAATGGATAGAGTTTATCAAATGTATGCGTTCGGCAGGGATTCCGATTGAGGTGCTTATCAGGTACGTCAGCCTTTTTCAGCAGGGCGAGGCAACGGAGCAGGAGCGCAAGCAACTGCTGATAAACGAACGGGATTCCTTGGTGTTGCGAATTGAGGAACTTAACAAAACTCTGGAGCGGTTAAACTACAAAATCGACAATTACTCCCGTATTCAAGCGGTACAGAACAAGCTGAAAAAATAATCGGCTAACCGCAATTTCTATTTTATAATTATTAATTATATGTGCCGCGTAGACGCGAGATTCTTCACTTCGCGTGAACGCTTGTTCAGAATGACAAGCCTTACTGATAGTGTGCCGCGTAAACGCGAGATTCTTCACTTCGCATAAACGCTTGTTCAGAATGACACCTTAGGCTTACTCTTGCTGTTTCTGTAATCCGTGGAACATTAATCTGTCTTTCTACACAACACTGTTTTGTAATCCGCATAACAGTAACCTGCCATTCTAAATAATTCTTTTCCTGTCATTCTGAGGAACAATCAACTTGTGACGAAGAATCTCGCATCTATGGGTTCTTTTCCAACCGCCTTACTTACGCTTATTCGTCTATCGGCACGATTCTGCACCCACCCCGAAAAATGTAATATTACAGTGAGATTGTTATAAAATCTTGCCGACGTGCGATAACCGTTTTTATGAGGATTGATAACAAAAAGGACGGGATACCCGTCCTATAATTATTGATTTTGTGCCGCGTAAACGCGAGATTCTTCACTTCGCGTGAACGCTTGCTCAGAATGACACCTTAAGCTTACTTTTGCTGTTTCTGTAATCCGTGGAGCATTAATCTGTCGTTCTACACAACGTAATTCCTGTCATTCTGAGGAACAATCAACTTGTGACGAAGAATCCCGCATCTATGCGTTGATATTACCGCGTATATGCGCTATTTTTTAATGAACCGCGACAACTTCTCGAATAAAACCGTCACGTCGATAGGTTTTGCGATATGGTCGTTCATACCCGACTCAATCGCCTGTGCTACGTCCTCTGCGAAAGCGTCCGCCGTCATCGCCAAAATCGGTATGGTTTTTGCATCCGCCCTACCGCTGTTCCTTATTTTCGCGGTAGCTTGATAACCGTCAACCTCAGGCATATGAATATCCATCAAAATAAGGTCGTAGGTACCCTGCGGTTCGGCGAGGAACATATCCACCACTTCCCGTCCGTTCCAAGCGCTGTCCACGGTAAGACCTGAGTGCTGTAAAAGGTGCTTCGCGATTTCCATATTCATAGTATTGTCTTCCGCCAAAAGCACTCGCTCTCCCTTGAAAGACGCCGCGTTGATTTTGCCTTCCGCGGCGGTGAGCTTAGGCATATGGCAAATATTGGCGAGCATATCCAGTATAGCCGACTGGAACAGCGGCTTAGAAATAAACTGGCTGACGCCGAGTTCCGCCGCCTTGTCCGCGATTTCGGTAAAATCATAAGCGGTGATAACGATTATCGGAACGTCGGGCTTTGCGACATGCCGCAACTGCTTAATAGTCTCGATGCCGTCCATATTAGGCATACGCCAGTCAATCAAACACACGCTGTAACCGTCGTTCGCTTTCGCCGCCTCGTCATAAACCCGAACAGCCTGAGCTCCCGACGTAACCGCATCACTGCGCGCGCCGCAACGCTCGAACAGTAAGCGGATATAATCGCAGGTGCTTTGGTCGTCGTCCACGATTAAGGCTTTGATGCCGCTGAAATCGTAAGTGCCGATGGCATTAGGCTGTTTGGTGCGTTTGAAATCCAAATCCACGGTAAAGACAGAGCCTTTACCCACCGTGCTTTCGACCTTAATCGAACCGTTCATCAGCTCTACGAGATTTTTGGTAATAGTCAAGCCGAGCCCCGTACCGCCGAACCGTCTGGAGATAGTGGAGTCCGCCTGCTCGAAGGGCGTCCAGATATGCGAGAGATATTCCTCCGTCATACCTATACCTGTGTCCGTCACCTCGAAGTGGATATGCACAGAATCCGCGTATATTTCCGTTTCGTCAATTTTCAGTACCACCTTTCCGCCCTCGGGCGTGAACTTAATCGCGTTGGAAAGAAGGTTGGCAATTATCTGATTAACTCTTAGCTGGTCGCCCACGAACCACTCCTCGCAGAGCTTCCCGAGAATAACGTCGAACTCCACGCCCTTAGCGGACGCTTGAGAGTAAAACACGGTAGTTATGGAGGAAATTAGCCCCTTAAAATCAAACCGCTCGTTGGCAACCTTGATTTTGCCGCTTTCGATAGCCGACATATCCAGCACGTCGTTGATAACGGAAAGCAAATGCTTGGAAGCGATACCGCTTTTGCAAAGGCAATCCAAGGTTTTCATCTCCGCTTGACGGCGGCTAGCCTCGTCTGTAGTCTTGGCAAGCTCGTCCTGCGCTATGGTGTTGTATCCGATAATGGCGTTCAAGGGAGTACGGATTTCGTGAGACATTCTGGACATAAAATTGCCCTTGGCAAGACTTGCCACCTCTGCCTCGCGAGTCTTGATTCCGAGTCTTCTGTTAAGGAAAATCGCGTAAGTCATATCCACGGCGAACAGTGCGATAAACGCCGCAATAAACAAGTAATAGCCTCGTCCGACACTGCTCATATTGTGGAAAGATTCGATAGGTACCATACTCAACAGGTACCAGTCGGTACCTAATACCGGCGACATAATATAAACGCAACTATTGTTGCGGTTATTATTGTAATACAACGGTTCGGGCACCTCTCCGTTTTTTAGCAAGGCAAGTATTTCCTTGCCCTTTGCGGAGGTAACGGAGGAATTGTACGACTTGAGATAGTCGATAAAATTCTTGTTTTGGAAAAACTGATTGGAAATGACGTAATCGCCGTTTTTGTCGATTATTACGCTGCTGAAATTAAAATACGAATAGTTGTCGGTGCGGTTGTTAGAGTCAAGGGTATTAGTAACCTTCACACTCGGGATAACCAGCATTAAAGTTTTGTACATCGCGCCGTCGTCGGAGTTAAGCCTAACGCAGGTAGTGACGGCAAAAGCGTTGTCTAGGTCAAAAGCGTCCGTAAACTCGGTGGCAATACGGATTTTGCCCACCGTGCCTTCGGAAGCTGTACTGAAAATGTTAGCCAGCGTCCGATATGAACCCACGTCATACATTTTGGACTCCTCCGAATAGGCGTTTACCTGTACGGTCGCAAAGCCGATATTGGCAATTGCAGTGCCTTCGTTGGTCTTATTATCCACCAACTGCCAGTTGTACTCGTCCAAGTCGTATATGGTGCGCATATAATCAACCAGCTCGTCCTCGGTCATACCGATATTGCCGTGATAACTGCTGACAAAGCCTGCGACGTTTTGCACCCTGTTAGAATACGCGTCAAGCAAAAGCTCCGCCTTGTCCGCGGAAGCGTCGGTTAAGGTGCGCAGGTTCTCGATATTCTGCGCGGTAGAAAGGGTTGCTGCGTCTTCCGACAGCAAAAAGATTTAAAAGATAATCATTATTACCAAAACTACGTTAATTATGGTAAGCAGCGAGATTTGTTTGGTCTTCATAGGCATTCACGCTCCGCCGTAACGGCGGTCTTTGTCGGAAATTCGGCAATCCCTTTCAGTTTGTGATTTTATTGGTTGTTTGCTTGGATAGGTATCATTTTGGCTTTCGCCGATACCATTCCGCTTTTCGACTGTATCGGTCGGGAATTCGCCCGACTGCGTTATCGATTAATTGCGGTACTTGGCAAACTCCTTCTCCAAAAGGTCAATATAATAGTTGAGTTTGCAGAAAGCCAAGCTGTGGTTTCCGCGCCGGTTACTGCATCGGTGGTCGTGTTCTCGCTGTAAACGGTGTCACGGTTAAAATACATATCCACTGTTCCGTTTTTGAAGAGGGTAACGGCGTTCTTGCTGTAGTTATCCACTTCCTTAATCGTAACGGTCACGTTGGGATAACGACTCATAAAGTCGTTGGCTAACAGGTTCATCGCGCTGTTGGCTTCCTCGGGTACCGCAATAGAGATAGCCGCAGGCGTAGTGGTATCCAGCCCCGGTAGGCTCTGATAGGTGCGTTCCGTCTTCTCGTTGTTACACGCGGTAAAAGCTAATACCGTGCTAAGCGCAAGTATCAATGTTAAAATAAGTACGATAAATTTTTTCATTAGAATTTCCCCATTTATATCGGTAATTCGCAAACGTCAAGCATTGATTCCCTTTTAACAGAAAAAAACGTCGATAACAATCCCCATTATTCAAAAAATTAGGCTCCCTAATCGCCTGACTGCTCGTCAAATGGTTCTCACAAATTAAGAATGTATTAATATTATAACATAACAATTAAAAAATTACAAGGGAAAACTATCCATCTTAAACGCAGGTTTTTCCGTGTTTTTCAAGGGTTTTTTCGCCCTTTTTCGTCCGCTTTTTTTGCGGAGATTATTATTCTAAAGGTAACGGCTTGCGGATTCTCCGCATAGGATATGGTAGAGATACAACCAAAGAAAAAACCGTTTCAAACACCCCCGACAACCTAAGCCAAGCCCGATTACAAGTCGCGTTTGGCTTTTTCGTTTCCGCGCCTTATCTATCGCTTCTGCCGCCGCGTTGCGCTTTGCGCAAGCAGTACGTTAAACCGCTTACGATAAAATGCGGCTTTTTCGTTTTTTACACCTTATAGTACATTTGATTACGGCTTGTCGGCTTATCGGGAACGGTCATTCCTATAAGCCCTGCCCGTAATGCAGGAAGAAGATAGTTCTTCCTAAAGCCGTCCCGTGATTTCAGATTCAGCTTTTCCATTATTTCCAGTGCGGTCATAGGATATGCGCTCATAACCCCCAACAGCTCGCTTATCTGCTTGCTAAGGTGATTATAGTGCCTTATCGTATCCTTCGCTATGTCCTTAATTGCCGAATTGATTGCGTTAAGCATAAAAACGATAAAGCGATTAGACTTGCCCTCGCCTGTGGAAAGCCTGATAGCTTCATAATATTCCGCCTGATTATCCTTGATAATACTCTCTATCGGTATCCACTGAAAAATAGGCTTCCAGCTAGCGAGAAGAGCAGTTTGCCACAGTCGCCCCGTTCGCCCGTTGCCGTCTCTAAAGGGGTGTATAAACTCTAATTCGTAATGAAATACGCTGGATTTTATGAGCATCTGCGTCTTGCTGTATTTAACCCAGTCAAACAACTGCGACATAAGCTCGGGAACCATCTCGTGCGAGGGCGCAACGTGGATTACCTCGCCGTTTTCGTTGTACACGCCCACCTGCACGGTACGTAATCGTCCTGCCTCGGATACAAGTCCGCTCATCATAAGTCCGTGGGTTTTCAACAAATCCTTAAGCTCGTAGGGATTGAGGTTTTCAAGATTATTGTAGGCGGTAAATGCGTTCTTGACTGCGTAAATATCCTCTTGCGGTCCCAAAACGCGCCTGCCCTCTATAACGTCCGTTACTTGGTCAAGCGTTAAGGTGTTGTTCTCAATGGCAAGGGAAGAATGTATTGATTTAATTCTGCTTACGCGCCTTAATCTCGGCAGTTTTTCCAAGTCGTTAATACCTGAAAGCTGTCCGAGCATTTCCATAATCTCGGAGGTTAGTTCAAGCATTTCGTCCGTAATATCATAAGGCGGTATATAGGTATCCATAAGCAACCTCCGTTTCGGTATGTAAGCATTATACTTCAAAAGCGGAAATAAAGTCAACGACTTACACATTATCTTACATATTATCTTACATACTTTCTTACATATTGTTATTGACGTATTCCGAAAAAATATCCGATAAACAGGGCATTTTTATTGATTGCGCCATATCTTGCCGCAACCCTTAATAACCGCTGTGCTTTTATCCGCGTTTTCAGAGATATTTTGATTGCAATTTGCGAATAGTTATCGTTATTTTTAACCGCAATTTTACAGTTGTTTTCGACTGTGTTTTAGGTTGTTTTTTCTGCGTTTTTATCACACTTTTTTGAGTCATTATACCGCTTCTCGTTGCTTTTTATCCGAATTTAACTGCTATTTTCCGTGTTTTTAAGGTGCATTTTAACGTGATTCTTGTACATATTTAACCGCATTTTTGAGTTACTTTGACTACTTCGTTTTCGACTGCATTTTCTTGCTTTTTCTGTGTTTTTATCACACTTTTTTGAGTGGTTTTGAACACGGTTTTTGAATGTTTTTTGTTGTTTTTTCTGCCTTGTTTCGTTGCTTTTTACACGTGTTTTTCAGGGCTGTTTTCGCCCCCTTTTTCGCGCCCTTACCGCCGTTTGTTTTTCGCTTTTCTGCGCCCCGTTATCTACCGCCGCAACTCCATAGGGCAAATCCGCTAAAACTATTTACAATTGTCGCGCGGACGTTGTATAATATAAAAATAGTTTTGTCTTATAATACAACGGAGGTATTTTATGAACATTTGGAAGGACTTTAATCCGGCAAGAATTATGCCCAACGATTTTGTGGCGTGTATCGAAATTCCCAAGGGCTGTAAGAACAAATACGAGTTGGATAAGGAGAGCGGCTTTTTGATTTTGGACAGAGTGCTTTTTACCTCTACCCATTATCCTGCCAACTACGGATTTATTCCTCTCACCTACGCAGACGACAAGGACCCTCTTGACGTTCTGGTGTTAAGCAGTGAAAACATATCCTCCCTTGCGCTGGTAAGAGTCTATCCCATCGGCGTTTTGGCGATGAAGGACGATGGCGCGTTCGACTACAAGGTCGTAGCCATACCCTTCGGTGATCCCACCTGGAGTTCCTTCAAGGAGCTGGAAGACTTACCCAAGCACATTTTTGACGAAATCGCACACTTCTTCAACGTATATAAAACCCTTGAACACAAGGAAACCGTTATATTGGAGGTTATGGGCAGGAAGAGAGCCGAGGAAATCGTAGCCGAAGCGATTACGATGTTCCGCGACAAGTTCGGACTTCCCGACAGCAGACTATGAGCGAATTTTACGACGTAATAGTAATCGGCGGAGGCGTGGTAGGCACCGCCGTACTGATGAATCTTTCACGCTACCGTCTGAAAACCCTTTTACTGGAAAAGGCGGACGACGTAAGCTGCGGCGCGTCCCGTGCCAACAGCGGTATCGTTCACGCAGGATACGACTGCGTACCGGGCACCCTTAAGACGCGTTTTAACGTAAGGGGCAACGCCCTTTATCCCGAGCTGTGCGCGGAGCTGGACGTTCCCTATCGGAAAACAGGCTCTCTCGTGGTAAGCGGCAAGGACGGTTTGGACGGCTTGCAGGTACTGCTTGACAGAGCGCAGAAAAACGGCGTTAAGGCAAGCATTATCGGCAGAGAGGAGATACTCGCCATCGAGCCTAACGTGGCGGACGGTATCGAATACGCGCTTTTTGCTCCCGAGGCAGGCATCGTTTCCCCGTACAAGCTGACTATCGCCCAAGCGGACTACGCCGTGCTTAACGGCGCAGAGGTCAAGCTGAGCGCGGAAGTTTTATCCGTCAAGCGCACAGACAAGGGCTATATCGTCACCACCAGGGCAGGCGTTTTCGAGGGTAAGGTCGTTATCAACTCCGCAGGCGCGGGCTGTATGGATATTAACGCTATGCTGGGCGAAAAGGTTTCCCCCGTGGAATACAGAGTCGGCGAATACTTCGTGCTGGACAGCGCGGAGGGCGTCAACGTCCACACGGTGATTTTCCCTCTTCCCACCGCGGCAGGCAAGGGCATACTGGTTGCACCCACCGCAGACGGCAACGTGATTTACGGGCCCACCTCCACTCCTACCGAGGACAGAGATGACGTTTCCGTATCCCTAGCCGGACTTGACGCCATCAGAGCAGGTATCGGCAAAACCTACAAGGCGGTCAATCTCCGCAAGGTCATTCGCGTTTACGCAGGTATGCGTACCGAGGTAGGCGGTGACTTTATAATCGAAAAATCCGATATTAACGAGGGCTATATCAAGCTGTTGGGAATATGCTCCCCCGGACTGACCTCGGCTCCTGCAATAGCGGAGTACGTAGCGGAATTGGTAAGCGGATTTGTTCCCCTTGTCAAAAAGGAAAAGCTGAACAAGCTTCCCCCTCACAAAAAATTCACCAAGCTGAGCAAGAGCGAGCTGGACGCGCTTATCGCCCAAGACTCCAAGTGGGGCAGACTGATTTGCCGTTGCGAAAAGGTTTCCGAAGCGGAAATCGTCAACGCGATTCATTCCCCCGTGCCTGCCGTCACCGTTGACGCGGTTAAACGCAGAGTAAGAGCAGGAATGGGACGCTGTCAGGGCGGCTTCTGTGCGCCTAGAGTTATCGAAATACTATCCCGTGAGCTTAACGTCCCCGTTACCGCCGTGAAAAAGGGCGGCGAGGGCAGCGAAATTGCGGTTTGCCGCGTTAAAAGCGGTATTTGAGGAGGCAGGATGAAATACGACGTAGCGGTAATCGGCGGTGGTCCCGCCGGAATGGCGGCGGCATTAGCCGCTAAGGAAAAGGGCGCAACGGTAGCGATATTCGAGCGCGACGTAAGGTTGGGCGGCATACTCAATCAGTGCATACATAACGGTTTCGGACTGCATTACTTCAAGGAAGAGCTGACAGGACCGGAATACGCCAAGCGTTTCCGCGATAAGGTGCTTGCTTCCGAGATAGACGTATATCTGGAGGCAATGGTGCTGTCGGTGGACACGGCGGCGAAAAAACTCACCTTTGTCAATCCCACTAACGGATTTAACGAGGTAGAGGCCAAGTCCATAGTTTTGGCTATGGGTTGCAGAGAGCGCACCGCAGGAGCAATCAACCTGCCCGGCAGTCGTCCGGCAGGCATTTACACCGCAGGTATGGCGCAAAGGCTTTGCAACGTCAACGGCTATATGGTGGGTAAAAAGGTGGTAATATTAGGCAGTGGCGACATAGGCTTGATAATGGCGCGCAGAATGACTTTCGAGGGTGCAGAGGTCAAGCTCGTAATGGAGTTAATGTCCTATTCCGCAGGTCTGAAGCGTAACATAGTCCAGTGCTTGGACGACTATAATATTCCTCTTAAATTCAGCTACACCGTCACAAGAGTAGTGGGCAAGAGCCGTCTTGAGGGCTTATATATCGCCCCCGTGGACGACAAGCTCCGTCCTATTCTTGACAAGGAAGAGTTTATCGAGTGCGACACCCTATTGCTTTCCGTGGGACTTATCCCCGAAAACGACTTGGTAAGCGGCACTGATATCGAGTTTTCAAAAATCACCTCGGGCGCGGTGGTGGACGAATACCGTCAAACCTCGGCGGAGGGCATTTTCTCCGCAGGCAACGTACTGCACGTTCACGACCTGGTGGACAACGTAAGCGAGGAAGGCACCTTAGCAGGCGAAAAAGCGGCGGAATACAGCAAGGGAGCTTTGCTCCTCGGCGACAAAATCCCCGTTACCGCCACAAGCGGCGTGAGATACGCTCTGCCCCAATACGTTTACGGCGGCGAGGGAACGGTTAGGATTTATTTCCGTGTGGGCGCGGTGCATAAAAAGGCAACGCTCAAGGTCGTATCGGGCGGCGAAACCGTTTTAAGCAAAAAGTATATGATATTAGCACCGGGCGAGATGGAGTACGTCAGTCTGGACAAGTCAAAACTAAAGGGCGAGGTCACTCTTGCCTTGGAGGATTAAATGAATACGATTTGCATTATGTGTCCTATGGGCTGTTCGTTAGAGGTCAACCAAACCCCCGAGGGCGTTACGGTAGTCGGCAACACCTGCAAAAGAGGAGAGGTTTACGGCAAGCAGGAGCTTATATGCCCCGAAAGAATAGTCACCTCTTTGGTAAACGTAGAGGGCGGCGGCGTGCTTTCCGTCAAGACCTCCGCTCTGGTGAACAAAACCCTTATCTTCGATATTCTCAAGGAGCTTAAGGGCGCCACGGTCAAAGCCCCCGTTAAGGTGGGACAGGTTATTATCGAAAACGTAGCCGAAAGCGGCGCGGACATCGTAGCAACCGCAGAGCTGTAATAATGAAATACGTTGATTTCGCCAAAAAGACGGATACGGACGGTCTGCTCCCCTTTTATATACTGGAAGGGACGGATATGTACTGGCTGTACGCGGCTTACCGCAAGCTGCTGTCCTTTGCCGTTGACGATATGGATATATCGGTTTTTTCCGATTTCAACGTATCCGATTTTGAGTTTGCGCTGTGCAATCTGACGATGAGCGGCGGCACGCGGTTCGTAGTCTTCAGGGATTACAAGTTCAAGACCGAGGGCGCGAAGAGCGGCAAAAAATCGTCGAAAAAGGCGGAAACCGCCGCCAAGAAAACAGAGCCTACCGCGGTTAGCCCCACAGACGAGCTTAAGGCTTTTCTGCACAGGATACCCGAGGGGTGCTGTTTTATAATGTTCAACTGCACCGACCACGGCATAACCGAAAACCGTTTTACCTTCGACAAGCTTTCCCCTGCCGAGCTTCGCCCCTACGTGGAGCGGCTGGCGAAAAGCAAGGGCTTAGAGTTTGCAGGCAACGCGGCGGGCATACTTATGGAATACTGCCTTTACGATATGACTATGCTGGATACCGAGCTTACCAAGTTGGGAGCGTACGGGCGCACGCCTGTGACGGCGGCGTTGATAGAAGCGACCGTGATTCCTGCGGTGAGCTACCAGTACTACGAGTTCGCGGACAAGGTGGCGTCAGGCAAATACGCGGCGGCTTACGGCTGTCTGGACTACCTTACGCAGGGTAAGGACGCGGAAAAGGTTAGGTTCATATCGTCCTTAGCCACCTATTACCGTTCGGTATGGTTTACGAAATTCAGCGGCTTAACCGACGAAGCGTTGGCGGCAAAGCTGAAAAAGCACCCTTACGCGGTGAAACTGGCAAGACAAGTGGGAGCAAAATACGGCGCGGACGAGCTTAACGCTCTTTTGCGGCTGTTGTACGGACTGGAGTTCCGTATCAAATCGGGCAAAATCTCCGTGGGTGACGCGGTGGATTTGGCAATAGCGGAAGCGATAGTTAAGAAAAAATGACGACGAAACTGCGTTTTTTGGATTCCGATAAGGCCGTCTATTGGGCGGCGTTTGCGGCGTACTGCGTCAAGTGCGCTCCTTTAACCGCGCTTATCGCCCTTTCACTAGACGGCTACGACTCGGGGGTTTTGACAATGGCGGCGGTGCTTACCGACCTACTGCTGTCGGCAATTTACACTATTTTCTCGGTTCTCGTCGTGAAAATCGCCTACACCGCGGCGCAAAGTACCCGAATGAAGCTGTCCGACGAGGCAGATCCCAGACTTCGCCTTCTCCCCGTGGGCAAAACCGCCTTCGTCAGGCTTACAATCTGCCTTTTCTCCGCTTACGCACTGGTTTGCGGCGCGGTGCAAACGGCTTATGTTTTCGAGCCTCGCTGTTTTGTGATTATCCGTGCGATTTCCTTCGGCGGACTGATACTTTTCGGCTTAACCGTCTTTTTGGTCGGCATTTCCAAAATCGCGTCGAAGAAAGACGTTTTTCTGGCTTACAAGGCTTTCCTGCCCGTGGTGTCGGTTATTATCGGCATTTGCCTGATATACGAGCAGTTAACCTTTATGTCCTCGGTGTCGCGGAGCTTCACGGGATCTTACGCAGGGCTTATCGCCAACGCCGTGGTTTTAACAGTCGCCGTTGCGGCAATTATCACCGCCTTCCTTGTCTGCAAAAGGAGAGCCGAGCAACCCTTAACCCTCTTGTCGCAGACCGAGGATATTACCAACACAGCAGTAACCGAAACCGAGGCGGAGTTTGACGCCTTCGACGAACAATAGCGAGGATTTCTATGACCGATATCAGTAATTTTATGCAAAATCTCAACCTTTGGTACCTTATCGACCTTTTCTTTTTACTGGCGGTAGCGGTATTAATCGGCGTGTTCTTTTTCAAAAAACGCAATCTCCCCAACGCCTTCGTTTTCTACGCGTATATGTTCATCTATATCTGCGTGGCGGTCGGCTATTACCTGTTGGGCGGCACCGCGCTTTTCTTCGCACTGACTGTGTGCAAATTCGCAGGGATTTTCCTGATTTGCGCCTTTTGCGCCGTTTACCAGAACGATTTGAAAAACATTTTCGCCCGTATCGGCAGGGAAAAGACGGACGACACCTACGACGTTAGGAACAACAGCGAGGACGAGCTTGTCAAGTCCACCGCGGAAATCGTCAAGGCGTGTCAGCATATGTCCAAAAACGATATCGGCGCGTTGATAATCGTCTGCCCCACCACAGTACCCCTTAATATCGTTGCCACAGGCACCAAGCTGGAATGTCTGCTCTCCTCTCAGGTACTGGAAAGCATTTTTAACGGCAAATCCCCTCTTCACGACGGCGCGGTTATAGTTAAGGGCGGCTATATCGTAGCGGCAGGGTGCTTTTTACCTCTGACCGAGAACCCCGAAATGGACAAGAATTTAGGCACGCGACACAGAGCTGCGGTGGGTATTACCGAGCAAACCGACGTGCTTTCCGTGGTAGTCAGTGAGGAAACGGGAATTATCTCGGTGGTCAAGGGCGGCGCGATAAGACGCTATATGACCTCCGACAAGCTGACCGACGCGTTAAGCAACGCTTTCGGCATTACCAGACTCAGCGCAGAGGGCGGCAAAAAGGACAGACGCAAGAATTAAAGACAACCGTCTGTTCCCTTCGGGAGCAGGCGCAACGGATAATCTAAGGAGCTTATATGGACTACGTAAAAATCCCCGAAATTTTACTTCCCAACCAGAACATACCCATTGAAAAGTGGGCGGTTATCGCCTGCGACCAGTTTACCTCTCAGCCGCAATACTGGGACGAGCTGAACCGCACGGTAGGCGATTACAGCACCCTGCGCCTTATCTATCCCGAATGTTATCTGGGCGAAGCGGAGGGCGAAAAACGCATAGCCGCCATCAACGCCACAATGAACGACTACCTTGCCAACGGCGTTTTCCGCACGGTTGAGGGACTGATTCTCGTAGTACGCACCACGCGCTACGGTCATCGCCGCATAGGGCTTATGCTTTCCGTGGATTTGGACGCTTACGATTACGTCAAAGGCGGCTTGGCAATCAGAGCCACCGAGGCGGTCGTAACCTCCCGTATTCCCCCCAGAGTCAATATCCGCAAGGGAGCGGCGATAGAGCTTCCGCACCTTTTACTGCTTATCGACGACAAGGACAAAACGGTTATCGAACCGCTTTATCAGCGGCGCGGCAGTTTAACCCGACTGTACTCCTCCGAGCTTAACAAGAACGGCGGCAGTATCGAGGGCTATCTGGTGGACGACGCTAATAAGGTAATCGAGAACCTATACGCTCTTCTGGACGAGGACAGACTGCAACGGAGCTACGGCTCCCGTGCGCCCTTCCTTTTCGCAGTAGGCGACGGCAACCACTCTTTAGCGGCGGCAAAGGCGTGCTGGGAAGCACTTAAGCCCACTCTTACCCCTAAGGAGCGCGTTAATCACCCTGCGAGATACTGTCTTGCCGAGGTCAACAATCTCCACGATCCCGAAATGCTTTTCGAGCCTATTCACCGCGTGGTCAAGGGCGGCGGCAAGGAGTTTAACGACGCGCTGATTACCGCTATGAAAGGCGAAAAGACGGTGGAAGCGGTGTACGAGGGCAAAAGCTTTTCCGTTAAGGTTCCCAAGGATTCGGCGGAAGCTATTAAGGTTCTTCAGGACTTTATCGACGGCTATATCGCAACCAATTCGGGAGTAACGCAGGATTACGTTCACGGGAAGGACAACGCCTTAGGCGTGGCGGCTTCCTGCGGCGGCACGGCTATACTGTTCCCCTCTATCGACAAGGACACCTTTTTCTCCTACGTGGCGAATCACGGCGAGCTTACGCGGAAATCCTTTTCGATGGGCGAAGCGGAGGAAAAGCGTTACTATCTGGAGTCCAAAAGGATTAAGTAATCGGTGCCCGACGGTAAGTGGCGCACGTTAGACAATGGTCGAAGTTAGGACACGACCGACAGCCCACCTTGTAATTAAGGACAGTCCAACGCCCTGTAATTAAGGACACAACCGTTTCAGCGGCGGCAAAAGGCAAAGCCTAAATCTATCAAGAATACAACCGTATCAGCGGTCAAACCTATCAAGAACGCAACCGTTTCACAGCGGCAAATCTATCAAGAATACAACCGTTTCACAGCGGTCAAAAGTTATTTATACAAAAGGAGATTTTTATTTTTATGTTAAAAGTATGCAAATTCGGCGGCACTTCTATGGCAAGCGCGGCAACGATTGAGAAGGTTCAAAACATAGTTTTGGCGGAGAAAGCCCGTAAATTCGTGGTGGTTTCCGCTCCCGGCAAAAGAAACAGCGGCGACGTGAAAATCACCGACCGTCTTTACCGTTGCTTTGACGCGGTCAAGGAAAGCGGAACCTGCAAGGAAACCTTTGCGGTCATTAGAGAACGCTATACCGAGTTGGTTGCCAATATGGGCGTTGCGGTGGATATTAAGACCATTCTTGACGAAATCGAGCGCAATATCGACAAGTCGCAAACCGCCGATTACGCGGCATCCTGCGGCGAATACCTTTCCGCTTTAATCCTCTCCGCAAAAATGGGCTTTGAGTTCATTGACGCCAAGGAACTGATAATGTTCGACGAGGACGGCGCGTTCAACTCCGAATACACCAACGATATTGCCTCCGCAAGACTTGCCAAGGTCAAGGGCGGCGCGGTTATCCCCGGTTTTTACGGCGTAAAACCCGACGGTTCGATTAAGACCTTCAGCCGCGGCGGTTCGGATATAACGGGAGCGATAATAGCCCGTGCGGTATCTGCGGACGTTTACGAGAACTGGACGGACGTTTCAGGCTTTATGACCGCCGATCCCAAGGTAGTGGAGAATCCCCGTCCCATCAAGGCTCTTTCCTATAAGGAGCTTAGAGAGCTGTCCTATATGGGCGCGGCGGTACTGCACCCGGAGAGCATTTTCCCCGTGCGTAACGCAGGTATCCCCATCAATATCCGCAACACCTTCGATCCGGGGGCAGAGGGCACTATGATAGTTCCCGTTGTCACCGACCACGACAGACTGATAACGGGTATCGCAGGCAAAAAGGGCTTTACTTCCATACTGGTGGAAAAGTCGATGATGAACAACGAGGTGGGCTTCACCCGTAAAATGCTTTCCGTATTGGAACGCTACGGTATCTCCTTCGAGCATCTTCCCAGCGGTATCGATACGATGACCGTGGTTATCTCGGACAGCGTTATCGGCGACAAAATGCAGACTCTTCTGGACGGCATCAAAAAAGCGGTTGATCCCGACCGTATCGAGATTTGCAGTGGCTTAAGCCTTATCGCCACCGTAGGTCACGGTATGTCCTACAAGCCGGGCACTGCTGCAAGACTGTTCTCCGCGCTTTCGCGCTACGGCATCAATATCCGTATGATAGACCAGGGAAGCAGTGAGCTTAACATCATAGTAGCCGTCGGCAACGACGATTACGAAAAAGCGATTAACGCAATTTACGAGGAGTTTGTTTACTGATAATGCAGCCTGACGTTACCGAAATCAACAAGCAAATAGCGGAGACCACGGCCGCGCTCAACGTAGCGCGTCGCCGTTTAACCGTGACCGACAGAGGTAACGCCCACGTGCAACCCAAGCTAAAGCTAATGTGGGTTTTAACCGCGGTAATAACCATTGCGTTGGTGGGCGTTCTGCTTATCGCAATGAGAAAGACAGGTTGGCCGCTGATATGGACGGCGGTAGGCTTAACAGCCGCTTACGCCGTTTATTACGCAGTGGAAGCGGTGCGAACTCACAAGGACAACAAGGAAGCGCGGTTCGGGTACGAGCTGGCGGTGGAGCAAGCCGACAGACTGGCGAAAAAACGCGCCGACATTTTTTGCGCCTTCGTCAGCGAGAACGGCGGAGTCACCGCAAAAAGGGTGGACAGACCTGCGCTGTGCGGACTTTGGCGGCAGGAAAACGTGCTTTTCCTCGCCCTGCTGGAGAACGAGGTTACGTTGGATACCATCGACCTCGGCACCGTCAAAGCCGTAGGAACCACGGCGTCCTTAATCAGCCGCCGTATCGTTTTCGAGGGAGAAACCGACGTTCCTCTCACGAGAATCGTTTTCGAGGGGGCGAAGGACGTGACTTTTACAGAAGAGGACGAGCAGACGATTAAAGCTCTCCTGCCTGAACTGTCGATTGAGTAAGTTTTTGGAGGTATATATGAAAAAGGCTTTTGCCGTTTTGATTATCGCTGCGGTTATCCTTACCGCGTTTTGCACGGTGTTTTTAAGCGGTTGCGGCGAAAAGGTCGTAATTACCCTTGACGCACAGGGCGGCTCCGCTCCTGCCGAGCAGGGCGAGTCCGAGCTTAACTATATGCCCTCCTCCGCGTTGGACGGCTATATGCTTTACGGTTGGGCGACAAAACCCCTGACCTTTGCGGAACTGACCGAGGATTATCAAGGATTAGGACTGTATCTGGTTAATTTCCCCTATTGTCCGCAGGAGTCTGTAACTCTGTACGCGGTTTGGGGAGAGGCGGAGGACTACGCCACCGACTATATGACTCCCGTGGTTTACGCGACTGACGCAGGCTACCAGATAATATGGGAAACTTCCTTTAAGGGAGTAGGCTACGTCACCGTCAATAACGTCAAATACGTTTCTTCCGTCAACGGCGCGGTTTTGAGCGACCGCACCATACATAAGGTTACGGTTCCTGCCGAGGCTTTGGATTCGGCAAAACAGTATTCTATCAGCAGTTACGAGATGTACAACCGCGGAGCCTATACCGTAAACGCAGGCAATACCGTTACCGTCAACTGCGAGTTCCGTCCTGTTGACGACTCGGACGGCTTGCAGTACGTAAGCATTTCCGATAACCACAGCATAGTAAGAAGCGCGGTTACGGTAGGCAGGAGCTTCGAGGACAAGCTTGACTTTTTGATAATGTGCGGCGACAACGCCGACTCTATGGAAAACTTGGAATCGGCTAGAATTCCGCACCGCATAGCCTACGCCGTAACGGGCGGCACCGTACCCGTGATTCAGCTTCGCGGCAATCACGAAACGAGAGGAGCTTTTGCGGAGTATTATCCCGATTACGTTCCCAGTAACTCGGTGGACGGCGGTCTGTACTTTACCTTTAGAATAGGCAACGTATGGGGCTTGGCGTTGGATTTGGGCGAGGACAAGGCGGATAATCATCAGGAATATTCGGGGCTTGCCGATTACGCTTCCTACCGCGTTAAAGAAACACAATACATAACCGACGCGGTGGCGGCTAAGGGTTGGGAAGAAGAGGGCGTTACGTACCGAATCTTGGTTTGCCACATACCTCTGCCTTTATATACCCAAGACGCAACGCTTAAGAACACCGTCAACCTTTGGTCGGAGCTTATCGAGGATATCCCCTTCGACGCAGGTATTTTCGGTCATACCCACACCCTTACGGCATATATGCCCTCCTACAGCGGATTAAGCTATCCCTACTTCGTTACAGGCAAAAGCATAGCGTATTTTAACGACACCTTTGCAGGAACGGTTTTCGAGTACAAGGACGACGCCTTAACCTACCGCTTTATGGACAAGAACGGCGAGGTTACAGGCGAGGAGCTGAGATAATCGTTGCCGACAGGCATAACCGACTTAAAGCTGACAATCTACAAGAACACGTCCTTTAACCTCTTGGGTTAAAAGCGTAATAACCACTCCACCGCGGCACGGACAGAACGAAAAGAGGTATTGCTATGAATCTGAAAAACAAATCTTTTCTGAAACTTCTGGACTTTACTCCCGAGGAAATCAGCTATTTGCTGGACTACGCGGCGGAGCTTAAGGAAAAGAAACACAAGTGTATCCCCCACCGCGTGCTTGAGGGCAAGAACGTAGCTCTTTTGTTTGAGAAGAACAGCACGCGCACCCGTTGCGCCTTTGAAACGGCGGCTTACGACCTTGGTATGAACGCGGTTTTTCTGGATCCGAAAAGCTCTCAAATGGGCGAAAAGGAAAGTATCGCGGACACCGCTCGGGTTTTAGGCAGAATGTTCGACGGTATCGAATACAGAGGATACGGACAGGAGCGCGTGGAGGAATTGGCGCGGTACGCAGGCGTTCCCGTTTGGAACGGCTTAACCAACGAATTTCACCCAACGCAGGTGCTTGCCGACTTCTTAACCATAAGGGAGCATTTCGGCAGACTCAAGGGAATCAAACTGGTGTATATGGGCGACGCGCGATATAATATGGGTAATTCCCTTATGGTGGGTTGCGCCAAAATGGGTATCGACTTCACCGCCTGTGCGCCCAAAAAATACTTTCCGAATAAGGAGCTTATTGCAGTCTGTCAGGATTTGGCGGCGCAATCGGGAGCAACCCTTGATTTTTGCGAAAATCCCCTCGCGGCGACTCTGGGCGCGGACGTAATCTACACCGACGTTTGGGTTTCTATGGGCGAGGAAAAGGAAGTTTGGGCGGAGCGAATCAGAGAGCTTAGCCCCTACCGCGTGACTATGGAACTTATGGACAACGCAGGGAGTGGGTGCCGCTTTATGCACTGCCTGCCCGCTTTCCACAATTTGGACACCACGATGGGCAGAAAGATTTTCGCGGAGTTCGGCATCGACTGTATGGAAGTCACGGACGAGGTTTTTGAAAGTCCGCGCTCTATCGTTTTCGACGAGGCGGAAAACCGTATGCACACCATCAAAGCGGTTATGACGGCAACCTTAGTCTGAACTACAGCGGCGGCAGGTTTTCGCGCGGTAATTATCGGAAAAGAACGCGGCAAGCCGTTAGCGGCAAATGTCGGTAAAAACGTGGTTAAGCGGCGGTAATTGTATGTAGTTTAACCGCTTATCGGCGGCAAAGACGGCAAGAAGTTAAGCGGCAAGTGTCGATAGTCGGTTGTAGTTTAGCTTGTTATCGGAAAAGAACGCGGCGCAACCCTCGCATATTAATTAGGGTTAGAACCCGTAAGGCTTTTGCATATAATTGACATTAGCCTTTGGGTGGAATATACTTTTAGATATGACAGTCAAGGCTGACTGCACAATACATTTTCAGCGAAATTTTTAGTCAAAGGAGACGGATATGAAACAGGATATGATAGCGATTATTGACCTTGGCAGTGAGAATAACTCCGCACTGGCCAGAGAAATCAGAGCTTTGGGCGTATATAGCGAGATTTACGGCTATGACGTTACCCGTGAAGCCCTTGCCGCAATGCCTAATCTTAAGGGTATCATCTTAAACGGCGGCAAAAACAACGTAGTCAACGGCAAGGCCGTTGCTCCCGACGACGGCGTTTTCGCGCTGAACGTGCCTGTTGTATCCGTTGATTACAAGGCGGCTTGTCCTGCTCTTGAAGGACTGGAAGCCTTTTTGTTCGGTAGCTGCCGTTGCGCCAAGAATTGGAACACCGAGAACTTTATCGCGGATCAGGTAGAGCTTTTACGCAAGCAAATCGGCGATAAGCAGGTTCTTCTCGCCCTCTCAGGCGGCGTTGACAGTTCCGTAGTCGCGGCTCTTCTTATCAAGGCTATCGGCGATAAGCTTACCTGCGTACACGTCAATCACGGTCTGCTCCGCAAGGGCGAGCCTGAACAGGTTATCAAGGTTTTCCGCGACGAGCTGGGCGCGAAGCTCATCTACGTGGACGCGGTTGACCGCTTTTTGGACAAGCTGGCAGGCGTTGCAAACCCCGAACAAAAGCGCAAAATCATCGGCGCGGAATTTATCCGTGTGTTTGAAGAGGAAGCGCGTAAGCTTAGCGGCATAGACTTCTTAGGTCAAGGCACAATCTACCCCGACATCGTGGAGAGCGGTACAAAAACCAACAAGGCGGTTAAGGCGCACCACAACGTAGGCGGTCTTCCCTCCGACCTGAAGTTTGAGCTGGTTGAACCCCTTAAGTATCTTTTCAAGGACGAGGTAAGAGCGGTAGGCAAGGCGTTGGGACTTCCCGATAATATGGTTTACCGTCAGCCGTTCCCGGGCCCCGGTCTGGGCGTTAGATGCTTAGGCGCGATAACCAGAGACAGACTGCAAGCCGTCAGAGAGTCGGACGCAATCCTCAGAGAAGAGTTTGACAAAGCAGGTTTGGTAGGCAAGATTTGGCAGTATTTCACCCTTATTCCCGACCTGAAATCCGTGGGCGTAAGAGATAACGCACGTTGTGAAGAATGGCCTGTTATCATTCGCGCCGTCAATACCGTGGACGCAATGACCGCTACCGTGGCGCACCCCGATTTCGCCCTTCTGGACACAATCACCGCCCGTATCGTCACCGAGGTTAAGGGCGTGAACAGAGTTCTTTACGATTTGTCGCCGAAGCCTTGTGCGACCATCGAGTGGGAATAATCCCTTTTGAGGAAAAAGGGCGGATTTGCTTCGTTCCTGTCTGCGGATT
>CAYJBY010000006.1:36659-48747 GCA_964368645.1 uncultured Christensenellaceae bacterium
CCTTTTGAGGAAAAAGGGCGGATTTGCTTCGTTCCTGTCTGCGGATTTCCTCGGTTACATACGTGAAGTATGCGCCCGTCGGTAAATCCTTGCCGAGCCTCGCCTCTCCACCCTTTTTCCTCAAAAGCTAATTCTTTTGTTAATTTGGGTACTGGACGAAGTGAAGAGATTAGGTAAGTGCGTAAGAACATATCGAGTACCTTGTTATACTCTTTATCCACTGGGTTTGTGAGAATATACTGCAATATCCGAGTTAATCTCAATCGTATCCTTTTAGAAGAACTAACATAGTACGCTAACACATAATCAAACTATCATAGAGTAAAAAAGACGGATATATCCGATAAAAAGAGAGGGAGTATGGATTTACCGACAGCTTTTCAAGCACGAATGAAAACGCTTTTAGGGGAACAATACCCCCTTTTTGTTGCGGAATACGACAATCCGCCGAAAAAAGCTCTGCGGCTTAATTCCTTCAAGCCCTGTCCTGCCGCCCTGACGCGATTTCCGCTTACGCCTATGCCCTACGGCGAGGACTGCTACTATTACGAGGACGCAAGACCGGGCGCGGATATTCTTCACGATGCAGGAGCCTACTATATTCAGGAGCCGTCCGCGATGTTTCCCGTAAGCTGTATCCCTATCCGCAAGGGCTGGAAGGTACTGGACGTATGCGCCGCACCAGGCGGCAAAAGCGGTCAGCTTGCCTCCGCCGTGGGAGCAAGCGGATTTTTGCTTTCCAACGAGATAATGCCGCTACGCGCTAAGATTCTGCTTTCCAACGCGGAAAGACTGGGGCTTACCAATACGGCGGTCACTATGCTCCCCTCGGAAACCTTGGCGACTCTGTACCGCGACAGCTTCGACGCCGTGCTGGTTGACGCGCCCTGTTCGGGCGAGGGTATGTTCCGCAAGGAGCCCGACGCCCTTAAGGACTGGTCGGAAGCTACCGTGGATAACTGCGCCAAAAGGAGCGCGGAAATATTAGCTAACGCGGCTTGTTGCGTCAAGGTGGGCGGCTATCTGTTATATTCCACCTGCACCTTTGCCCCTGACGAGGACGAGATTAACGTAGCCAAATTCTTAAAAACTCACGAAGACTTCGAGCTTATTGAGCCTTGCTTCCCCACGCCCTACGCCGCTTGCGGCTATCCCCAATTCGGCAACGCGGTGCTAAGCTCCTGTCGGCGGCTATATCCTCACCTAACCCTCGGCGAAGGTCAGTTTGCCGCTTTAATGGTTAGAAAACAGGGAGAAAACAACCCTGCCAAACAAAAATCGGGCGTGTTACCCCTCACCAAAGCCGAAATCAAAATCGTCGGCGACTTTTTCAAAAGCGTATTTTCCGATTGGGAAACTTTTGATTTTGCCCGATACGGCGAGGGAATTTACATTTTACCCTCTGCCGCTCTACCCTTGCCTTCCTTCAAAATGCTTTCTCCGGGAGTCAAGGCAGGCACCATCGAGAAAAACCGCTTTATCCCCCATCATCAACTTTTCAGCGCATACGGCGGCAGATGCCTTCGCAAAGCGGAGCTAATCGCAGATTCTCCACTGTTATCCGCATATTTATCGGGTAACGAAATACAGTTCGACCTGCCTGACGGGTGGGGCGCGATAACCGTTGAGGGTTGCCCCCTAGGCGGCTTTAAGGCGGTTGACGGCAGACTTAAAAACCACTACCCCAAGGGCTTGCGCCGCAATTTGTAGGCTATTACCGCATTATCATAATATCCTTTTTAACAAGTATCCGCATAAATGCAAGGTATCCTTTTTTAACAAATATCCGCATAAATGCAAAGTATCCGCATAAACGCGAGATTCTTCGTCACAACGAGGTTGTTCCTCAGAATGACACTATTTTTTCCTTATGATATAGGGAAGGTTTTATCGTAATAGCCGAGTTAATTACTATCCATATCCATTTTTAACTATCACAAAACCCACAGCCTAACCATCAAAAAACCGACAGCTTAACTGTCGGTTTTTGTTTATTAACTTAATCTATCGGATTATCCGATAATATCGGTTATTTGCTTATGTCTTAATAGACTACGCCTTTAGCTATATCGAAGCGAAGAACCTTATCCGCACCTGCCTCAACGTACTTAATGGTAATCTCGGTTTTGCCCGTGTATTCGGCGGATTTGATTTTGATATCCTTCTTAACGAAAGTGTCCTTGAGGATACCGACTTCCTTTTCGCCGTATCTGCCGATATCGTCGGAAACGAACAGTACGCCGCCGAACATATTATTGATTTTCGCAAGTAACAGCTTCTGCTCCTCGGTGAAAGTGAGGTTAAAATCTCTAAGGAAGAACACGTCGGGATCGTTGACGAAAACTCTGCCGTTCAGGTGTCTGCGGAAAATACTGTTATTCATAGCGTGCTGTGCAGAGGGCAGGTCGTTATTGATATGTATGCGGTTGTAGATACGGGGCTTGTAGCTTAAGTCCACGTCACAGCTTATACGGCAAGCGTCAACAATGCCGAAGGTAGGACCGAGAGGTACGCCGCAACCGAGGAACAGCTTATCGCCCACACACTCTCTAAGCAAATCCATAGCGTCGCACATAATGGTGCCGCGGGTTTTGCCTGCTCTGGGTATCATACACTGGGAATACAGGAAGTCCAGTTTGACCATATCGAAGCCCCACTTATTGCATACCACGTCGAAAACGTGCTTAATATGCTGACGGAAGCCCTCGTTATAAATATCGAAAGTGAACGCGCCGCCCCAAGCGATACAGCCTAACAGCTCCTTACCCTTCTCGTCCTTCAGAATCCAATCTCTATGCTCGATATAGGTTTTGCTCTCGCGCACTGCGTTGAAAGGAGCGAGCCAAATACCTGCCTTGTAGCCCTTTTTGTGGATTTGGTCAGCGTAAAAGCCCATATCGTGGTCAAATCTCTCGTTGACTTCCAGCCAATCGCCTACGCATCTCTCGTAGCCGTCGTCAATCTGGAAAATATCCGCCTGTTCCTTAGCTCTGTCCAAGCCCTTAAGGTCGCGGAGAATGATTTCGCCGCTGATTTGTGTGAAATAGTTATACCAGCTGGTGTAACCTGCCATATGGTCGATACGGGGAGCCTTGACGTTCATCGCCTTGAAATAGTTGTCGAAAACCTCGTCATAGGTGCCGGAGAACTTGACTATATCGAAGACCTTATAAGGAGCGTTGATAACCGCGCCAAGTATGTCCTTATCCACAACCAAGGTGTTGTTGTTGAAGTTGGCGTCGAAAATGGTAAAGCCCTGACGCTCGCTCAAACTTCCCCACAGTTCCACCTTGTCGCCAACGCGGAAATAGGTGTAGGTATAGCCGTGGAAAACGCCCTTAACCTTCTTACTGCCCGGACGGATACGACCGTCGGTGCAGGACCAAACGTACTTTTTCGCAAAGGACGAAATATTAGCAAGGGGCAGATAAGTAGTAGCGGTGTCGTCCTTGCCGAACTCTCTCGTAGTCGTCCAAGCCTGATATCCGTTAGCGAAGAAAACCTCGCCGTCCTTGTAATCGCGCTTGTAGTCAAAACGGAAGTTAACCATATACAGCTCGGTCTTAGGGGTAATCGTTGCCGCCAGTCTGCCGCCGTCCTCCGTAACGTCTACGGAATAATGCTCGCCGTTTAACTTGTCGCTCTCGAAAACCTTATCGCCGATCTTGTATTTTATAAAGAAACCTGTTCTGTTCATATTCTCCTCCAAAAAAATTTCAGATAGGTATATTATAAGGTATAACTGATTATTTTTCAAGGGCTTATCCGAAAAGGGTGAATATTTTTAAGCATTTATGGTGCTTTCCTCCCCTTTTTCGGTATAAAAAACAAATACGCTCTGCGAGCGACTGCAAAGCGTATCCATTTTTTTACCGCCCTCAAGAACGGCTGACGTCCTAAGCGCGGTAATTATTAACCGATATTCGGTTGTAGGCGAAGGCCGATTACCGCCTTAGGGCGAAAATCTGCCTTCATTTCCTTTTCTTTATTACCCAATGGGAGTTGCGTTTTTTCGTCCGCTCTTGCTTGTCGTGCAAATACTTCAAATAGAGTTTCTGCTGCTCCTCCATAATCTTCTTCCGCGTTTCCTCTTCCTCAGTCGTCAAAGGGAAACCCGGCAGGTCTTCTCGTCCCTGTAGGTCTGATTTTTTTGATTTTGCCCTCGGCGTAAAGCTTTTCCAAATTGTAGTAACAGTCCTCGGAGTCAAAGCTCTCGCTTTTGATGGGAGGCACCGCTCTGCCGTGGGAAAGGTCAGCGCACTTGAAATGAGGTTCCAAGTAGCTGAACATAGGCGGATTACGGAAGGTTTTGACGTAAGCCTCTCCCAGTTTCAAGGTGCAAAGGTCGCTCTTTTTCACAAGCGGTACGTTGGTAGGCGAGATATTTGCGGAAACGTCGCCGTTGTTGTTGACGCCGTAACCTGTTATCGCGCCGCACTTTTCGCCCAAGCCGCGGCTGAACTTTTCGATGGTGTTCTGGTTGTTACAGCCGAAAAAGATTTGAGTATCGCAGTTGTCCAGTATGATTTCCTGCACCTTGTCGCCGTAGCGCATAGAAAGCTGGTCGTAGGACTGTATTCCCAGATGCAGCCACACGCGGCGGCTGCGCATAGTGGATATCCACTTTTCCGCGTCGGGAAGCTGTGGCATATTGGCGAACTCGTCCAGATAAAAGTGGAAGTCCTGCGTCAACGCCTTGTTCTTAGAATTATCCGCCGCGTATTGCAAAGCGGAGAGCAATTGAGTCACGAACATCATACAAAGGTCGTAGGTTATGACTCGCGTTTCGTCCGTCATACAGAAGATAGCCACTTTTTCGGTGGAAAGAGCCTTGGCAATATCCCCGATTTCGATATCGGACTTTGCGGTTATGACGTTTATTGGCAGACAGGAATAGCGGTTGAGCTTGTTGTTGATACAGGAGATATAGCTATCTCTGGTCTGCTTTGCGCTGAGGTTATAATACGCGCCTAATCGTCTTGTATCCGAGCTGAAAGGACGGGACGCAGTCCACTGGTTGATATAGAAACAGTCGTCCTGTACGCAGTAGGCTATATTGCCCAGATTATAAAGCGTGAACTTGTCCTCGGTCATACCTCTTTCGGGGTAGTCGGAGTCCTCAAGCATACCCCAAAGTATGAGGTAAACAGCGTCACGGCTGCCGTAATCCCAGCTAACGTCCTTAGTGCTTTCGATAGGCACCAGTATTTTGGCGATGTTCTTAAGGTCGGTTTGACACTTGTCAAAAAGCACCATAGCGTGCCTTTGCGCCGCGGCGGTACATTCCCGTTGAGTGCGGTACTTCACGCCCAAAAACTCGTAGGTAAGAGCCTTGTCCTTGATTAGCTTTTGGGTATCCTTCGCCTCGCGGTAGTTCTTATAAATCGAGGAAAGAGGATTGTAGTGCATAGAGGAGAAAGGCTCCTTGAAGTTAAGCACGAAGACCTTATAGCCGTTATCGCGCAGGGTGTCGGCGGTCTGCTCGTATATCGTACCCTTAAGGTCCATAACGAACATAGAATTAGCCTCGCCGCAACGCGCCGCCAAATCCACTTGGTTGAGGAAAAAGCACTCGGTTTTACCCGAGCCTGTTCCGCCCACGATAAGAGAATGGGTGTTGGGCGCAACCAAAAAGCGGCGTTTTCCGTTGTCGGTGAAGTTAGCTACCATCGCGCCGTGAAGGGCGGTTTTGCCTACGTCCTCCAGATTGACGGCGTCAAAGCACTCCGCGGTTTGGGGAGTGATAAGGACGCTGCGCTCAAATTGACTTTCATTTGCATTAACGCAGTTTGCGCTGATTTGTTTTCCGCTAATCATTGCAGTTTACCTCCTAAAATCTAAATCCCAAAACGCTACGGTTCAGGTCGTTGTCGTCGAAGAACTCCAGCTTGACGTCCTCGGCGTTCTTAAAAGCCTCGTTACGGCGGTCTTCGGGGAAACAGGCAAGCCTCTGTTTCAGTCCGTTGGAAAGCTCCTCGCCGTAAAGCTCGGTGCATATACGCTCAACAAGGGTAAGGTAGTCAAGCTCCGCCTCAAAATTCCCTTCGACGCGGCAGATAGCCGCCGCCGCTTTGACGGAAAAATAGTGCTGAGCCTCCGCTAAGCGGAAAAAGCCCTCCTTAGCCTCCTTGTTTTTGCCGCAGGCGTAGCAATACGCGGCGTTTTCCAACAGCCCCTCGGCGGTGGAAAGACAGGTACGGGCATACTTCAGCCAAGCGACGCGGTTGGGAAAAAGCTCGTTCTTGTTTTTGGACAAAAACACGCTTTTCTTAGCGGTAAGAGCGTCAATCAGTTGGCTTTCCGCTTCCGCGCTAACCAAAAGTAAAAGTCCGTTGGCGCAGTCCTGAAGGGTGCGATAACCCTCCAGCTCGCGGTTCAACAGTACGGCTTTGACGCTGTCGCGGCTTTTATCGTAAACCAAGTTAGCGTCCAAAACCAGCTCCGCCAAACACTCGCGCTCCTTGTCGGAGTAAAAGCGTCCTGCGGTAAGGGAAAAATATTCTTCGTAAAGTGTGTTTATGTAGGTGTTGTTCATTGTGTACCTCTCTCGTATGCGGCAACGGTGCAAGCCGCCCTGCCGCGGTTATAACGGAAATCTTAGGTGTTTAGGCGAGCCGTAGAGCGGTTCTGCCGATTCAAGTCCGCAAGCGCATAGCCCCTGCCCTCAAGGCGGTAGCTAACCACGCCGGGTTTTGACTGTCGGCAAACAACGTAAAGGAGTACGCCCTTCGGTCAATAGCTCCAAACGCCGTGTGTTTCCCTGACTCTTTTTCGCGGTATCCGCAGGCGGATTCCTTAAGGCTTAAACCCCGTCGGTTCTCACTTCCTTGCGGCTTTTTGAGCCTAAGGGCGACAGCTTGTGCTCGGCTAAAAGCATATTGATGCGAGTTATGTCCACTGCTTGTCCGTAAAGCTCCTCGTCACGGCAATAAAAATCGTTTGCCGCGTAATATTTTACCACCGCGTCCGTCATATTGTGGGGAAAATAAAAGCCCGCTGCCTTAAACAATTGCTCAATTTCCTCCGCAGTCGCCAATAACCCGATTGCCGCCGCAAGGAGTATATGACGTGTCGGACGGGTAATCTTGCCGTTAAAGATGCCGGTGTACTCGGCACAGCTTAACAGTCCGTCGTGCCAAACCTGAGAACAGCTCTTGTTGGACTTTTTTTCCAAGGCCTGAATAAGCTGCTTGATTGACGGCGACTCGTGCTCCGCGCACAACTCGAGCAGCTCGGGTTCGGATATTGTTAAATCAAATGCGTTGCTGGTTTTCATCATCATATACCTCCTCTACGATGAATAGGTTATCGAAACGGCTCTTCGTCCGTTAGCTTTTGTTTTTCGCGGTGTTCTCGTTTGCGCGTGGGATTTACAATCCCTATTGCACTCTTAGAACAACCGCTTTTCTTGCACCTTAAACAATAAGCACTTCGCTTGTCCTTATTCCCAAGATTATAGGTGCTGTCTTTGCAAGGGATTTGTAATCCCTATTGGCGATAGTTTTCGGCTTACGTTGGCGGCTTTTATAGGACTTTAGCGTTCTTATTTCTGTTTGAAGAGAGCGAAAAAGTATCGCCACTCCCCTAAACGGAAAAGTAAACGCATATTGAGTTGTGGTGCAGAATATCAAAAAATCCAAATGATATTCCCGACTTCGGCAGGACACACGCCTACCTGTGAAGAAGCAATTTTCGCAACCGCCCTCCTATATATTTCTATAATAAACTATAACATTTGTTTTGTCAATGGCTTTTTCAAAACTTTTATTTCGGCGGTTTTTTCGTAATCGCGCTCCCATCACCCTTAAATATTTATCATTGATGATAAATATTTATATTAAATGCTATATTATATTATAATAATATATATAGTGTATTGGGCGATATTTGCTTCGGAAAAAAATTTTGTAAAATTTTTATTTTCTTCGATTTTTTCCCAAAAAGACCTTCCTTTTTGCTATCCACCGCCGATTTTATCTCTTTTTTGCCTCCCTGCAACTCTCCGTTGCCTATTGTTTTTCTCGCCTTGACCTATCCGCATTCTTGACGTATTCACACTCTTTACCTGTCCACGCTCTCAATGACAAGTAACTTATCCTTGTTGCTTTAGCTTCTGTCTGTTTTTCCAACCTTGTTGCTTTAGCTTCTGTCTGTTTTTCCAACCTTGTTGCTTTAGCTTTGTCCTTGACCTATTCGCACTTTTGACACGTTTTGTCTTATTCGCGTACTTAACCTATCTTCGTTCTCCAGTTGTTCACGCCCGACCTATTCACACTCTCTCTGTCAAATAACTTATCCTTGTTGCTTTAGCAGAAAGCTAATTACTTATCCGCGCCTTACCCCAACGCTCATACCGTGGCACTCTATAATCAAATTCACATTACTACTTGTTAATTGCTTATCCTTATTCTCGTCCTATCTACGTTATCTACTTATCCGCGCCTTTCACTCCGAGTATTCCTTGAATCGGATTCCGCGTAACCCTGCAATTCCTGTTACTCTATAGCCAATCTACTCCACCCATTATAGATAATTAATCCTTATTGCTTTTGCGGCACTCTTTTCTCCA
The DNA here is from genome assembly GCA_964368645.1 of uncultured Christensenellaceae bacterium. Taxonomy (GTDB): domain Bacteria; phylum Bacillota; class Clostridia; order Christensenellales; family CAG-1252; genus JAEDHM01. The sequence goes on from CAYJBY010000006.1 coordinate 45,229, forward strand.
ACCTTGTTTAGTCGGTACAAGGGTTATACGAGAGATTTTTTCTCGTTTCCTTTTTTTCTTTCAAAATAATCCTTTTTTCTTTTTTTAACTAAAACCGCATTTTAATCGGCTCTCATTTTTTGCTTTCCGTTCTCCCTCACCTTGGTATCACTCCAACCGAATTGCTTTAGCCTTGCTCAAATTATCCCACCCCTATTGCTTTAGCTTTGGTCAATTATCCCAACCTTGTTGCTTTAGCGGCAGACTGATTACTTATCCGCGCCTTACCCCAACACTCACTTCGGGGCACTCTACAACTTAATCCGTGTTATCACATACTAACGGCTAATCCTTGTAGCTTTAGCTTTGGTCAATTATTCCAACCTTGTTGCTTTAGCGGCAGACTGATTACTTATTCGCGCCTTGCCCCAACACTCACGTCGTGACACTCTACAACCTAATCCGTGTTATTACAAACTAACGACTAATCCTTGTTGCTTTGGCAGGCTTTTTCCCTATCCTTGTTGCTTTAGCGGCAATCTATTCTCTAACCCTATTGCTTTAGCGGCAGGCTGTAATTGCCGAAAAAAATCCCGTGAGTCGGGTTATGACCTACGGGATTATTAATATGGTTATATTTAATTATAATTAACTGATTATATAGGGTGAATTTTTAGGTTAGTTCACGCTTTCCGTTTCCAAAACCGCCTTTTTCAGCTTGACAGGCAGAGTGCTTTTGCGAATTGCCGCCGCCACCGCCTTATCGTCCGCGGCGTGCTGTACGCTCAAGAAGCGTATAAGGTGGTTGATATTAGAGCCTTGATAACGACTGCAAAGCTCTATAGCTCTTTCCTTAAGGGGCAGGTTGCGGATAACGGTATAATTACTGACGGTAATTTCCACGGTATCGGTAGGCAAAATGCCGTTGAGCTTTACGGACAGGGTTTTGTCCTCTATAACGGCGGCAAAATCCTTATTATTAACCTTAACCGTTACGTTAGCCGTGACTATATCCCTAAACTGCACGGTGTAATTCCTTTGCGTAGGAATTACCGCAAGGTCGCCCTTTGCAGGCTCGATACGGAAAATCAAATCCTTATCCTTTTCGTTGACGCGGAAAACGGTAATCGCGTTATGCTCCTCGTAATCCATACCGTCGCCCTTATCCTCGTACAGCTTGAAAACGCCGTTGCCGCGATAAACCGCGATGTCCATATCGGCAGGGTTGCCGCTGTCGTTGGTGTCGTATTTTGAGCTTAAAGGCACAATGCCGCCTGCCTTAATCAGCACGGGAATATCCGAAAGGTCGCGGAAAAGCTCCAGATAGTTGTTGTTACCCTCATAAACGGTACCTGTGAAAAAGTCCGTCCATCTGCCCTTAGGCAGCCACGCCTTGACGGAAGCAAGTCCTGTGCGCTTATCGGTCTTGGAAGTAATGGGGCAAACCATCATTTCCGAACCAAACATATACTGATTGCGGACAGACTTATCATAAGCCTCGTTAGCGTCGGGATAGGAGTAGTACATAGGCTCGCAAAGTGCAAGTCCCTCGCTGTTAGTGCGGCGGTTCATCGTATATAGATAAGGAATAAGGCGATGGCGCAGTCTTAACAGCTCGGTGGTATAAATTTCGATATCCTTTCTGCGTTTCCAAGGCTCCTTGCCCATCAGCTCCGCGCTGGTAGAGTGCAAACGGTTAATCGGGGAGAAAACGCCCAACTGAATCCAACGCATATACAGCTCGAAGTCGTTAATGCCAAACATATGACCGCCGATATCGTGGCTCCACCAAGTGTAGCCGATATTAGTGGCGTTAGCGGTAAAATAGGGTTGGAATTTCAGCGAAGTCCAGCGCACGAAGGTGTCGCCGCTGAAGCCCAACGGATAGCGGTGACTGCCTGCTCCTGCGTAACGGGAAAGGATAAGACCGCGGCGGCTGTTGCCGTCAGCGTCCACGCAGTCGTCCAAATAATGGTAATGGTTCAGCGACCACAGAGGGTCCAAGCCCCACACCGCAGGGTCCTTACCCTGCTGCCAGTCTATCCACCAAAAATCCACGCCGTCCTTTTCGTAAGGCTTGTGCAGGTACTTAAAATACGCGTTGACGAAACGCGGATCTGCGATATCGAATTTCACCGCTTGCTTGGTCGTAGGATCAATCCCCATCTCACGCGCGATGCCCTCGTACATATCCTCAAAGCATCTAACGCCGCTTGCAGGGTGCAGGTTGACGGTAATGCGGAAATTATTGTCCTTAAGCCACTTCAAAAACGCCTTGTAATCGGGGAAAAGGTCGGTATTCCAGCTATAGCCCGTCCAACCGTTGCGTCCGTCCGACCAACCCATAGGCACCTTGCCGAACCGCTTGACGTTAACCCAGTGCCAGTCCATATCGATAGTTGCCACTGTAACGGGGATTTTGCTGTCGATAAAGCGTTGCATCAAATCTACGTATTCCTGCTGACTGTACGCCTTGTAACGGCTCCACCAGTTGCCCAGAGCGTATCTCGGCAGCATAGGAACCTCACCCGATATGGCAAACAAAGCTTTGACCGCGGCGCGGTAATCCTTGCCGTAGGCAAAAATATACGCGTCCTTTTCGTCAGCCGCCGCGCTTAACTCGCCGTTATCGCCAAGTCTTAGGCTGTTGTCGGGGATAACCGCCACACCGTTGGTGCCCACTACGCCGTTGCAAAATTCCAGATGGAAAATCCAAGGTCTTTTGAGCCAATCGGGGAAAAGCATTTGAAAATTACCCACGCTCATATCCAAGGTTCTGGCGGTACCCTTAAGGTTGCCGCTGTTGTTGACAGAGGATTTTACGCCGTCGGGAAGTATCACCGCAGTCGCCTTTTTGGCGGCGGTATCGAAGAAAAGCGTTACCTTTTCGGTAATGATTTTCAGCACCGAACCCACGGTTTCCGTGGAAAACTTAACCGCGCTAAGGTTGCGGAACCAAACCATTTGGGTTGCGCTGTCAGAAAAAACGTCGTTATCGCTAACCTCCACTCTGAAAAGGCTGTCCGTCAAAACGGTAATGCGGAAACCCTTACCGACAATGATATTCTCGGCTAAGGCGCAGGGAGCGGTTTTTGCTATAAGGTGTTGTTGTAGCGGCATAATTGTCTCCTAAATTGTTCTAAAAATCCGTATTATAATAATTTTACCAAATTTCCGCCGTTATTGCAATAGCAATACAAAAATAAACCCCATTGCTTTTGTGGGGTGAAAATTGTCAGAGTAAATCAAGGTTGAGTGTTAGGCGAGTTTCCGCAAGACCGTGTAGCTCTGTCATTCTGAGGAGTAATCAATTACGACGAAGAATCTCGCCGACAGGCGTTCTCTTTCCGCATAAATGCGAGATTCTTCACTTCGCATAAACGCTCGTTCAGAATGACAATCGGGGTTGAGTGAATTTTTTTGAGGTGTTGCCACGGTAAAGAAAAAGGGACGGCTAATCCGTCCCGATATTATTGTAAATTGTGTTCCGCATAAATGCGAGATTCTTCACTTCGCATAAACGCTCGTTCAGAATGACAA
>CAYJBY010000006.1:48847-67559 GCA_964368645.1 uncultured Christensenellaceae bacterium
TCGGGGTTGAGTGAATTTTTTGTGAGGAGTTGCCACGGTAACGAAAAAGGGACGGAGTTCCCCGTCCCTTTTTCTTTATGTTTTTATTTTCTTTCTATTTTGTTACGCGCCTCGATATGCTTTCGCACCTGATCCATACGCATATCCACCTGTGCGCTCATTTCCGCGCAGGCTTTCAGCTCGTCGTTAATGCTCTGCACGTCGGGCAAATCCTTTTTGTAGCGGATTTTGTGTTCCAAGCTCGCCCAAAAGTCCATTGCTATGGTACGGAACTGCACCTCAACCTTCATCATCTTTTTTTGGTCGTGAAGGAAAATCGGTATCTCCACTATAAGGTGCAAGCTGCGGTAGCCGTTACCCTTGGGGTTTTTGATATAATCCTTTCGGTTAATAAGGTTGACGTCGTCCTGCTTTAGGAAGTAATCCGCCAGCATATAAATATCCTCGGGAAAGGAGCAGATAACTCTTACGCCTGCAACGTCGAAAATATTGTTTTCTATCGCCTCTTTGGTTATCGGCAAATTACGTGAGCGGAGCTTACCTAAGATACTTTCGGGGGATTTCAGCCTAGCCTTAATGGTTTCTATCGGGTTGCGGTCGTACTTCAGCGAAAACTCCTCGTTCAGCACGTTGAATTTCGTTTCCGTCTCCATCATTGCGCACTTATAATACGCCATAAGCTCGCGGTAAGATTCCACGCTGTTCACGATTGATTTTTCCGTGTTGGCGTCGAACACCACCTTAGAACCCGTCATATTACCCAAAAAAGCGGATAAGCTATCGGTTTGTTCCAATTATTACCTCCGATTACTTGTTGAGAGTATCTAGGAAATGACGGATACGCGCCAACGCCTGCTTAATGCGTTCCATAGAATAAGCATAGCTTATGCGAACGAAATCTCTGCCGCTCTCGCCGAACGCACTGCCGGGAACAACCGCTACCTGCTCCGCAGCAAGGAGCTTTTCCACAAAGCTGTCGCCATCCATACCCGTGGACTTAACGCAGGGGAAAACGTAGAACGCGCCCTTAGGCTCAAAGCAAGTCAAGCCCATCTCGTTGAGGGAATCCACCAACAGACGTCTTCTCTTGTCGTACTCGTCGCGCATAGCGGTAATGGAAGCGAAGTTATCGGCAAAACCCGATTCTATAGCCTCAAGACCTGCGTACTGTGCCGCGGTAGGAGCGCACATCAAAGCGAACTGGTGAATTTTCAGCATAACCTTGAGAATGGGCAACGGCGCACAGAGGTAGCCTAATCTCCAGCCCGTCATAGCGAAAGCCTTGGAGAAACCGTTGATAAAGATTGTACGCTCCTGCATACCGGGCAGGGAAGCGATGGAACAATGCTTGCCGCCGCCGTAGGTAAGCTCGGCGTAAATCTCATCGGAAATAATGATAATGTCGTGTTCGATGGCGAATTGAGCGATTGCCTCAAGATGCTCCTTTTCCATAATCGCACCTGTGGGGTTGTTGGGGAAAGGAAGCACTAACGCCTTGGTCTTGGGCGTAACTACTTTTTCAAGGGATTTGACGGTAAGACGGAATTCGTCCTCAACGTAGCAGGGAACCGCCACAGCCTTGGCGCAGCATAAGCTTACGCAGGGGCAATAGGAAACGTAACAAGGTTCGGGAATCAGAACCTCGTCGTCAGGCTCCAAAAGAGCGCGCATTGCCAAGTCGATACCCTCGCTGGCACCTACGGTGACCATAACCTGCTCGAAAGCATATTCTACGCCGTAACGCTCTCTCACGTACTTAACTATCGCCTTGCGGAGAGAGGGCATACCGGAATTGGAAGTGTATTGGGTAATACCGTCGGTAATGCTCTTAACGCCGGCTTGCGCCACGTTCTTAGGTGTGGGGAAGTCGGGTTCGCCAACGCCCAAGGAAATAGCGTTAGGCATATCGGAAAGCACGTCGAAGTATTTTCTGATACCGGACGGCTTGATTTCGCTGGCTCTTTTGCTAAGATATTTAGAATAATCCATAGTATTACCTCATTTTTATTTGTCCTTCGATTGTCCTCGGAGCGACAACCTTATTATAAATGCTTTTACAGCTTTTGGCAATACCCAAAAGGGATTTTCCGACCACAAAAAAACAATGGTGTTGTGGGGTGGATGTCGGGCTGTGTTTGTCATTCTGAGGAGCAACTTCGTTGCGACGAAGAATCTCGCATCTATGCGGTATCTTAAGTAAGACTTCTTTCTCCCCCGGGGTTTTCCGCCTTTCGGCGAGATTCTTCACTTCGCGTAAACGCTCGTTCAGAATGACAATCAGAGTGGGGTGGGTTCACTATGACACGTATCTATTCGCTTATCTTACAATTTATTAGGTGAATAATTGCATAATACTGACTTTTTATGCAATTTGCCCCTGCTTTTTTATCGATTATATACCTATGCGCCCCTTGCAACGGTGAAAAATCGGAAAAGGGTTGACATTTTTTGGTTTTTATTTAATAATAAAGACTATGAGCAATTATTTCTTGAATTGTCTGACTTCGGAGGAGCACAAAAGGGTGCCGTTCGTGGGTACCGTATCCCGTCTGCTTTCGCTGGCGGAACGCAACTATCCCGACGCTCCGGCTCTGCGCGATGCTACCTCCGCATATACCTATAAGGAACTCTCGGCTGATTTGGCTTTAAGGCGCGCCGCACTGAAGGAAGCGGGCGTTAATAAAGGCGACGTGGTAGGCGTTTTGATGAAGAACTCCGTCCTGTCCGCCGAATGGATGCTGACTATCCTGTCTTACGGTGCTATTTTGGTGCCGTTCCCTGTTGCCACAGACGAATACCACTACCTCTCCGCTCTTGCCAAGTTCGGCATTAAAGCGATGATAAAAGAGAGTAGCTATACCTACGTCACAGAGGACAAGGTCACGATTATAGCTCCCGACGCCAAGGGCGAAAAGCCCCTTTCCGCCGCCAATTTGGTCAACGCAGATCCTGCTATGATTTTCTTTACAGGCGGCACTACCGGCGATCCCAAGGGAACTCTGCTTTGTCACCGTGCCATAATGCGCGGTGCGCTTAACGGCGTGTACCTCCCCGACGGCGTTTTCGGACAGTTGTTCCTAAGCGTACTGCCCTTCTCCCACGTATTCGGTTTTGTGCGGTGTCTTTTGACTCCCATCTATTGCGGCTCCGAGGTTTATATCACCTCTCCTTACGCCTTTTTGCGTAATTTTGCCAACGTGAAACCCACCGTTGCGGTATTGGTTCCGGGGTTGGCGGACGCGTTGCTCAAGGCGGCTGACGAGGGCGGCGAGCAGGTGCTGGGCGGCAGACTTAACAAAATCCTCTGCGGCGGAGCGGCGATACCTCACCGCGTCAGCGAGGGCTTTAAGAAGTACAACGTCAGAGTTGTAACGGGCTACGGTATGACGGAAACGGCTAATTCTATTTCCGCTGACTTTACCCCCTTAGACAACAACAATTCGGTAGGCAGGATTTATCCGAAACAGCGTATGCGGTTTAGGAACGGCGAGGTTCAGCTTCAGGGCGACAACCTTTTGACCTGCTACTACAACGATCCCGAAGCCACCAAGGAAGCGTTTACCGAGGACGGCTGGTTCAGAACGGGCGACGTTGGGCATATGGACCGCAACGGTTTTTTGCACCTGACAGGAAGAATCAAAAACATCATTCTCCTTTCCAACGGCGAGAACGTCTATCCCGAGGAAATCGAGGAATCCTTCAGCGAAAGTCCGCTGGTTAAGGACTGCGTGGCAAAGGAAGACGCGGTCAACGGCACTCCCGTTATCGCGCTGGAGATTTTGCCTGTTGCGGAAATGCTTACAAAAAGTTACGAGGAGCTGTACGCGATTTATTCGTCGATGATCGACACGTACAATATGACTCAGCCCTCTCACAAAAAAATATCAAAGCTAATCGTTAGGCTTATCGATTTTGAGCGGACGATTAGTATGAAAATCAAAAGGAAGAGATTCTATGAACAACATTGATATCTTAGCCGTACTTAAGACTATACTTGCTAAGAACCTACCCGACACGGATTTATCGGGATTAACGGACGACACGAAACTCAACACGATAGACGGTTTGACCTCTTTGGTTTTGGTTATGGTGCTCTATGACGCCGAAAATCAATTCTGCATATCCATAGACGATCCCACCGACCTGAAAACGATAGGAGATTTGCTCTCCTACGTTTCGGCGAGAATCGCATAGCTTATGGCGGCGAAAAGAACCCCCGAAGGCAAGAATACAGAAGGCAAGCGTCAAGGCTTTTATTACCGAGCCGCTATGTGTATTGCGCGGACGTTTATCTTCCGCAAGCGGACGGTGGTAAGACAGCAGGAATCTCCCGAGGGAGAAACGGCGGTTTACGTATGCAACCATTCGGGAGCTATCGGGCCGATGAGCGTCAGCCTATATTTTGACCGTCCGTACCGTTCTTGGGTAACGCATTGCGTTTTTGATAAGGAAATCACCCCCAATTTTATTTTTCACGACTTTTTTCAGGGCAGACAATTCAAGTGGAAAGCTCCTATGCGGCTTTTAAGCCGTATCGTGGCGGTTTTGCTTCGCCCCCTTTTAACAGCGCAAAACGGCGTTAAGGTGTACCGCACTGACGCCAGAGTTTTCGGCACCTATAAGGAAAGCGTCAAGACCTTAGAGGGCGGCGAAAATCTGGTAATCTTTGCGGAAAGTCCCGTCAAGGGCGGCAAATACGTCAACAAGCTGTACGACGGCATTGCCGACTTGGGCTTGTTTTACTGGCGCGTCACAGGCAAAAAGCTGAAATATTATCCCGTATATATCCCCTCAACATTGCGAACGGTGAACGTGGGCGAGTCCGTTGAATTTTGCCCCGACAACACCATCGAGGAAGAGAGAGTGCGCCTAACCTCCGCGATAGAAAGCGCAATCAACGCTATCGGCGATAGTCTGCCGCCCCACAAGGTGGCTAACTTCCTGCCCCCTGCGTATTACGAGAATTACGCGGAATATATCAACGATCCGGCGGCGTATTGGAAATTTGTGGAACAAAAGCACAGCGACTGATTGAGGAGATAACTATGGAAAAACTTTGGAAAGGACGTTTGCAGGAAGCGGCGGAACCGATTGCCGAGGAGCTTAACCGTTCTATCGGCGTGGACGGACGTATGTACCGTCAGGACGCTTTGGGCAGTATCGCTCACGCGGCTATGCTCAAGACCTGCGGCATTATTTCCGCCGAGGATTACGAGGCTATCGAAAAGGGTTTGACCGAAATCGTTGCCGATATTGACAGCGGCAAGCTGACTATCGATCCCTTAGCCGAGGATATACACACCTTTTTGGAGGGCGAGCTGACCGCGAGAGTGGGCGAGGCAGGTAAAAGACTGCATACCGCAAGGAGCCGCAACGATCAGGTGGCAACCGACCTGAAATTGTATCTAAGAGAGCAAATTGCGGAAATCAAGGAGCTTTTGAAGTCCTTATTGCAGGTTATCCGCGAAAAGGCAAACGCCAACCTCAACACGGTTATGGCAGGCTACACTCATCTCCAAATCGCACAGCCCGTAACCTATGCTCAGTACCTTATGGCTTACGCGTCGATGTTTATGCGCGACGTAACAAGGCTTGAGGACTGCACCAAGCGTATGAACACCTCTCCCTTGGGAAGCTGTGCGTTAGCTGGCACAACCTATCCCGTTGACCGCAGACTGACCGCCGCCGCGCTTAACTTTACCGAGCCTTGCTCCAACAGTATGGACGGCGTTTCCGACCGCGACTACGTTATGGAGTTAAGCTCCGACTGCGCGGTTATTATGACTCACCTCAGCCGTCTTTCGGAGGAAATGATTATCTGGTCGGGAACCGAATTCGGATATTTGACTCTCCCCGACCGCTTTACCACAGGCTCCAGCATTATGCCCCAAAAGAAAAACCCCGATTTCGCCGAGCTGATAAGAGGTAAAACAGGGCGCGTCTTCGGGGATATGATTTCGATTTTCACCGTTATGAAAGCTCTTCCCTTAGCGTATAACAAGGATATGCAGGAAGACAAGGAAGGGGTTTTTGACAGCATCGACACCGTCAAAAAATGCTTACAGGTTATGGCTCCGATGCTAATGTCCGTCAAGGTCAACGCCGAGGTTATGGCGGCAGGCGCGGAGAAAGGCTATATCAACGCCACCGACTGCGCCGATTATTTAACGCGCAAGGGTATGCCCTTCCGCACCGCTTACAAGCTGACAGGCGAGCTGGTCGCTTTGTGCGTTTCTCGCAAAATCCCTCTGTCCGCACTGCCCATCGCGGATTTCCGCGCGGCAAGCCCCTTGTTTGAAGAGGATATTTACGAGGCAATCTCCTTGTCCGTGTGCTTAGGCAAACGCACCTCCGAGGGCGGCCCGGCACCGCAGGCGGTCAAGGCGCAAATCGACCTTCTGGACAAGTTTTTATCCCGTTAATCCATTTTATAATAGTTTTGTCATTCTGAGGAGTGAACTTTCACGGTCGGGATTTCTCGCAATACCGTGTAGCTCTGTCATTCTGAGGAGCAACCACGTTGCGCCCGTAACCCACGCTCTGTCATTCTGAGGAGTAATCTATTACGACGAAGAATCTCGCATTTATGCGGTATCTTACGTAGGACTGCTTTTTTTCTCGGGTTTCTCGCAAGAATATGTAATATTGTTGTGGGGTGGGTTCTCCAACGCCCTACTTTCTCCCCCTTGATTTTCCGCATAAATGCGAGATTCTTCACTTCGCATAAACGCTCGCTCAGAATGACACCTACTTCTTCTCGTATCTTCTCCTAAACACCTACTATTTCTAACAATATTTTATTCTAAAATAATCAAGCAACCTCTTGAATTTGTCCTGTGCAAAAAGGCAGGTATCTCTTAAATAGCCCCTTTCTCTTGTCCACTCGTGCAAGCCCCGATAATAAAACATTTTGGTTTCCTCGTCAATGACAAAAGGAACTATACCCTGTTTTAGACATTCTTTCAAAAGGATTAACCTACCCACTCTGCCGTTACCGTCCTGAAAAGGGTGTATCCGTTCAAAGCGATAATGGAAATCCAGCAGGTCATCAACGCCCTTGTTTTTATTCAGGTTATATTCGTTCAAAAGCTCCGCCATTTTTGCCGATACGTCTTCCGGTGCGGCGGTTTCCTCGCCTCCTACCTCGTTGGGTACGCGCTTGTATTCCCCCACGGCAAACCATTCCTTGCGGCTGTCGGCGGTGCCGTTTTTCAGCGTGCGGTGCAGCAGTTTGATAAAGCTCTCGGTAAGCTTGTCGTCAGCGTGCCGAATTACAAAATCAATACAACGAAAATGATTCGCCGTTTCAATAATGTCGTCCACGTTGACAGCCGTACCGTCAAGTCCGATAGTGTTTGTTTCATAAATATACCGCGTTTGGTCGTGAGTCAGGCGGCTTCCCTCAATATGGTTAGAGTTATAGGTTAGCTCTATCTGCAACCTATGATAAATGCCGCCGTGAGTTTGTGCGGATTGTTCTCTTTTCAGCACGGCAAGCAAACCGACCGCGCTCTCGCGTCCGTTTTTTCGCAAAGGTTTTTGAGCGGTTTCGGGAATATACCAAGTTTTACCCTTCAAAACAACTTCAGGTATTCGTTTTTCGGCGCAGTAATTGCGAACGCTCCTTTCGGACACGTTCCATTTTTTTGCGGCTTCTGCAACGGAAAGATATTTCATAATTGTAACCTCACACTACTATTATATCACATTATCGGCAAAAAACAACCCACATAATCGCTCAAAAGGCAATGTTTTTGCCGATAGCACACACTGATTAACCATATCGGCGCACCATAGCCCTTGACTTTCCGCAAGAATACGGTATTATGTCTTCTCCGTTTCAGCGCATAACGATACTTTATTCTGTCATTCTGAGGGGCAACCACGTTGCGCCCGTAACTCGTGCTTTGTCATTCTGAGGAGCAACCACGTTGCAACGAAGAATCTCGCGTTTACGCGCTTTTTTACGTTGTTTTCCGCCTGTCGGCGAGATTCTTCACTTCGAGCAAAGCTCTCGTTCAGAATGACAGAACTGTGTTTTCGTAAAAATTCGTTTGCTTATTTGTGAACAGGTTCAGCTTTTCTCCCTATTCGTTCGCTCCAAAGACTTGCCCTCTCCCCGGGGTTCCCCACAATACGTCGCACGTTTTTATGGGGTGGTTGTCGGGGTTCCCCGCAAGAATATGTGATATTGTTGTGGGGTGGGTTCTCCAACGCATTTCTTTCTCGGGGTTCCCCGCAAAAACGTCGCACGTTTTTGTGGGGTAATAGAAAAAACCGACGGTACAACCGTCGGTTTTGTTTTCTATAGCATTTTCCCCTTTTCGTTTTATGCTATCGGCTCTTAAAAACGGTGAGCCGTTACCGCTTTTATCGGCAAAAAATACCGATTGTTTTTTGTTTTGTTTGACCGCCGTCATTTCTTCCTTGACTGCCGTCTTTGCATATTGCGGACTGCCGATTTTATTTTTTGTTGAGCTTATTAACCGCCGCCTGCACCTTGATAGGAAGACCGAAAAGGTTGATAAAGCCTGCGCTGTCCGCCTGATTATACACGTTGTCCTCGCCGAAGGTTGCGATTTGCTCGGAGTACAAAGACCAGTCGCTCCACACGCCTGCTTTGATGATATTGCCCTTATAGAGCTTGAGCTTAACCTTACCTGTAACGTGTTCCTGCGTCTTATCCACGAAAGCGGAAAGAGCCTCTCTTAGCGGAGTAAACCACTGACCGTTGTAAACCAACTCCGCAAAGGTGATTGCGATTTCCTTTTTCTTGTGAGCGGTCATCTTGTCAAGAGTCACTGTCTCCAGATAATCGTGCGCCGCGTAAAGTATCGTGCCGCCGGGGGTTTCGTAAACGCCGTGGGATTTCATACCGACAAGACGGTTTTCCACTACGTCCAAAAGGCCTATGCCGTTAGCTCCGCCAAGCTCGTTGAGCTTGTAAATAATATCCTTTGCGCTGAGAGCCTCGCCGTCCAGCTTAACAGGTACGCCTGCTTCAAACTCCAACTCAACGTAGGTCGCCTTGTCGGGAGCGGTCATAGGAGAAACGCCCATTTCAAGGAAGCCCTTTTTGTCATATTGCGGCTCGTTCTCGGGGAATTCCAAATCCAAACCCTCGTGAGATAAGTGCCACATATTCTTATCCTTGGAATAGTTGGTTTCGCGGTTGATTTTCAGAGGGATATTGTGCGCCTCGGCGTACTCGATCTCTTCCTCACGGGATTTTATGCTCCATTCTCTCCAAGGAGCGATTATCTGCATATCGGGAGCGAAAGCCTTAATCGTCAGCTCGAAACGCACCTGATCGTTGCCCTTGCCTGTACAGCCGTGACAAATCGCGTCCGCGCCCTCTTTGACGGCGATTTCCGCCAAGTGCTTGGCGATAACAGGTCTTGCAAAAGAGGTACCTAAAAGGTAGCCCTCGTAATCCGCGCCGGCTTTAACGGTGGGGATAATAAAATCATTGACGAACTCGTCTTCCAAGTTCATAACGTACAGCTTGGACGCGCCGGTCTTGATTGCCTTTTCCTCCAAGCCCTCCAGCTCGTCGCCCTGTCCCACGTTACCGGAAACAGCTATAACCTCGCAGTTATTGTAATTCTCTTTAAGCCAGGGAATAATGATTGAAGTGTCAAGTCCGCCTGAGTAAGCCAGTACAACCTTTTTGATATCCTGTTTGCTTTTCATAATGACCTCCGATATTCACGCAGAGAATCTTCTCTCCGCACGTTACCCCCATATCATAATTCCGCTTTTGATTAATGTCAACTGTTTTTTGCATAAACATTCAAATATTTTATTTATATTTTGCCAAATATGCAATATTTACAAAGTTTTATGCAAAATGCGCATATTTTATATGTGGCTTATGCACCGCAGACCGAAAACCCGCGTTGCACCCTCTCCTCTTACGCAATTATCCGCTCCGCTCCCCGAAAAACGAAATTATTGTACTATATAAAACAATCAAAAATGGTAAGTGTTTTATGCTTGCTCATAGTAGGCGTTACATTCCGCTCAAATAAAAAAACGTAGCTGCTCCAAATTGAAACAGCCACGTTTTTAATTCATTACATTTTGAAAAGCTTTCCGCTTATTGATAATTTGGCATTATCCTGTTTCTTTACTTCTATACTAACGTATTTCAGTAAATCGTCTTGCGGATCCCATTTGAAGCTATTATTTACATCCTTTCGATACGGTTTTATATATTCGCGTTTTGGTAAACAAACATTCAAATTGTCACCTAATTGCTTTTCAACAATAGTTTTATCAACGGTATATCTTGAAGCTATCATTGTTGCAATGCGTTCGCAATTTATTCCGTTCGACTGGTGGAGACCGCAAATAATACCGTCTATCATAGGTTTTACCACGCGAACAATGCTTTTCGGCTTTAATTTTTCGTTTGGTACGTGAATTGTCAGTTCTAGAAAAATACTTTCATTGGAATCGATTTTAGCGTCTGTTTTAATATTTGCCGCATTCCTTTTCATCATATCGAAATAGGCGTAAGGCTTTGTATTGGAGTTGATTTTTGAAATCTCAAATCCGTCCCACTTGCAAATAGGCTTGTCGGATTTTTTAACAGGATTTTCTAATACTTGGTAATGGTAGTAATAAAGCTTATCGAATACTATTGAACTTTTTTCGCCGGAAAAACTAAGATTGTCCGTTGCAAGCGAAGAAAAACAGCTCTTGCCGTCAATATTATAGAATAACAAGTTTTCTATATCAGCACCCGATGGTGCTTTACCGCAAAACTCAGCATACAAATTACCCGTCGTTGCATCAATGATTTTGCCTAGAGCACTTTGCAACGCGCTTTTTAAGGAATGTTTTTCGGAGTTCATCGAGTCTTTTTCCCCAATCGTGTATGGCACGTATAATTTAGATATTGCCCAAACATTTCTCTCATCATAAAAGGTAACGTAATTGAGAGTTATGCTATATTTTTCTGTCTTAAACGCATTGATAAGACTGTAGGCTAAACTCCAATCTCTTTTTGATACGCATATAACAAGATCCAACAACGAAGGTTCGCTTATTTTAGTTTTTTTGCTTACCGTTCTCAGTATGCTTTCTCCGGCATATCCCCACCCGGGGAAAACGCGTTTTTCAGAATGCTTTTCCACCCAATTTACAAGCCCGACATCGCCGTTTTTCTGCGCAAAAATGTACTGCATTGTTTCTGCAACGGTTTCCAGCACGGCATCCTTACTTACTATATCGTTATTTTGCGGATTGCCGCTCATTAAGCTTATATGAAGGTAATGAGTGTATTCGTGCGCAAAAACAGATTCGGCTAAATGCTTTTCGGAGATTTGCTTATCTTGTGCCTCATCAACGATATTTTCTAAACACAAATAAATTGTGGACTTATTAAAACAGCACAATCCAAGTATCGAACTGCTGCTCATTAAGATAATTTCTTGAATCTTGATAAGCACGTCGATTAGCTTTTGCAAGTCCGCCTCTATCAAATTATTTTTTGTCGCTTCCTTAGTCTGTTCTATACAGGGAATTAAGTCTGATAAAATGTTCTTGACTGATGTAAAATCAGTCTCGTCAGCTTTTTTCACGCTTTCATAGACTTTTTTGAGTGCGTTAATTTTCCAACCATCTTTTTCATCGAAGTATTTTTCACATCCATCAATAAGCGGATATAATTCATTTGCAACAAATTGTAACTTGGAAATTATTGTTGGACGGTAATATTCTTCAATTGTTTTCGATTCAACAAACTCGACTTTACATACGCCCACGCTCGCAGTCGCAATGCTAGCTAACCGGCTATAAACACTCCGCAGGTTTTCTATATACTGTAATTTTTTAACGTGCTTTACCAGTGCGTCAAGGTCAATACCACGATATATTTTTGACTTCGTGACAAAAACAGACATATTCTTCTCACACTGCGCATTGTGCAATATTCCGTCTTGCGTATTATAACTATAAACTTCCGGATTTACCCATTCAATATAACTTGCATTCAAATCCGATATGGGAAACAACGTATTGGTTGCGTTTGTTCCTAAACATTCAAATTAGCCGTTCACCTTTTTAAGTAATGGATTATTTCCCTTGCAATGATCCCCGAAAATAAGGGTAATCGCCGTTGGTTCAACGGTATTACCATTAATTATTGAAAGTTCTTGAGCAACTTTGTCTTTTAACTGCTCCGACGAAAACCTTTTACCGCTATTCTTGCGTATGACTTCATCTAATGCGTTTTTTTGTCCTTTCATTTTCTTCTCCCCTTTACAATATTAGCTTTATTATAATTTTTTTGATAAAGAATGTCAATACCCTAATGTCCGATAAACTTCCCTCCTACTATTAAATAACATTTTATAATTCAAATAGGTGACGAAATGGATAAAATAAAGCTATTAGAAACAACCAAATCTTTTTCAAAAAAGAATTACATCACTGCGGTATATAACAAATTGCTTTCCGCTTGTATCGAATACCCGATACCGAGTCAGAAATTTTCCCGTAATTTGAAGTGGAACCTACAGGATATCTTTATTGAAGAAACCGAGAAACGCGATACACTATCAAAAATTGCCGTTGCTATCTGTACGGGCGAGACGCGTGAAGACAAAATAGACAAGCTTTTAAGCGGATTCGATAAGGAGTACATCTACAATTTAGGCAGGTCGCTACTGTATGATTTCGGAATAAAAAACTCTTTTGTCAATGAATATCCCCATATCGTAAGCATAGCGATTACAAATAAAAATGCCAAAACAGAAAGCTTACAAATTCACCTTACAGAAGGCATTAATCGCGTTAATTTATGTAAGTACAAATCCGAATACTCAGCCGAAACGGTAGCAAGTGCTATTATGTGGTGTCTGCGCGGAATACCATCGGAAATTATAAATGATGTTAGTTCTGAATATTTTTTATCCGAGTCGGCAAAAGAAAGATTGCTTAGCGGTAAGAGTAAAACAGAAACGGTAATAGCTAAGCTAACCGTTGAATCAAGCGACGGCTGTTTTTGCGGAGCCGATGCAAAAGCAGAATTTGAATTAAAAGACGGAAAGATAATATCTGACTTTTACACCGATTCTCGGGAAGAAAAAACCGCTGAAGCGTATTTTAAGGGGCTTTGGAATAACACTTTCATAAGCAAATTCGGTGTAAAACACGGTAATATTTCCGAGATTATCGCTCACGCAAGAAGTAATCGTTTTCCTGTGCTTATTGATTTAAGCGAGGTAGAAACCGAAAGCGTATTAACCGAAATCCTTTCTCTCAAAAATCAAATTGTTATTTTCGAGACCGATAAATAAATGAGAATCGGCAAGGCATAAAACGAATATCAAAAAATGCTCTTATGGGAAACGCTTACTCTACCTTTTTTGTTTTTCAAATTTCTTTATTTATACCCCCCTATCTGTCATATTTTGTAAGAGGGGGAGGAAATTGTTGGAAGTTTTTATTCTTTTTTGAGAAAAAAGCCGAAACCCCTTGACAAATTTTCAAAATGCGGTAAAATATTAGCAGTTGAATACATTGATTGCTAACAGTCATTTCCGAAGAGTGCCAAAAACGGGCAAGTATCGGATTGACTTAATTACCTAATACTTAAAAGGAGGCAATGTTATGAACGGTGACAGATTTACGAAAAAGACTATGGAAATCATAGCCGCCGCGCAGAAAGCGGCGATAGAACGGAACAACCTTAACGTAGCTCCCGAGCATTTGCTGTACGCTATGTTACAGGACGAAACAGGCTTAACCTTTAGGCTGATAGAGAAAAGCGGCGGTGACGTGCGGACGCTGAAAGCCAAGGTCGAGGAGCTTTTGAGCCGCATTCCGGGGATAACGGGCGGCGGCAGAGAGGCGGACAAGGTTTATATCGACGCGGAAACCGACAAGCTGTTAATCGCGGCGGAAAACCTCGCCAAAACGATGAAGGACGATTACATTTCGCAGGAGCATTTGCTCTTGGTTATGCTAAGTTCCGCTAAGGGCGAGCTGAAAAAAGCCTTCGCGTCCTGCGGCGTTGAGCGCGGCGAGGTGCTTAAGGCTCTTCAGCAGGTAAGGGGCAATACCCGAATCGAAAGCGACAACCCCGAGGACACCTACGAGGCTCTTGAAAAGTACGGCACCGACCTGACCGAAAGGGCGAAAAAGCACAATATCGACCCCGTAATCGGCAGAGATGAGGAAATCCGTAACGTAATAAGGATTTTGTCCAGAAAGACCAAGAACAACCCCGTCCTAATCGGCGAGCCGGGCGTAGGCAAGACCGCCATTGCAGAGGGATTAGCCATAAGGATACAAAAGGGCGACGTTCCCGAGGGACTTAAGAACCGCAGGCTTATATCTTTGGATATGGGCGCACTTATCGCAGGCGCGAAGTACCGCGGCGAGTTTGAGGAAAGACTAAAGGCAGTGCTTAACGAGGTCAAAGCAAGCGACGGCGCGGTGATACTCTTTATCGATGAGCTTCACACCGTAGTCGGCGCAGGCAAGACCGAGGGCGCAATGGACGCAGGCAACCTGCTGAAACCTATGCTGGCAAGGGGCGAGCTGCACTGTATCGGCGCGACCACCTTAGACGAATACCGTATGTATATCGAAAAGGACGCGGCGCTTGAGCGGCGTTTCCAGCCTGTTCTGATTGCCGAGCCTACGGTGGAAGACACCATCAGCATACTGCGAGGACTTAAGGAGCGTTACGAAATCTTTCACGGCGTAAGAATCCACGACGACGCGTTAATCGCGGCGGCAACCCTATCCAACCGATACATTTCCGACAGATTTTTGCCCGACAAGGCGATAGACCTAGTTGACGAGGCGGCGGCTTCGATTAGAACGGAAATCGACAGTATGCCCACGGAAATGGACGCTGTTTCCAGAAAAATACTTCAGCTTCAAATAGAGGAAACCGCTCTCAACAAGGAAAACGACAACCTATCCCTCGCGCGGCTTGCCGACCTGAAAAAGGAGCTTTCCGAGCTTAAGGAGAAGTTTGAGGAAATGAAAATCCGTTGGGATAAGGAAAAGGCTTCCGTTGACGAGGAAAAGGAGCTGAAAGCACAGTTGGAGAACGCCGAAGCGGAGTTAGACAACGCCCAATCGAGCTACGATTACGAAAAAGCAGGAGAATACCGTTACAGTATTATTCCCGACATCAAAAAGAAACTGGAGGAGCTGAAAGGCAAGGAAAGCAAACAGCTTTTGCACGACGAGGTCACTGAGGACGATATTTGCGCCGTGGTATCCCGTTGGACAGGTATTCCCGTGGCTCGGCTTATGTCGGGCGAAAGAGAAAAGCTTTTGCGTTTAGCTGAAAGCCTGCACCGCCGTGTGGTAGGACAGGACGAGGCTGTAACCAAGGTTGCCGACGCGGTTTTGAGGTCGAGAGCGGGAATCTCCGACGAGAACAGACCTATCGGCAGTTTCCTGTTCCTAGGACCTACGGGCGTAGGCAAAACAGAGCTTGCCAAGGCTCTTGCGGAAAACCTTTTCGACGACGAAAAGAATCTGGTTAGGATTGATATGAGCGAGTATATGGAAAAATTCTCCGTATCCCGTCTTGTAGGCGCACCTCCCGGCTACGTGGGTTACGAGGAGGGCGGCACCTTAACCGAGGCGGTGCGGCGTAAGCCCTACTGCGCGGTGCTGTTCGACGAAATCGAAAAGGCGCACCCTGACGTTTACAACATACTTTTGCAGGTGCTGGACGACGGCAGAATAACGGATTCGCAGGGGCGGACGGTGGATTTTAAGAACACCATCATCATTATGACCTCTAACCTCGGCTCGGACATTATACTGGACGGCATTACGGCGGACGGCGAAATTTCCCAAGAGGCAAAGGCGCAGGTTGACGGCTTGCTTAAACGCTCCTTTAGACCTGAGTTTTTGAACCGTTTGGACGATATTGTGTACTATAAGCCGCTAACCCCCGACAACGTGAAGAGTATCGCCTCTCTTATGCTCAACAAGCTCACCGCGCGTATGGCGGAAAAACGGCTTGCGCTTAGTATCACCGAGGCGGCGAAAGACTTTATCGCGGACAAAGGCTACGATCCCGTTTACGGCGCAAGACCTTTGCGGCGGTTCATACAAAGCAACGTGGAAAACCCCTTGGCAAAATATATCCTTACCGCTAACCCCCAAGAGGGCGCAACGGTTACGGTGGACGTTAAGGACGGCGAGCTGACGGTGGGGTAAAAGTTTGTAGCCCCTAAACGGCAAAAACAAAGAAAAAAAGGTTATCGTAGGAACGGTAAAAAAACCGCTTTTACGTTTCAACGCAGGGGACGGGTTTTCCGTCCCTTTTCTTTTCGTTCCGCATAGATGCGAGATTCTTCACTTCGCATAAACGCTCGTTCAGAATGACACGTCTATTGTCTTATCCTTTTCCAAGCACCTATTATTCCAAAATGGTTTGTTCTGTCATTCCAAACAAGCGGCACAGGAATTACCGTGGTACTGTTCTCTGCAAAAAAGTTTAATCTGTCATTCTGAGGAACAATCCCATTGTGACGAAGAATCTCGCCGATAGGCGGTAATTATATCGATAAGACAAAAAGGGACGGGTTTTCCGTCCCTTTTCTTTTCGTTCCGCATAAATGCGAGATTCTTCACTTCGCGTAAATGCTCGTTCAGAATGACACGTCTATTGTCTTATCCTTAATCGGCGGAAGCGGAATTGTAGCTTTCCTCCGCTCTCACTATGGTGCGGTGGGAAGCTATCGTCGCGTCGATAAAGGTAATATCCTTCGTGTCGGCTTTCCCCTGCATAAGGTCGATAAAGGTTTTAACCAATTTAATATCCCCCTCCAGATGCCCCGGGAGAGGGAGTTTTTTTGTGCGGTAGGTTTTGGTTTTGCCGCCGAAAAGGCTGACCTTCAGTTTACCCGAAGCGTCGTCACCCACAATTTGTCCTTTGGTGCAGGTAATTCGGGTATTGCGGAAAAAGTCCGAAGTAAACGCGGAAAGCGTATGCGTGGCGTACCGCTCCCCCTTGAATTTCATCATAACCACCTGATGGTCGTTGGTGGTGTTGTCGCTTCTGAAAACGCAGTTGCCGTAGGAGCCTGTTTTCAGCGCAGCCAAAATATCCGCCTTGGAATTGCGGTATTTTCCCGTCAGCACCGAGGGCATATACTTGATAAATTTCGCCTTCCAAAAAGGATCGGTTATATAGAGTTTCACCGCGTTATAAGGGCAGGTTGCGGCGTGAGGACAGCCGTCAGTACACTTATTCGGCGCACCCTCGGGGGCGTTTTCGGGGCGGAAATAAGTCAACGCGCCGTAGCTTTTCACGTCCTCCGCCTCCCCCTCCATAAACCAACTGATTAGGTCGATGTCGTGACAGCATTTTGCCATCAAAACAGGGGTGCTTTTTGCCTTATCGCGCCAGTTTCCCCTGACGTAGCTGTGGGCAAAATGATAATAGGCTATGTTTTCCTGATGGTTAAAGGTCATTATCTCGCCAAGCTCGCCGCTCCGCAGAATATCCTTGATTTTGGAATAATAATAGGAGTAGCGCAGAACGTGGCAAACCACCACCTTAACGCCCTTTTCCTCGGCGGCGCGTTTTATCTCAAGGCACTCGTCAAGGTTGTAGGAAACAGGCTTTTCCACCATAACGTCGTAGCCTAAAGCGATTGCCTGCATACAGTTACGGTAATGGTCGGCGTCTTGGGTGCAAATCCACACCGCGTCCGCGCGTTTGACCTTAAAAAACTCCTTTTCGTCGGTGAAAATCGCCTTTTCGCCCAGTTTTAACTGCTTACCGACCTTAGCCGCCTTGACGGGATTAAGGTCGCATACGGCGACCACTTCCGCCGCCTTTCGCCTGAAAAGCCTAAGCCAACGGATATAGTTTTCGCCCCTGCTGCCCAGTCCGATTACCGCGATTTTTACCTTGTTCCCCACTTCCATAAAGACCTCCGTAAGCAATATATCACCGTGATATAGAAACTTTTTTGTGCTGAAATATATAATCTATGCTTGTCTTGCTCAAATCTATTTAAGCTTTGACTTCTATACTAAAATACCATTCCGCTTGTCATACTTAAAGCCATACAAGCCCCGTTTGTTATACTTAAAGCTATACACACCTTGTTTGTTATACTATGTTATACGTGGATTTATCTGCTCCAATAATCCGCCTATCGCAACAATATAAATCCTATTTGTTCCGTTTATCGCACTATGATATATAATCCTATTTGTTCCGTTTATCACACTATGATATATAATCCTATTTGTTCCGTTTATCACACTATGATATATAAATCCTGTTTGTTATAGTTTGATATAATTAGTATACATATTGACGTTTGTTATATAATGTTATAAAGGACGGACGGATTGCGCCCTCTTCCTCTTAATCCGTTCTTCCTAGTATTCTTTCTTTACTACACTCCTAGCTAACCCGGATAAGCGGTTGGTTCGTCCTATGTATCGCACTGAAATCATATTATCACGCTAAAATTATATAAGCTCCGTTTGTTATAGTTTGATATATTTAGATTATAATTTACGTTTATTATATAATGTTATACGGCGGCTCACCCACGTCAGACGACTTTACCACACTATGATACAAAATCCCTGTTGGTTATACCGGATTCTATTTGTTCCGTTTATCACACTATGATATACAAATCCTGCTTGTTCCGTTTATCACACTATGATATATAAATCCTGTTTGTTATAGTTTGATATA
>CAYJBY010000006.1:67659-74479 GCA_964368645.1 uncultured Christensenellaceae bacterium
ATTAGTATATATATTTACGTTTGTTATATAATGTTATAAAGGATGGACGGATTGCGCCGCTTGCCCCTCCATAAAAGCCCGATTTTTACCGCGCGACGGAGCGTTGCGTTAATCCGTGCCGTTTTCCAACCTTAATTCCGTTTCCCGAACTTAACGCTGTTTTCCGAACTTAATGCGGAGTTATCAGTCCTCGTCAAAGGGCTTTTCCTCGCTGTCGCCTTTTCCGTAGCGAGCCTCGTCCTCGTCTATAAAACTATCGTCCTGACCGTAATAGGGGGTTGAGTTATCCGTACTGTCCGCAGAGTTCTGTTGAGCGTAATCCTCGCCGCCCCGATAAAGCTCCTGCTCGCCGTAGGCTGACTGTGCGCCTTGCTCGTAATCCGCGCTCTGTCCGTAATCCGCGCTCTGACCGTAGCCCTCGCTCTGTCCGTAGCTCTGGCTGTCCGCGTTTTCCTCGGTGCCGCCGTAGCTTTCGACCTGTACGCTTGCATCGGTGCCGCCCTCGTCGTCAAAAATCTCTCTCGTACCTGCGCCGCCGTCATCGGGAGCCGCGCCGTCCGTATCCGAGTCGGAGCCGCCGCCGCGCTTTTTGCGTTTCAGCACGAGGATAATAACGACCGCCAAAATCAGCAAACCGCCGCCCACGCCTGCGATAATCCAGATATAAACGGGAACCTTAACGGTAAGCGTTGCGGATTGATATTGTATAACGTAGTTTTCGGACACAGACAAGCCGCCGCGCAAAATCTCGTAGCTCTTGTTCATTTTGACCTCGCCCTCGGCAATGGTCAGCTCGCCGCTTAAGCTGTCGCCCTCCAGCAAGCCTTCCGCCGTATAGGTGAACTTAGGAATAGGCTGATTGGAATAAATCGTCTTGGCGTCAGCCTTAACGACAACGGTTTTCGGCGTAATATCCACAGTAAGAGTGGGTTGAGTAAGCTGATAATTGCCTACGTCCGCGCCCTTAAGGGTGATAACTACGGTTACTGCGATACCGATGCCCACGTTCCTTGTTGCCGCCGTGGCGGTATAGGAGTCGATAGCGACGTCCTCGCCGCTTATAACGCCGTTCAGCTCGCCGCCCGTCAATACGATTGCGGTTGTGCCGTCAAAAATTCTGTTTTGTGCGGAAATATTGCTTACCGTCAGCACCTTAACCGTAATATCCGCGGTAAGAGTAGGCTGAGTGAGAACGTAGTTACCCACGTCCGCTCCCGTCAAGGTAATCGCGGTGGTGACTGCAATACCGTTTCCGACGTTTTTGTCGGCGGCAACGGCAGTACCTAACGCAAAGCTCACCGAGTCGCCCTCAACGATACCCTTAAGCTCGCCGCCCGTTAAACCTACGGCGGTCGTGCCGTCATACGCTTTCGTAACGGTGGCTACGCCGTCAATGGTGACTGTTTTGGGAGTAATCTTAAAGCTGACGGGCAAAATCTCGTCCGCGTAAAGTCCGCCTGCCGAGGTAATCGTCAAGGTCAGCGCATAGTCGGCGGCGTTACGGACGGTAAATCCTGCCTTGCCGTCGTTAAGAAGTGTAATCCCCTCTCCGCTGATTGCAGCGGTAACGCCGTTAGGAAGGCTGTTGAAAAGATTAACGGTATATGTAGTGCCGTCAAAGGCGTAATTTTCCAGTACGATTCCCGTGGCTGTATAGGTAATTTTTTCAGCCAGCAGAGGGTTGATAATGCCTACCGTTTCCGAGCCGTTTACGTAGCAGTTATCGGGTGCGGTAAACACCGAGCCCGTGGTAATCAGCACCTTAACGTAGTCGATTGCCGAAAGGGTGTAGTTGAGGTAATCCTCTCCTGCGAAGCTAAGCGTGGAGTTATCCACAGTAACCGCCAGTCTGTCGTTTTCGTCCGCGCTGACCGCAGGAGCGGAAAGCAAGCCGTAGGACTGCGCCGTTAAAGCCACGCTATCTCCGTCGATAACGCCTGCAAAGCTCACCTCGGTTAAATCCAACTCGATACGGGTTGAGCCGTTATGTCTGCGGTTTATTGCCTTAATACCCGTAACGGTAAGGGGGATTTTGCCGATATTGACGGTAACGTAATCGGGTTGGGTAAGACTATAATTGGTTGCGCCCGCGCCCGTGAGGAGAATAGCGGTGGTAACGGTCTTGTTGTTCGCCGCGGTTTTATCCGCAGTGGTGCCGCTACCCAAGGTAAAGCCGATTGCCGCCGCAGAGTCAAGAGGATTTTCTCCCGAGTAAAGCGTTCCGCCTGTCAAAACCACTGACGAGGTGCCGTCATAGGCTCTGTTGATTGCGGTAACGCCCCTAACCGTAAGGGGTGCGGCTTTCACTGTCATCGTGGCGTTAAAGGTACAGCTGACGTAGTTGCCGTTGCCGTTTAGGGTAACGGAAACGTGATAAACGCCTGCCTCCGTCTTATTCATACCGGTGGTACCTGAAGTAACGCCCGCAGGGAAGGTCAGCTCGTCCGCTCTGCCGTCCGCCCAAACGAGAGCGAGGCTTTTCGCGGTGCCGTCATAGACGAATTCTCCGTCCGAAAGGGCGTAAAGTCCGTCAAAGGAAGCAGGGGTTATGACAAAGGTCGCCCCAACGTAGGTAAAGCTGTAATTATCGCTTAACGCACCTGCAACGGTAAGAGGATAATTGCCTGCGTCCGCAGAGGGAGTCGGCATACCGCTTACGGTAGGCAGTACGGTAAGAGCGTTGGCGTCGTCGCCGTTCTTAAAGCCGTCGTATTGAACCTCAACCTGAGGATAAACCTCGCCGTAGGTGGCGTTAGCCACGGCAAGAGAAACGGTTACCGCGGCCTTGGTTACGGTATAACCGCCTGCAACCGCAGTGATTGTGTAATTGTCGTTGGCGTTGGCGTTATAGCTGACCGTTACGTCGTAAGCCTTGACTGCGGCGAGCTTTGCGTTGTCCGCGTTAATCTCGCAAACCGCAACGGGGTTAAGCTCAAGGTCATATTTCGGGAGCCACTCGCCGTTTTCGCAAACCTTGCGAAGCTCTATGCTCTTAAACTCGTCGCCGTAAGCGGCGGTCAATTGAGGCGCGTAAAGAGTAACCTTAGCCTTTTTTATCGTCAAAAGCACGGTATCCTCGTAGGCAAGGTAGTTGGCGGAACGCGCCACCTTAACTGTTACGTAGTAACTGCCTGCGTTGACGTTGCCGTCGTTGCCCTCGTACTCGAAAACGATACCCTCGGTTGCCGAGGTCGCCGTCAGCTTGATTTCCTCTCCCGTGTAAACAGTGGTTTTGCCGCTGAAGGTAATCCCCGTTAAAGCCGCTCTCTTAATGGTGAGCCAGCCCTTAACGTATCTGAAAGCGTAATTGTCGTCCGCGCCGCCCGATATGTTGACCTCGTAATCGCCCACGTCACTGCCCACAACCGCGTCGGTAACCGCCACGGGCTTAACCGTCAGGTCGTCCTCGCCGTCCTCGCCCACAAAGCCCGTATATTCAGGAACGAAGACGGGAATCGCCTCATTATAGGAGATGGATTCGGGGTTGACGGTAACGGTAAGGAGCTTTTTGATAACGGAATAAACGCCCTTAACCACTGTGATTTCGTGGTTAAAGTCGTCGGTATATGCTACGGAAATCTCGTAATCCTTAGCGCCCTTTTCCGCGGAGCAAACCGCGTAAGGCGCAAGCGCACCCAGTCTGCGGTCGGTCAAATCGACCTTCACGCCGTCACGGTCGTAACAGCTTATCTCCAAATCCTCGGCGGTCAACAGCGTTTCGCCGTAAACGGTGGACGCGTCCTCCGCAACGAAGCGCAGATAGAGCTTTTGCACGGTAACGGTGGCGGAAAGCGTCAAATTCTGGTAGTTACTGCCGCCGTCGATTACCGCCCAAACGGTTTTGGAGCAAACGTCGGTATAGGTGTAGGGAGCGGTCTGCCCCTCGCCTTCCAAGTCCTCGTAGTATTTAATCCTTGCGCCCTGAGGAAGCTCGCCCTCCGCGGCAATGGTTTTCGCCGTGCCGTCATAGGTAGCGGTCAAAGCCTTGAAGCTTATGCCCTTAATCGGAGCCTTGCTGACCACTAAGTCCGCATTGAGGATTTTGTCCACGTAATTAAGCGCGGTAACGGTAACGCGGTAATGATAGGTGCCTGCGTCCGTAGCGGTAATAGGAGTAAGAGAGGAGTCGCCGAAAGGCTCGCCGCCCACCAGACGAACGTAGCTCACCACAGCCCCCTCGGGGAAACTGCCTACTGCCGTTAAGGCGTAAGCCTCGCCGCTGTAAACCGCGGAGTAATTGCTGGCAAACTCGATACCCGACATTTCCGCAGGGTTAATCAAAAGGGTGCCGCAGGTGCCGTTATAGGTGCGGCTGTATCTAATCAAGCCGCTATGCGCGGTTTCGTCATACGCTATGTAGGTTGCGCCGCCGTCTAAGGTCACGCAATCGCCGTTCTCGTCGGCGGTATAGGTATAAAAGGTGTAATTGTACGCCTCGCCCTCACGGTCGATAACCAGCTTATCCGTATAGGTGGCGGCGTAGTAGGGATTGTCGATACCGTCTGTATCGTACTTAGCGGTGGGGCTGACGTAGCCTAGGCAGTTGCTTACGCTGTCCTCGCCCAAAAATCCGCTGACCGTTACGGTAAGCGTAGGCATAAGGGCGCCGAAGGTGATGGTTTTGTCGTCCGCCTTGACGGATAAGGGAGCCTTGACGATAGTCAGCTCGGCTCTTAAGTCCTCGCTTACAATATCGAAATAGTTGTTGCCGCCCTTAATGGTTGCGGAAACTCTGTAGGTGCCGATATTCTTGCTTTCTTCCTTAGAAATCGCCGTCCAGCCGCCCTCGGTCTGCTTTTCATAGGTATAAGTAGGGGCATTGCCTGTAACCGCCGTCCAGTCGGGGGCGTTACCCTCGCCGTCTAATATGGTAAGAGTTTGAGAGTAGCCGTTGTAGGTTTTCACCGCCTCGGTGAGATTATAGCCGTTGTCGGTGAGGTTGGCTCTGCCGATAACGTAATCAACGGAGTAAAAGCCCAAGGTTCCGTTGGAGTTAGCCACGATATAAACCTTGTAATTACCTGCGTTGGTAGGCGGCGTATTGGTAACGGGATAGGCGGTTTCGTCGAATTGTTCGCCGCCGTAGTAGTAGCTGAAAACGCCCTCGTAACCCTCTGCCGCCGCTAAAACCGCCTGCGAAGTGCCGTTATAGGTCTTAACCGCCACGCCGTTAGTCAGGGTGTCCGTCACGTTAATCGTCACCGTCTTGTAAAGCGCGGAGGGAACGGGACAGCCCCCTGCTACCGCAGTACCCACGGACAGCAGGCTCTCGGTGTTGACGAGAGGTAAAAGGGTGGTTTTAACCTGATTTTCGTTAAAGGAAATCGCGCCGTTAAGCTCTGCGCCATCGTAATCGCCGCAGGAGTACAGATGAGCTGAAGTCACCGAGCTGTCGCTGAATTGAGCAAAAATCACAGCGGTAACGCCGTCCTCGCCCACGGCAACGCCGCGAGTCAGACTGCCCGAGTTAAAAGCCTTGTCTATGGTCGCGCCGGTTGCGGCACAGCCTGCTATACCTGCGATAAAGCCGTAATCGGTGGAGGTAGTCACGCCGCCGTAGTTGCAGACGGAGCGCAGGGTGCCGTCAAAGTCGCCGACTATACCGCCGGCGTACTCGTCGCCCTCAACAGAGCCGAAATTAACACAAGCGGTGAGAGTGGAGCCGTTTTCCGACTTACCTGCAAGACCGCCCACGTAAATGCCCGAAATTATCGCGCTGTTTTCGCATTGAGTTAGGGAAGCCGCGGAGAGTCTTCCGACTATTCCGCCTGCCGTTGCGCCCTCAACCGCCGCGTTGTTGCGGCAAGCGTTAAAGGCGGTACCGTCCTTGGCACAACCGACCAAGCCTCCTGCCGTGCCTACGGAAACGACCTCGCCGCCTACCGTAACGTCGGAAATCAAAGCTCTTTCGGTTTCTCCTGCCAAAATACCGCAAACGGAGCGGCTGGTGGAGCCGTCCACCTCTACACGCGCGTCCGCGAATACAATATTACGGATACAGGCATTGCGGACGGTGGCAAAAAAGCCCATCGCCTTACTGCTGACCTTCACGTCATAGTTGCTGATTGTATGTCCCTTGCCGTCAAACTGCTTGGTTATGGCAAAGCCGCCCTGATAGGCACTTCCCGTCATATCGAGATCCGCGCCCAACTCAAAGTAATAGTCGGCAAAGGTGTTGTCTGCCCAAAGGTATTCAAGTCCTTGAACCGTGTAAATAACGTAGGGGGTTTCCACCGTGCCGTTGCCCTCGTAATCGGTGCGCCAAACGGCGGTAAGAGTTACGGAAGCGGCAGGCATTGTAAATTGTGCGGAAGAAGCGTAGGTGTTGCCCTCGCCGTCAATCCAATGCAAAAAGGTTTTGCCCGTGTTGGTCAAAGTGGAGCCGTCAAGTAGGACGACAGGCGCGTTTTCGCCGTATTCCGTACCGTCGGGCGCGGTTTCCGCCGCGCCGTTATAGTCGTAGGTCAGAAAATAAGGCGGCTCGTCTGCCGAAACAACTCCAGCTACGGTGCATAACGCCAACGTAACAACCAGTACGAATATCAAAACCAAATAACCTTTTTTCATTACAATCTCCTAGTAGATACGGCTCTCGCCGTGATAAGTATTAATTCAAGTCTATGGCACAACCCAAAACGCAGTCGATACTGTCATTCTGAGGACGTGACTTTGTCACAACGAAGAATCTCGCCGACAGGCGGTCATACTCCACAACACAGTCGGTACTGTCATTCCGAGGACGTGACCTTGTCGCAACACAGTCGGTACTGTCATTCTGAGGACGTGACTTTGTCACAACGAAGAATCTCGCCGACAGGCG
>CAYJBY010000006.1:74579-87478 GCA_964368645.1 uncultured Christensenellaceae bacterium
GTCATACTCCACAACACAGTCGGTACTGTCATTCTGAGGACGTGACCTTGTCGCAACACAGTCCACAACACAGTCGGTATTGTCATTCTGAGGACGTGACCTTGTCGCAAGTCGTGGTTCCCCGCAAAACCGTATAACGGTATTGTGGGGTGAGTGCAGAATCTCGCCGACAGGCTTTTTTGCCGCGTAAACGCGAGATTCTTCGTCACAAATTAATTGCTCCTCAGAATGACACCGTTCTTGTGGTAGTTCCGCGGTTTTTTGTTGTAGTGTTTTTACAGTACCGCGTTTGGGATAGTACTGCTTTTGAGTGATACCGCTTTTTTGGGTGACACCCTGTTTCTTAGTACCGCGGTTTTGCGGTGACTTTGCGCTTAGTTGCAGTCGATAACGCCGATACAGTTGTCCTTATAAGTAGGATACTTGTCAACTCCGCCAACCTGCGCTATACCCGAGAAGTAGTTTATCGATTCACCACCTCCAATTGTGCTAAACACGTTGTCCACCGTACTCTTAAGGTCGTTGCCTACGTTCTCTATCTCACTGCCGCCCTCGCCCATCGCCTTGATAAGAGCCTTCTTCTCGTCCGCGCCCATATTGTTAAAGGTAAAGACAGTCTGGTCCGTATCATCGTTCACGATAAAGATAGCATATAAAGCGTCGGGCAGTAAGCCGCCTACTCCTGTGCTGTAACCGGACAAGTCTATACGTGCGGTCAAATAAATCAGGTCAATAGTCGGATCAGCGGAGGCAGTAAAGAGGGCGCGTTTTGCATTGTACTCCGCTCTCGTCTCGTCGCCTGCTAATATATAGCAGTCAATAACGGTAGCGGCAGTACTTCCGGAGTACGAGTTCTTGACTGAATAGCCAAAATCTTTATCGGTCATTATCTTGGTCATGATAAAGGACGCGTTGGGGCTTTCCGCAATACCGTTGACCGTAAACTGCGCAATATCGGTTGTATGGAGCGCGAGTATCATATTTTGCACGCTCTCGGCAGGATCGGCAACGTCCTCGGTGGTGACGGTCAGCGTATTCGCCATTACGTCGTAGAAGGAGTTAAAGCCAATATAGCCCTGACCGTTCTCGGTAACGCTCTTAGCCGAGCCGTCCGTATCGGGATCGTAGGTCTTAAACTGCAAATCCATATTCATTGCGGTACGCATTTTGGTAAGGTTGCCGCCTATCGCGCTGTTGACGTTGCTCTTAATGCTATCCATATTAAACCAGCTGCCGAAGTCAAATCCGAATTTCCCGAGCTGACTTAAGTTATACATCAGGTTGTCGGAGTTGCCCGTCTTGGAACCGAAGCTGTTAATCACTATCGAGGTGGTGCAAGCATAAGCCGAGCCGTTCCACGTGCCGTCCGTAAAGGTGGTAAGGTAAACGTAATCGGGCAATGCCGTAACGCTTTGCAAAGAGGGATCGAGAGAGTTGAAGTCCGCCTTAACGGTGGTCTCTATTCTAAAGCCCGTTGCGGTCACGTCTAGCTTTAAGCTGACGATATTAACGTCAATCATCACGCTTGCGCCGTTCATCACGTCCAGACTGGTGCCGGAGCCGTTAATCAGTGCCGCCAAAGCCTTATCGGAGAGCTTTGCGCCCTCTCTCGCGCCGTCATAGTAGTACAAGCCCGAAGCGGCAGGAGTGCCGGGGGTAACGGTTGATTCGCATATAGCGTAAGTGTCGCCCGAACCCGTCAGCGAGAACCGCTGTGTAGCCGCCGCGTAGTAATAGGTGCCGCTGCCGTCCTTGCGGAAGGAATCGTAGCCGTACAGCTTGCCGCCGTTTGCGATATAATCGCTATGCTCGGTGTTCGCGGCGTTATAAGTCACGTAGGTTAAGCCGCCGTCTAGGGTTATCTTGTCGCCGTCCGTTTTCTCGTAATAGCCGTTGGTTGCGCCCGTCATATTGACTGTAGTGGCGTTCAGCGTACCGAAGAGATTTCCGCCGCCGGTAAGAGTAGCCGCAGAGGGCTTTGTGTATAGGAAGTAATAATCCACTAAGGATTGATAGAAGCTGTCGTCGTCGCCTGCCACGGAGCGGTTATTGAGGTAATACTCGTTGGACTCGGAGGTGATAAATCCGCCTGCGTCAAGGTACTGCGCCCAGTTTGCGCCGCTGTTGTAATCCGCGGTGTCGGATACCTTGCCGAACTCCTTAAGTCTTGCACGCAGAGTCGCCGCCGTGGTGTCCGTGGTTTCGCCTGTCTTGGTGCCGTCCACGTAGTAGGTTTCTTCCTGCATCATCGTCTTAACGTAACGGTCCATACCCACGTCGCCTGCCGTTGCCAATCTGTAGTTCTCGCCGTCCTTCACGTATTCGCCCGAAGGATCAAGCTGATAGTAGTCGGAGGTGGTCAGATACTCGAACATATTGGGAACCTTGATACCGCCGTCCACAAACTCCATACCCTCTACCGAGCCTGTAAGGTTGGTCTTGAAGACCTCAACCAGCTTGGAGCCGATGGTGTTTTCCATCGTACTTCTGGTAAGGCTGACGGAGCTTACGCCCATAGCCGTCTGTATATCGGAGAGGTTAGCAAAGAAATTGCCTGTTTCCATATCGTTCATATCGTTGACGAAGATACGGGTGTTATCGGGGAACATAGGATCGGCGGTTTCCTTATCGATATCGGTGTAGCTGATGATATAGAGGTAATCGGGCAGGAAGGACGCACCGCTTGCGGAAGCGTCGGGTACGAACCTGATGACCGCTCTTATATAGGTATGGTAGCAAGGCGCGTGACCTGCGCAGGAGCAAAGCTCACCGCTCTTTAATATAGAAATCTGCACGAAGTTGGCGGAGCCTGCCGCAAAGCTGATAGCGTCCGTTTCCTCGGTGGCGATAGCCGCCAAGGCTCTGTCGCTGAGTAGCGTAGTAAGTTCCTCGTCCGCTCTGCCGTCCAGATACAAGCCGTCGAACTCGGCGGAAATCTTGGCGTAACGCTGTTTGCCGCCGTCCAAAGCAGAATCGTAGGAGTCGTAGCTCTCGCTGTAACGCTGACCGAGCTGATTAGTGTAGGTTACGTACTTGCCGCCGACTATAACGTACAAGCCGTCGTCGTCCGCCGTAAATCTCTTGACGTAACCGCCGTTAGCGTCGGGATAGTAGCTGTCCTTTGAAGCCGTGTCGTTGAAGTTAAACGCCGCGGAGCTGATGGAAACCACACCGTTGAACAGTGTATCCGCGGTGATGTAATGACCGTTCGCGGAGTACATATTGCGGTTAAAGGTATTCATAAAGGCGATATTGTCCGTCGCGTCGAAGAAGTCCTGCTCCACCGAGTTGAGAGCCACGGAGTTGTAATACTCCACCTGCTTTTCTCCGTCCAAATCTTCCTTAATCGTAAGCGTCACGGATTGTGTATCGGGGGTTGCGCCGAAGCCCTTAAGCTTCTCTCTCAACGCTTCAGCCTGCGTCTTTTCGTAAACCGCGCCGCCGCTTATGGTGCCCTCCGCGATACTCTTGGAGTAACGCGGTAAGCCGCCATGCACGGTGCTGTCGTATTTGACGTAGGTCGCGCCGCCGTCCGTGGTCACGTATAAGCCGCTGTCGGAAAGGGTGTAGGTAAAGGAATAATCGGTGCCTATGCTTCTGCTGTAACGGTTTGCGCCGCTGTGCGCCGCGTTTGCCGAATCGTAAAGAACGTAGCTCAAACCGCCGTCAAGGGTAACGTAATCGCCTGTCGCGTCAGCGATGTAAACAAAGCTGTCCGCCATACCCTCGGTTTTGACGTAGCGCGGCAAGAGCGCGTGGGTGGGATTGGAAGCGTTGTAGAGCTCGTAACCCGTCAAGGTCTTAACGTAACCGCCGTTAGCGTTCTCGTAATAATACTCCTTATCCCCTGCGGTCAGATACTCGAAGAGGTTGGGGAGCTTGATACCGCCGTCCACGTAGCTTGCGCCGTCAATGCCGTCCATCAGGTCGCCGAAAATCGTCTTGAGCTGTCCGCTCAGGGTGTTTTCAAGAGTGTCCTTGGAAAGCATATCGCCGTTAAGTCCCATAGACTTTTGAATATCGGACAGGTTGGAGAAGAACATACGCGTTCCCTCCGCCGTCATTCCGTTAATAATAATCGTGGTGGGATAGTCCAAGCTCTCCACGCCGTTTTCCTCAATGGTGGTACGGCTGATTAAGACAAGGTTCTCGGGGAGCGCGAAGTTATCCATCGTGGGGCTGAACAGGAAGATACCCGTCAAATACACGTTATCCGCCGTCTTGCTGATAATGAGCTGTGCGATTTCCGCATAACCAGTAGCAGGCTTAACCGCACCCGAGCAGTTGTCGCAAACGCGGTCGCCGTTGGCGTCCAAAGGAGAAGTACAGCCGTTACAGCTTAAATCGCCTATGGCAATTGCGCCGTTATTCTGCGCCGCCAAGGAAGCAAGAGCCTTACTGCTCATTACGTTGCTAAGCTCGTTCCACTCTCTGTCGTCCTTATAAACGCCGCTGAACAGGTCGCGCTTTGCGTAGTAGTAGCTGATTTCGCCGTTAATAAGCTCAAAGCTATTCTCAGCAGTCTTGCCGTAAGCGGTGTAAATCTTGCGGTCGTAACGGGTAGCGGAGCCGCCCGTATAGCCAACGTAGCCGCCCAAGCCGTCCGCAACGAATGCGCCCAAAGGAGCCTCGTAGTAATAGTAAACCAAATGATTGCTCACGTCCACGTAGCTGGGAGTGTAAGGAATAACGTAGTAGTAATTAAGGTCAAACCGTCCGTTAGTATTGGCGGCGGCAATGTGAACAGAGGAACTGCCGTTGTAGATAACGTAGCTGTTATTGTTCAGCTTGACGTAATCGCCGTCCTCGGCGCGTTCGTAAACCGCGGTGTCGCCCGACAGGCTTACGACCTTTTCCATAACGCCGCTGCTGTAATCGTAATAGTATTTGAAGTTGAGGTCGTCCTCGCCCAAGGACAGGTTGCCGGAAAGGTCGGAGGTGGTAAGCACCTTAGACAGATACATATTGCGGCTGAAATCGATTAGGAACTGCGCACTGCTGTCCGCGGTATAGTAATCGTCGTAGCTTAAAGCGAAGTCGATGGTGTTCTGCGAGGTGAAGTCTTGAGTCTTGTCAATGGCGATTGCGGTGATATTGCCCTCGTTCTTAGTGACCTCGGGAGCCGCGCCGAACTCGCGCAAACGCTCTCTAAGCTCGCTTGCCGCCGCCGCCTCGTAACAGGTAATCGCGCCGCTCTGCTGAGCAGGGGTAAGCGCGGTGGGGTTGGTAGCTCTGGAGTAGTGAGTCAAAGCCGAATCCTCGGAAGTGCCGACGGTCATAACGTCCTTTCTGCCGTAACGGGTAAGACCTGCGTGTTCAGGTGCCGCCGAGTCGTAAAGCACGTAGCTTACGCCCTCGTCCAAGGTAACGTATAAGCCGCTTTCGGAAGCGGTGTAAACGCTCTTCTGCACGTACTCGCCGCCGACGTCCTCGTAATAGGTATAGTAATCCGCCATACCCACCGTTCTGGTGTAACGAGTCGCGCCGCCGTCGCTTACCACAGCCAATCTGTAATCCGAGCCGTCCTTAACGTAATCGCCGTTTGCGTCCTCGTAATAATAGAACTCGGAGTCGCCTGCTAAGTACTCGAAGAGGTTAGGAAGCTTGATGCCGCCGTCCTCGTAGCTTGCACCTCTCAGCTTGCCCGTAAGACCTGAGAAGATATTGCTCATCTGCTGGCTCACGGTGTCCTCTAAGGTGGACAAGCCGAAATCAAGACTCATCGAAAGTCCCGTTTTGATGGATTCAAGGTTCTGGAAGAACTGCATAGTCTGCGCTCTGGACATACCGTTGATTACCACCGTAGTGGGATAGTCAAGGTCGTCCGCGCCGTCCTTTTGGATACGGGTACGGCTGATTAAAACCAGCGTTTCGGGAATAGCCTTGTTGGAAGCGTCGTTGGAGGTATATACGAAAATACCAGTAATATATGCGTTGCCCAAAGCGTCCGCGCTAAGCAGGAGCTGTGCGATACGGGCGGTGCCCATACCCTTCATTGCGCCGCCGCATACGTCGCACTTTCCGTTGTTGTCAACGTCAACGGTGCCGTCACAGCTAATACATTTCACGTCGCCGATTTCGATACCTGCGCCCGTAAACTCGTAAGCCAAGGCACCCAACGCCTTGTTGTTAAGTTGGGTGGTTAAAGACGACCATTCTCTGCCGTCCTTGTAAACGCCGTAGAAAAGCTGACGCTTGGCGTACTTGTCGCCGTTTACGTAACCGTCCGCAAGCAGTTTGATATCCGTACCGTCCTTATAATAGCCGCCCTCCGTGCTGACGTAGTAGTAATCGCCGCCGAAGCTGTAATCGGAAGCCAAGGTAAGAGCGGAAATCTCGGTCATAGTGCCTGTGCTGTAATCGTAAATGCCTTTGAAGTTAAGGTCGTCCTCGCCTAAGCTGCTCACTGCGGAGCTTTCGCCAAGAAGGTCGTCCGCCTTAAACACCTTGGTAAGATACATATTGCGGCTGAAGTCCAGCATAAACGCGTCGCCGTCCGCTTGGGTGTAGAAGGAGTTGTAAGTCGCGGCGAAATCAGCGGTGGCGTTAATATCGGTGTTGGCAAGGTCAGCTACGTCCGTAAGGGCGATAGAGGTGATATTCTCACCCGTAACGCCGATAGAATCGGAAGTCAGGGAGCCGAAAGCTCTAAGTCTTGCGCAGAGGTTTTCGGGAGTGGTTTCCGCGGTAACTATAGCCTGTGCGCCGCCTACGTTCTGTGTTTTCACGGTGCCGTCGGGGTTAAAGGTAAGGTCGCTTATTGTGCATTTGTCTATCAGCACGGTGAAAATATCGGGCAGGGAAATATAACCTACGTCACCCTCGTCCTCGCCGTAGCCGATACCCGGCAAAGCGGAAAGAGCGGACATATTACCGCTGACGGTATCCGCTATCATAGACTTGATATAGTCCTCGTTGAGGTCGCCTGCGTCCGCGCCGATTGCGGAAGTGAGCTTGGTAAGTCTTGCGAAGAAAGCGGAGGTTTCCGCCTCGTCCAAGCCGTTAAGTTTAAGAGTAACGTCCTCCTCGGTAAGCGCACCGATTTGCTGTCCGTAGGTCGGGCTGGTGGGTTCGGTGTCCTCTATCGTGGAAAGAGCCTTGCCCAAGTCCACCGTAACGGTGATAAACAGATAATCGGGCATAAGAGCCGCAACCTCGCCGTCCATAGCAAGAGCCGCCTTAAGGCAAAGCTCCATAAGCGTCTTGGTTACGCCCCCTGCGCTCTCCTCGTAAATGCTGATTTGGGTAACGGTTGCCGCGCCCATACCGCCCAAGGCGATTTGGTGGTCGGTAACGTCGTCCGTGTCGTCGGAGTCACTGCCTGAATACAACAGGTCGGCTAAAGCCTTATCGTTCATACGGACGGAGAAGTCCTCGGCGGAGAACGCCGTGTCGTCGTTATACACGCCCTTAAGGGTAAGTACGTTGCCGTTGGAATCGGTGTAGCTTTGAGTGCCGTTAAAGAGGATAAAGTCTGCGCCCAGACCGCCGTCGCCGTCACCGAAGATATTGCCGGAAAGCAGGTCGGCGGAGGTGATAAACTTATCCCCTGCCGTGCCGCCGTTGATATAGTAGTAGCGGTTGAGGTTGTCGATAAACTCCTCGGAATCGCCCTCTGCGAAGATATTATCCAAAACGGACAAGCCGTTCAGGTCGTTTTTCTTGTAACGCGCCAAGCCTGTGTGAGCGTCGTCGGTCGCGTCGTAGTCAACAAAGGTAACGCCTGCGTCAAGAGTGACGTACGCACCCTCCGCGTCCTGTATGTAGCCCTTGCCGTTCTGAACGTCCAAAACCGCCTCGGGCTGTCTGCCGAACTCCTTGAGGTCGAAGCGCAAAGCCTCGTTCTCAACGGCGTCGCCGACGTAGGTTCTCGCTCTTTCAGCGGCGATTTGGGCATTGACCGTAGCCTCGTTGGCAGGGGTAACGCTTGCCTCAAGCTCTGCGATATTCTTATCTCTTTCGGCGCGGAAAGCCAAATTGTTAAGCACGTCGAAAATGTTGCTTAAAACAAGGGTGTTGCCCGTATAGTCATAGACCAGGGGAACGTAATCGCTGATTTGAGAGAACGCCACGGAGATAGAGTCGCGCACCGTTCCGCAAATGGTATCCGTATCGAAGGCAGAGCCTGTCAAAGCGGTGATAACGTGGAAGAGGTTGGCGTTAGCCTCGGACTGCATTTTGTTGACGATAACCTCGGTAGTGTAACGGGGTACGTAATCGTAACGGGGCAAGCCCTGATGAGCCGCCGCCGCACTGTCGTAAAGCACAAAACCGTCGGAGGTTTTGACGTATGCTCCTGCGGTGTTGGCGGTAGCCTTGCCGTTATTCTCTGCGTAATCGGCGGCTGTGCCGTCCAGTATCACCTGTGCGGTAACGTAAAGATAACCGGGCAGGAACTTAGAGGGATCCAGCACCGCGTCCTCGCCGCCGCCGAGAGAACTGCCGTCCAAAACCGCGCGAAGCTCTATATTCATATACATATAGTCCGCGTCGTGGGTAATTGATGCGGTTAAGACCTCAAGGGAGCTGATAATGGAAGCTTCATCGCCCTCGCCTGCTTGCGCGAAAGCGATACTGTCCAGAATACCGCCTGCGTTGAGTATGGAAGCAAGAGCCGCGCCCGTCATATTGACAGACAGGGAAGAGGTTGCCCTCTCGTCCTTATAAAGACCATCTCTAAGCTCACGCTTAATGTACAGGTCGGTACCTGCCGCGATTTGAGCGGGGCTTGCCGCGGTGTAGTAATCCGCGTGCAGCTCGCCGTCCGTCACCTTAACGTAAAGCTCGGGAACGAAAGCGTCGTGGGTACCCGTTTCGCTTCCTGTGGTTTTGCGGTAGCCGCCGTTGCCGTCCGCGATATACGCGCCACCTTCCTTTACAATATAAAATACGGTGGCGGTGGCAGGATAGTAATAATTGCCGCCGTAGTACGCGCCCATAAGCGCGGCGGAATAACCGCTGACGTCAACCGCCGTGCCTGTGGAGAAGTCAAGAGTTTTGCGGAAGTTGATACTGTCCGCGCCAAGCATAGAGGAAAGGTTGCCGCCGAAAAGCTCGGAAGCCTTAAGGTCGGTGGTTAGGTAGTAGTTAGCGGATAAAGCCGACAGGAACTCCTGTCCGTCCTTTTCCTCCGCCTTGATGATATTCTTGGTGTCGGCAAGGCTGACCGAGCCTGTTGCCGCGGTGCCGCTTACCGATATAGTATAGCGTGTTAAGCCTGCGTGAGCGGAATTGCCTGCGTCATAGGGAACGTACTCGTTGCCGACTAGAACGTATGCGCCGGTTGCCGCCTCGGTAACGTCATAGGTGACTATACCGCTTTGGTAAATACCCTCGAAGACCTGACAGGTCTCTCTTGCGGAAAGCTTAGTGACGTTTTCGGGGTTGTCGGATTTGCTCTTTTCCATAGAGTAAACGTAACCGCTTACCACCTCGTAAATGTTGGGAAGAACCACCGCGCCGTCCGTCAAGTGCATTTCGGCGTTGAGGGTGGTCTCCAGCATAGTGAACACCTGGTCGAAGGTGGAGGAAAGCAGATTAAGTATCCCGTCTGCGGAAATCATATCCGCCGTGGAAGCGTCTGCGAACTTGGAAACCAGCAGTTTCAGCGTGTCTAACAGCTTTTGGGTGTATTCAAGGTCGAACTTGTTGACCTCTATACCGTTGGAGCCGTCGGCAGGGGCGAATTGTCTTACGACCAACGCGCCGTCCGCGCCGTAAACCTCTCTGACCGACATAACGATTTGGAGAGTGAAGAGCTGGGGCAGAGCGTCCGTAAGGGTGGAAATTATCGCGCTGTAATCGGAAGCGGCGGCAGTTGCGCTCTCCTCTCCGTTACCTAAAAAGCTATTCAAAAGCTCGGTGATTTTCAGCTCGGCAACCACGTTAAAGGTGTAATTCTTGATAGTGACGTTATTAGCCGTCTTGGCAACGGACACCTCGGAGTCGCCCTGTTTTTCCTTAACGGTGTAATCGTAGGTAGCGCGGCTTACGTCCTCGCCGTCCTTTTTGATATTGACGCGGTTGAAGGAAAGCTTCTGCAATAAGTCGGAAGCGGAGGAACCCTCGCCCTCGGAACTTTCGTCATCGCCTGCCGCGCCTAGGTTAAAGCCGTCCAATCCGCCTGCGATAGCCTCGGACAGCAGGTGAGCCAAGCTGATATCGTACAGATAAACCCTTATACTGTCGTTGGCGGCGTTTTCGGTGGCGAAAGCGGTGTAGTCAACAAAGTTGAGGTTTTCCATATTAATATCGTCGGTTATAGAGGACAGTGCCTCCAGATTGGTAATCGAAAATCCGCTTTCGGAGAGAGAACCCTCGTCCAAAGCGTAATTGCTTTCCAGATTGTACAGGAAAAGGTCGGTGGCGGTGTAGCCGCCGTTCTCGTCGTGGCAAACCGAGCAACGGTATAAGGCGGTTTCCGTATCGGACTTTTCGCGGATACAGGCGTTCTCAACGTGGGTTAAGGTGCCCGATGTCGCATAGCAGTTGCGGCAGAAAACGCCGTTGTGGTTGATAGCGAGTTTCTCTATGTAGGTTGCGTCCGTAACCGCGTAGGCGTTAGCCATACCGTTAAGGGCGGAAAGGAACATATGAGGAGTGACGTTAGTCGCCGCGTCGGGGTTCTCCGCGTCGTAAAGTCCCGCAAAATTCAGAACCGCTTGGATATGCTCTAATCTTAAAGCCACCTTGCCGCCGTCCTGCGTGAAGTTAAGAGGTACGATTTGTTTCAGCTTACCGAAAAGCTGTGCCGCCTTGTCGTTAAGAGAAACAAGGAACGCGTTGGCGGTTGCGCCAACCTCGTCGCCCTCGGCAGCCATAGCCTGACTTTCCTCGTCCGCGCCGCCCAGCATAGAGGAGAGCTTGTCGCCGACTAGGGTATTGAGTATGGTATTGAGGGTTTTGCACTGATTTTCGTCGTAGTTGTTGATTACCAAAGACGCTTCCTTACCCTCGGCAAGAGGATAAATCATTGCGGTGAGGAAGAGGTTATCGGGAACCAGCCAGCCGATAAAGGTCTTGAGGAATTTAGGCAGGTTATATTGAGTCAAAAGTGAATCGGCAACGCCGTCCACCGCCTGCTGTAAAGCCAGTTTAACGGTAACGCCCAACTGGGTGGAAGCGTTAATCTGCTCGGTGGTTAAGGATGCAAGGTTTTCGGAGGTGTTCTTGACTACAACCTGCGGTATGGTCACTAGGGTAGCCAAATCCACGTTCTTAAGCATATCCACGTTCATATTGGACAAAAGTCCGTTGTCGCCGCTTAAGACTGTGGTCACTATGGAGTTAATCAGCGCGGCAACCTGCTCGCCCGTAATGGTAAAGGTGGTTATGCCTGCGTTGTAGGCTTTCTTCTGGTCGGAGGTCACGTTGCCGCTAGCCTCGTCCTCGCTGTCGTAGGGATAGTAGTTGCGGATAGTGGCAAAGTCGAAAACAAGCCGAGAGAGTACGGCGTTAAGAGTCTCGGTCATATCGCCGCTCTCACTGTCGCTAGAATCGTCCTCGCCGGCAAAGGCAATTTCCGTTACCTCGCCCTCGGCAACCAACGACTTGATGTCCACGGCGTCCAAAAGCGCGTCAACGGTGATACGGTAGTACTTGATTTTCGCCTTATCCTCCGCGCTTAAAGCGTTGTATTGCTCGGTACCCTTCTGGGTAACGTACTCCGCTTCCACCACCTCGGCTTTCTGCTTGTCCGTCAGCGCGGCATAGCTCTCCGCGCCCTTCTCGTTAATGTACAGGTCGCGGCACTCCGCCTCGGTGTAGGGCTTTTGGAGTAAAGCGTCGTTTAGGTTGGCGTAAAAACCGCCCTCGCCGATGAGGTCGGCTTCGGAATAAGGCTGAGTGACGATCTTGTCCTCGTCCGCCTTATAAATGCCCCTGATTAACGACCAAGCGTCCTTGAGAGAAACGCCGCCGATCATCGGGCTTACGAATTTGTTAAATGCAAAATTGGCGCCGACGATAACGCCGACCACCATCAGCACAAGAATAACTACGCTTATTATCAAGCAAGTCAGGCAGCACTTGCCGCCCTTGTTCCGTCCTGTTTGCTGTCGTGCCATACGATTAACCTCCTGTAATGCGTGTGCGCGTATTGCCTGCGCACCGTGAATTAGTCCCACGGTAGGAGCGGATAGGAAAACTGTCTTAGTCCGACAGTTCTCGGCCGACCAACCGCCTTTGCGCCGAATTAACGGCTTTGGAGTTATGCGCTTGTGCGAATACCCCTATACATATATTTACGTAATTATAGCATATACGCGAAGCGCGTAGCAAGTTATTCACAAAAATTTTACGAAATCGAGGATTTGGGAGTTTTTACCACCCGAAAGTCACATATCTATGCGCTTTTTGCGGAAAAAGCTCTGTTTTTTGCGCAAAGATAGCTTCTTATCCACCGCCAAAATGTGGAAAAGTGCAAAACTTTTCAACTTATGCACCGAGTTATCCACCACCGCCCCCGTTTATGTTATTTTTCCATATCCTCAACAAAAAGGACAGAAAACCCACCCCGTTACCTTGGGCTTGTCATTTTTTCATACCCACAGCCACCCACGTTTACGTTATTAACCGGCATGACCTCGTTTTAACTGTCACTCTGAGGAGTGATCTTGTTTTACATTGTCATTCTGAGGAGCAACCTTGTTGTGACGAAGAATCTCGCGTTTACGCGCTCTTTCTTTATCCTTGTCACTATCCTTTCTCTATCCTTGTCACGTTTTCGCTCCATATCCTCAACAAAAAAAGACAGAAACGCCACACAAAAAAACAACCCCACTGCCTGTCACGATAAATCCGAAAACAAGCATTACTCCACACTGTCATTCTGAGGAACAATCTATTGTGACGAAGAATCTCGCGTTTACGCGCTCTTTCTTTATCCTTGTCACTATCCT
>CAYJBY010000006.1:87578-114427 GCA_964368645.1 uncultured Christensenellaceae bacterium
CACTGTCATTCTGAGGAACAATCTATTGTGACGAAGAATCTCGCGTTTACGCGCTATCTCTATATCCTTGTCACGTTTCCTCCCCACCCTTATGTCCACGCTCTGTCCTTGTTACAGTTCTTTCTCTAGCCTTGTCACACCCATCTACCCTTATCTTCCACCCTCCGTCCTCATTACATTTTTCTCTATCCTTATCACTGCTCTTTCTCTATCCTTATCACTGCTCTTTCTCTATCCTTATCACATTATTCCTCTATCCTTATCACAATTACTTTTTCTCTATCCGTGTCGCGCTTCTTTTCGTTCCTCACACTTTCGCCATCAATAAGGAAAATTTTAACCGACTAAAGTCGGTTAATCGAAAAGCAGAAAACACGTTCCACGTGGAACATAAAAAACGCGGCACCAGTTAAGATACCGCGTTTTTTGTCGATTATTGATTGATAATTACAGATTTTCCGTCAAAACCTGCAAATATGCCTGCATTTCCTCACGTGCGCCTTTAAGACTGTGGCTTCTGTAATTGCCGCACTCTTTTTTGCCCGAACCGGGGATTTTGTCCACCGTAAGCGAGGTTTTTAAGCATTCTGCGGTGAGTTTTTTCGCTTCCTCAGGCTCGATTCCCTTAAGGAGAAGATAAAAACCCGTTCTGCACCCCATCGGTCCAAAGTAGATAACCGAATCCTTGGCATAGCTGTTGCGGATAACCGTTGCGAAGATATGCTCAACCGTGTGCATAGCGGCAATTTTAAGATAATCACCGCCGTTGGGAATCTTAAACCGCAGGTCGTAGGTGAATATGTCGTCCTTAACGCCCGAAAGGTAAAAGCCCTTGGGGTGGTTGTCGTGGTCTATCAAAAAAGATTTAATCGTTTCCATTGTTATTCTCCAAGTAAAAAATCGTAAATAATATCCGAACAATCCGATATGTTGTGACTGTTGGCGGCAAATGCGGCGGTGGAATCTCCTTCAACGCCGTCCGAAATCAGTTTAACCATTGCAAAGGGTATTCCACTGCGTTTTGCAACGAGAGCAATGCCTGCGCTCTCCATATCGCATATAGACGCGTTAAAGGCTTCCGCGATACGCGTTTTATCCTGTTGGTTGGATACGAAGGAGTTACCGCAAGCGATTACAGCCGAGGGCAAGTTCTTTGCAAGCTTTTCCGTATAATAAGGATCAGCCTCTATGTATGCGGAGTCAAGGCAGTCGTGTTTGCCTAAGGGCTCTCCGAAAGCGGTCAAATCGTAGTCGTGCTGAACAACGCTCTTAACCGTAATAATGTCGGATACTCCTAGATTTTTCACCAAGCCGCCAACGTATCCGTAATTAAGCAGAAGCTCTGCCTTGTAATTAGCTACAAGTATTGCCGCCGCAGACGCCGCCTCGGACACTCCTGCGCCGCAATCAGCTATAACGGCAGTGTTTTCGCCAACCTTATAGACGTTAAAATCCACTCCGCAAAGACGGTTTTCCTCAATCGGCGCACCTAATCTGCTTTTTAGGTACTCGCTTTCTCTTTTCAGGGCTACGACTATGCCTATTATCATTACTTTCTCCTCGGTTATACCCTGTTATCGTATAACGCCTTGCTTTATTCTTATTCTGTATGGCTTTGAGTTCTAATCGGGATTTCGGTCATCAAGCCATTACGACCACCGCAAGAACCTTTGAATTTTGCCTTAATTTAGGGACGAACGACTTTTTGCACTTCGATATTCCTTGGTATCACCGCAATTATTTGCGTTTTCGCTCCACACTTACCGTCTTACGGTTACGTTTCAGCCTAACCTTAATCGTTCTATCCTGCAATCTTACAGCTCCGTTAATGTCGGTCTGCTTTCCGCTACGTTACCGTCCGAATTTTATAACGCGTCCGCTTACCTCAATTGTTTCGGCTCTATCGTCTTATTATTCCGCTCAAGTATCCGAGCAAATTGCTTACGGGATATTTCCCATTATTCGCTATTTTTTTCAAGTATTCCCTTGGGAGCCGTTACATATAGATATTCGAGGTAACGCTATGGAGCTTTACGAATTGATTATCGCGCTGACGTTGGGGATACTAACCCTGCTTGCCGCGCTGTGGCTTTTTGGAGCCAAGCGCAGATTTGTCATAGGTATGACGGTTAATTCCGCATTATCCGTACTTACACTGTATCTGTGCGCCGAGGTTTTCGGCACGGTGCTTAAGCTGAACGCCTTTACTCTTTATCTATCCGCATTATTCGGCTTTGCAGGCGTGGGAG
The DNA here is from genome assembly GCA_964368645.1 of uncultured Christensenellaceae bacterium. GTDB lineage: Bacteria > Bacillota > Clostridia > Christensenellales > CAG-1252 > JAEDHM01. The sequence continues at coordinate 89,828 of CAYJBY010000006.1, forward strand.
CGTGTTTTGCCGTGCTGGCATAACGCCGTTCCACGTGGAACATATTTTGCCGAATTATGACTTTTTTCGTGTTTTTGCGGAAGTTTTAAGCATTTACTTATAGTAAATGCTTAATTGCCTCGTTAATATCTATATCCGTCATATAGGACACAGGTACGTCGAAAACGGTTTTCGCGCCCTTCAAGCCCTCTGCGCTCATTCTGGCCGCCGCGCGGACGTAGGAGAGAACCAGAGCCGCGGTGAAGTCGGGATTAGAGCCTAAATTGATATCCAGCTCCGCGGTGTGAGCTGTGCCGTTAATACTGCCGCTTCTTATCACCATACCGCCGTGGGGCATACCCGAATGCTCCTTGACAAAGGTTTCCTCATTGATAAAGTGAACAACGGTTTCGTACTCGTCGAAGTAATAGGGCATCGTCTTGATTTCTTTTTCGATACGAGCCTTGTCCGCTCCGTCCTCGGCAACCACGAAGCACTCTCTAAGGTGCTTATCCCCTGCCGCCAAGACAGGACGTTCCCCTGCTCTTACGCTGTCCAGCGCACTCTGCTTGGGAATGGTGTACTGCTTTCCGTTCTTCACGCCCTCGATACGTCTGATTGCGTCACTGTGCCCTTGGCTTACGCCCTTACCCCAGAAGGTATAGCTGTCGCCGTCCTCTATCGCGGTGGCGAACAGTAGGCGCATATAGCTGAACAGACCGGGATCCCAGCCTGCGGAAATTATGGATACCGTGCCGTTTTTGACGGCGATAGAGTCCATATCCTTGTAGTAATCGGGAATCAACGCGTGAGTGTCGAAACTGTCAACGGTGTTAAAAATGCCTGCGAGCTGACGTCCTTGAACCGGCACGTCGTTAGCCGAACCGCTGCAAATCGCCATTACGTCGATTTTACCCTTATAGCTTTCAAAATCCGAATAAGATACGCAGGGCGTGCCCAAATCGGAGGTAACGCCGTCACGTCTTGTGAACACTGCGACAGGAACGATATCCTTTGCCTTGACCGCGAGCTTTTCCAACGCTTTCCCTAGGTTGCCATAGCCGGTAATGCCTAATCTAATCATAGCCGATTCTCCTTGTGTTTTTGCTTTTATTTTACACGATTTGAGGCTCACTGTAAAATATATGGAAGAAAAAAATGCGTTTTACAAAATGTTTTTTGTCCTTACGCCGTCTGTTCTCGTCCTATCGGTTGTTTCTTCAGAAAACACCTTCGCCGCACCGCACAAATATCCCGACGGCCACCCACCAAAAAACGGTGAACGCGCTCTCCGAAAGGCGGTAAACAACCGTTTCGATAACAGCATTGAACACGCCCCGACAAGCACCCCTGCGAACACCCGAAAGCACCCCGTCAGCACCCACTGACAAGCACCCCTACGATACCCTTGAACACACCCCGACAAGCTCCCGAAAATACCCCCAAAATATTCGTTTTTCCGCAAAAATCCACAGGGCTTGCAAATCCGCACGGAATATAGTATAATTAATACCAAGTGAGGGAATTATTATGAGGAAATTTTTGACTTGCGTTATATTGTGCGTACTGATAACGGCTTTAGCCGTTAGCTTAACGGCTTGCGGTCTTTTGACTCCTCCCGACGCGACCTTTTCGGTCAAGCTGATTAACGACGGCAAGGAGCTTACCACCCTTTCGTCGCAGGAGTTTTTCGACGGACTTCAGCCCTACGTCAAGACAGGCTACGTTATGACCTTTTACACCGATTCCGCAATGAGCCTTGAGGTGAAAATCACCTCTGCCTCCGAGCTTAGCGGATTGGCGGAGCAAGCGGAAAACGGTGTTTTGACTCTTTATCTGAAATACAAGGAGGAGAACCCCGCCTCGGGCGACGAGCCTGCGAGAGTCAACGGTATCGCCTTCGTATCAGGCAAAACCACCTTTTATATGGGCGAGGAGCTTACCACTGCGGACTGGACGGTCAACGCCCTCTACACAGACGGCACCTCTTGCGCCCTAACCCCCTTGGAATACACCGTCAGCGGCTACAATAAGGACGTGGCGCAGTCCTTCAACGCCACCGTCACCCTCAGCGCAAACGTGGGTATAACCTGCAACGTCACCGTAACCTACGTCAAGGTCGCACGCCGCTTAGGCGTCAAAAACGCCACAAGACTTTTCGTCAATAACGAGGTTTTCTCTATGGGCGCGGACGCGCTTGTGGAAGTTTATTACACCGCGTCTCCCGAACTCAACGAATCCGGCGACGCAGTGGCGGCAAGGGATTACACGATAGACAGCTCCGCTTTCAGACGGGGCGTTCCCGGAGAGTACGCAATCAAGGTCTATATCACCTCTCTGCCCGATGTGTTCGCCACCTATAAGGTGGCGGTTAGGGCTTTACCCGTATCGGTTTCGGTATCGGACTATTGCCCCACCGTGACCTATCTCGGCAACTATCAGGAGGGTAATATCAAGGTCGCCCTCAACTTCGCGGACGGCTCCTCACGCGCTCCCGACGCCAACGAAAGCACCGCCGTTGCCCTAGACAAAACCGCCCTTAACTCAAATGCGGCGGTAGGCACCACAGGCACTGTCACGCTGAAATTCCACTACTCCTACGCCTTTTCGATAGACGGCATTACCGCCGTCAGAGCGGTGGAGTTATCGGTGCCGTTCTCGGTCACGGTAGCCTCGCGTATCACCGAACTGCGGCTTTCGGAATATCCGACGAGCTTTGAATACAAGCAACCCTTCACCAGCGAGGGCTTAACCGTCACCGCCGTGTATTCGGACGGACGGGAAAGCGTTTTGGCGGCAGAGGATTACACGGTGGACAGCTCCGCGTATTTAGCGGCAATCGGGGCAGGCACCTACGAAATCATCGTCAGCGGCAAGGAGGGCGGCAGAGCCAATTATCAGGTTTCCGTCAACCCTCCCGTGCGCAAACAGCTTATTACCACGGGAATCCCCGACGTACCCTTCGCCCAAAATCTCACTTCCGCATACATCGCCAACCTTATCCGCGGCAAGACCGTTAAAGCGGAATACGTTTACGGCTACTATTCCGAGGAAGTACCGTCCTACGGCGTGACTTACGAGGTCACGAATTACAGCCCCTACCGCAGCGGAACCCAAACCGTCACCCTCACGGCAGGCGGCGTCAGCGGCACCCTGACGGTCAATCTGGCAACCCCCTTAATAGTCAGCGTCACCAACCGCACCTCACTACCCTCGGAAGCCCTGCTCGCCTCGATAACCGACTTTGCTTACGATATGCAAATGCCCACAGCGGAGGGCTTCGACCTATACGTTTACCGCTATTTCGGCGAGCCTGCGGAGCTTGCGCTCAGTTCCTCTGCGGAGGACGTTTGGTTAGCGAAAAGCGTAGTCGCCGAAAACGGCGTTTGGCGCAAAGTATCCTTTACCGCACAGCCCCTTAGCTACATCGGAATGGTTTACGACGAGAACGGCGCAAGGCTAAGCGGAGTCACGATAAAAGCCGTAGGCTATGACGCCGAGGCAATCAGCAACGCGGACGGCGCGTTCCGACTGGTATTCTCCGCACTGGGCGCGGATACGCCCGTTTTCGCGGCGGAACAGGACGGCTACGTTTTCTCCATCAACACAGGCTCGGAATATCTGGAATTTACCCGTAACGCACAGCCGCTATGCACGCTTACCGGCACGGTGACGGCGGACTCCGCCCCTGCGGAAGACGGAACCTTAACCATAAGCGACGGCGAATGCCTGCTATTGGGCTCCGTGCAAAACGGCTCTTTCATTATCCACGTTCCCGTAGGCAAAGCCTACACCGTGATATACAGCCGCGACGGCAGGGAATATTACGGAACGCTGTCCTCGGCAACCGCCGAAGCAGGCAGAACGCTTAACGTCCCTCTCTCGCTGTCCTCGGACGACGGCGACGTGGATTACAAGCTGATTACCGTGGATTTCGCCCAAACCCTCAAGGATATGACCGTAACTCTCACCTCGGGCAATAAGGTGGTGGACACCTACACGGCAGGCGAGGGCAGTACCGTCAGAGTGCCTGTGGATTTTGAGGGCAAAATCACCTTTACCAAGCTCAATTCTCAATTTATCGGCAGTTACGAATACCGCAACGGCAAGCTAAGCGGCGCGGTTTATCAGGGAGCAAGCACCACAGTCAAGGTGGTTTCGCCCTTGGACGTGACGGTGTATATAGACGTATTGGACGCAGGCGTTACCTACGATTTGCAGGTAGAAGACGGTACGGGGGAAAAGGCGTTTTTACTGCCTGTGGATAACGGCGGTCTTCCCCAAATTTCCACTCTTATCGCATACGGCAACGGCGTTTTGCAGGAAAGCTGGCAGTACTCCGCGGAAACGGGCTGTATAACCCTCACCCTCAGATCGGGCAACGCGGAGCAGTATCCGACCTACAAAATTTACGGCATAGTTACCAACCTGATAACAGGCAGTTCCATCAAGGGAGCAGAGGTGGCAATTTCGGTAGGCGACAGCACGATTTCGATGAATACGGACGCCTTCGGCACCTATTGCATTACCCTTAACGGAACGGGCACTTTGTCGGCAACGGTATTGGGCGTGGAGTGCTGTGCATACAGCGGTCATATCGACTGGACGGAACCCTACAATACCATACTCCGTGCGGATTTAGCCGTTTTCGCCGACTTCAAGCTGTCGGAGCTGACAACGGTGGAAGTGGGCGACTTGTGGTACTTCTTCGACGCGGACGCCAAGGAGCTTAAACCCTATACGGCGACCACGGTCAGCGCGGACAAACTGCTTTTGGTAAGGGAAAGGGCGGGCGAGAGGAGCGTAATCCTCATTCCCTGCGAATAAACCGCCGTTTTTTGGCAGTTACGCTTAAATTTTTTTAAGGAAAGTCCAAGCAATGTGAGGGTTGAGTTAAATCTCCCCCATATAGGGGCAAAGTGGGTTGACGAACCCGAATCAAGTCAATATAATTACGGCATAAGCGTTCAATCGGACGGCTTAAAGCGAGGCATTTATGAAGAAATACACGATATTGATAATAGCGGTTCTGCTGGCTTTGGCATTATCTCTTGCAGGCTGTGCCGTAAGCGGCAAATCGGCTTACGAGCTTGCGGTGGAAAACGGCTATGACGGCACAGTGACCGAGTGGCTGGAATCCTTAAAAGCAGGGGGCGGCGGCAATAGTATCGCCTCGGTGCAAAAGACTGCTACCGTGGGCTTGGTGGATACCTACACCATCACCTACACGGACGGCACAACCTCCACCTTCAGCATAACCAACGGCGAGGACGGAGAATACGCAGGAGCAGGCTTATCCGCCTACGAGCTTGCGGTGGAAAACGGCTTTGAGGGTACGATACAGGATTGGCTCAACAGTCTTCAGGCTGAAAGCGACACCTCAAACACGATACCCGTATCCACCAGTAAGGCGATTTTGTCGGTGGTAAGCGTTTTTGCGAAATTCGAGGTTTCGGGCGCAACCACCACGCCCACTCAAGCAGGAGCAGGCGTCATTATCGGCGGCGACAAGAGCAAGGGCGACGCGTATATAATCACCAATTTCCACGTGCTGTACTACGCAGAAGCAAGCTACAATCCTTTAACTGGCTCCACTAATTCCACGGGCACACTTCCCAAAACGATTAAGGTGTTCCTGTACGGCTACGAGGTGGAAAGCGCGGAAATAGCGGATTACGGTATCGCCGCGAAGCTAGTGGGAGCGAGTATGACCAACGATATCGCCGTGCTGAAAATCACAGGCAGTGACCTTTACAAAAACAGCGCGTCCAGAGTCGCGGACATAGCGGACAGCTCCGCAGTGGTTCCGGGAGATACGGCTATCGCCATAGGCAACCCCGAGGCGAAGGGTATCGCGGCAACGACAGGCTCTATCAGCAAGAATTACGAAAATATCACTATGACCTTGGCGGACAACGCCACCACAGGCAGTATCCGCGTTATGCGTTACGACACTTCCGTCAACCAAGGCAACAGCGGCGGCGGACTGTTTAACGCCAAGGGCGAGCTTATCGGCATAGTCAACGCCAAGGACAAAACCGCGGAAGATTTTAACTACGCGATACCTTCCAATATGGCGTTATCGGTAGCCCACAGCATAATGCGCAACTGCAACGGCGACACGGTGGAAGGAGAAGGACAGGTATTGACTACCTCGGTTTGCACCATAGGTATGACCACACGGCTCAAAAGCTGTTATTCCTACGTGGAAGAAGCTACGGGCTTAACGCGTATAAAATACGTTGTCAACGTGGTGAGCGTAACGGCAGGCTCGATAGCGGACGGCAAAATCAAGGTCGGCGACGTTATCACTTCCTTTAGCTACGACGGCAAAACCCATGCGGTTGACAGCCCCTACACGATGACCGATTGCCGATTCGACTGGGTTAAGGACAGCCAACTCACTCTCAATCTGGAAAGAGACGGCGCACCCCTCACGGTGACGCTGACCTTGAGCAAAATCGATTCCGTCAATTAACGGCAGAGGTTGCTTTTCCGCATATTAATCGGAATTATCCCTTGCCTTGGGGGAGTTTTCCGCTTAGGTGTGGGGATTACCGCCGATATGATTAAAAACAGCTTATGAGGACAGGGGAAACTTTCCGCGGTCACACCGCAGGGATACCCTTTCCGCCGAATATAGGAGATTAAACTATGAAAAAACGCATTTGGCTAATAACGCTTACCGTCATTTTGGCGGTGCTTGCGCTGACGTTTACCGCCTGCGCTCCGACGCAAACGGAGCAAAAGGACTATTCGGAAATCTTTGCTATGGCGCAGGACGCAGGTTACACAGGCACCCTTGAGGAGCTGATAGAGGCTTTTAAGGGTGATTCCGCCTACGAAATCGCCGTTGCCAACGGCTACGAGGGCACTGTAACCCAGTGGCTGGCAAGTCTTGCCGGCGCGAAGGGCGAAACTCCCACTATCGGCGACAACGGCAATTGGTTTATCGGCGGCGAGGACAGCGGAGTTAAGGCAACGGGCGAGAAAGGCGCAACGGGAGTAGGTATCAGCGGCATAGCTAAAACCGCATCAGACGGCGGCACGGACACCTATACGGTCACTTATACGGACTCCACCACCTCAACCTTCACCGTAACCAACGGGGTTTCACCCACCGTATCGATTAGCGAGGACGGCTACTGGTGCATAGGCGGAGTTAAGGGAGAGGTCAAAGCCCTCGGCGAGGACGGCACAGACGGCAGAGGTATCGCAAGCATAGCAAAAACTTCCTCCGAAAACAATATAGACACCTACACCATCACCTATACGGACGCGACAACTTCCACCTTTACCGTAACCAACGGCGAGGACGGAGAATACGCAGGAGCAGGCTTATCAGCCTACGAAATCGCGGTTAGACAGGGCTTTGAGGGCACCGAGGAGCAGTGGATAGCCTCCCTTAACGGCACCAACGGACAATCCGCCTACGAGGTGGCTGTTGCCAACGGCTACGAGGGAAGCGTTCAGGACTGGGTTATCGCGCTGTATTCCTCCTTTTCCGATACCGCGGAAAGCACTGCGATAGCAGGAAGTAAGGCGGTTCTGTCCGTGGTAAGCGTTTACGCAACGGTGCAGTACACGAGCTATAGCGGCACGTGGCCGCCGACGCCTACCACCTCTACAAGCGTCAAGGCAGGAGCAGGCGTGATTTATAAGGACGATAAGGCGGCGGGTGACGCGTATATAATCACCAATTTCCACGTAGTTTACGCGGAAGATACCTTGGCAAGCAGTGTTTCCGTATATCTGTACGGCTACGAATTTGCGCAGAACGCCATTCCTGCCACCATAGTGGGCGGCAGTATGACCAACGACATCGCGGTGCTGAAAATCACAGGCAGTGAGCTTTATAAGAACAGCGCGTCAAGAGCCGCCGAGATAGGCGACAGCGCGAGCTTGGTTTTGGGGCAGACGGCAATCGCGGTGGGTAATCCCGAATCCAAGGGGCTTGCGCTTACCGCAGGCGTTATCAGCAAGAACTTTGAGAATATCACCCTGACCTTAGCCGACGAAAAAACCACAGGCAGTTTTAGGGTAGTGCGCTACGATACTTCCGTCAACAGCGGTAACAGCGGCGGCGGACTTTTCGACGGCAAGGGCAGACTGATAGGCATAGTCAACGCCAAGGACAAAACGGCTTACGACTTTAACTACGCGCTTCCGATTAACGTATCGGCTTCAATAGCGGACAGCATTATCCGCAACTGCAACGGCGAAGACGTGCTTGTAACCTCGGTTTGCACACTGGGCGTAACCACCCAATCCCAGAGCAGTTACTCCGAGGTCGATCCCTTAAGCGGCTTGACCTACGTTAAGCACAAGGTCGAAATATCAGACGTAACCGCGGATTCGATAGCTGACGGCAAATTCCAAGTGGGCGACGTGCTGATAAGCTTTACCTACGGCGGCAAAACGGTTGTTGTCGATAATCCTTACACCCTGCACGATTACAGATTCGACTGGGTTAAGGACGAAACCATAACCTTTACAGTGGATAGGAACGGCGAAACGGTAAGCTTCGACTTGGTGCTTTCCGTAGTAACCGAGGTGAAATAACCAAGGACAAAGGGCGAAAAAGCTCCTGCAATAAGGCTAACCGCAGAGGACAAAAGTTTTGCGGTTAATCAGCCCGTTGCAAGACCTGACCGCCTTTTTCCGTCAATAAACAACCGCAGAAAACGTAACGGTTTTTTCCGTAGAGAGGAGCGATGGAACAACTGCTTAGAATTGCGGATATTACCACCTGCTTGGGAATAAGCTCGCGCACCCTCCGCTATTATGAAGCGGAGGGGCTTTTGCACGCAGTTCAAAAGGACGGCAAGGGGCGCAGATTCTACTCGGCGGAAGAGGTTTTGCGGCTTTTAACGCTGATTAAGCTCCGCGACTCGGGGCTGAATATCGCCGCGCTTAAGCAGTACGTTGCAGGCAACGCGGATTTTGCCGCCGAAACCGCTCTTAGGACGGCGCGTATCTCCGAGCTGTCCGTAAACGCCGCGCTTTTATCCCCTTATTACGCAAAATCGGGCTTATATACCGTGGAACCCAAGGTGCTTGAGGGGGGCTGTTTTTTCAAGCGCACCCTAAGAGTCAGCGACACCGCCGACCTACAGGAAAAGCTTGGGGCGTTGTATATGGACGCTATCCGCAAGGGCTTTTCGCTGTCGGAAGAATTGCCGCACCTGATGAGCTTCGAGGGCGACGTTTTTATAAGGGATTTTTTAGCCACCTTTTACATACCCGTTTCGGGAGGACAGCCCCTAAGCGAGGTTTTTCCGCCGCTCAACTGCGTTGCAACATACCATCGGGGCAGTCTGGAAACCTTACCCATAGCCTACGAGGCGTTGGATCGCTATTGCGCCGCCTACGATACGCCGCGCGTCGCGCCTGTGCTTCTGTGCAATTTGGAAGGCTACAACAAGACCGCCGATCCGTCGAGGTTTTTGACGGCGGTTTTTTATCCGGTGGAGAGCGTTAAGGGCTTAGAGCGCACCACGCTTATGGTGAGTTAGTATGGCAAAACGTCACGACAGGCTATTGAAAATAACCGAACTCGCTTCCGCCGTGGGTATGACTCCGAGAACCCTGCGCTACTACGAGGACGAAAAACTGATTACTCCTGCGGCGGTGGATTTTGACAGCAATTACCGCTATTACGGCGCGGAAAACGTCAGCCGATTGCTTTTGCTAAAAAAACTTCGGACGGCAGGGCTTAATATGTCCGAGCTGAAAGCCTATCTGGACGGACGGCTGAATATGCGCGAAAAGGTAAAGGGCGTTTTTGCGGAAATCGAAAGCACAAAACGGGGCTTGAAAGCGTTGTCCGCTTTCGGGGAGCAGGACGAGCACCTTGCCGAAGAGGAACAACTGCCTGCCGCACCCTGCGTAAAAGTCACCGCGCAAATCGAAAAATTATCGGATATATTCGGGCTTATCAAGGAAGCGGTAGGCGAGTGTATCCGTAAAAGACTGCACCTTAACGTCGAAAGACCTTTCCTCATAAGTATTGCTCCGCTCGGAGCGGACGGCACGGCAACGGCAGAGGGAAAAGATAAGTTGACGGCGGACGAGAACACCCCAACCGAGCAAGAACGGAATACAGTAGGGGATACCTCAACCGAAGACACACTGCAAACATACAACCGCTTTCCGACAGCAGAAGATAAGTTGACGACAGACGAGAACACCGCAACCGAGAACGCACGGAATACAAAAGGGGATACCCCAACCGAAGACACACTGCAAATTGACAATTGCTTTTCGACAGCGGAAGCTACGCTGACGGCAGGGAAGGGCAACGGCTATCGCGGTTTTTTCAGCGCAATAACACCTGCTTTGGCTACGGTATTTTGTTTTTTACAAGAGGAGAAAAAACCGTCCTACGCCGCCGCCTTTAGCGAAACGGACGTGCTTTCCGCGGTATGCAAGAACGCGGACGATATTAATGAAACGGTTGCAAGGCTTGCGGATACTGCAAAAGAAAAAGGGCTGATACCCTCCGCCGCGCCGTTTTTGGTGCCTGTGGAATTGCACAACCCCGATTCCGCTTTTACAGTCTATCTCCCGATAAAATTACACGCCTAACCGCCACATTTTTCCGATTAATCAATCTATTCCGCCATTCGGCGAGATTCTTCGTTGCGAAAGTTCGCGACTCAGAATGACACGTTCATTCCGTTATTTCTTTCCAACCGCTATTAGGTTCCGGATTTTAGGACGTCAAGGTACGCGGTATATTCAAAAATTCTGTTTCTAACTTTTGCGGTTTTTTCCGATAGAATTCCGCAATTAACCAACACCTTAACCGCTCCTGCTACGGTGTTGTAGGACAGCCCCAATGCCGAGGCGGCTCTTTTGATTTCAAAAATCGGCTGTTCCATTGAGTATTTATACACAGTCAACACGGTTGCCTTTGCTCCGCTTATCAGCCTAGCGTCCTCATTCACCTGTCGGGTTATCTGTCCTATGGTGTCAATACAATCGTTACAAGTCTCGATTACTCCCGTTAAAAAGAATTTTATCCATTGCTCGTAATCGCCCTTGACGCGCACTTGCCTTAAGCGGTCATAGTACTCCGTCCTATTGCTTTTCAGAAAAAGCGACATATAAAAAATAGGGGTGCTAAGCTCCTTACTGTCCAACAGCATAAGGGTAATCAGCATTCTGCCGATTCTTCCGTTGCCGTCAAGAAAGGGGTGTATTGTCTCAAACTGATAATGCACAAGGGCAGTCTTCAGCAGGGTATCCATCTCGTACTCGTTAATAAATTTTTCCAAATCGCCCATTGCCTGCGTCATATCCGAGACGGTGGGCGGCACATACCTTGCGGTGCTGATAGTGCTGTTAGCCGAGCCTATCCAGTTTTGGCTTTTTCTAAGCTCGCCCGTATTCTTTTCCTGTCCGCGCACCCCCTGCAAAAGCACCTCGTGAGTTAAGCAGAGCAGTCGCGTACAAATCGGAAGTTCCTTCGTTTTTTCAATAGCAAAATTCAAAGCGTTGACGTAATTAACCACGTCGTCAACGTCAAGATTGACGGCAACGTCCACGGTTGGACTGAAAATATCTTCCAAGGTTGCTTGAGTACCCTCAATCTGACTGCTAAGCAACGCCTCTTTTCTAACGTATGCACCCAACAACAATTCCTTATCGGGAATATAATCCGCTTGCGCGTCGAGGCGGCCTAAAAGATTGTGAGCTTTCGCCAACATCAAAACCAGCTCCTCGTCCAGTTCTATTTCAGGAAAAGGCGGTAGTTTATTAGGTTTATAGGCTTGGTACGCGGCGGCTCCGCTAAGTACCGTAATCGTTTCACCGGCTCTGTTTTTCATAATGCCTCCTTGAAATACCACTTATCTTTATTATAGCCTTATTTCACGTTTTGTCAATATCTTGAAATAACAAACCTAAAAATCGGTTCTTATTTCACGTTTTCGTATTTTCTTGAAATAACGAGCTTAAAAACTGGGTTTTATTTCAAGGCTATGGGAACAAAACACTTTTATGCGAATACGAAACGAGATACCCACTCCCACAACCCACGTCATTACAACCCCCCGATACTGTCATTCCTTCGGTACTGTCATTCACTCGATACTGTCATTCCTCCGATACTGTCATTCTGAGGAACAATTTATTGTGACGAAGAATCTCGCATCTATGCGCTCTTTTTTTTATCCTTTTGCGTCGGGGTTCCCCGCAAAAACACGTATTATTCCCGGGGTTCCCCACAAGAATATGTAATATTGTTGTGGGGTGGGTTTTGTGGGGTGGTTGTAGAATCTCGCGTTTACGCGCTTTTTTCTTTATCCTTATTACTCCTATTTCCTCAACCTATTCCGCCATTCGGCGAGATTCTTCGTTGCGAAAGTTCGCGCCTCAGAATGACACGTCCACGCGCTGTTTTCCAACCGCCTTACTCACATTCCTTTCGACAGGGTTTTGCAAAAAAAACGGTAAGTCGTTGCACAATGCGCAAAAAACCTGCCCAGTCAATTCGACAAAGGACAAAATAAGAGGTATAATATATTTATGGAATTTTTCGGTTACGAGGAACTTTTACAGGAAGCGCGGCATTACAGGGGCAAGGGCAGAATGAAGCCCATAGGCACCTCTCTTTTCGGACGCTACATTCTGGCGGTTATTCCCGAAAAGCGTCCTACTGTGATTATTCACGGCGGTATTCACGCAAGGGAGCATATCACTTCCAAGCTGGTTTTTGAAATGGCAAAGGCATACGAGGGCGACCGCGTTATGTTTATCCCTATGGTAAATCCCGACGGCGTGGAGCTGTGCGTCAGAGGCGTTACCACCGCACCCGAGGGGCACCGCAAGCACCTGCTGAAAGTCAACGGCGGCAAGGACTTTTCGCGTTGGAAGGGCAACGGCAGAGCGGTTGACCTTAACGTCAATTTTCCTGCCGACTGGGGCTTAGGCGCAGGCAACTGCACCCGTCCCAACGCAGAGGGCGGTTTTGTGGGAATGTTCCCGTTTTCCGAAAGAGAATCCAAGGTAATGCGCGAAGTCACGATGAAATACGATCCGTCGGTGACGGTCAGCTATCACTGCAAGGGAGAGCTTGTTTATTACGGTTTCAAGGATTTTCCCGACTACCCCGAGGAAGTACAGCTCTTCGCCGACGCCACAGGTTACGCAACGGAGCGCACCCCCGAAAGCCGCGGCGGTTACAAGGACTGGTTTGTTTCCGGCACCTCAAGACCTGCGGTAACGATAGAGGTCGGCTCGGACGAATACGGCTATCCCTTCCCCTATACCGAACTGGATAAAATCCTTGCCCAAAACGCAAAAGTTCCCCAAATCGCCGAGGAAATCGCACAACGCGTAACCCGACACAAACCCAACTACGACGACGGATTCAGACCTTTAGGCGAGATAATAAGACCTCGCTAGGAGCAGATACAATGGACAAAGCACCCACTACCGACAGCCCACTCGTTTCAAAAGCGACAGCAATCCCACAGCAGACAGCCACTGCCGCCGCGGAGCTTTTCACCGCCCCGACAGAGCAGGAACTGGGTTTTATGCGGCTTGCGCTTAAGGAAGCGGAAAAGGCGGCAAAAGCGGACGAGGTTCCCGTTGGCGCGGTAATAGTCAAGAACGGCGAGATAATCGCCAAGGCGCACAACCTAAAGGAACGCAGGAACTGCGCCCTTTTCCACGCGGAAACGGTGGCTATATCCAAAGCCGCGAAAAAGCTGAACAACTGGTGGCTTGAAGACTGCGAGCTTTACGTTACGTTGGAGCCTTGCCCTATGTGCGCGGGAGCGGTTATCAACAGTCGGCTCAAGAGGGTGGTTTTCGGCGCGTTCGATTCCAAAGCAGGGTGCTTGGGGAGCGTTTTCAATTTGACGGAAAAGGGCAAATTTAATCACGACGTAGAGGTCAAGGGCGGCGTAATGAGCGAGGAATGCGCCGCGGTTTTAAGCGAATTTTTCCGAAATAAGCGAAAAAAATAAATTTTACCGCATATATTGGTTATATGCGAACAAAATTGTGTGTTATAATCAACAGTAGCGGCAACCCCTTTGCCGAAAGCGTAATTCTGGGTTTGACGGTCAGAAGCCATCTGCTCAAGGGCTTGGGCGCGTTGCCCGTAGCGGAGAGCTTGAATCAGGCTAACGGCTACGATTACGCGGCGGTCGTATATGACGATATGCCCGTAGTCACCGAGGATTTTTTGATTAACGCGGCGCAAGCCGCCAAAATGCGGAACGCCGAGGTAATGGCGTTGGGCAGGGGGCTGATAGGCAAGCCCTCGGCTTTGCTTAAGGGTACCGCGCCTAATCACGTTTTTGAATGTGAGGACGCGCTGTCCGTGACGGACTGTGCAAGCCTTGCCGCGGCGTGCTGTCGTCTTCAAAAAAGGACGCTGTGCGCACTGCTTGAGCAGGGCGTTATCATACCTAAACCTGACTGCGTAGCCGTTGACGCTACGGTGGAGATAGGAAAGGACGCGTATATCGCACCCTTCGTGGAGTTAAAAGGCAATACGAAAATCGGGGAGAGGGCAAAAATCCTCTCCTTTACCCGTGTTGAGGACGGCGAAATCGGAGCGGAAACGGTGGTCGAGGGCGGCGTTATCCAGGGAGCCGTTATCGGAAAACGCTGTAAAATAGGACCTTTTTGCGTAATAAGACCGTTAAGCGCGGTGGGCGACGAGTGCCGCGTGGGAGATTTCGTGGAGCTAAAGGCGGCTCGGCTCGGCGATAACGTAAAATGCGCTCATTTGGCTTACGTAGGCGACGCGGAAGTGGGCAATCGCACCAACATAGGCTGCGGCGCGGTGTTCGCCAACTACAACGGACGCGAAAAACGCAAAATCACCGTAGCCAACGACGTTTTTATCGGTTGCAACGTCAATTTGGTAGCACCGCTTACGGTGGAAGATAACTGCTTTATAGCGGCGGCAACCACGGTAACGGAGGACTTGGCAGGTAACAGCTTTGCAATCGGGCGCACGGATACGGCGGTATCGCCGCGCAGAGGTAAACCCACCGCCAACAACTAAGGCAATCCGTTTGCAACCGCGCATACGCAAAGGCAACCTCAAGCCTATATAAGCAGACAAGAAGAAACAATAATATCGGATATATCCGCAATAAACCGCAATCTGCGCACAAACAAAAGCAAACGGCAATCCGCGCAGATAACCGCACAAACACTACTTCAAGCCTACATAGGCAGACGGACAAGAACAAGAGCAAGTAACCGCGCATAATCGCAAACACCACAACCGCGCATAACCGCTTATACTCCTACATAGGCAGACAAGCACAACCGCGCATACGCAAAGGCAACCTCAAGCCTATATAAGCAGTGAAGAAGAAACAATAATATCGGATATATCCGCAATAATCTCAAAGGAAAAAGAGGAGAACTACAATATGTTAGTAATCGTTGGATTAGGCAATTACGGTTTATCCTACCGCGACACGTTCCACAACACAGGCTTTATGGCGGTGGACAAGCTGGCAGGACTGTTAGGGGTGGATTTTAAGCACCGCTACTGCCGCGCAAAGTCTGCGGAATACTTTTACCGCGGAGAAAAAATCGTCATAGCCAAGCCCCAAACCTATATGAATCTGTCGGGGGAAAGCGTCAGGGAATTGGCAGGCAAATTCGGCGTAAAGCCCACCGATATAATCGTGGTTTACGACGATATCGATTTACCGACAGGCACTCTACGGATACGCGCGTCAGGCTCTCCGGGCACTCACAACGGTATGCGGAACATAGTCAGCGAGCTTAACTCCACCGATATACCCAGAATCCGCGTGGGTATCGGCAAGCCCCAAGGCGCAATCGGACTGGCAGACTACGTATTGAGCAAAGCGAGAGGAGAGGCAAAAGAAATACTGGACGCGGCGGCAGAAAAGGCGGCAGAGGCACTAAAGGATTATATCGAAAACCGCAGTATTATCGGGCTTTCTCAACGCTTCAACGGCTGAAACTCAAACCGCAGACGGCACTGTAAAAACATACGGATAATACGGGCGTTTTCGGCTTTGGTACCCTTAACCGTCGAATAAGGCTCTATCCGTACCGCAAAAACCCACGGCAAAGGCTCTTACCTTTAGCCGTCAAGCGCAACCCTTACACCACCGTTTAGGAGTTTAGCGCAATCCTTAGCAAGCCTTTAACCGTCAATGGCACCACCCTACACCTTAGATGTAACGCGCAACCATTACTCAGCCGTTTAACAGCTATCGCATAATCGAAGACGACACTGCGAAAACATACGGATAACACGGGCGTTTTCGGCTTTGACACGCCTAAACCCTTTCAAGGACGACACAATGGACATTATCAATCTGGACAAGCTGACGGCTTCCTACCGTCCGATATTCGACAGCCTTAACAAGCGGCAGATTACCTCTGCCTTCTCCTTTACTTTATCCCAAAAACTGCACCTACTTGCGGTAAGCGGCAGGCGGTTCCTGTACGTGGCAGGCGAGGAAAACGCCGTTCTCGTAACCGAGCTTTTAACTCAATACGGAGTCCGCGCCCTTACTCTTCCTGCGGAATACGATCCCATAATGCACCGCCAAAGCACCGCTCAAGCCCTAACCGCGGCGCGAGTTGACGCATTAGTCAAGTGGCTGACGGGGGATTTGGACGCGTTGGTGGTAAGCCCCGAGGTTTTAAGCGGCTATCTGCCGCGGCGCGAGGAGTTTTTATCGCGGATACTGACGGTAAAAGTCGGTGAGGAAAGAGAGTTGTCTTCCTTTGTGGCGGAGCTTTTCCGTTGCGGCTACCGCAGAGAGGAAAGAGCGGAGCAAAAGGGCAGTTTTGCCGTCAACGGAGATATTATCGAGGTATTTCCCATAGATTCACCTTTGCCCGTCAGAATAATGACCGAGTTCGACATCGTGGAAAGTATCAAGTACTATCAGCCGGAAACTATGACCACCGTCCGAAAAGCGGACAAGGCGGTTATCCCCCCTGCGGCGGACATTATCCTGCCCCCTGAGGCAACCGAGGGGCTTATCGCCGCCATACGCCGCGGCTTGGGTGCGCAAAACGCCAAGGCGCAAATCCGCACCGAGGAGATTTTAAGCGATATAGAATTAAGGCTTGGACTGGGCGCAGACAGTGCCCTTAACTGGCTCCGACCTTTCGTTTTGCCCTATTTATCCACCATTTTCGATTATTTAGAGCCTACCGACGTAATCGTCATAGACGAGCGCAAAAACGCACTGGACAAGCTGCGTAACTATTACTATTCCGTTGCGGAAAAGGTCAGGCGTTTAATACCCGAGGGCGAGGCTCTGAAAAAGCACCTTGACGCCTTGGTACCCCGTGATACGGTGGACGCAGGCTTTGCCTGTCACCCCAATTTGGAATTCTCCAACTATCAGGCAGGCTACGCAGACGAGGCGAACGGCTTTTTCGTCAGGGATTCCCGTGCGATACCCTCATATTTCGCCAATTTGGGATTGCTGTCCAAGGACGTGGAGGACTACCTCTCAAGGGGCTACACGATTTGTATGTTCGGCGGCAGTGAGGAGGGCGTTGCCTCGCTGAAAACCTTTTTCGGCGACAAGGCGCAGTACCGCACCGACAAGTTGCAAAGGGGCTTTATAGACCGCACCTACCGCGTTATGGCGGTGGGCACGGCGGATATGAATTTGAAAATCGGCAGGCGCGGCGACGAGGTGCGCGAACGCCGTTCAATCGCCCCCAGAGTGGGGGATTACGTGGTTCACGAGGAGTACGGCATAGGCCGCTGTCTGGGCGTGGAGCACGTGAAAAGCTACGTAGGGGAACACGACTATCTGGTGCTTCAGTACGCAGGCGAAAAAAAGATTTTCGTACCCGTCCATCAAATGGATATGCTTTCGCTGTATTCGGGCAGGGAAACCAATCCGCCCCTATCCAATCCCGACAAGGGCGACTTTGTCAAGGAAAAGGAAAAGGCGAAAAAGTCCATCAAAAAACTGGCTATCGACCTGTTGGAGCTTTACGCCAAGCGCGAGGAAAGCAAGGGGTTCCGTTACCCTGCCGACTCTCCTCTGCAAACGGAGTTCGAGGACGCTTTCGAGTTTGAGGAAACCCCCGACCAGCTTTCCGCCATTGCGGAAATCAAGAAGGATATGGAATCGGGCAGGGTAATGGACAGACTGCTGTGCGGCGACGTGGGCTTCGGCAAAACCGAGGTCGCGCTGAGGGCGATTTTCAAAACCCTCGCCGAGGGCAGGCAATGCGCCCTGTTAGCTCCCACCACCATACTGGCGGAACAGCATTTTATGACGGCAAGCTCCCGACTTGCGCCCTTCGGCATAAGGGTGGCGTGTCTTACCCGTTTCCGCACCAAGGAAGAAACCCAATCCATTTTGGCAGGAGTAGCGGCAGGCACGGTGGGGCTGGTAATCGGCACACACCGACTGCTGTCCAAGGACGTGGCGTTCTGCGATTTAGGGCTTTTGGTACAGGACGAGGAACAGCGTTTCGGCGTGGAGCAAAAGGAAAAATTAAAGCTGATGCGCACTAACGTCAACGTGCTTTCTATGTCCGCGACTCCCATACCCCGAACGCTGGATATGGCGTTATCGGGGATAAGGGATATATCCGTTCTGGACACTCCCCCCAAGGGCAGGCAGGCGGTTCAAACCATAGTTGCGGAATACACGGACGCACTGCTTAAGGAAGCGGTTTCGGCGGAGCTGACGCGAGGCGGACAAGCCTTCGTGCTTTGCAACAACGTGGAACGTCTGGGCGGTTTCGCCTCTCACGTGCAGGAGCTTTTCCCCACGGCGAAAATCGTCACGGGACACGGCAAAATGGACGCTTCCGTTTTGGAAAAGAACATTTACAGCTTTTACAACAAGGACGCGAACATACTGGTTTCCACCACCATTATCGAAAACGGCATAGACATACCCGACGCCAACACGCTGGTAGTCTTGGACGCGGACAGACTGGGGCTTTCGCAAATGTATCAGCTTAAGGGCAGAGTGGGCAGAAGCTCGCGGCTTGCCTCGGCGTACTTTACCTATCCCGAAAACAAGATTTTAGACACTTTGGCGCGTAAACGTCTGGAGGCTCTCACCGACAACACGGAGTTGGGCAGCGGCTACCGACTGGCTATGATGGATTTGGAAATCAGAGGAGCAGGCAACGTTTTGGGGCGCGAGCAGCACGGAAACGTGGAAAAAATCGGCTACGATATGTACTGCAAACTGCTTAAGGAAACGGTGGCGGTACTCAAGGGCGAGGCGGTATCCGATTATACCGAGGCGGAAGTCTGCGTAAGGACGGACGCGTATATTTCGGAGGATTACGTCAGGTCGGAGAGAGAGCGGCTGAAGCTGTACAAGCGCATTGCGGAAATCTCGGGCAACGACGACAAGGAGCAACTGCTTTCGGACATCGAGGAGCTTTACGGCACAGTACCCAAGGCGGTCAAAAACCTTGCGGACGTATCCCTTTTGAGGGTGCTTGGCAGTAAGATAGGCGCGGTGAAAATCGTTGCCGACGAAAGCGGCTGTCGGGTGGTTTGGAAGAACGCGGACTACCTCAAAAGCGCGGCTGTTGCCGCGGCGGAGAGGAGCGCGGCGGCGCATTCGGTGGTCAAGCACCCCGACGCCGTGACCTGCGCCTTCGGGGGCGTTGGCGGCGGTATCGGCGGCAAGACGGCGTTTTTAATCAAGTTTTTATCCAACGCTAACGGAATAATAATCTAATATATATAAAAAACATTTGCATTATTTATATTTATTGCTTATAATAGGAAATGCGTAATTTCGCGATTAAAGGAGATTTTTATGAGAAAAAAGTTAGTAGCTTTTAAGTTAATAGCTTTATCGGTAGTGCTCGTTATGGCGGTAGTGCTTGTTTTCGCCGGTTGCAGCGACAGTCACAGCCTTATCCGTCCCAACGAAGAACGTAGTGCCAAGCAGGCTACGGCAATCGTCAGTTACGGCAGCCGTCAGGGTTTGGTAGATAAGATGAACCTTTTGACTTCTTTCTACAACTACTACAACACGATTTACAGTTACTATTACAACCAGATTATCAGCGCGGAAACCTTCTCTTCCGCTTTAAGCGATATCGAAAGCACCTTTGACGACGCCAACGAGAGCTTAGCCAAGAACGCGCTTTTCAAGCTGTATTGTATCGAATATTTGGGCAAGCAGAACGGACGTACCAACAGCGCGTCCACAGTGGGCAAGACCTATGACTTCTCCGATATGACTCAGTACAACGCTTACGTTTCCGACAGAATCGCAGAGCTGGACAGCCTGTTGACCATCGACGAGCGTAACGAGGCAATCTTTGCGGTTAATTCCAGTATCAAATCCCAGTTTGAAGAGTACGTTACCACCGTTACCGAGGAGCGTGCCGCAACCGAGGAAGAAGAGGAGCCCACCGTTGTGGTTCCCTCTACCGATTATATCACCTCTGTTGAGATTACCACTCTTCCCCGTAAGCTCACCTACGAGCTTGGCGAGGCTTTGAGCGTTAAGGGTATGATTATGACGGTCAACTACGCCAACACCTTTGCGGATACCGCGGCGGCTGACAAGTTCCTTGCGGACAACACCATCTACACAGAGGTTTCCAGATCTACCGTAACCGACGGCGTAAGACTTATCTACAAGACCGAGATTGACAACTACGCCACCGTCGGCAGTACCCTTCCCGATATTACCACGCAGGCTGCCCCTGCGAAGCTCACCATTGAGTTAAGCTACGGCAAGAAAATTGCGAAATTCGACATTAACGTAATCGAGGCGCGTACTCACCGCACTCAGGCAGAGGAGCTTACCGCTTCCTCCACCACCACCACCGAAGACACCGAAACCATCGACGACGTACTTCAGTACGACGCTAACGGCAAGGCTAAGCTTCTTGAAAAGTTCTCTTTCGACGTTGTACGCGAGAACTACGAGACTCTTGAGGACTACAAGATAGCCAAAGAGGCTATGGCAAGACTTCAGAAGAACCTTTCCGACAACTTCGTCAACTACAACTATTACTACTTACAGCAGTTGGAAACCAAGCTCACCGCCGTTTGTCAGGACTTAGCTACCCGTACCACGGTGACCGAGGACGACATCAATTCCCAGTTCGCTTATAAGGTAACGGGGGATTTGACCACCTACTCCACCGAGAGCTCCTACAACACCGCGGTCAAGACTTCCTATGCAAGCATTTCCATTGCTTATAAGCTCGGTACCGACACCGGCGCGTTCTTTACGAAACAGATACTCTTCCCCTTTAACGTCACGCAGAATGCGGCAATCACCGCCCTCTCCGGCGAAAAGGTTACCACCGACGATTCTCTTCAGGCTTACAGAGAGAACCTTGCCAAGCAGATTACCGTTTGGCTCAGCAATCCCGATTTCGTTGCAAGCGAAGCCTGCACGGGCGACGTTAAGTGCGAGAAGTGCAACGCGCTCAACTCCGACAACGACGGCGACGACAAGTGCGACGCTTTGGTTGAAAACGAGGTTTGCGGCGGCGACGTGACCGTTCAGAAGGACGCTGACGGCAAGCTGCTTTGCAGCTGTCCTCTCTGCGAGAACTACCGTTACAAGATAGGAGATCCCGAGTACGTGGCATATCCCAACCTCAGCGAGGAAGATATCGCGGCAGGCAAATATCCCGTTTGCCCTCTCACCGACTGCGCCTGCAAGGACTGCCCCTCTAACGAGTACGTCACCGAGACGGGTGAGCTCCAGACCGAGGCTATCAACGTATTGGATTTAGTCGGCACCGATAAGGACGGCTTAGGCGGCAAAATCGCCCAGTCTTTGGCAACCGTTGTAAGAACGGATTACGCCACCGACGCGGCTTATACACAGGCTTTAATCGACGAGTTTGACAAGTGGATTTACAGAGCGGACGCTTTGACCAAGAGCGGTATGTCCGACGTGCTGAAAACCGATACAATGGGCGCTTTGGGACTTCCCGAGGGCTACACGGCTAACACCACCGACGACGTTCGTTTGGTTGCTCTCGTTCGTGAATTGGCGGCTAAAGGCTTAGGCAGCTACGGTTGGTGCGTTACCACCGAGGGTATCCGTTTCGTTATGGTTACGGGTTACGCAGGCAACGTCGCCACGATTGAGGGCTACTACGCCAGCGAGGACGGCGGCTATTACCGCAACGGCACCTCTTATACCGCAATCGACGCAGGTTATACCGAGGGCGCGGCGAAGTTCGCCAAGGGCGAGTTCTGTAGCTATGCGTACGGCGGCTACGCTTACGACGTTGCTAACGACGTTTACGTTCCTCAGGCTAACGGCGGTTGGTTCTTAGTCAACAACGGTCTTGTGGTGCTTCCCGTCAATTACGTTACCGACGTGAACGCTTACAACGACAACACCAAGACCTATATCACCAAGGACGAGTACGACAGATACCTGCTCAATGGCGAGAAAACCGTTATGACCGAGGTCAAGGACGAGGAAACGCTGTACTACTACGCAAGCGAGAACTACAAGGTATTCATCAGCGACGAGGCGGCACAGAACTACACGCTTAGCGGCACTCGTACCGTGTTCGGTGAGGACGGAGCGCATTACTACTACGTTGCCAACGGCACTCTGGAATATTCTATATTCACCTCTGTGTTAAGCAACAAGCAGTCTGATTTTTACAACGCTTTCCAGAAGGATTTCTACGACCGCTACTTGGACGACGAGGGCGCGGTGAAATACTTTAACAAGGCATACAAGGACAGCATTAAGGAAATCGACGAGCAGATTAACGGCGCGAAATAATCCGTTGACAGCATAAAGCATAAGCCCCGAGCATCGGCGCAACCCAAGCGTGAGGGATTAACCCTTGACACACAAGGGAGTACGGTGAACGGGGCTTTTTATTTACCGCCCCACAACAACCCCCACAACGTAACCCACGCCCTGTCATTCTGAGGAACAATCTATTGTGACGAAGAATCTCGCATTTATGCGGTATCCCAACGTAACCCACGCCCTGTCATTCTGAGGAACAATCTATTGTGCTCGGGGTTCCCCGCAAAAACACGTAGTGTTATTGTGGGGTGGGTGCAGAATCTCGCATCTATGCGGCACCCCCCCCCACAACGTAACCCCAAAGGACTTTAACGGAGATAATTATGAGAATTGACAAATATCTTAAGGTTTGCAGACTTATCAAACGGCGCACCGTGGCAAACGACGCCTGTGACGGCGAAAGAGTTACCATCGGCGGCAAGGCGGTAAAGCCCTCCAAGGAAGTCAAGGTAGGGGATTTGGTAGAGATAAGCTACGGTAACCGCACCGTCAAAATCCGTGTGCTTTCGGTGGAAGACAAGGTAAAAAAAGAGGACGCTTCCGCTATGTACGAGGTGGTGGAATGAAGCGTATCGGCGTTATTTTAGCGGCAGGCGGCGGCACTCGTATGGGTAACGTCAGCAAGGCTTTTCTGCCCTGCGGAGCTTTTTCGGTATTGGAACGCGCCCTTATGCCCTTCCTTCAGGACGAGGCCACCGAGCGAATAATCATTGCAACTTCCCCCTCGGATTACCCCTCGGTAGTGACGGTAGCGGAGAGATACGACAAGCCCGTAACGGTGATAATCGGCGGCGCGACTCGCTCCGAATCCTCGTTTCTTGCACTTAAAGCCGCGGCGGAGCAGATAGGCGAAAAGGAATTGAGCAATTATATCGTAGCGATACACGACTGCGCCCGTCCTTTCCTGACCGCAGGGCTGTTAGACAGAGTTTGCCGCGGCGCGGAAGTGACAGGCGGCGCGATACCCATAGTTGAGGTTACGGACACCATACGAACCGCCGAAGCATCTCTTGACAGAAAATCACTGTATGCGGTTCAAACGCCCCAAGCCTTTAACCTAAAAACGCTTTTGGACGCGGCGAAAGCAGACGGCGGCAGTTATACGGACGACGCCACTCTTTTCGAACGGCAGGGCGGCAAACTGCGAATGATAGTCGGCGACACAAGCAACAAAAAACTGACCTACAGCAGTGACCTACCCTATTACGGCGCGGTGCGCGTGGGTATAGGCGAGGATATTCACCGCTTGGTCGAGGGGCGCGAGCTGATATTGGGCGGCGTGAGAATCCCTTATTATAAGGGGCTTGACGGTCACAGCGACGCAGACGCTCTTCTTCACGCGGTTATGGACGCTATACTGTCCGCATTGAGCTTAGGGGATATAGGAGAGCATTTTCCTGACACCGATCCCTCCTACGAGGGCGTTTCGGGGGTTTTCCTGCTCCACGAGGTCAAAGCTATGATGGAAGCGCAGGGGTACTCTGTGCAAAACGTATCCGCAGTGGTTACGGCGCAGGAGCCTAAGCTGTCGCCCTACCGCAAGGAGCTGGAGGAAAGCCTTGCTGCACTTCTGGATATACAACCCGAGGACGTGGGAATCACCTTCAAAACGGCGGAAAGACTGGGAGTCGTGGGAGAAGGCAAGGCGGTAGCGGTTTCCGCAATAGTCGCCTTAATCGAGGAATAGCCGCGTACCGTCAGCCGTAACTGACCGCTAATCAATCAAGGTGTGCGTACCGCTGTTATTCGCGTTGTTGTTCGCGTTGTTGTTCGCGTTGTTATTCGCGTTGTTGTTCGCGTTGTTGTTCGCGTTGTTGTTCGCGTTGTTGTTCGCGTTGTT
>CAYJBY010000007.1:0-37155 GCA_964368645.1 uncultured Christensenellaceae bacterium
AGATTAATAAAAGTAAGTGCTTGTACACTTTTATATATTATAACAAAATAATTGATTAGGCAAGTGGATAATATATTTTTTTTGGATTTTGTCCTCTTTCGGCAAATAAAAATAATTAATATTTATAATCTTCTATTATTTTCCCTCGGCAGTTGTTGACGAAACCGCCCCTTTGAGGGTAAAATTATATATTATACGTTGGGAGGGATTTCTCTTGAAAAAATCACGTTTTCTCGGCTTTTTATGCGTTCTGACAGTACTTCTGGTTACTTTTGCAACACTTTTCACCTTTGTCGGGTGCAAGGATAACAAAAACAATCTGCCCGTTTATAAAAGCGAGGTCATTACCGATTTCGTCAAGGCGGAGCAATCCGAGGACGGTTACGCTACGATTTTCGTCAACGGAGATTCCGATTTGCGTATACTCCTGCTTTCGGATACTCAGCTTTCCGCTACCAACGGCTACGCTTCTTTCGGCGGCACAAACGACCGCACCTTTAAGCTGATTAACGGCTTGCTTGACTCTGTCAAGCCCGACGCGGTGTTAATTGCAGGCGACATAGTTGCCAGCTACGCCCAAAACAACTGGCCGCTTTTCAAACAGCTCGCGGATAATTTTGAGGAGCGCGAGCTTCCTTGGATGCCCTGCTACGGCAATCACGACAGCCAAATCGTCTATGCGAGGACGGAAAAGACCAACCTAAACTCCCCCCTCGGTCAGGTTACAAAACAACAGCTTACCGACTTGCTGATTGACTATAACTATTGTCTGCTTACAGACGGCGACTGCGAGGACGGTCACGGCAATTATTTCGTTAATATTCGCGACAGTCAATCCAAGGATATAATCTATACTGTCTGCCTTATGGATACCGTTTCCAACGAGTCTGCAACCTCGGACTCAAGCGACTATTTCCGCTACAAAACTCCTAAGCAAATTGAATGGTACGAAAAGCATATCAACGCGATTTCCGCAATGCAGTACGGCGACGACAGAACCGCCGACGAGGTGGTTAAATCCTTCTGTGTATTCCACGTTTCTCTCCCTGAATTTTATACCGCTTACGACCTCGCTTGGAATAACGGCGAGCCTACCGCCGACTATTATTACGGTCATTGTATGGAGGGCGGCGTTTTCAGCGGCTGTAACTTCTTTGAAAAAGCCGTTGAGCTGAAAAGCACCACGGCTATGTTTGCAGGACATCACCACAGCAACGATTACAGCGTCAACTATCAGGGTATAAGATTAACCTGCGGTCAGCATACCAGCTACAGCACCTACTACCGCTTTGAAAAAACCGATGACGCAATGGGCAATATCACCGCAATGGACTACACCGACTACGCCACCTACGGCGACCAGCGCGGTGGGACGCTGATTACGCTTAACACCACCGAAAACGGAACCTTTACCGTAGTTCCGCAGTATGCTTCCGAGGTAATCCCCGATTATAACGATTGGGCGATTAACTATAAGCAAATATTCAAGGACGCGGCGGCAAGAGGCGTTATCATTACGCCTGCTTCCCTGCTCGGCTGATAAGCCTAAACCGTATCGATTAGATTCGGAAGATATTGCAATTAATTTGTTTGAAACAAAGGACTGTTTTTATCGACTTAAAAAACCTTGATAGGCACGTTAAGCAAAGACAAACGCCTATTAGGGTAGAACTAAATAAGGGCTTTGTCCGGGGAAAGCTAAAACTTATAGGAAGATTTAACAAAAAACTTTCGCCTTATCGTATTACGTTATCGAACAAAAGTCGGTTACAATATCATCAGCGAAAGTTTTTTTGTGGCAACAGCTATTGAAAATCACAGACAAACGGATAATCAATCCAATGCCAGTACGTTTTTGACAGTGTACAGGCTATGACCGCACTCGTAAAAAACATACCGCCCTATGACTGTGTAAGACTCCTTTATCGTTGCTTTATCAGGCGTTTCAAAGGGACTGCCGATAACCAACCGTCTCAAAAAATCAGCGGTTTTTGGGGATAACGCCACCGAATTTACGCTTTTTTTCGACTTTTCGACAAAGCCGCCTGCGTCTATGTCCAAATACGGCTCCTTGTCGTAATTGACGGTGAACCCGTAGCCCTCAGCGTCTAACACTTCCAACAAATATCTCAACGCCGTGACCGCAGGACTGTCCGTGTCCGAAAGCTCCTTCAATGCGCCCAAGGTCAGCTCAAAAAGCGGCTCGTCCGTCTGTTCCTCAAGAGAAAACTTTTCAGCCGCTTCCACTATTACCGCGGAAAAATAAAACTTTTCAAGACTGTCGCCGAAATCACCGAACACCTGCGCCACGTTGCAATCCGCTACTGTCAATCGCCCTTCCTTATCCTTAAGGATATACTCACCGTAACAAAAAGGAGAGGCGGCTAACCTTAACTTTGACTTTAAGCTTTTACAGCCGTTTGCCTTAGCGGTTAGTTTGCCTCTCTCCGATGTGAGGAGAGTAACCAGTTTTCCGTTTTCGCCGTAATCGACGCTACGGAGTGAAATCGCGTTGAGTTTGAATTCCATATAATCTGCATTGCCGCAATAAGCGGCGGTGTTATCTACGCGCTCCGATTACCTCATTGGAAGTATGCGCGTATTCCGAAATAATAATCACGGTTACGATATTTTTTTGACGACTGCGGACAAAAGGAAAACCGCTTGTTCCTTTATCCGCGTTCCTAGGTTGAAGGACTGCTATTTACTCGTCATCTGCTATCCCGTCTGCGGCGGCCGCCTCGGCGGTTACGGACTGCCCTTCGCTTAAATCGGAAGTGTCGGCGGTTGCGGTAGAATCGGAGATTTCCGCTTTCTCTATCGGGGGCGCGTCTTGTTCTGCGGTGTTTTCACCCGATATAATCGGAATCGGCGAAGTATCCTTTGCAGTAATAAGTTGTTTGTCCTCGGTGCAGTTTAGGTTGCAAGCGGTATTGTCCTCCGCGCTATCAAGCGCGACGTTATTCTGCTCTGCCGTGTCTGCGGTTTTATGTATTTTCCCTGTAATTTTGCTGATAAAGCGATATAGCGACTGCTCTATTTTCGAGCTGTACTTAAAGGTTAGGTATAGTAGGACGATAACCGCAAGCACGGTAAAAATCCAAACGGGAATGCCCCAACCCGAGAAGGGAACCAAACCCAAAAAACCGTCTCCGAATTGAGCCATTGCAACAGTCACGCCCACTCCGACGAAACGACAGAAAATCTGCATTGCGAAAAAGCCCAGATAACTCATATTGGTCAGTCCTGCGAAAATGCAGAGGGTATCATCGGGGAAGAAGGGAAACAGAAACATAAAGAAAAGCAAAAGCTTATCCTTACCCTTGACTATCTTTTGATATTTTTCCACGGCTTCCTTGCCGAGTATCCAGTTGATTATCCGCATACCGAAGACTCTTCCTAGCCAAAAAGCAAGCATTGAGCCGAGAATCGAACCTGCGCAAGCCAGCAGTGTCGGTTTCAGCCAGCCCCAAAAGGTAATGGTTTCGGTACCGAACAGAAGCGCGGCGCAAACGGTGGTAATCGTTGACGGAATAGGAATCAGCGTAACCTGAGCAAACTGGATAATGACGAATACTATCTCAGGTATCGAGCCGCTGTTATTACGGATAAAATCCAATAACTCCTCGGTGGTATCGAACCGCGAAAGGAATCCGCTTCGTTGCAGTCCTATCATAACCGAAGCAACCACAAGTGCGACGATTACGCAGGTCATACTAAACTTATAACCGCTGTCAAGATGGTAAATCAGACAGAAAATACCGATACCGATAACAAGCAGTGCCAACGAAATCAAGCCGACTGCGCCGACAATCGTCACCAAGTCGGTCAGAAACAGCATCATAATACAAACGCCGAAACCGAGAACGCTGATTAAGCCCACGCGAACTTTGCTTTTTTTATCCAATTCAACGGGCTTGGTCTTTATCATCGTTACAAACCGTTGCTTAAGAGAGACGATTTTTTTGCAAAAAGACTTGACTACTTTGCGCAGACGGGCAAAAAATCCGCTCTCGGTTTTTTCTTCAGTCTGTTCGGTATTACTGCAATCGTTTTTCAGTTCGTCGGCGTTCATCGTTATTTCAGTTTTTGAGCTTCCTCTCTTGCGATTTTGTCACATCTGTTGTTTAGGTCGTTGTCAGCGTGCCCCTTTACTTTGACAAAGCTGATATGATGTGCGCTTAATTGAGTTATCAGCCTTTCCCACAAATCGATATTTTTCACCTCGTCCTTAGAGGAATTACGCCACCCGTTACGCTTCCAACCGTAAAGCCAACCCTTTTCAACGGCGTTGACAACGTAAGCGGAATCGCTGTATATCTCCGCCTCGCAAGGCTCCTTCAAGGCGTCTAAGGCGTTGATTACCGCCAAAAGCTCCATACGATTGTTGGTTGTGTCCTTTTCGCCCCCACGGAACTCTTTTTCCGTGCCGTTAAAGCTGAGAATTGCCGCCCAACCGCCGGGGCCGGGATTAACACTGCACGCTCCGTCTGTGTAAATAATCACTTTTTTCAATCCGTTGGCGCAAGGAGTTTCCGCAGTCTCCGCGGTCTGCTTAATCGGGAGCTTGCCTGACATTTCCATCGAACGGTAACGGCAGGCGCGAACGCCTTTTTTCACCAATTCGACCAGTCCGTCGTTCTTGTAAACCTTAACGGCTTCGATGGTTGTGCCGCCCTTACTGCAAACGGCGTCAGTCAGCTCGTCAAGGGATTTCGTACTCTGTTTTGCCAGTTCCGCCGCGCCCTGTAACGTCGCCGCGCCCAAGGCTTTGGCTTCCTCGTAGGTCAAACCGCCTTCGATACCGCCCTCGACCAAGCCCTTCAAAAACATATAAACGTAGGCAGGTCCGCTGCCGCTTACCGAGGTCACTGCGTCAAATTTGTTTTCCTCAATCTCCGTAACCTCTCCGACGGTGGAAAATACCTCGTGCGCAAAGCGTTTTGCCGCCGCGTCACAGCCTCTGAAACATAATGCGCTCATACCCTTGCATACCATACAGGGCGTGTTGGGCATAATTCTTATAATATCGGATATATCAAGAGAATTTGCTAAGGTATCCACGGATACGCCTGCCATAATAGAAAGAACCGCTTTCGCCTTGAACTTTCCTTTTAGCTCTTGAGCGATGGTGGGAAAGCATTGGGGCTTGACTGCCCACAAAACGTATTCGCAGTTTTCGGCAATCGTGAGGTTATCTGCGGAATTAACACCGTAACTAAGGGCATAAGCCAGCTTCGCTTCGTCCAAATCACTAACCAAAATCTCTTCCGCCTTAAGAAGCTCACCCTTGAGTACACCCTGCCAAATGGCGGTGGACATATTGCCGCAACCGATGATTCCCAATTTGTAATTCTTCATAATATTACCTTCTTTTTTTATTGACTTATGCTTTTTTTTGTCTTATAATAACCCTATCCTTTTAGGGGAGTGGCTCAATGGTAGAGCAGCGGTCTCCAAAACCGCCGGTTGCGTGTTCGAATCGCGTCTCCCCTGCCATAAGCTCAATTCCACAATATCTTGTGGGGTTGAGCTTTTTCTTTTACTGCATCTTGGGGTTTTTAGGTAACGCTCCACAAAGACTCCACAATTTGTATTGCAAACTCTTTTTTTACTGCCTATAACTAACCATATAGTATTACGCATAATACGTTGTATGGATAACCTCGTATATGCGTTGCTATCAGCTTCGTCACATTCTTTTTGCCGCGGTGGTACTTTGACCGATGCGGTAATCTAATTATGCCCGATAAGCCTTGCTAAAACTGAGGCTTACCGGGCAATAGCTTAGTTACATTTGTGTCTTGAAATCTTTACGGGCTTTTTCAGCGAAGAACTGATGACCAACTCAGGGGGATCCTTAGGATCGGTGATAAGTACCATTTCCGTGCTTAAACACTCAAAGTCCTCAGGCATTTCGGTAAAGGCTATCATATAGGGCATTTTGACGATATCGGCAAACATTACGTCGTCAATTAACTTAACGCCCTTTTTGCCTCTTCTGCTTTCGTCCAAGTCTGCAAGTATTACTCTCTTGCCCTCGCCCTTTCCGTTGATTAACACCAACTCGCCTTCGCCGTCAGATAAGCCTGCAAAGACAACCTTGTCACCGTCTGCAAGCTGTATGCCCTTGACTCCGCCTGAACGCCTGCCCTGTACGGGTACGTCCTCGATATTCATATTGATACACATACCGCCTGATGTAACCATTAAGGCGGTATTACCTGCTGATACAAGTTCCGCACCTATTACCAACTCGTCGGCATTCTTCATATTAATCGCAGGCGAATAGGTTTTGTTGATTTTGTACTCGCTTAAAAGAGAACACTTAATCGCGCCCTGATTGGTGAACAAGCACAAAACGGAATCACCGATTTTGTCCTCGTCAATCGCCATAATCCGTATCAGCTTTTCCTCGGGATCGGAACTGGGTACCAGCTTGATAAGCGGTGTGCCCTTGTCTTTCCACTTCTTCTCTACCAGTCCGTCAATACCCAACCTTATGTAATTGCCCTTATCCGTAAAGCCGTAAAGAGTCTTGTCGTTAGGCGTTACCGCGTAATCTTTGATAAGAGAACCTGCGTCTAAGCTATCCAACTGCTTCACACCCTGCGAATAGCTTCTGCTATTGACAAATTTCAGCGTGCCGTCCTCACCTAAAATAACCGCGCCGTTGACTACAGGCTTAGAGCCGTCGTCCTCTTCCACTGCGATTTGCTCCACCGTATCAACTACAGAGCTGAGACGGTCGTTCTTAAACTTGCGCTTAATCTCCTTAAGCTCCTCACGAACAACGCAATACTGACGGCGTTTGCTGTTAAGTATCGCCGTGTATTCCTCGATTTTCTTCTTCAAATCGGCGATTTCTATCTCCAAATCGTCCGTTTCCAAATGAGTTAAGCGGCGTAGTTTCATCTCGACAATGGCGTACGCCTGCTTTTCGGAAAGATTAAATCTGGCTCTTAGGTTGGCTTTCGCTTCCGTCACGTTAGCCGCTTTTTTGATAATATGGATTACCTCGTCGATATTCTGAATAGCCACAAGCAAGCCTTCTAATATCTCGACTCTGTCCTTCGCCGCCGACAAATCATAAGAGGTACGGCGCACGATAATCGTTCTCTGATACTCGATATAGTAGGACATAATCTCCAACAAGCCCATTAGCTTAGGCTTGCCGCCTGCGATGGCGACCATATTGATACCAAAGGAACGGGATAAATCCGTCTGCTTCATAAGGTTGGCGATTATACGGTCGGGATTGGCGTCGCGCTTAAGCTTGAACACTACCCTAAGTCCCTGCTTATCCGACTCGTCTGCTATATCCGCTATATCGCCGAAAAGCTCTTTCTTGCTCTCTCTCAGCTCGGCAATTTTCAAAAGTACAGCGGTTTTGTTTACCTGATAGGGTATCTCGGTAATAACTATGCTCTTCTTGTCGCCGTCCTTTTCGATATGCGCTCTGGAACGAATTGTGATTTTGCCTCGTCCTGTCTCATAGGCGCATTTCAGCT
This sequence comes from uncultured Christensenellaceae bacterium, assembly GCA_964368645.1. Classification (GTDB taxonomy): domain Bacteria; phylum Bacillota; class Clostridia; order Christensenellales; family CAG-1252; genus JAEDHM01. The sequence goes on from CAYJBY010000007.1 coordinate 7,512, forward strand.
CCTCACCGCAAACGACTATGCCGCCAGTCGGAAAATCGGGAGCCTTGATATATGTCATCATCTCGGGTAAGCTGATAGAGGGATTCTCAATCATCGCCACCAAGCCGTCGATAACCTCGGCAAGATTATGGGGCGGTATGTTAGTTGCCAAGCCTATTGCTATGCCGTTGCTGCCGTTCACCAAAAGGTTGGGAAATCTGCCCGGCAAAAGCTCGGGTTCGGGCAGCGTATCGTCAAAGTTAAGTCCGAAGGGAACCGTTTCCTTATCTATATCGCGAATCAGCTCCAACGCCATAGGCGACATTTTCGCCTCGGTGTAACGCATAGCCGCCGCCGAGTCACCGTCAACGGAACCGAAGTTGCCCTGCCCTTCTACCAAGGGTTTGTTCATATTAAAGGGCTGTGCCAGTCTTACCAACGCATCGTAAACCGAGCTGTCGCCGTGGGGGTGATATTTACCTAAACAGTCTCCTACGATTCTCGCGCATTTTCTGGTGGACTTGTCAGGGGTTAAGCCCAGCTCCATCATACTGTATATAATACGGCGTTGAACAGGCTTAAGTCCGTCCTCTACCCTCGGCAAAGCTCTGTCCATTATGACGTACTCGGCAAAGGGCAACATAGAGGTATGCATTATATCCTCTAACGGCTGCTCTATTATTCTTGTTACCTCGCTCATCTCTAATTGGTCCATCTTCTACTCCTCTCAATCCTCGTCGCCTGCGCCGGAGGGCTTTTTTACGTTGACTTTCTTGATAAAATCGTCCACCTTGTTCAGCTTGGCATACTTGAATATGTACTGCTTTCGCGCTTCGATGTTGTTGCCCATCCAGGTCGTAATCATTCGCTCGGCACCGCTTGCGCCGTTCTCTAAGGTTACGCGGCACAAGGCGCGTTGCTTAGGGTTAAGAGCCGTTTCCCAAAGTTGCTCCGGGTTCATCTCGCCTAAGCCCTTATAACGCTGTATCTTGTAGCCCTTGCCCATCTCTGCGCAAATCGTTTCCATCTCCTTATCATCGTAAGCGTAGGAAATCACGCCCTTCTTCTCTATCTTATAAAGAGGAGGCATACCTATATATATATGTCCTTCCGTTATTAACGGACGCATATAGCGGTAGAAAAAGGTCAGAAGCAGGGAACGGATATGTCCGCCGTCCTGGTCTGCATCCGCCAAAATTATAATCTTGTGATATTTTAAGCCGCTGATGTCAAAATCCTCGCCTATTCCCGTGCCGAACGCTCCTATTATGGTGCAAATCTCCTCGTTGGCAAGCAGTCTTTCGATACGGGCTTTTTCCGCGTTGATGGACTTGCCCTTAATGGGAAGTATCGCCTGTGTGGAACGGTCTCTCGCTTGTCTTGCACTGCCGCCTGCGCTATCGCCCTCAACTATAAATATCTCGCATACCTCGGGTTTTTTGCTTGTGCAGGGAGCCATTTTGCCAACAAGACAGTTGCTGTTGACGCTGTTCTTCTGTCTGGCTAAATCCTTAGCCTTTTTGCTCGCCTCTCTGGCTCTTGCGGCGTTAAGCGCCTTTTCTATCAATGCATCCGCCAGTTCAAAGTGCTTTTTCTCGGAAAAATACGAGGTAAGTTTGGCATAAACCGCATTCTCAACCAAAGTTTTAGCTTCGGGGTTGCCGAGTTTGCCTTTGGTCTGCCCCTCGAACTGGACGTTCTGCATTTTGATTGCCAAAACCGCAGTCAAGCCCTCGCGGAAATCCTCGCCCATTAGGTTGGAATCCTTTTCCTTAAGCGCACCGTGTTCTCTTGCGTACTCGTTCATAACCCTTGTATATGCGCTCTTAAAGCCGGTTTCGTGAGTGCCGCCCTCGTTGGTGCTAATGTTGTTGACGTAGGAGGATATGTTCTCCGAATAGTCGCTGGTTCCCTGCAAGGCAAGCTCCATTTGGAAAGTCTTCTGAGAATCGGAAATGTAAACGACCTCGCTGTGCAGCTTTTCCTTGTCGGCGTTGACAAAGGATACCAAGTCGGCTATACCGCCCTCGTAGTGATAGGTCTCCTTAAAAGGCTCAAGATTCTCGTTGACCTCGCGCTTATCCTCGATGGAAAGCATTACGCCCTTGTTGAGAAAAGCCAAATTTTGAACGCGGTTGCAAACAGTGTTCAGCTGTAAAGTTTCATCGCCGAAAACCCGTCTGTCAGGCATAAATCTAACGTAGGTGCCGTGCTTGTCTGTCTTCTCGCCCGTGGGCTTAAGCTTGGTCTTGGGGATACCGCTCTTAATCTTGCCGTCCACCTCAATTGAGTGGAACTCCTGCTTATAAACCGTGCCGTCTCTGAAAACTTTGACCTCAAGCCATTCGGATAAAGCGTTGGTTACGGACGCGCCTACGCCGTGCAAGCCGCCCGAAAAGGTGTAACTGTTGACGTTGAATTTGCCGCCTGCGTGCAGCTTGGTGAAAACCGCTTCAACGCCCGTTATGCCAAGGCTCTCTACTATATCCACAGGGATACCTCTGCCGTCGTCCTCAACGGATACGCTGCCGTCCTCATATAATATAATACCGACCTTAGAACCGTAGCCGTTGGCTATCTCGTCGATACTGTTATCAATAATCTCCCAAAGGATATGGTGCAAGCCTCTGCTGCCTGTGCCGCCGATGTACATACCCGGTCTTAATCTGACAGGTTCCAAGCCCTCCAGCACCTGAATATCTTTTGCGCTGTATTCCTCTTTCAAGTTGTCCTCCCGTTTGCACGAATTCGTTAATTTTCGCCCGTAAATCCAACATATAGTGTTTTACGCGCATACATACGTACTAATTGTATCACAGCGGCAACGATATTTCAAAGGAATTAAATCCATTTTTCTCTATTTTTTCGCAGGAATGAAAAACGAATCGTCTGCTTTTCAAAACGCAATTTACAATTTCCGCGGGTACTCCGCGTTTTTTTAGAATCGAAGCTTTGCCCGAACGGAGCAAATCCCTTTTACTTTTTTCAAGCCTTAATAAAATCGCTTTTTCCGCTTACTTTGTCAATCTTCGTCATATCCCTCGCGTTATAATGAAAAAAACGCATAAAGGAGCTGTAAGTATGGCAAGATTTTCAGCAGAAAGAAAGGGCTATAACAAAAAGGAAGTGGAGGATTATATCGGTAAAACGGAAAAATATTTAGAGGGGAAAATAAAGGATTTACAGGAGAGAATAACCTCGCTCAAAGAAGAGCTGGAGGAAACCTGCTCTCTTAACGAGGAATACCGTAAACGTGAAAACAAGATTTCGGGGTTACTGCTTAAGGCGATGGACGTTAAGGAAGAGTTAGAGGCGGAAGCCCGTGCGGAAAGAGCGATTGAGAGCGACAGACTGAAAATCTTTCGTGAAAAATGGCTTACCTACGCCACCGAGTTACGCTGTACCAGACAATCCGACGTAATAGCAAAATTGGATAAACTCACAGACGAGGTCTGCTTTGACCTTGAACAGCACGTCAGAACAGACCTAAATCTGCTTAAAGCCTTGCCGAAGGAAGAACTCTCCCCTGAAACCGAACAGGAATTCCGCGACGAAAGCGCACGCGTAACCGAGGCAAAAAAGGAAAAGGCGGAGCTTACTCCCGAAGAGGAAAGCCGCCGCCTTGCAAATCTGTGTAAGAGTTTGGGGATTCTTGACGATTAAGAGCTATAAACCTATAACGTACTCCTTCATATCGTCTAACCTCAGGCAGTTAAGCGTACCACCGCAAAAAACTCCCCCGTCCAAAGAAATCTTATATGTTCCGTACTTTATGCCCTTTATACCGTACCGAATCGTATTGGGCGTATGTCCGTGTACTACGTAATCGTAATCCTCAAAACGCTCGTCACGGCTTAAAAACGGCTCTCTCATCCATATTAGGTCGTTGGGAACCTGTAAGCCAAGCGGCGTATCGTAATCCACTCCTGCGTGTACCAGCAGGAATTTTTTGCCGTTGACCGTAAGGCTTTTGTATAACGGTAAGGTGGAAAAGTAAGGTACGTAGCCGTATAAAACCCGATTGACGTCCGAGCCGAATTCCCGTCCAAAGGAGCTTACCGTCGCACTGCTGCCGTTATATTTCCAGGTGCGGTCGCCGTACTTAACGAAATCGACAAGCATCTGCTCGTGATTACCTAAGAGTAATATCACGTTTTTCCTGCCGCGTATCTCCATAAGCACCTTATACGAGTCTGGTCCGCGGTCTATCACGTCGCCGATTACGTACAAAACGTCCTCTTTCCTTAAGTCGATAACGGAAAGAAGCTCCGAAAACTGACTGTAACAGCCGTGAATATCGCTTGTAACGTATGTAGCCATATCAAGCCCCCAAATCGGTTTTACCGCTCCTTTTTGTTCGACAATAAGCACTAAGCCGTGCCTGTCGAAACGAATTGTAACCGCTTTCGTTAGGGTGCGGTATCTGCAACCGCGGTGCCGCTTGACGCCGAAATCGGCTATTGATTTTTGTGCCTTTCGGATTGTATCATCGCCGTTTTCAAATCGTAAAGGCGTTGCGATAAATCTACCTTATATATATGCGGAAGCGTAATCCTCTTGTACTGATCCCAGAAGCTGTCGGTACATTTTTTGTGATACGCGGTCAACTCGCTTAAGGGAGGACAGTTATAAACCAACTCGCCGTCCTTAATAATCTCAACTAACAGCTCTTCTACGTAATAATCGGTAACGGTCTTGGTCTTCCATACGTTATCGGGATCGAAAATCGTGTACGGTCTGCCGTCGGGTAAAGGCTCGTCCGCTAACATAATAAGGTCGGCTATCGCCTTGCCCGTATCCTTTCCGAAAAAGCGAATAACCTTTTTCAGCCCGGGGTTCGTTATCTTTTCCATAGTATCGCTGATTTTGATTTTCGGAACGAGCTTACCGTTTTCTTCCATCGCGGATAGCTTGTAAACGCCGCCGAGACTGGGGTTGTTATAACTGGTAATCAGCTTGGTGCCTATGCCGTATAAATCTATCTTCGCGCCCTGTGCGTTAAGAGCCAAAAGCACATTCTCGTCAATATCCCCTGAAGCGCAAATCTTAGCGTAAGGGTACCCTGCCGCGTCCAGCATATCACGGGCCTTGTTGGTAAGGTAAGCTAAGTCGCCTGAATCTATGCGGATTCCCACAGGCTTGTGTCCTGCCGCCACCAGCTCGTCAAAAACTTTTATTGCGTTAGGCACACCGCTTTCAAGAGTGTTGTAGGTATCCACCAAAAGCATACAGCTATCGGGGAAGAGCTTGGCGTACTCTCTGAATGCGGTTATCTCGTCCTTAAAGCTCATTACCCAGCTATGGGCGTGAGTTCCTGCCACGGGCACGTGGAAGAGTTTGCCTGCCAACACGTTGGAAGTGGAGGTACAGCCTGCAATCAAAGCGGCGCGTGCGCCGTATATACCTGCGTCCGGTCCTTGAGCGCGGCGCAAACCGAATTCCATAACGCCTGCCTTGGTATTGTTGACGATTTTGCTTGCCTTAGTGGCGATAAGCGTCTGGTGATTGATTAACGTCAATAAAGCCGTTTCCACGAACTGCGCCTGAAAGATGGGAGCCTTGATTATAACCATCGGCTCGTAAGGGAACACTAAGGTGCCCTCTCTTACCGCGTACATCGTACCCGTAAATTTGAAGTTGCGCAAAAGGTCGAGGAAATCCTCGTCAAAGAGGTTAAGACTGCGTAAATAGCCAATCTCGTCGTCGCCGAAGCGTATATTGCGGATATAGTCTATCGCCTGTTCCAGCCCTGCCGCCACGGCATAGCTAAGCTCTGTCGTACCGCGGAAAAACAGGTCGAAAACAGCCTCGTTGTTAAGCATATCGCTACGGCTGTAGCCGTACATCATCGTCAGCTCGTAAAGGTCGGTCAATAGCGTTAGATTGCGTTCACTGTCAAAACTGCTCATAATTCCCTCCGTTCTCAGCCGTTGTATTTTCTGTTGGGATCGGGCTTATACTCCTCTTCCTCTTCTTCGGAAGGAGCGTCCGTCTCCCCGTATCGTCTGTTGGGATTAGCCCGATAGCCCTTTTTCTCATTAACGGCTTCCGTGCTTCTGTTGCGGCAAACCGCGTTAATTATAAAGCTTGCGCCGATACAGAACACCACGCCTATTGCGATAATCCAGTACAGCTCGTACATAATCGAGAATATAAAGGTCAAGCCCATTATGAAGAAATCCGCCGCTATTATCGCGTCAAGTTTCCCCTTGGTAATCAAACCGAAGGACAGGAAAGCGAACAACCCCTGCACAACGAGCATTATGCCGAAGAAATAAGCGTAATTGATACCTCCGCCCAAACGTCTTGCCACGTTGAGGAAAAGGAATAATCCCGTGAATAATCCGCCTGCGTGAGCGACCAACGCGGATTTGCCGATTAAAGCGCAAGCAAAGCACACTCCGCCTATCAACAGGAACAGCAATTCGTACCAGCTGACAAAGTCGAACAGCTTGGTATTGCCCTTTCCTGCCTGTATGCCTGCAATCAATACGAAAACACCGTATGCGATTATCAATAAGCCTGCGATTATGCCAACCGCGATTTTCTTAGTTTTGTTCATTGACTTTCTCCTTATCATTGTCATTCTTGTCCGCGTCTTTGTCCGCGTCGCTTGCCGCCTTAGCTGACTGCTCGCCGCAGTCTGCGCCGTTGCAAGAGTTCTCCGCTCCGCTTTGGTCGTTGTTCTCAAAGTCGGGGAATACGTACACAGTACGCGGATCAATCGGCTTTAGGAAACGAGGACAGCCGAGTCGAATCTTGTTAAACACTATCAACAGTATGACGATAAACGCCAAAACCGCCGCCAGAGCGCACCCAACAACGCCGATTTTCACACCGCCCACCGAAACAGCGTCGGTACGAATGGACTCCATAACCGCTCTCACCGCACAGTACCAAGCCAAATAGGACATAAACACGGTAAGATTCTTTTTGCTTTTGCGGCTGATTAACCACAGCACGGCAAAGCCTATAAGGTTGAGAACCATCTCGTAAAAGAAGGTTGCTTGAAACCAACCGTTCTCTATAACGTCAACCACTCTTCCTGCCTCGTCCGTAACGTAATGAGTGTCTATCTGTACGGCAAAGGGGAAATGTTGCAGATTTTCGTTCAGCACCTGCTGACCGTAGAGCTCCTGATTGACGAAGTTGCCCCAACGCCCCAGTGCCTGCCCCAAAACCATACCGGGGGCTATCATATCCAAAACCTCTGCGTAATTAATCTTGTTGTGTTTGCACGCCAAAGCCGCGCCTAACGCGCCGCCCGGTATCGCGCCCAATATGCTGATACCGCCGTCACGGGTGCTGATTATCACCCACAAGTCTTCCCAACTTTTGAGAGGAAAGTCGCTTGCGTGGAACAGCACGTACGCCAGTCTTGCAAAGACTATGGCAAGAGGTATCACCCACAAAAACAGCTCAAGCATAAAATCCATAGTGAATTTCCGCCGTTTGCTGTCGTAAACCACTACGCCGAAGGCTATAAGTATCGCCAAGGTTATAATTATGCCGTACCAGTAAATAGCCAAGCTACCTATGTGAAAGGCTACGGGGTTAGCTAACAGCATACTCAGTCCTCCGTTTTTTCCAACCGTAAACCGGTGTCGCACGCTCCGCTGTCGCGAACCTCTACGGAGAATACGTTGTCGTCGCCGTAGAAAGTCTGCATAGCCTTAACTATGCTTTCGGTGAACTCCTTCCGAGCGAAAATAATAATCGTGCCTGCAAAGCCGCCGCCGTGTACGCGGTAAGCCTTAACGCCTTCCTGCTGTGAGGCAAGCTCCAGAGCCAGCGGAATACACTGCTCCGTATCCCCCTCGGGGTAACAGTTCTGGAGTAGCTTGTAACTGCTCTCTCCCGACGCGTTGATATAATCGAAAAAGTCGTCTGCGCCGAGTTTAACGGCGTCGAAAGCCTTTTCGACTCTGCGGTTCTCATCGTAAAAATGAATAGCCCTCAATATCGCTCTGCCCGAAAACTTATCCTTAAGACGAGGCAGTGCGGCTACAAAATCCTTCTCGTCCACCTCGCGCAGAACCTTTTTGCCGAAAAATCCAGCAACCGACTCCATCTCCTCTCTTATCGCCGCATAGCAGGAAGTTAGAGAACAGTGATCGCCGCCCGTGTTGACGAGGATTATAGATACTCCCTGATAAGCCCAGTCAAGATTCTCAACGGTGGGATTTTCGGGATTGTTAAAATCGATAAAGCTAACGCCGCCTAATGCAATAGCCGACTGATCCATAAGTCCGCAGGGCTTGCCGAAAAAAGCCGACTCCGCCCACTGCGACGCTTTCGCCTTGGTAATCGCGTCTATACTGCCGCCGTTGTAAAGGACGTTGAAGACCTCGGCGATAAGTAATTCAAAAGAGGAAGAGGAGGATACCCCCGCGCCCTTGAAGACGTTGGAGGTGGTGGTACATACAAAACCGCCCACTTTATAACCCTTGGACTTAAAATAGGAAGCTACGCCCTTAACAAGAGCGGTACTGGTGCCCTTTTCGGCGGCGACCATATCCAAACTGTCCAAATTGACTTCGATTAAAGGATACCCTGCCGAAAAAATCCGCACTACGCCGTTATCGGCGGCGGTCACTGCGCCTAAGGTGTCTATCGTTAACGCGGCTGTCAGTACCTTGCCGTGATTGTGGTCGGTGTGATTGCCGCAAATCTCTATACGTCCGGGAGAGGAGAAAAAGCGCATACTTTTAACATCGAAGCGTTTGATATGCTCCGCGCCCAACGCCGCATAACGGGCGGCGCAAGCCGTAATGTCCGTATCCTTACCGTATAACCCTTTTACCGTTTGACAGAAAATACCGTTCTCTTTTAATACGTCTATCATAAAATCCTCTTGCAAAAAGCCGTTATTGGTGTTATAATCACAACAAAGAAGGGCTTTGCCGTCTTTTTTAACATAATTATATCACTTATTTTATGTTAAATCAACGCGTTAGATATTTTTTATTAAGAGGTTACAATGGAGAATTACGAAATTTCAGAAAAAATCGAATTACTTATATCCTATGCCAACGAGTATCTTTCCCTGCAAATTACAGACAATAATTACGTCCGCAACGCTTTAATGGAATTAATGCGCGTTGACGAGCCTAATTACAATATGCACGCAGAGGTTCCCACTGACGTTTTCGCGCAGGTGCTTACGCCGCTGTCCTCCGCCGCTATCGAAAAGGGCATTATAGAGGATACGGAACGCGACCGTTTTGAAACTAAGCTGTTAGGGCTAGTTACCCCTGCGCCCTCTCAAATTACCGAGATGTTCGATAATATTGTCGCAAGAGATAACGTAAAAGCCGCCACTAATTGGCTTTACGAGCTTTGCTGTCGCAGTAACTACGTAAGAAGCCGCGAAATCAAACGCAATATCGTCATCAATCACACCGATCCCGTTAACGGCGACTTGGTTATTACCATCAATTTGAGCAAGCCCGAAAAGGACCCTCGCGATATTGCCAAGGCGAAATCTATTACCGCAGGTTATCCCAAGTGTATGCTTTGCATAGAAAACGAGGGCTATCCCGGTCGCCCCGGCTATCCTGCCAGACAAACACTGAGAACCATTCCCCTTATCCTTAACGAGGAACAATGGTATATGCAGTTTTCACCCTACGGTTACTACGATCAGCACTGTATCGTGCTTTGCGCCAACCATACGGAAATGAAGCTCACACCCGATACCTTTAGCCGTATGATAGAGTTCGTGGAAATGATTCCTCATTACTTCATCGGCTCTAACGCCCCCCTGCCTATCGTCGGAGGCTCTATTCTCTCCCACGACCATTATCAGGGCGGCAGTAAGGTTCACCCGATGTTCCGCCGTCCCGTCAGGGCGCAGTATCATATCCCCGGCTTCCCCTCTGCCAAAATCGGCATTGTGGACTGGTACAATTCGGTAATCCGTATCAAGAGCAAGAACCGCAACGAGCTGAAGCAGGCGGTCAACTATATCTACGACAGTTGGTGCAAGTATTCCGACGAGTCTGTGGGTATTGTTGCTTTTTCTGATAACGAGCCCCATAACACGGTTACGCCAATCGTCAGATTTGAAAGAGGCGAATGTTACTGCGAGCTTATTCTCCGCAACAACCGCGTTGACGAGGAGCACCCCTACGGCATTTTCCACCCCACCGAGGATTTGCACAATATCAAGAAGGAAAACATCGGTCTTATCGAAGCAATCGGCACCTTTATTCTCCCCGGAAGACTGGAGCAGGAATGCAGAGAAATGATCAAATACGTCAGCGGCGAGAGAGCCTTCAACGAGAAGGAGCTTTCCAATCCCGACAATCCTATGTACAAGCATAGATTTGCCTTGGTGGATATGCTTACCGCCAACGGCATCTGCTCACGCAAAAAGGCGGAAGAGGTGGTAATTAACTACTTGAAGGAAACCTGCGTTAAGGTTATCCGCTGTACCGCTGTTTTCAAAAACGACGAGGCAGGCATAGCGGCATTCGACCGCTTTATGACGGCTATCGGCTGTAAGGAAGGCACCTTAAACGAGGAAGAACATTCCCAAAAGGAAGAGGTGAAACCTGCGGAAACCGAAGTGAAACAGGAAGTCCCGACAGACGCGGTCAATCCCGATAACGGAGAGCAAAACGCTTCCGAGGAGCCTGTAAAGCGCAAGCGCGGCAGACCGAGAAAGAATCCCGTTTAAGCACACAAGCATAACCGCGCGGCTCTTGCGGTCAACTGCCGTTTAAGAGAATCGGGCTTAACGCAAGCTTTGCAAATGTGGCTTAATATCGTGGCTTAATATCGTGACTCAATATCGTAGCTTAATATCGTAGCTTAATGCTGTAGCTTCTATATCACATACATATAAAAACCGCATAGCTTTCGGAGTAATCCGTTACTTGCTATGCGGTTTTCGTTTATTTATAAATTAATCAGTTATTCGGAAAGCAATCGTAAACTCATTTACCCAATAAATCAGTCCTTGAACTCCTTTTTGTCGTAGCCCAATTCGGTAAGCAGCTGATTATTGTCCTTCCAACCGCCCTTGATTTTCACCCAAAGCTTTAGGAATACCTTATCCCCTATCAGCTTCTCGGCGTCTAAACGCGCGGCTGTCGCAATCTTCTTAATCATCTCGCCGTTTTTACCTATGATTATGGATTTATGCGTCTCCTTTTCGCAGATAATGTTGGCCTCGATAGAGTTCAAACCGTCCTCGCGAACCTCGTACTTCACAATCTCGATACCGATGCCGTGAGGTATCTCCTCCTGCAAGAATTTAAGGGCTTTTTCGCGGATAATCTCCGCAACCATAAACCGCAAGGGCTTGTCCGTAACCATATCCTCGGGATAATACGCCTCGCCTTCCTCTAAAAGCGGAAGAATCTCCTTGATAAGAATATCCGTATTGTCCTTGGTTTTCGCGGAAAGCGGTACGACCGTCAGTCCTGTCACCGTATTGAGTTTGGTTAAAGTATCGACCAGCATTTCCCTTGTGGCAACGTCGGTTTTGTTGACGGCGGCGATTAACGGTCCCTTATCCTTATACTTGCGGATAAGAGCCAGCTCCTCTTCGGATAAACGCTTTTCTCCGTCGATAACGTAAACGATTATATCCACGTCGTTGGCGGCTTTTTTGATACTGTCTATCATATACTTGGCAAGCCCTGAATTGCCCTGCAAAAGTCCAGGAGTGTCCGTGAATATTATCTGATAATCCTCACCGTGCAATATGCCTGTTATGCGGTTGCGCGTGGTTTGAGGACGCCAAGAAACGATGGAAACTTTTTCTCCCACCATCGTGTTAAGTAAAGTCGATTTACCCGCGTTGGGTTTGCCGATTATGGCAACAAAGCCTGATTTCATTATTTACCTCCGAATGTATAAGGCAGAAGCTCTGCCGCCGTATAACGCTCTACCGCGTCGCCCTTTGCCACCACGACTTCCGTGTCGGGGACGGCAAACTCCGCCAAAAACTGTCTGCATATTCCGCAGGGATACGGCATTACGTCGTCCGAATACACAGCCAACCGAACAAAAGCCCGACTGCCCTCGGAAATCGCTTTCACCATTGCCGTTCTCTCCGCGCAAATCGCGCCGCCGTAGGACGCGTTTTCCACGTTACAGCCGCTGAACACTCTGCCGTCGGAGCAAAGCACCGCACAGCCTATCTTGAATTTTGAATATGGAGCGTATGCGTTTTGCGCCGCCGCTGCCGCCTTTTGCAGCAGTTCCTTTTCCGTCATCTGATAATGCCCTCCGCGCTTAGTATCGCTTCCTGCTCCGCAAACATTACCTTTTCGTCCGCGGCTTCTATATGGTCGAAACCCAACAGGTGCAGGAGTCCGTGAACCGTCAAAAAACACAATTCTCGGATTTCGCCGTGTCCGTATTCCGCCGCCTGCTCCTTCATACGCTTACGGCAAATCATAAGCTCGCCAAGCTGAAGCGCACCGTTTTCCAAATCGTAGGGGTAGTCGTTGACGTCGTAGGGTATGCTTACCTCCACGTTGGGGAAGGATAGCACGTCCGTTACTCTGTCAACCTGCCGAAATTGAGAGTTAAGCTCCCGTATCGTCTTCTCACCGACAAAGGTCAAGTCCACGTCGGTGGGTTGAGTTATCGCAAAATGAGAGAAAACAGCCGAAAACATTTTTTCGACCATTTCCTTTTCGTCCTTATGTCCTTGGTGTACTCTAATCATTTTTTCTTTTTCTCCGGATACTGAATTCGAGTATGGTTACTGCCGATAATCGCCACCGTTAAGGTATCGATAATGGTATGCAGTTCCTTCATTGTAATGTTGCAATCGTCAAACTGTCCGTCGTCAAGCTTGTCCTTAACCAGTTTTTTGATAAAATCGCTAAGCTCCTGCGGATCCTTCTTGCCTATTGAGCGCGTAGCCGCTTCCACCGTATCGCAAATCATAATTATCGCGCTGATTTTTGTGGACGGCTTGGGGCCGGGATAGCAATAGTTGCCGCTGTCAACCTCGCCCTCTGTAATGTTCTGAGCGCGGATATAGAAGAAAAGAAGTTTGGACGTGCCGTGATGCTCTCGGCATATCTGCGCCAGCTCGGTGGGGAAGCCCTTTTCCTTAAGCATATTATATCCTGCCTCGGTGTGACGCGTTATAAGACTGACGCTGGTTTCAAACGCCAAATCATCGTGAGGATTGTAGCCGTCCGTCTGGTTTTCGGTAAAATATTCGGGGTTTTGGAGCTTGCCTATATCGTGATAATAAGCCGCCGCTTTCGCCAAGTTGACGTTCTCGCCGATAGCATAGGCGCAACGCTCCGCCAGATTACCTACCGCAATAGAGTGATTGAAGGTGCCGGGGGCTTTTTCCGCAAGCTGTTTCAGCAAGTCCTTGTCGAAGCTGAGGTACTCCATTATCTGTAGATTGGTATTGAGCTTGAAAACCCATTCAAACACGGGAGATAATATAAAATACAATATCAGCGCGGATACACTGCCCAACAGACTCCAACCGCCGCTCATCAAAAGCTCGGTTACGTTGGTTGTTACCACCAAGCCCGTCAAGATGCAGAATACGGATACGATCATTGACACGCCGAAGCCTATGCCGATAATCTTGATACGGTTATGCTGTTCGTTGATAAGATATACGATAAGCAAGCCGCCGCACATTTTGATTAAAAGAATAATTACGTTCTCGAATGAAAACTCGTAAAGATAATACTGTACGCGGACTATGTACGCCAAAAGCAGAATGAACGCCAGCATTACGTTGCCGAGAATAGCCTGCTTTTTGTTGACCAGCGTCACCATCAAAAGAGCGCAAAGCATATAGGGCATAGCCGCCATATTAAGCTGTGACATAACCACGGCGCACAAAACGTAGCATATAAATATCGTGGAAAAAGTAACTAAAGGCGTGGTATTATTGCCGGGTAAATCCTGATCAAGATAAAAGTAATATACCACCAAAAGGAAAGCCGTGATAACCCACATAGTAATCATAGGCATCGCCTTAATGGTTCCAGTTGTATTAAGGGATAAAAGCAGGGCTATCAGGGATATAATACCCGAAACGGCGATTAACACCGAACAGATTAACAAATCTCTTTTAATTTTACTCTTCTTATTATTAAGCACAAGTAACCTCTCTATCGGGCTTTTGCCGTATTCTTATCGGGCGTTTTTGCCGTGTTTGTCGTATGCCTCAACTATGCGCTGAACCAAGTCGTGTCGTACTATATCCTTACCGCTTAAGCGGACTATGGCTACTCCCTCTACGTCCTGTAATACGTCTAAAGCGTTGAGTAATCCTGAACGCACCGTGCCCGGAAGGTCGATTTGGGTGGAATCGCCGTTGACGATTACCTTACTGCCCTCGCCCATTCTGGTTAAAAACATCTTCATCTGTTCCACAGTGGTGTTCTGCGCTTCGTCTAAGATGATAAACGCGTCGTTAAGCGTACGCCCTCTCATATAAGCTAAGGGGGCAACCTCTATAACGCCTCTTTCCATAAGTTTTTGATAGGTGTCGAAACCGAACATATCCTGCAAAGCGTCGTATAACGGACGCAGATAAGGATCGACTTTGTTCTGCAAATCTCCCGGTAAAAAACCCAGTTTTTCCCCCGCTTCCACCGCAGGACGAGTCAGTATTATCCGCTCTACGGTTTTGTTTTTGTAGGCGACTACCGCCTTGGCTACCGCTAAATAGGTTTTGCCTGTGCCGGCAGGTCCTACGCAGATAACCATATCGTGATCGTTAATGGCGTCAATATACCTTTTCTGTCCGACCGTCTTGCATTTAACGGGCTTGCCTTTGGCACTGATTGCCACAACGTCCAACAGACTGCCTGCTTGCTTTTCCGTGCCGTCCTTGACCATATCCAAAACCAGCCGCACCTGCTGCGGTTTGATACGCTCGCCCTTGCCGATAAGCGTCAGCAGACTGATAACGGCCTTGTGACAAAGCTCCGCCTTATCTTCCTCTCCGCTGATTGCAAGCTCCGTGCCGTTGACGCAAAGCTGTACGCCGCATTCCCCTGCAAGGGTATTGTAATTCTCGTCGTAGCTGCCGAACAGCGCACTCATTATCCCTGCACTGCCTAAATCCGTCTTGATAATCTTTTGCATTAACACTCCGATACAAGTAACGCGCGTTCCGCTATGCGGAAACCTGACGTTCTATTTCATAGTATATACTAATTTGCCTCATTTTGTCCAGTACTTTTGTAATATTCCAACTCCGCAGGAACTTCTCCTTGCTGTCTAATCTGCTTTCGATACGGCTTAACGCCTGCTGAATCAGCAAATCCTTTTCACTTTCAAAATCCAAGGTCAAAGTTTTGGGTTTTATTTCGTAATATACGGTGGTTTTCAGAATCAGCGGCAGTGCCCACGAAAGCTCGGTCATCGTAACCTCGCTCTCCGCAAGCGCAAAACCGTTATCGCCTTTCTTCATCAGGGTTTTACCCCGTAAAGTCAATTCCCGTTTGACCGTCTTTTCCCCCGTCCTTTGATTAATTACCCTCTGCGGATAAAACATTATTTCCTCGCAAAGCCACACTCTGCCGAAAACCTGCCCCACCGCAGGGGCGTCCACCGTCTGCTCCTCCTCCGTCAAAAAGGCAGGATAAATCAGCACGTCGCCCTTTTTTACCGTATCTCCGACTTTTAACTTGGTGTAGCCGCTTTTTACCACGATTCGGGTTATAACGGCGTCGTATTCCGCGGTTATCGGCTCGTAGCTTATCGGCTCTTCGGTCTTTGGCTGAAGCTCGGACAAGCAATCTATTACCAGTCTTGAACCCTTAAAATACACTGATGTCAACGCCACGCCCTCTAAGGTGTCCAGTTCCGCCGAAATCGCTTCCAAATCCACGCCGCTCTTCCAGCCGCGCTCTAACTTGTCCTCCCGAATAACCTTTTGAATTTCCTGCGAAAGCTCACCGTTTACGCCTATGATTTTTACCTCGAAGTAGCAAAGCGAGTATATGATTATTACCGCTGCCGCCGCGACCGCTCCCAACAGCAATCCCCACCGCTTAAGCAAACCCAATAGAGTAGGGAAAAATCCTGTTTTGCGACTGACAACGTATGTATAACCCTGAGTTTTCAGCAGTTCCTCGGCGGCTTTTAGACAAGAAAGCTCAACGCTCAGAACCAAAAGCTTGTAGTTCTTTTTGCATCGGGTTACAGTTATATTCTCTTCCCGAAAGGCAGATAATATTCGTCCGTGGTTAAGAGCCTCTATACGAATCTCTGCCTTGCCGCTATACCTCATAATCCACCCCCTTAATCTCGCCCCTTATGTATAGCTCGGAAACGGTTAGTACCGATACGCTTAGTTTTTCTCCCCTAACCGCAATACTGCCCTTTTTGATTTTTACGCATATCCGCTCGGACGAATACTCGATTATACCCCTGTGTCCCTCCACCAAACAGTATTCTCCGTTGATTATCTGCACTGCGTTACGGAAGTTGATAGGTGCGTCGGTTTTGAAATTGTCGGAAATATCTTCAATATAAGCCATAATATACAATATTATCCCCCACTGTAAAAATATGCGGTAAGTCGGTTTTTTAGAGTAAAAGCTAGGGGCATAGCCTCTGACGGTGACTTAATTAGGATTATAATTATTGGCGTTCCAAATGAACATTATAGAAAAAGCGTGATAAAAAAGCATTATGATGCCGTGATAATTGAAGACAATATCGTTGAGCTATCTTTTGAGTCCGTTAAGCTATTATTGAGTGCCGTTAAGCTAAGATTAGTAATAAAAAAAGTCCGCTGAACGGACTTTCAAAAGCAGTTATCGAAAATATGCCGACTTATTTTCCCTCATCGGGAGGATAGGGTGTACGCTCCTTAAGACTTTCGTCAATATCCGTTGTGTAAGATATGACGGTTTCAGCGTTTTCGTCCGAGGTAGGCGGTACGTCGTCGCGCAACTCGTCGTTCATAACCTCGGGACTGACGATAGAGTTATCCAGTTCCTTGACTTTCTTAAAATAATTTACCGCGATTATAATCACCGTAACCAGCGCGATAAGCGCGATAACGATAGCAACGACTATGCTGATAATGAGGTTCGTGTAGGTAGGATAAACGAATACGTTATTATAAATAATAACGCTCGCGCCTATCCCTAGGCAAAAAAGGACAATTATACAGCTGATAACGACGCCTACGTTACTGCTGCCCTTTTTCTTCGCCGTTTTCCACACCGCCCTCAGTCTTTCTCTCATAAAATATCCAAATTCTTTTTATAAGCCTTTTTGAACGTCGCTCTGCAAGTCAATGCGTCCTTTATTTCCAACGAGCAGTCGCCCGTTGCTTCCGTTTTCATAATAACACTGTCACCCAATACGTCACAGGAAATACCTGTGATGATACCGCTCATACTGCGGTCAAAGCTCTCCGCTATCTTCAATATCAAGCCCAGCTTGCGCACTGCGTCGAAGTCCTCCTCCGTAAACATACTCTGGTACCGCAAAATCTCTTCCGAGGGATCGCCGGACTTATGCGCGGAGGCGACGAATGCCGCCATAACTATATCCTTATGGGAAATACCGTAAAGGTTGCTGTTAAGGATAATATAGCAGGAATGATCGTGATGGTCGTAATATTTGATACGGGTGCCCGTGTCGTGAAGAATAGCCGCAACTCTCAAAACCTTGATGCAGGAACGGGGCAGCTTATGGAGAACCTTAAGCTGTTTGAACAACTGCATAGACAGGTCGCAAACGTGACGAGCGTGTGTCTCGTTCTCGCCGAAGTTCTTAACCAAGGTCTGAAGGCTGTATCCCAAAACGTCCAGAATAGGTCTTTCGTTGACGGAAGGAACGGCGTAACGGAACATTGCGCCCTCTCTCAGTCCACTGCCGCTGATAACGATATTGCTGAATCCTGCCGCATCGGCAACGGTCTTTACCGCCGCGAGTGCGCTGGGGAATATATCGGCTCTGCCGCTGGAAAGTCCCTTAATCTTCATAGTCTTGTCTAAGGGAAGAGTCTTAATAGTATCGTAGATACTGTTAAACTCAGCCATAGAAATATTGTAGTTGTGGTGCTTATCCAAGGGGTATTTTTTGATTTTACGGCTGATTTTGCCCAAGTTACGGAAGGATCCGCCTACGCCTATGAACTGAACGTCCGGATCGATATTCTTCAGCCACTCGATACCCTCAAGACTTTCCTTGACGAACTCCTCTATCTTTTCGGCTTTTTCCTCAGGTTTAAGTCCCTGATCCTTGAAAAGGTCGGTTAAAGTCACGGAGCCGAAAGGCAACGCCTCTTGTGCGATAATATTCTTGCGGTTGTAATAGATAAGCTGAGCACTGCCGCCGCCTAAATCCATAATAACGCCCTTGGGTATATCCATCGTGTTGATAACACCCGTATATGTAAACTGTCCTTCCTCCTCACTGGTTAAAACCTTGAGCTTGATACCGCAGGTAACGGCGACCTCTTCCAAAAAACTTTTCTGGTTCTTGGCGCGTCTGACCGCCGCGGTGGCATAAGCCAAAATCTTTTCCACTCCGTTGCTGTCGCAAAAACGGCGGAACATTTGGAGAGTTTTCTTGGTCTGTTCGATACGAGCAGGACGTAAAAAACCGTCTATCTCCATATCCTGACCTAATCTGACAGTCTCCTTTAACTCGTCAAATACCACAAAGTAACCGCCGTCTAACACGTTGACGAGTACCAGTCTTGCAGTATTGGAGCCTAAATCAATAATCGCAATTTTTTCCATATAATGAATGTCATCTCCTATAAGTGCGCTTTTTCCTACAATAAAAATTATATCGGAAAGGCGATACTGCCTAATTATAACATATAAAATCGTTTCTGGGAATACTTTTTTGAAAAAAACCCTAGGTCTGCACCTAAAAAACGCCGCAATTTCTCGATTGCGGCGTTAAAATCAGGTTTTCTGTACTTATAAGCGTTAGTTTAACGCTTAATTATACACTTAGAAGGACATTTGTCGGCGCACAAGCCACAGCCTACGCACTTGGAGTAGTCGATTATCGGCAGATTATCCACCATTTCGATTGCCTTTTCGGGACAGTTCTTTGCGCACAAGCCGCAACCGATACAGCCCATTTTACAGACGGCACGTACCGCCTTGCCCTTTTCGTGGGAACTGCAAGCGACGTAAACCTTAGCCGAAGCAGGTATCTTTTTGATTAAGCCCTTAGGACAAGCCTTAAGACAAGCTTGGCATTTGCCGCATTTCTCCGTGTCGATTCTCGGATAACCGCAGGTGCCTAATATCTCTACAGCGTGCGTCGGACACGCGGTGGTACAGCTGCCCATACCCATACAGCCTACGTTGCAAGCCTTACGTCCGTTAGCCAAGAGTTCCATAGAACGGCAGTCGCCGTAGCCTTGATATTCGTACTTGTTTTCGCAGTTGTTGCCGCCTGAACAAGCGACTATAAGCACTTCCTCTATACCGTCGTTAGACATACCGAGTATTTTGGCGATTTCGTCCTTATGCTCCTTGGAAGTAGCGGAACAGGCGTTAAGCCCTGCCTTGCCCTCAACCAACGCGGTAGCGTACGCTTCACAGCCTGCAAAGCCGCAACCGCCGCAGTTCGCACCCGAAAGCAATTTTTTAACGCTGTCGATACGCTCGTCCTTATGAACGGCGAGTTTTTGACTTAAGTAAGCAAGGAGCGCCGCAAACAGTATCGCAAGCACGGCAAGTATCGCGGCAGGAACAATGATTTGTAAATAAAGCGGTATTTCGCAAATTAACATAACCGCACCTCCTTACAGTCCGAACATACCGCTGAAAGCGGTAAAGCCCATACTCATAATCGCGGCGGTAATCAGCGAAATCGGGAACCCCTTGAAGTGGTCAGGGATATCCGTGTGCTGCATACGCTCTCTTATACCCGACATCAGTACGATTGCAAGGGTAAAGCCCACGCCGGATAAAATACCGTTGGCGAAGGCGTAACCTACGTTGGTAACTAACGCCGAGGTGGTATTGAGAATAGCCACGCCCAAAACCGCGCAGTTGGTGGTGATTAAGGGAAGATAAACGCCCAACGCGCTGTACAGACCGGGGCTGAACTTTTTGATTACGATTTCAACCGCCTGAACCAAGCCTGCGATTACCAAAATAAAGACTATGGTTTGCAGGTAGGAAAGACTGCCGCCTAAAATATTGGGGTTGGAAAGCAGATACCTGTCGATTATATAGGTAAATAAGCTTGCAATGCCCATTACGAAGATAACCGCAACGCCCATACCGAGAGCTGTATCCGTCTTTTTGGAAACGCCAAGGAAGGGACAGCAACCCAAGAACTGACTAAGTACGAAGTTGTTGACGAACACTGCGCCCACAACCAAAAGGAAGAAGGGATTAAAGCCCGAAGAAGCCGCGCAAATCAGATTATTGAGCATCGTTCTCCACCTCCTTTATCTCTTGTTCAATGGTCTCGTGAGCAAGCGCAAGTTTCGCCGCCTGCTTTTTCTCGTCGATTTTTTTGAAGATGTAATTGATTAACGCCATCATAAAGCCGTAAATCAGGAAACCGCCGGGAGCCATTGTGAAAATACCCATTACCATATCCTCGTTGGGATTGATTACGAGGTTAAGACTGCCGAAACCGCTTAAGAACGTGCCCGAGCCTAAAAATTCTCTGATTACGCCGATAAGCGTCAAACTCAAGGTGAAGCCCAAGCCCATACCTATGCCGTCCAAAGCCGAGTCGAAAACGCCGTTGACAGATGCGAATGCTTCCGCTCTGGCAAGGATTATACAGTTGACTACGATTAGCGGCAGGAAAACGCCCAAGGTCTCGTACAAATCCGGCAGGAACTTGTGCATTACCATTTGAACAACGGTAACGAAGGTTGCGATTATGACTATAAACGCCGGAATACGCACCTTGTCGGGTATAACCTTACGTAGTAAGGATATGAGCATATTGGAACAGGTTAAAACGAAAACCACCGCCAAGCCCATAGCGAAACCGTTAAAGGCGTTGTATGTGATTGCAAGCGTAGGACAGGTACCTAACACAAGTCTAAAGGTCGGGTTGCCTGTGATGACGCCGTTTTTGATAATATCGAGTTTCGATTTCCATTTCGTATTCATCACGCGTCCTCCTCTACGGCATTAAGGTACCATTTCACCGCGTTGTTAAGAGCGTTAAGCACCGCGGTTGAGCTCTTAGTCGCGCCTGCTATCGCCTTAATCTCGTTGTCCGTCGTCGGCTTGTCCTTGGTTAGCAGGAACTGCTGTACATCGTGTAAATCCTTGCCGTAAAAATTAGCAATGTATTTATCCGAAAACACCTTGCCCGTGTAGGTTTCCGAAGAGGCAAAGCACACCGCTTTGGTGATTTTGCCGTCGGTGATATTGACTAAAACCTCTACGGTACCCTTGTAGCCGCCGTCGCCGAAGCAGTGAATTATATAGGTGTTACCGCTGTTGAACACGTGACTTACGCCCTCGTGTCCTGCGCTTATCGAGCCTTCCTCTCCCGAAAGGTTATACACCTGTAGGTCTGCGGAGTCGCCCTGATATATGCCAGTATTGGCGATTTTTGTTTTCAGCGTATCCATCTCGTCAACTACGGTAAAATGATTGACTACGCCTAAGATTGCTCCTGCTATCACTGCGATTAGGAAAAGCACGAAAACGGTCTTCAATATATCCATCAGAAGGGCTTTGTTTGCCGCTTTTTTAGTTGCGTCTGTCATTTCGCCGCCTCCTTTGCTTTCTTTTCGGGTTTAGCGTAGCCGAAAGGACGCGGTACGATATACTTGTCAAGCAAGGGTGCCAGAATATTCATAAGCAGAATTGCGAAGGACACGCCCTCGGGATAAGAACCGAAATAACGTATCAGTACTGTCATAAATCCACAGCCGAAAGCGTAAATGCAAACGCCTATCGGAGTATTGGGCGAGGTGGCGTAATCGGTAGCCATAAATATCGCGCCCAGCATAAGTCCGCCGCCCAAAAGGTTGGGAAGTATGTCCTGATAACCGCCGAATATCAGCGCGAAAAGCGCAACGGTTGCAATGAATATCGTAGGGATTTTCCAGTCGATAATCTTTTTCACAACCAAATAAATACCGCCGATTATAAGAGCCAAGGCACTGGTTTCGCCTATCGTTCCGCCTGTGTAGCCTAGGAACATATAAAGCAAATTATATTCTCCGCCGCCTGCCTTTAAGCCTGCTAAGGGAGTAGCGGAGGCAATCTCCTGTATCGCCTCGCCGCCGCCCGTAAAGGTACAGCTGAAGAACTTAAAGCATTCCGCGCCCCAGTTCCCCATATCGATAGGAGGAACGAACTTGGTCATAAAGGACGTCCAAGCCAAAAGCAGGAAAATACGTCCTGTTATCGCAGGATTGGCAAAGTTCTTGCCGATACCGCCGAAAAGCATTTTGACAACCATAACCGCAAACAAAGAACCGACTATAGGCACGTAGAACGGCACCGTAACCGGCAGATTGAGAGCCAGCAGTATGCCTGTAACCACGGCGGAGCAATCCCCTATCGTTATTGGCTTTTTGCGGATTAAATTGTAAAGCCATTCTCCTAAAATCGCCGCGCCCACGCTGAGAAGTATCAAAAACAGCGAATAAAACCCGAAAAAGATAACGGAACAGACTATAGCAGGCACTAAAGCTATGCAAACGTCTATCATTATGGTTCTCGTGGTAGGGGTTGCGGTAATATGGGGAGAAACGGAAACAAAATATTTATCCATTACTTATTCCCCTCCTTTCTCACTAGTATCTTGCCGCGTTTCATACTTTGCACAAGTCTGCGGTTGGCAGGACAGATATAGCTACAGCAGCCGCACTCGATGCAGTTCATTACGCCGTACTTTTTGAGCGTTGCCACGTCGTCGTTAAGAGCGGCTCTGTCCAAAAACATAGGCATTAAATTCATCGGGCAATGCTTCGCGCACCGCGCACAGTTAATACAAGGATCGATGGGATCGTGATAAAATTCCGCATCGGTTAAAAACAGCAGGGAGGAAGTGCCCTTACCCGTGCAAGCGTTAAGGTCCGCCTGAGCGAAGCCCATCATAGGGCCGCCGCTTATGACCTTGGTAACTACCACGTTCTCGCTGTCGTCGTACTTGGAATAATCAAAAACGTCCTGATAGGTTGCGCCGTTATTAACCCAGTAATTGCCGGGTTTAACTCCTAATCCGGACACCGTCATCGCACGGCGGTAAAGCGGCTCGTCATTGACGACCGCATCCCAAACCGCATAGGCGGTATGCACGTTGTCCACCACCACTCCGATATCGGCAGGAAGTCCGCCTGCTCTCACCTTGCGGCGCGTAATCGCGTAAATAAGCTGTTTCTCCGCGCCTTGAGGGTACTTGGTAACCAGCGGTATAATATGGATATTGGCAGGAGCCTTGCCCGATAAAATCGATATTGCATCAGGCTTGTTGTTCTCTATGCCTATATACGCCTGTGTAACGCCCAAAGCTATCATCAAAAGCTCGGTGCCGCGCAGAACTGCCTCCGCTTTTTCCAGACAAAGTCTGTAATCGCAGGTTATGTACGGCTCACATTCCGCGGCGTTGATTATCAATGTGTCAACGGGAGTCTTGGGCGATAGCTTGACGTGAGTGGGGAAGGTCGCTCCGCCCATACCCACGATACCTGCTTCCTTAACGCGAGCCTTGACAGTATCGGCGTTAATCTCGGCGATATGCGGCAGCAGTTCCTTATCAAACTTGCCGTCGTTCTCGATAACCACGTGCATAACGGGCGCACCCATTGCGTTAGGTCTATTTTCAAACCCTTTCACCGTGCCTGATACCGAGGAAAACACGTTAGCCGATACGAAGCCCTTGGCTGTGCCTATAAGCGTACCCTGTTTCACTGCGTCTCCTGCCGCGACGGCAGGCTCTGCCGGCGCCCCTATGTGCTGAGATAGTGGAATGTGTACCACCGCGGGAGTCGGGAAGTCTGTTAAGGGACAATCCTTACTTATCTCCTTCCTGCCTTCCGGATGAATCCCGTGTCTAAATGTATATTTCAATTTTGACACCCTCCGATGCATTTTTATCTAGAATATCACAACCGATTAGAAAAGTAAAGATTTATTAATCTTATAGTTGAATTTATCCTATTGAAATTATTTATAAAAAAACCGTTTAATTGTGTTGTAAATTTGCGTCCAAAACATATATAATAGGTCTAATCTTCAAATAAGGAGCGTTATAAAATGGTTTATAATTTTTCTGCAGGTCCTTCAATGCTTTTCAAGGACGTTCTGCTTCAGGCGCAAAAGGATATGATGGATTACAACGGCACCGGAATGAGCGTTGCCGAAATGAGCCACCGCAGTAAGGCTTACGACGAGATCCATACTAAGTGTATCGCTCTTGTCAAGGAGCTTATGAACGTACCCGACAATTACGAGGTTCTTTTACTTCAGGGCGGTGCGTCAACTCAATTCGCTATGGTTCCCCTCAACCTCACCGTCAACGGTAAGGCTGATTACGTTGTTACCGGCAACTTCTCCAACAAGGCTTATCAGGAGGGTAAGATTTTCTTAGACGCTAAGTGTATCGCCAGCTCTAAGGAAGCTACCTATACCTATATCCCCGAGCTGCCCGAAGAGATCTTCTCCGAGGACGCGGACTACGTTCACATTACCTCTAACAATACTATTTTCGGCACCAGATACGCCACCTATCCCAAGACAAAGGCTCCCCTTGTCTGCGATATGAGTTCGGATATCTTAAGCCGTAAGGTTGACATCAGCAACTTCGCACTGATTTATGCAGGCGCACAGAAGAACATCAGCGGCGCAGGTTTGACCGTGGTTATCGTCCGTAAGGATATGCTCGAACGCGCAGGCAATCCCCAGTGCCCCACGATGCTTCGTTACAAGGTTCACGCCGACGCAGGCAGTCTGTACAATACTCCTCCCTGCTACGCGATTTACCTCGCTATGCTCACTCTTCAGTATCTCAAGGACCACGGCGGCGTAGAGGCTATCCAGAAGGTCAACGAGTACAAGGCAAAACTGCTTTACGATTATATCGACAACAGCAATTATTACGTCAACAGCGTAGCGGTTAAGGATCGTTCCATTATGAACGTGCCTTTTGTAACAGGCGACAAGGATTTGGACGCTAAGTTCGTTGCGGACGCGGCTAAGGAAGGTCTTGTTTCTCTTAAAGGTCACAAGCTGGTCGGCGGTATGAGAGCTTCTATCTACAACGCTATGCCCGTAGAAGGCGTAGAAAAGCTCATCGCTTTTATGAAGAAGTTTGCGGCTGAAAACGCCAAATAAGGAGGTTCCTTAATGTACAATATCGATAAACTTAACTCCATCAGCAAGCTGATTTTCAACTATCTGGACGAGAAGAACTTTAAGGTTGCGGAGAACACCGTCAACCCCGACGCGGTTCTCGTTAGAAGCGCGGTGATGCACGAGTATGCAATAGGCGATAATTTGCTCGCTGTCGCGCGTGCAGGCGCAGGCGTTAACAATATTCCTCTCCCTAAGATGGCTGATAAGGGCGTGGTGGTTTTCAATACCCCCGGCGCTAACGCCAACGCGGTTAAGGAGCTGGTTATTGCGGCTATGCTTATCAGCAACCGCAACATTATCGGCGGCGCGGAGTGGGCTATGGGCTTGAAGGGCGCGGCTGACGCGGCTAAGCAAGTCGAAAGCGGCAAAAAGGCGTTTGAAGGTCCTGAAATATTCGGCAAGACTCTTGGTTTGGTCGGTTTGGGCGCAATCGGCGGCTTGGTTGCCAATAACGCCATTGACTTGGGTATGAACGTAATCGGTTACGATCCTTATATCTCTGCGGCGGCTAAGGCGGCGTTAAAGCCCGAAGTTAAGCTGGTTGACAAGGTTGAGGAGCTTTACGCGGCGGCGGATTACGTGAGCGTTCACGTTCCTCTTATGGACAGCACCCGTAACACCATTAACAAGGACACCATCGCTCTTATGAAGGACGGCGTAAGAATTATCAACTGCGCACGCGGTGAGTTGGTTAATAACGCGGACGTTACCGCGGCTCTTGAGAGCGGCAAGGTAGCTAAGTACGTTACCGACTTCCCCAACGGCGAGATTATCGGCGCACACGCTAACGTAATTGCTATCCCCCACCTTGGCGCATCTACTCCCGAGGCTGAGGACAACTGCGCGATTATGGCGGCTCGTCAGTTAAAAGAGTATTTGGTTGACGGCAATATCGTCAACGCGGTTACTTATCCCTGCTTATCCTTAGCAAGAAGCGGTAAGGCAAGAACCTGTGTTTTGACCAAGGACGTGGAGAACCTCGGCGATATAGTCAACGCTCTTGCTCCTTTCGGTATCAGCGGCTCCGCTTTTAAGGTGAGAGGTGCATACGGTTACGCTATCGTTGACACAGAGAACGTACCTACGGAAGCAGTTATCAATACTATAACCGCAGTTAAGGTCAGAGTTCTGGCGTAATCACCGTTATTACATTATTCGATTAATAAAAAGGCGCACTTGTCGGTGCGTCTTTTTTTACGTAAATTATACAAAACGTATATGCTATCTTGATTATCCTATGGAATAAAACAAGGGTGCGAATAAGCAGACATTGACGAAAGGAATATTCGCAAGCGGCAAAACAAGGTTAAGCCGTTAAACTCGTTTTTACCGATAAACTGCCCTGTTTAGCGCTTGGTTGAGGGGAAAATCAAGCCTACCGTGCCCGGACCGCAATGTGTGCCGATGACAGGGCCCACAGGGTAACGCCAAATTACTGCATTCTCAAACTCCGCCTTAATTTTTTCTGCCAGTTTGTCAGCGAAGGGCTCGTTATCCGCGTCAATGAGGACAACGGGGTATTGATCCAGTCTGTCTTGCTTATTGCGGAACTGCTCCATAAAGTATGCGTATGCCTTATTAAGTCCCATCGCCTTGCCTGTCACTGTCAGTTTACCCTCGTCCGTTACGGTAAGCATAGGCTTAAGACCGAGCATTGTGCCGACGGTTGCCGCAAGACCGCTGAGTCTGCCGCCGCGCTTTAGGTGATTGAGGTCGTCAACCATAAAGCAAACGGAATAGTGATTGGTAAAGTCCTCTAGGAAGGCGACCGTTTCCTCAATGGTATGCCCCTCGTTAAAATACTTACAGCCGTAATAAGCCTGTATGCCGCCGCCCCAAGAAATGCTCTTAGTGTCGAAACGGGTAAATTTGACGTTGGGGTATTTTGGCTGAAGTTGATTGAGCGCAACCTGAAGATGGTCGAAGGTTGAGGACATCTCGGAGCTGAACGCGATATATAACATATCCTCGCCCTTTGCAAATAAGGGCTCTAAAAACTCTAGGTACTGCTCGGGGTTGAGCGCGGAAGTGGTAGGCATATTGCCTGCCTTTACCTTGTCGTAAAAGCTCTTAAAATCCGTGTGTTCGCCGTTGTCGTAAAAAAACTCTTCACCGCAGACGGTGTAAGGCATTTTGATAACCTCGACCTTGAGGTCGGGAATCAAATCGTACCATAATTCGCAATCAGTGTCGGTAATTAATATACTCATATAATATCCTCCCACGCGTCGACGCGCGTTAATAATTATTTCACGTAATTAGTATTATAACCTCTTAGGGGGAAAAGGTCAAGTATTACTTTAGTTGCCCAAAGTCGGCTAAAGTATTGGAATAGTGCGAAAAATAAGTAAGAAAGACAATTGACACCAAACAGAGTTAATTGTGGTTAAGGAAAGAGTACCGCAGAGTATCACAGAGCGCCGCATAAATGCGAGATTCTTCACGACAGGCAAAGCCTTTGTTCAGAATGACAGTATAATGGGAGAATGACAGGACAAAGTAAGAATGATAAGTGTTGATAAGAAAGAGGAAAACAGTGCAAAGAGAGAATGATAAGTGTCGGAAGGGATATGATAATAGAGAGCGTGGGAATGATAATGTCAAGCAGGATAAGTAACCGTTTTATGTGACGGAGAGTACCGCAGAGTACCGCATAAATGCGAGATTCTTCACGACAGACAAAGCCTCTGTTTAGAATGACAGGACAAATGGATATGATAATAGAGGGCGTGGGAATGATAATAAATTGATAGGGATAAAAGGGATTTGAGATTAAAAAAAGGTCGGCTGATGCCGACCTTTTAAGTAAGTCCGTTAATTATTAGATCTTCTTGCCCGTGCCTACTTCGTAGGAACCATCCGTATTGCACTTAACTGTGCAGGTGTACCATTGATTCTTAACTGTGATGGTAATCGCAGCGGTATATTTCACGTTCTTGTCGCCGCCTGCCCAACCTGCAGTATCAATATAACAGCTTGCACCGTTTACTGATTCACGTTTAGCCGTATCAACGACATACTCGCCTTCCTTTGCGAAAGCCTTAAACGTAACCTTACCAACACCGTTATCACTAATCATATAGTTAGACCAGCAATCGCCGATTGCCTTGGCATCGGTCTCAACAGCGGACTTACGGCTGTTGTCAAGTATAGCCATAGTAGAAGTCGTGGCAACTGCAGCGATAACTGCCAGTATTGCGATAACTACAACAAGCTCAACCAAGGTGAAGCCTTTTTTATTAAACTTGAACTTTCTCATATATACCTCCGAGAATAATTTTCAATTTCCTACATTATATAATAGTTTGCGAAATGTGTCAATAGGTAAAGTTAAAAAAAAAGTTTTGTCATTTTTTTAGCAAATTTAAGTTGTATTATAAGGAATATAAACGCACACGCGCACACGCAACCCCCTACTACTGCGATTATCGGATACGTTGCATCAACCAGTTGCGCGAACCCGATCTGCCCTACCGCCGCTCCTATCAAAAATATCCCCAACAGTATTTCACACTTTGTGCTTCGCGGAAGATACACCTTGAGTTTGTCTGCCGACAGCTTGGCGCAGGATAATAGCGTCGTGAATATCGCTAGTGCAACCAGTACCACCGCAGTCCACTCCGCCCCTGCCGCCCTTGCCATCTCCGTAAAGGGCAATTCCGCCGCCGCTTCTGCCCTAACCGTCAGCCACATTGCCGTCAATATGCCGCCCAACACCGCAAAGACAAAAGCCGAAGTCAGAACAGTTTGCCTCGTATTTACCGTTTTGCCGCACTCTGTCATTAATCCTGCTGAAAACAGTATGTTCATAGCGGCGTAACCCATCGCCTTAAAGGGTTGGAAAGTTCCGTAAACCAAACTGTTATCCCCTGCCTTGACACATACCGCTATTACGACCGCCGTAAGCGCAGGAACGATTACAAGATTGGCTTTTTTTGCCAGTTCCATATTGCCTGCCGCCAAGGCTACCGCCGCACCTGCCGTCAGCCACCCCAGAAAGGGAATTCCCGTGGCGTTTACAAAAAGTTCTTCCGCTCCTGCCAGCATTGCGGCAAATACAACAAGGGAGCATATCGTCAGTATCCAATCATATACGAACGCGACTCTTTTGTTTTTCAAACATTGTTTTTGACCTATGGTCAAGAATAAGGCGGCTAGCAGTGCCATAATCAGTGCAGACGTCAGTACACCGAAGAAATTGCAGTTGCCGAAGAAAAGACGGATTTCCCGTCCCGTTGCAAAGCCTGCCCCAACAACCGTACCGATAAAGAGCATTGCAAGCTTAATAGCCTCGTACACGTCGCGCATAGTTATATCTATGCGGATTACACGGACAATTATACCGTTGCGAAAAGAATGCCAAATAGTAATAAAATGCGATA
>CAYJBY010000007.1:37255-113870 GCA_964368645.1 uncultured Christensenellaceae bacterium
ATTAAAATTGTCATTCTGAGTAAGTACGCAGTACGCGGCGAAGAATCTCGCCGATAGGCGGTTGAGTTGGAAAATATGGATAAAGAAAGAGTACCGCATAAATGCGAGATTCTTCACGGCAGGCTAAGCCTTTGTTCAGAATGACAGTTTCGGAGAAAGAATAACAGTATCGGGTGTGCGAATGACAGTTTTTTTTGGGGGGAAGATTGACAGTATCGGGGAAGATTGACAATTTCGGACGTTAGGTGTGACGGTGCGTTACGGTTTTGATTCGGACGTTAGGTGTGACGGTGCGTTACGGTTTTGATTCGGACGTTAGGTGCGACGGTGCGTTACGGTTTTGATGGGGAAAGCTCGTTCAAGCTATCGCTTTCCCAACTGAACGGCATTTACTTCGTCATACCGAAATAATCGTTCAAGAATGCGGCAATATTTCGGATTGTACTTTCCTCGAAGGGTGAACTTAAACCGACCTTTTCCACAGTAGCGAGAAACGGCACGAAAGCACCGTATTTTGTCAATTTCACGTAGGTTTCCTCCGCTTGCTCCTGCGTAGGTTGGGAAAAGATTTCCAAGGAGGCAATGGCACTCGTAAGATAACTGGCGTAGTAATTTGGACGATTATAAAGATGACTTATATCCATCGGCAAGTATCGTTCTTGCCCGTATTGTGCAAATATTTCGTCGAATTTTTCGCCGATTTTTTCCGCCGTAAGCTCAGTATCGTCACAGTGGTATAAAAAATACTCAAACTCTGTGACAGCCGCCGCCTGCAAAACCGTGTCTATTATTTTAAGCACGGAATATCTTGCCAAAACGTCGCCGCGTGGCAAATCCTTTTCGTTATACATATCGTCATAGTAGTCACACATAAGCAGTTCCAAGCCCTGCGAATGGATTTCCGCTACGTCATAATTATAGGGTAAACCTGTGCTTTCGCACTCATCATAAATTCTGTGCTCGTTGAAGTGCCCGAACTCGTGAACAAATTGCGAAACGTCGTTGTAGTCGCCGTAAGGATAGATATACAGTATGACGTCGGTAGTCCCGTACGTAAGGCAATAGCCCGCGTCCATTTTGTTTTCGCCGAAAGAAAATTCGTAAAGTCCGTATTCAATCATTTCGTCATAAGAATTAGCGAATTCTTCCCAAACATTTTCGGTAGATTGCAAAAGCTCAAGGTAAAAATCTTCGTCAATTGTCATCGAACTGAGGATTCCGTTCGTATTCAGCGTGATATATTTGTTACTGTTTGCGTAGAGCTCGGAAATAAGCGGCAAAAGATTTTCCTTAACGCTGTTGCAAAGCGTCAGCGAATTCTCGGGTGAATAATCTCTGAAATAGGTCTTGTCATAACAGTAGTCGCCGTAGTTTTCATATCCGCCGACAAGTGCGTTAAATTCACGGCGTTTTTTCGTTATATTCGCCAACAGTTCGTTAAGTTCGGTGGATTTTTGCTCCCAATTTTCGTCAGTAACCTCATTGAAAATCGCGGTATATCTGTTCCCCATCTCATTGAGCTCGGACGACAAGGCAATCGCCTCATCGCTTAAAATGTTGGAATTGTCGCCGAAAGCTTCAACCTCAGCAGCTGAAATAACGCCCTCATCAATGGCATATTGCACACAGGGCGAAGCAAAAAATGCCTCCTTTGCTTTTTCTCCCTCGTTGAATATAGCGTTGGCAGTAGCGGTAATTTGATTGAATTTGTCGATATTTTCTTCATCGATTACGTCCAATGAATAGTCGATATTAAGACGAGCGAGGTTTTCGTTAATGAGGTACTCCTCGTGTAAAAAAGCAGAATATAAACAGCAAACCACCTGCTCGTTCAGCTTGTCCGAGCAAAGCGTTTTTATTTGCGTAAGCAGTTCGTTCGCCTTGTCGGCGGAGCGCACCTCGTGGCTCCTGTTCGCAAAATACCGCGTATCGGGTATGGCAAGCCGCTTGGTAACGTACTCTTCTCCGAGTTCCGCGGTGAACGCCGCAGCAAACGTATCGTCGGCAAACAACTCCCTTTCGTGAGCAAGAAGGGTTTCGTCAGCCACGGTAAGCAGAAATTCCACGCAGTTGTCTATCGCCTTTTTCGGCGCACTATGGAGCGCCACGGTTCCTGCTTTTACATTATCCGAATATGCCTTTACGCTTGCGGAAAAAGCCGCCAGTTTCAAGTATTTATCATAGATTTGCGCGGTGTCGGGTTGTTCCTTTATCAGTTCTGAATCCAATGCGTACGATAGGTCGTACAGCGAATTCAACGAGGGTACTTCGACCGCCGTTTGCTCCGACAAGTTCGGCTGTGTTTTCTGCGGAGTGTCGCAAGCGCAACAAACCGTTGCACAGACGAGGCAAAGGCTTAACAAAATAGCTATCAATCCGATTTTTCTTTTTTTCATCTTATATCCTCGTAGGTTGGTACTGTACAAATACCGCGTCAATGCTCACTGCTACGTTTTTGCCGCAAAACCTTGGTGTCTTGCCTAAGCGTATCGTCCTTTTTACAAGCCGCAATCGTAGAAATCGCTACAATCGATAATATGAGTGTCGTTAATCAAGTATAATTCTTTTCATTGTTATGCGGTTTTTGTCGCGCATAGCATAGTAAATATATTCTATCATTTACATATTGATAAGTCAAAATATATATAGCTAAATCAACGAATGTCGGCGTTTTTTGCACCAAAAGCCACCAATCGAAGCAAATCCGATATGTAACGAGAGGAAATAATATACAATTTGAGTTTTGAAAATACAAAATAAATAAGGAAAATTTTGCTTAAGCAAAAAAAGAGCTCATCTGTCCTTAGATGAGCGAAAAAAAATGAAAATTACAGTCTGTTTTTGTCCGTATGTAATAAGGAATAATGCTATGCCTTACTCGTTATACAGCGCGAGAATGGTTTTTACTTGTTTAGCATCAACGGCGTACTCGTCTATCAATACCGCTAAGGGCAGTTTCCGTTCCACGCCCAAATACGCCAAAACGGCGGCGATACAGAAGGGATCGTAATGAATAAACACGTCCTGCCACTTGATAAACTGCGTCACTGCATTCTCGAAAGCCTTGAAGCTTGTAACTCCGACAGCCGCCAAAAAACCGTAAGCTAACGACCACCCCTCCGTCATTATGTCCGCGCCCTCTGTCTGGAACTCGGGCTTTTTTGCATTAATAACCTTAACGGAGTCGGTAGTAACCAGTTTAATGCGGCTCTTACCGCTTTTGGTCAGCAGTGCGGCAACGGCTCTCGCCTTTGCACTGAAAGAGGTGTTATAGCAAAGAGCGATTTCCTTCAAAAAATCTATGCCTATCTTACCTAAATCGCATACTGCGGTAATAACGTCCTCGATTAAAAAGGTGTTTTCGCTAACGAAAAGGAGAGTTTTTACGCATTTGCGGAAGTCGGAAGAGGTTAAAAACGCACTTTTGAACTCCTTATCGTTCTTTAAGTACTTTTCCACGTTCTTGACGATTCTTTTTGCGAACTCTCTGGGAATATAGTCGTTGCTTATGGATATACGGCGGTACCTTTCAAAGTACACGCTTAAAGTTTCGCCGGGCAAGTACGGATAAATATCCAAAAGTTCCTTAAGATACAGCCGCGCTCTTTTCCTTTCGCCGCTGTTAAACGCCACCGCGCAGGCAGTTTGCAGGTACTTAAAGTCCAAGCCCACGCCGTCCGCTTTCAGCTCCGAAAGCAGTCTTGCCGCCAATACGTAATCCCCTATTGCGTCACACGCGGCAATCGCCGCGATTATATCGTCGTCGTCCTGCGAGCGATAAGAGGTAAGCAATTCCACAACCTTATCCTTGCGCTCGGGAGAAAGCACAGCGATATCCCTTAGGATATAACCGTCAACCTTATCCTTAGATAACAGCGTATCCCACAAAGGAACGGCTTCGTCCACTCGCCCCATACCCACAAGGCAACGGGCTTGTATGGCGATAGCCTCATCGGGCACACCGTCCTTCTCGTCAAAATACTTGTCTATCAAATCGTAAGCGGAATTATAATAACCCAACGCGGTTTTTTTAGCGGCGTCGGTCAGCACGAAAGCGCGAAAATCCGTTCTGTGCTTTTCGGTGGTGTAAAGCGGCGACTCGTCCTCGTCGGAAATCAGATTATCCAGCATCTCCCTTATCTGTTCAAATGCCTCGCTCCGATCGTCCATCTCCGCCCTTTTGGACAGGTAATAGCAGGACTCGACAGGCTTGTTCTGCATAGCGTAGCATTTGCTCAAAATCAAATACACCTCGCCCTTCAGCTCGCCCACTCGGTGCGACAGCATATAAAAACACTGCTCTAATCCCTCGTTATATTCTCCGACCTCGGTGTATAACACCGCCAATAATAATCTGTACTCGGGCAAAGGCTCTTTTTCCAAAGCTAAAAAGCAATTCCGAAAGGATTTTCTGTAATCGCCGTCGTTCTTTGCCTTAATCGCGTTGTGGAAATAGAAATCCGCACTTTGCTCAAAGTTTATTATCATACCGCCTCCAAATATCTATTATATCGTCCTTTGTAAAATGATACTTTGTACTACAGCATTCGCACACTATCTCTATCGGTTCGGGAGAAAACTCCATTGCCAGATTAACACACTTAACACGCCCCATCGAAATCAGTATATTCTCCATATATCCGCGGCTACAGATACACTTGTATTCGGGCTTGGTAGGCTCGAAAACCTCAATCTCGAAATGACCGAAGAAGTCGTCGATTATCTCGGCAGGCGTTTTGTGCGCCAACATTTTGTCCAAATCCACAAAGTTGCTTGCAATGTCCTCTACCACCGTTATTACGTGGTCGGGGCACTCCGGCATAGGCTGTATAACTATTCCGCCTGCCGCCTTGCACACGCCGTCCTTCACGTCAACTGCCAAAGCTATCGCCGTAGGCTGTCCTTCGCTGGAAGTGAAGTACCAAGCAAAATCCTCGTCTATGTTGCCGTTGACAAGCTCCGACGCCCCCGTATAGCAGTCCTTAAGTCCCAAATCCTTGACGACCTTAAGCATACCCGTGCCGACAGCCGTTTTGAGGTCCTGTCTGCCGTTGCCCAAAGGCGCGACTATAACCTTGGGATTTTCCACGTAGCCTCTGACTAAGCCGCCTGCTTTCGCCGCAACGACTATCCTGCCGAGAGGTCCTTTTGCGTCTAAGGTTATGGAAAGCCTTTCTTCCGCGCCCTTAAGCTCGTTGCTCATAAACGCGCCGACGGTCAGCGTCTTGCCGAGAGCGGCAGCCGCCGCGTCCGAAAGACCGTGAAGACGTATCGCCTCCGTCACTATATCCGCCGTGGACAAAACCGTTACCTTAACCTTGCCGCCGAAAACCAAAGATTTAACTATGCTATCCATATTATTCTACGTCCTCTTTACCTTAAATATAATCCTGTCGGAGCAACTGCTTACTCTTCCGAAGCTGTTGCCGTCAATTACGCTCTCTGCCTTGAGCTTCGCTTCCGCTAACGCCTTTTTCAAGCCGTCCGCCGTGTGAATATACTGCCGTTGGCTTTCGTCCTTGCGGACGTAGCCTCCGTTTTCCTTTATAAAAAAGGTCAAATCCATATCAACGCGACTGCCCGTCAGCTTGTTGCGCCACAGATAGGTCACGTCGTCGTAATCCTCGAAGAACACGTTGTTGCCGATTACGTCTTTCAGCTTGTGTTCGGTGCTTACGTCGAACACGAAAACACCGTCCTTTGATAGAGCCTTCTCCACGTTACGGAAAAGCCGACCTACCGCAGACGGCGTAAGATAATTAACTCCGTCGCAAACGGCGGTAATAAGGTCGTAATGCCCCGAAAGCTCAACGTCTGCCGCCGACGCCTGTACGAATACGATTTTCTGTCCTTCCGCCGCGGCGTTCTGCTTCGCTTCGTTAAGCATTTCGGCAGATAAATCCACGCCTAATACCTCAAATCCCACGCGGGATAAGGGTACAGACATCGCTCCGCTTCCGCAGAATAGGTCAGCAGCCCTGCCGCCGCTCTTGATTGTCAACAGATAATCAAGATACCGCTTGTACGGAAAATCCGACATAAGCCTGTCGTAATACCGACTTAGTACGGAATAGCCGCTCATTTCTTCTTCTTATAATTGGCGGAATAGGTGGAATTAGTCTTCTTGGGGGGATTCTTCTTTTGCTTGCGCTGATCGGGAGCCTTTTTGCTCACCGCGCCTACGTAGCCGGAACCTGCGCCTGCGCCTTTTTTGTCCTTTTTGGAGGAGAACAAGGTCTTGGTTACGTTCTTGTTACCCGAGCCCTGCCCCGAATACTGGGGTAAAATAAAGGAATCGAAATTGTACTGACCGTAATCCGTCCACATAGCGGCGTAAAAATACACGCCCAAGGTAAGGAAGAACACCAACAGCAGATAGCCTACGAAACTGCCGATTAAGGACAGCAGTATAATACCTATGCTGAACACCGCGATAATAAGGGTGGTCGGCAGCATTGCCATATCCAGCAAAATCGCGTTTTTGAGCGACTGGAGATAGGAAAATCTGTAGCAAGCAAAGGTCGGGAGTAGGAATATCAAAACGCAAACCGCAAGGAATGCGATAATCAGCAGAATAATAAACAGGAACCAACTGCCCACCGTTGCGTTACCCAAAAGCATCATTTGGATATGCCATAAGGAACCGTAGCAAACGCCCTCGGTTAAAGCCGCAACGATAACGCCTGTGATAAGAAAGGGTTTCCAAAGCTGACGGATACCGTTAAAAAAGCTCTTGATAGGCTTAACCTTTTCGCCCCAGAGTATGCCTCTTGAACAATGGAACAGTCCTGCCAAGCCCACAAAGAACAAAATAATCGCAGGAGCTAAGCAAGGGAACAGGTACAGACGGAAGTAGGAAAATTTATCCGCATAAGCCACAGCTAAGCTGTCTGCAACACCCGGATAGCCTATACCGAAATTGCCGATAAAATTATAGGTTTTGATTGTCCAACCGTCGATAAGAGAGGGGAAAACAAAGCAGAGGAAGAAAAGCGGCAAGGCAAATATCAACGCAAAAACGATATTGGTCTTCAGCTTGTCCAACGTCTTGTTAAAAAACGTCTTAAACAAATAGCTGATACGTCCGCCCGTCTCTATCGGTTGAACGGTACGCTGATCTCTGTCAACAGACAATTTAAGCAATAAATTAGCTCTTATAGATGATTTTGCCACAACTAGCACTCCTTACTCGCCGATTATAAACGGAAATATTGTATATTGTACTATAAACGTAACGGAAAAGCAATAATTTTTACCGTTCATTTTTGCGCTTGACTGAAAACGGTAAGCACGGCTCGTTGCGGAAGTGTTTCCGTAGGCTCAATTAAGGTGCTTGGGGGCGGTAACGATTGGGCAACGGGCGTAAAAAAGCGGCTGAAAAAGCGAAGAAAGCGATTTTTCTCGGCGGTTTAATTCCCTATAATGCAGAATTTATTATATAATCGTTAAAATCTTTTTGACTTGCGAGGGGAATAATGGTATTATTACATAAATATATTTTTGCGGTTGTAGAATCACCGCTTAACGTAAGGAGAAATTTTTATGAAAAAGATTAACGTAGCCGTTGTCGGCGCAACCGGAATGGTTGGCAATATGTTTTTGAAGGTGCTTACCGAAAAGCAGCTTCCCGTGGAGAACTACTACCTTTTCGCTTCCAAGAAGAGCGCAGGTAAAGAAATCGACTTTATGGGCAAAAAGCATACGGTTATTGAGCTAACACCCGAATCCCTTAAGGGCAAGAATATCGATATAGCACTGTTTTCCGCAGGCGGCAGCACCAGCGCAACCTACGCTCCTTTGTTCGCGGCGGAAGGCGCAATCGTAGTTGATAACAGCAGTCAATGGCGTATGGACCCCTCCGTACCTCTCGTTGTACCCGAGGTTAATCCCGAGGATATTTTCACCAATCACGGCATAATCGCCAACCCCAACTGCTCCACCATTCAGGCGATGCTTCCCCTCAAGGCTCTTGACGAGAAGTACCATATAAAACGCGTTGTGTATTCCACCTATCAGGCGGTCAGCGGTGCAGGCGTTCAGGGCTATAACGACCTTAAGGAAGGCTTGGAGTGCTGTGCGCTTCCCAAGAAGTTCCCCTACCCCATCGCCAACAACGTAATTCCTCACATCGACGTTTTCCTCGACGACGGTTATACCAAGGAAGAGGTTAAGATGATGAACGAAAGCCGCAAGATACTCCACCGCCCCGACCTTAAGGTTACGGCGACCACGGTTAGAGTTCCCGTGTTCCACGGTCACTCCGAATCCATCAATCTCGAATTTGAAAAGCCTTGTACCAGAGAGGGTATCCGTGAGGCGTTGGAAGCCTTTAAGGGTATCATAGTAGTTGACGATCCCGCTAACCTCAAGTATCCTATGCCTATCTATGCGGAAGGCACCGATGAGGTTTACGTAGGACGTATAAGAGTTGACGACACTGTTGACAGCGGCTGTAACCTATGGGTTGTCGCCGACAATATCCGCAAGGGCGCGGCAAGTAATGCGGTGCAAATCGCAGAAGTGTTAATTGCAAAAATGCAACAAGCATAAAGCTTTGAACATCGACGCCTGTCACGACGTCGGTGTTTTTTGAATATAATAGGAGGTAATGTATGAACAAAGAAGTTTTTAAGGGCTCAGGCGTTGCTTTGGTTACGCCGTTTGCTAACGGTGCCGTTGACTTTGAGGCATTAGCAAAGCTAATCGACTTCCAGCTCGAAGGCGGCACAGACGCTTTTATCGTGCTTGGAACCACCGGCGAGCCGGCTACTATGACGGCTGAAGAGAAGAAACAGGTCGCTCAATTCGCCATAAAACGCATTGCAGGCAGAGTTCCGGTTATCCTCGGCGCAGGCGGTAACAACACCGCGGCGGTCATCGATACCTGTAAGGAATATCAGACTTGGGGCGCAGACGCTCTTTTGGTAGTTACCCCTTATTACAACAAGTGTACCCAGAACGGCTTGATTGCTCACTACACGGCGGTTTGCGCCGCAACCGAGCTTCCCGTTATCGCTTACAACGTACCCGGAAGAACAGGCGTCAATATTCAGCCCGCTACGATGGCGAAGCTGGCGGATATATCCAATATGGCAGGCATTAAGGAAGCCTCCGGCAATATCGAACAAATCAGCGAGACCGCAAGACTCGTTGAGGGTAAGTGCTACGTTTGGTCAGGCGACGACGGTATCACTCTTCCCATTATGGCAGTAGGCGGCGTAGGCGTAATCAGCGTAGTCGCAAATGCGGCTCCCTCGCTTATGCACAAGTTGTGCGACGACTTCGCTAACGGCAGAATCGCCGAAGCAAGAGCCTTACAGCTCAAGCTCCTGCCCTTCGTCAAGGCTATGTTCTCCGAGGTCAATCCTATCCCTGCCAAAATGGCTATGCACCTTATGGGATTTTGCTCTCCCGAAATGCGTTTGCCCCTTACAACGATGGAACAGCCCAACGCGGATAAGCTCGCCGCCGTTATGCGCGAGCTTCAACTAATCTGATGCAGAGGATAAAAATATGAGAATTATTATCAGCGGCATCGGAGGTAAAATGGGACACGCCCTGTACTTCGTCCTCTCCAACAGCAAAACAGATGAAGTTGTGGCAGGTTTCGACAAGTACGCTAACGGCGAGGACTTTACCGTTCCCGTCTTTACTTCCCTATCCGACGTTGACGTAGAAGCGGACGTTATTATCGACTTTTCCCGTCCAGAAGCCACCCCTGCAATTCTGGAGTTTGCCAAGGCGCGTAAGATGAAGGCGGTTATCGCCACCACGGGCTTAACCCCCGAGCTTATCGACGCGGTCAAGGAAGCATCTAAGGAAATTCCTATTTTCAGAAGCGCGAATATGTCCTTGGGCGTTAATCTTCTGATTAACCTTTCAAAGCAAGCGGCAAGATTCTTGGGCAAAAGCTTTGAAATCGAAATCATCGAACAGCATCACGACCGTAAGGTGGACGCGCCCAGCGGCACCGCTCTTTCTATCGCCAACAAAATCAACGAGGTCTTTGAAAACAAGCTGGAACTGACCTTCGGGCGTCACTCCGACAACAAGCTCCGCGACAAGGAGGAAATCGGTATTCACGCCATTAGAGGCGGTACTATCGTCGGCAAGCACGACGTTATGTTTATCGGTACCGACGAGGTCGTAACCTTAGCCCACGAGGCGCAGAGCCGTCAGGTTTTCGCTTTCGGCGCGTTAAGAGCCGCGGCGTTTCTTATGGATAAAACCAACGGCTTGTACAATATGGACGATATAATCGGTCAGGACTACAGCGTTACCAACGTAAGCGGCGTACAGGGTATCACCCTCGTTGCGATGAACGACACCACGATGGACGCTTTTACCGAGGTATTGGATATACTGGCGGAGAAGAAAGTCAATCTGGATATGATAAGCGAAACGCTTGCATTAAGCGGAAAAATCAACGTCAGCTTTTCTATAGGCGACGAGGACAAGAACACTGCGAAAATGATTCTTGACCAGCTTAAGCTCAAGCACGACGTAACCTGCGGACTTGCTAAAATCACCATCGAAGGCGCAGGTATGGAACACCAGTACGGCGTAGGCGCGAAGGTGCTTAAGATTCTGTCCGAGGCAGGCGCGGTTATCAAGGCGATAACCACCAGCGAAACTAAGATTTCCTGCTGTATCAGCGCGGACAAATTACAGGCTTGCGTATCCAAGCTAACCGCTTACTTCGACGTTAAACAATAAGGAGATTTACTATGGATAAATGGGATCAGAGATTTATGGATATGGCTTTCGAGGTTGCCAAGTGGTCTTCCTGTTATAAGGAAAACAGACAGGTCGGCGCAATAATCGTCAAGGACAAGCGTATTATGACCACAGGCTACAACGGCGCAGGCGCAGGAATCAAAAGCTGTAAGGAACGGGGAGAATGTCTGCGAGTCAAGCTGAATATCGCTTCAGGCACCTGTCAGGAGACCTGCTACGCTATCCACGCGGAGCAGAACGCCATAATCCAAGCGGCAAAAATGGGTATCGCAATAGACGGCGCAACCCTTTACTGCACCCATCAGCCCTGCTCAATCTGTGCAAAAATGATTATCAATTCAGGTATCCGCCGCGTTATCTTCAAGGAAGGCTATCCCGACGCTTTTTCTATGCAAATGTTCAACGAGGCAGGAGTTGAGGTTATCAGATTCGACACCCTTTAAGAGCTTGCTTTTTCGATAGGTTTTACGGTACGCTTAAACGGTTGCTTTTCCGCTTAATCTTAATTGAGCGTAATCGCAGAATACTTGATTTATCCGATATATTTATCAACTTAAAACGCCCCTTATTCGTTAGACCGAACGGGGCGTTTTTTTATTTTTGCTACGAGGCGTTTTTCGTTTTTGCTTGATTGCGTTTTTCGGATTAACAACCGACCGTATCCGCATTACTTACGGATATTACTGCGTTTTTTCGGTTACATACTCACTTTTGATGCGGTGCGCTGTTGCTCTTTACGCTATAACCGTTTTTGTTATTTCCGCTTTATCCATACTGTCGATTATAAGTTTTTTCTGTGGTTCTACTGCGAAAAATTACGGATATTACTGTATTATCGTCTTTTTCTGGTTATTATAAATTCCAGAGCAGCCACCACTGCGTACATAAACGCCGCAAGGATACACAATATTACCGTACTGCACATTACCAGCGAAAGATTAAACACCTGTCCGCCGTATATTATCAGGTAGCCGAGTCCTGCTTTCGAGGATATATACTCCCCCATTATCGTGCCTACCCAAGACAGTCCTACGTTGATTTTCAGACAAGACAGGATTGTGGGTACGTTTGAGGGCAGAACAAGCTTTGTCAATACTTGCAGTTTATTGGCTCCCAGTGTTCGCATCAATAACAATTTTTCCCTATCCACCGAGATAAATCCCGTTAAGGTGTTGATTATCGTTATTATGACCGATATTAATACGCCCATTACCACTATCGCTTTTAAGCCTGCTCCTACCCATATAATTATGATAGGTCCGAGTGCGATTTTCGGCAAGGCGTTGATTACTACGATATAGGGCTCCATTATCCGTCTAAGCGTCGAAGACAGCCATAGCAGTACCGCAGTGCCGACTCCTATCACCATTGAGAGGATAAAGCTGATTAAGGTTTCGTGCAAGGTCGTCCACACGTGCTGCCAAAGCTCTCCGCTTTCCGAAAGCGTGCGGAACACTTCCAGCATTTTGCTGGGCGACGAGGTTATAAAGCTGTCAATGATTTTCGCGTCCGAAAGTACCTGCCACAGTATCAGCAGAAGGGCGAGCAGCCCTACCTGCACGATAAGCACCATTGAAGATACAAAAAGCAGTTTATTCAGGTATATCCGATGTTCCTTCGATATTTGTTTTTTCATCATCTTGTAAATCCAAGTCCTTCCATATTGCGTGAAAATACTGCTGAAACGCGGGTTGACTTCTTCTGTCGAAAGAGTTGCCGTCGATTTCTATATCGTATATCCGCTTGACCGTCGCAGGTCTTCTCGTGAGTACCGCCACTCTGTCGCACAGAGCTATCGCTTCCGATATGTCGTGAGTTACCAAAATCGCGGTGATTCCTTCGTTTTTTATAATATTCCGCACGTCGTCGCCCACCGATAAACGCGTTTGGAAATCCAAAGCGGAAAACGGCTCGTCTAACAGCACTATCTTAGGCTTCAAGACTAACGTCCTAATCAGCGCGGCGCGTTGCCGCATACCGCCCGATAATTCGTCCGGATACTTGTCGCATACGCCGAATAAGGAATATTTTTTCAGTAATTCCTCTGCATAAGCTCGGTTTTCGGGAGTTTTTTTGTGCTGAATCTCCAGTCCTATCATAATGTTGCCCATTATGGTACGCCAAGGAAACAGCTGATCTCTCTGGAGCATATACCCTGTTACGTCCGTTCCCTCCGCGCCGATGGTTTCCACTGTTCCCGACGAGGGCTTCATAATTCCGGAAAGTACGGATAATAAAGTGGTTTTGCCGCTTCCTGACGGTCCGACCACGCCAAAGAACTCGCCCTTGGCTATGGTCAGATTGACGTCGGATAACGCTAGAGTTTCTTCCCTTTTGCTATGATAGGTAAGGGAAACCCCGGTCAGCTTCAGTATTTCTTCCATTTTTTACTTCACCGCAAAACTGTTGTTGAACAGGGCGTTGAAATCAGCGCGGCGATTGATTACGCCTGCATCAATTATTATATCCAAAAGTCTGTTGAAGTCAGCCTCGTACATTGTCGTTTCGGTCTTGTATGCGTCTATCCTCTTGTAGTTAGCGATAGAGGACACAAGC
Source organism: uncultured Christensenellaceae bacterium (assembly GCA_964368645.1). Taxonomy (GTDB): domain Bacteria; phylum Bacillota; class Clostridia; order Christensenellales; family CAG-1252; genus JAEDHM01. The sequence goes on from CAYJBY010000007.1 coordinate 50,549, forward strand.
AACGCCTTATCCGTACCCGTAAAGGACTCAGCCACAGCGTCGGCTATTACCTCGGGGGTGCTGTTTTTCACAAAATCCATACCCTTTTGCAAAGCGTTGGTAAAGGCTTGAATTTTCTTGGGGTTTTTCTCGATATAGGATTTTAACGCGCTGAACGCCGTAAAGGGAACGCCGCCGCACTCCTCGCCCACAGAGGCTACGATATGTCCTTTGTTCGCGCTGATGTAGTTGCTCGCCGCAGGCTCGAACATCGTACAGAAATCCGCTGTGCCTGCTTCAAAAGCGGGTATCATAAGGTTGTATTGCACGTCGTAGTTAATCTTGATATTCTGACCGTCCACGTAACCGTGTTTCTTCAAAGTGTACTCCAACGCCATTGCAGGCATACCGCCCTTTCTGCCGCCGAGAATCTCTTTGTTAAGCAGAGAGGTATCCCAGTCAAAAGCGTCGTCCGTTCTGCCTACTATAAAACTGCCGTCACGCTTTGTCAGCTGAGCAAACAGCATCGAATAATCCTCTTTGCCCTCCAAATAAACGTAAACGCTCGCCTCAGGACCTGCCAAAGCTATATCCGCACTGCCCGACACCAAAGCGGTCATAGTCACGTCCGAGCCGCCGCCGTTGGTAAGCTCTACCTCCAGTCCTTCGTCCTGAAAATATCCCAGATTAATCGCCGCGTAAAGAGGTGCGTAGAATACGCTGTGAGTAACCTCGTTCAATCTTATAAGATTGGAATCTTCCTTTTTACAGCCGACAGAGGCTATAGCCGCCGCCGTTATAATTAATACCGCAACCGTTAATAATGCTAAAAATTTTTTCATTCTTTGCTCCTTTCACAAATTTACTACATATTATTCGTCCTTTTTCGCCTTTTGTGCTTAAAAAAAGCAGACAGAGTTGATTTTCAAAGCCGTATTTCTTTGACAAATTACTATATTTGTCTTATAATATCTCGAACTAATGGTACACAGATAAATCAACTTTTAGGAGTTACCGACTATGAAAATGGAAAAGAACTATCAACCGCAGGAATTTGAAAGCCGCATTTACAACGATTGGCTGGATAATAAGTACTTCCACGCGGAAGTCGATCACAACAAACAGCCCTTCTGCATCGTTATTCCGCCGCCGAACATAACCGGACAGCTGCATATGGGACACGCCCTCAATAATACCATTCAGGACGTTATTATCCGCTTTAAGCGTATGCAGGGTTTCAGCACTCTTTGGCTCCCCGGCACCGACCACGCAAGCATTGCAACCGAGGTGAAAATCGTAGAGGCTATGGCGAAAGAGGGTTTATCCAAAAACAACGTTGGCAGAGAGGCTTTTCTTGACCGCGCTTGGGCTTGGCGTAAGCAATACGGCGGACGTATCGTTCAACAGCTTAAGAGATTAGGCTCCTCCTGCGACTGGGACAGAGAAGCTTTTACTATGGACGACAGATGCAACAAGGCCGTCCGTAAGGTCTTTGTCGATTTGTACAAAAAGGATTTGATTTATCAGGGCGACCGCATAATCAACTGGTGTCCTCATTGCAAAACCGCTATTTCCGACGCGGAAGTGGAGTACAGCGAGCAGGACAGCTTCCTATGGAATATCCGCTACCCATTAGCAGACGGCAGCGGCGACCTGATTATCGCCACCACCCGTCCTGAAACTATGCTGGGCGACACGGCAGTTGCCGTACACCCGAAGGACAAGCGTTACAAGGCTTTGGTCGGCAAAATGCTCATTCTTCCTATCGTCAACAAGGAGATTCCCGTTGTGGCGGACGAGTACGTGGAGATGGACTTCGGCTCCGGCGCGGTGAAAATCACCCCTGCTCACGACCCCAACGACTTTGAGGTGGGCAAGCGTCATAATCTTGAAGTTATCCGCATTATGAACGACGACGGCTCTATCAACGCTCTCGGCGGCAAATACGCGGGTATGGACCGTTACGAGTGCCGCAAGGCTATCGAAAACGACCTTAAGGAACAGGGCTATCTTGTCAGCAAGGACCCTTATAAGCATAACGTAGGTCAGTGCTACCGTTGCAGAAGCACTATCGAAACCATCGTTTCCAAGCAATGGTTCGTCAAGATGCAGCCTCTTGCAAAGCCTGCTATCGACGTGGTACGCAACAAGAAAATCCGCTTTATCCCCGACCGTTTTTCCAAAACCTATTACAACTGGATGGAGAACGTAAGAGATTGGTGTATCAGCCGTCAGCTTTGGTGGGGACACCGTATCCCTGCTTACTACTGCGACGCCTGCGGCGAAACCGTGGTTTCAGAGAACGCTCCTACCGTATGCCCTAAGTGCGGTTGCACCCATTTAAGACAGGACGAGGACGTGCTGGATACTTGGTTCTCCTCCGCGCTGTGGCCGTTCTCAACCTTGGGCTACCCCGACAAGACCGAGGAGCTTGCATACTACTACCCTACCAGCGTACTGATTACCGCCTACGATATTATCTTCTTCTGGGTGGCTCGTATGATTTTCTCGGGAATCGAACATATGCACGAGATACCCTTCCCCGAGGTTTTGATTCACGGTATCGTCCGCGACGAGCAAGGTCGCAAGATGAGCAAATCCTTAGGCAACGGCATCGACCCCTTGGAGATTATCGACAAGTACGGCGCAGACAGCCTTAGATTCTCTCTCAGCAACGGTATCGCCCCCGGCGGCGACACAAGATTCTCCTACGAAAAGGTGGAGAGCTGCCGCAACTTCATCAATAAGGTTTGGAACGCTAGCCGTTTCGTCCTGATGAACCTTGAGGGCGTTGAGCTGAAAAATATGGACGAGGTCAAAAAGACCTTGGCTGATAAGTGGATACTGTGCAGACTTAATTCCGTTATCCGTTCCGTTACCCGTAACCTTGCCAAGTACGAGCTTGGTTTGGCGGCGAGCAAGCTATACGACTTTGTTTGGAGTGAATTCTGCGATTGGTATATCGAGCTTGTAAAACCCGCTCTTTACGGCGATAATATGGACAAGCGGCGCGACACGGCTACCGTTTTGGTTTACGTTCTGGACAAGATACTTAAACTGCTGCACCCCTTTATCCCCTTCGTGACGGAGCGCATTTTCAGCGAGCTTCCCACATCTAAGGGCAGTATTATGGTTTCCGAATGGCCCAAGGCGGTAAAAAAGTACGCCTACTTCGGTGACGCCGCTAAGATGGAGAGCGTAATGGAGATTATCCGCGCAATGCGTAATATCCGTACTGAGTCAGGTGCTTCTCCTTCCAAAAAACTGGATATTTTGGTTGTAACCGACAATCCTCTGCTCATCAAGAAGAGCGCGGGCTATATTGAAAAGTTGGCTAACGTCAACGAGATTAAAATCGTTGACCGCGCCGAGGTTCCTGCCAAGGTATCGGGCGCAGTTACCTCCGCGGCGGAGATTTTCGTTCCGTTAGGCGAACTGGTTGACTTCGATAAGGAGCTTGAAAAGGTCAACGCCGAAATCGAAAAGACCAAGAAAGAAATCGCCAGAGGCGAGGGTATGCTGAGCAACGCAGGCTTTGTCGCAAGAGCTCCGCAGGCTGTCGTCGAAAGTGAAAAACAGAAGCTTTCCGCTAACTTCGCCAAGCTGGCTAAATTGCAGGAAAGACTCAAAACTTTATCCGAATAATATTATAAAGGAGGTTTTTATACTTATGACTTTAAGACCTTTATTTGACAATGTAGTAATCAAAATGGTAGAAAACGAAACCACAACCCCCGGCGGTATCGTGCTTCCCACTGCGGCTAAGGAAAAACCGCAGGTCGCAACCGTTATCGCGGTAGGTCCCGGCGGACAAATCGACGGTCACGACGTTTCTATGCAGGTGAAAATCGGCGATACCGTGCTTTTCAGTAAGTACGCAGGCACCGAGTTCAAGCAGGACGGAGTGGAATACGTTGTTTTGAAACAGAGCAACATTCTCGCTGTTGTGGACAAGTAAAAGGAGGACAGATTATTTATGGCTAAACAATTTAAGTATAACGAGGACGCAAGAAAGGCGTTAGAAGCAGGCGTCAACGTACTGGCTGACACCGTAAAAATCACTCTCGGACCTAAGGGCAGAAACGTGGTTTTGGAAAAGAAATTTTCCGCTCCCCTCATCACCAACGACGGTGTGACCATCGCTAAAGAAATAGTCCTTGATGATCCCTTTGAGAATATGGGCGCAAGCCTTATCCGTGAGGTCAGCATTAAGACCAACGACGTTGCCGGCGACGGTACCACCACAGCGGCGGTGCTTGCTCAGGCTATCGTCAGAGAAGGACTTAAGAACCTTGCCGCAGGTGCCAATCCCATTATCCTCAAGAAAGGAATTATGAAGATTACCGAGGCGGCTGTCGATGAGCTAAGAGCTATCAGCAAGCCTATCGAGGGCAAGAAGAGCATCGCGCAGGTTGCCAGCATTTCCGCAGGCGACGAAACAGTAGGCGACTTAATCGCCAACGCGATGGAAAAGGTCGGCAAGGACGGCGTTATCACCGTTGACGAGGGCAAAGCCATCAAGACCGAGCTTAACGTGGTTGAGGGTATGCAGTTTGACAGAGGTTACGCTTCTCCTTATCTGTTCACCAATCCCGACAAGTTGGACGCGGTTTTGGACGAGCCTGCTATTCTTATCACCGACAAAAAGATATCCAACATTCAAGATATTCTTCCCATTCTTGAGCAGATTTTGAAAAACGGCTTAAAGCTCCTGATTATCGCTGAGGATATTGAGGGCGAGGCTCTTTCCACAATTATCGTCAACAAGCTGAAAGGCGTTTTGCAGTGCGTGGCGGTTAAGGCTCCCGCATTCGGCGACAGACGTAAGGCTATGCTTGAGGATATAGCGATTTTAACAGGCGGCACCGTAATAAGCGACGACCTAGGTCTTGACCTCAAGACGGTTACTCTTGATATGCTCGGTCACGCCAAGCAGATTAAGAGCGATAAGGATAACACAACTATCGTCGGCGGTTACGGCAATCCTGCCGCAATTCAGGCGCGTATCAACGTAATCCGTCAGCAAATCGCGGACACCACCAGCGATTACGACAGAGAGAAGCTTCAGGAAAGACTTGCTAAGCTGGCAGGCGGCGTAGGCGTTATCAGCGTAGGCGCGGCAACCGAAGTGGAAATGAAAGAAAAGAAACTCCGTATCGAGGACGCTTTGGCGGCAACGAGAGCGGCAGTTGAAGAGGGTATCGTTCCCGGCGGCGGCACTGCTCTGCTATCCATACTGAGCAAGCTCGTTAATATCGCCGACACTATGGACGGCGACGAAAAAACTGGCGCACTGCTTACCATTCGCGCGTTAGAAGAACCCGTCAGACAGATTGCCGTCAACGCAGGTCAAGAAGCCAGCGTTATCTGCAACACCGTTAAGCAGGGCAAGAAAGGTATCGACAACTTCGGTTACGACGCTTTGAGCGACGAATACTGTGATATGGTTGCACGCGGCATCATCGATCCTACCAAGGTTACCAGAAGCGCGTTGCAGAATGCGGCAAGCGTTGCGGCTACCCTGTTGACCACCGAAGCCATCGTTGCCGATATTCCCGAGCCTCCTGCTCCTGCGGCACCCGGCGGCGGTATGGGCGGAGATATGTATTGATTTAACCGCAAAAACGCATAAATCGGTAGCCATTACCGATACGCTTTTGAAAACAAAACCCCGTAAGGACTTACCTTGCGGGGTTTTTGTTATTCGCTGTTGGATTGACGACTGCTCGGACTTAAGCCGAATATTTGCAGTCGCCCGATATAAAATCGCTATTTCGTTAAATTCCAGGTTTCGTCAATTTTCTGATTGAGGATTTCACGGATATTCTCATAATTAATTGCCATTTCGTTATGTTCTATGGCGTTAAGGGTATAGACGTTATCGCCGTTAAGAGAGTTATTGGCGGTGGCGGAATAACCCGGAACTATGCCGTCGCCCTCCGTCAGGCTTAATCCCTCGGACTCCGTGCGTTCCCAGTCAACCGTAACCTCACCGGTTGCGGCATCGGTAACGTAAAACACCTTTTTCTGTAAGCCCTTACCCTGTGAAATCACATAATAGGTATTAACCAAATTGGTGGTACAACTGCCGTTAGGTAACATTTGCTCGTAGAAGGCACGCATATTGGCAACCGCAGGTTTCAGCTCACCGTTGCTCATCTTTGCCCAAGGTCTGCTCTCGTAGAAATCGTATAATTCGTCCTTGTCCGTAATCGGATCGCCGTCAACGTATATGAAGCTCTCGCCCTCACCGTAATACGGAGTATTAATCAACTCGAACGCTGGCATCAGATAGAACACCGTTTCGGTATTCTTGATAATAGGCAGGAACTGCTCCCCGTATATGGTCTCTATCATATCCAAAACTCCGCCGAGAAGAGGAATTGAGCCTAACAGATTGCGTATGGAGTCGTAGAAACACCAAGGATTTTCCTCGGCGGTAATGGCGTTAAGACTGCCTAAGAACGGTCCGCCCACGGGCATAAATAAATTGATTTTCTCACGGTTCTCCGCCTTAGCCAGATACTGCGCCGCAACTATACTGCCCAAGCTGTGGGATACTAAAATAACGTCGGTGTAGCCCTGCGCGTTAATGTACGTTTCCAGCTCCGAAGCCGCCAACCGAGGATCGCGCCGCCAGTCGTAATTAAACATTTTCACGTCGTAGTCCTCGCCGTAACGCTCTTCCAAGCCTTCTGCCAAATCACGATAGCCGTTAATTGCGCCGTAACGCTGTCTGCCCTCGAAATCATCAAAGGGTACGGGCTTGACGTTGGGATTCACAGGAGTGCCGTCCTCGTTAAGTCTAATCTTCGCAAGAAGCGTCTGCGAGGTCTTGGCAGGATCATCTGAGGTCAGATATTCAAGCTGTTGCTTAAAGCCGTTATCGTTAAAAATCATATCACCGGCAAGGGTAACTATGTCGCCGCTGACAATGCTCATATAACTAATTTCCTCATTATCAAAAGGATCCCAAACAGGCTCGCCCGTGTCCTCGTCGTATAAGCCGCCGATTAAAAGTGCGTGTAAGAAAATAATCGCCTTTTTTTCCTGTTGCGGCTCGTTAGGCGTACAGCCGATAAGCGCGGCGGAAGCAATGCAAAGCAGACTTGCTATTAATACAACGGCAAGAATCCGATTAAGAATTTTCATTATAAATCCTCCTCTAAGACCTGTTATTAGAAAAATTATTCTCCGAACACACCTTGAATGAAGCTCAGAATATCCGCGTAAACCTCGGCTTGATTAAGCTCGTTAAGTATCTCGTGACGGGCACCCGGATACAGCTTGATGGAAACGTCGGTAAGCTGTGCCTTCTTATATTCCTCGAAAAGGCGGCGCGGCAGTTTGCCCTGCTCGCCTACGGGATCTTCCTCGCCTCCCGTAATCAATATCGGTAGATTCTTGGGGATTCTGCCGATAGCGCGTGAGGTTGACGCCTTAAGTATCCCCTTGAAGAAGGAGAACTGGAAGCCGTAGCACATAGGATAACCGCAGAACTCGTCCGCGGCGTACTTTTCAACCTGCGCCTTATCCCTTGAAAGCCAAGCGAATTTTTGACTTTCCGAGGCAAATAACTTGTCGTAGGAGCCGAACGTCATCTTGGATATAAGCTTGGCAGGGGTATCCATTCCCAAAAATCCGCCTATCGCTCCGGCTAATAAATTGCCTGTTTTCACCAGGCCGCTGTTCATATAAGCGGTGCCTGAAAGAATAACGCCCTTGATAGCGTCGCCGTATTTTTCAATATAAGCCTGGGAAAGGAAGGAGCCGTAACTGTGTCCGAAAAGCAATACGGGCAGTTTGTAGGTCTCCGCGGCGTAGCGCGTGATCTGGTACATATCCTCCACCGTATCGTGGAAGCTGTCGCCCTCGACTATGCCCTTTTCTGAAAAGCCGCTGGTCTTGCCGTGTCCGCGGTGGTCGTCCGCTATTACCACGTATCCGTTACTGTTAAGAAAACTTGCAAAATGGTCGTACCTTACGCACCACTCCGCCATACCGTGGGATATTTGCACCACGGCGGTGGGATTCGCTACCTCGTCCCAAACGTAAACGGCGATTTCGTTGCTTTCATAACACTTCAGCTTAAACTCTTTCATTCCGACCTCCGATTAAATCTGCACTATTATTAATTGTAAAGCATTTTAACAGATAATTCAATATTATTTGTAAATTTTTTCCTTATGACGTTTCGTCTTTGCCTTAACGGCATATAATCACAGTGTGAGAACACTGATTTTTGCCGGCGGAGGAACTGCCGGTCACGTTACCCCTAACCTTGCCTTAATTCCCTACTGTAACCCGTATTTTGACCGTATATGCTACGTCGGGGAATCGGGCGGCTACGAGGAAACCGCCGCGAAACGCTACGGAATAGAATTTTTCGGACTGAGCGCGGTCAAGTTTGACCGTTCCAAAATGCTTAAAAATCTTCTTATTCCCTCTAAGCTGTCAAAAGCCGTAAAAGCCGCCGACGCAATACTCGGCGAGCTGAACCCATCTTTGCTTTTCGTTAAGGGTGGCTACGTTTCCCTGCCCCCTGCGCTTGCCGCTCGGAAAAGAGGGATACCTGTGGTATGTCACGAATCGGACTGTTCGTTAGGGCTTGCAAACAAGCTGATCGCGCCCTTTTCGGAGGCTGTCTTAACAGCCTTTCCAAACACTGTAAGGAATGGCATTGCCATAGGCAATCCCGTAAGAGACGAAATTTTTTCGCCTAAACCAATCGAATACCCCTTTAGCAAAAAGCAACCCGTCGTACTGGTAACAGGAGGCAGTTCGGGCGCGAAAATTATTAACGAAACGGTGAAGGAAACCGTTGCCTTACTGCCTGATTTTAACTTTTTGCATATAGTCGGGAAAAGCGCGGTGGACGTTGCCGCGGACAACTATTACGCAATCCCCTTTTCAAACAATATCGCAGACCTGTACGCCTTAGCAGACGTAGTGCTGTGCCGTGCAGGAGCCTGTACTCTGTCCGAGCTTACCGCACTGGGTAAGCGCACTCTTGCCGTACCCCTGCCTAAAGGGGTGTCAAGGGGCGACCAACAGGAGAATGCTGAAAGATACCGCAGTCTGGGGCTTATACGCACCTTACAGCAGGAGGAGCTGACGCCCTGCAATCTGGCGCAAGCCATAAAAGCGTCGTTTTTCTCGCCTCAGCCCGTATCCGAATACGACTGGGATACTCCGAAAAAAATCGCCGAGCTTATAGACTCTCTCGCTCTGCGCAATTAGTATCGGTATCCATATGGAAAACGACTGTTGAGTCAGCCCGACTTACAGACTGTCTTACCCTGCAAGGTTAGTAGCATTTATCTTTTTTTTGAAAGCTTTAACGACTGCCGACGCTTACGAACACAAAATCCCAAACAAATGTGTTTTTTATCCTTAATAAAAGCGTTTGTTTTTTCTTTTCTCCTTTTTGCCGACAAATAACCCTTAATTAATGCGTTTTGAAGGGTTTTCGGGGCTATTTAGGTCTTTTTGACTTGTTTTGACGGCTTGGTTATTATCCGTATTCGCCGCGCTATAAATAGTAAGACCAAGGAGGAAAATCACGTGAAGAAATTTTTTAAGGCATTGTTTTTTCTTGCGCTTGTAACCACAAGCATTTTTTTCGGCGTTATCTATTACGATACCTATATCGCCTCTAAGGACACCACGAAAAGTATTAATAATACGGTCATTACCTCTACCTCGAAAACGGATACTTCCGCCCCTATTACACCCATCAGCAATATCGTTTATTCCGTTTTTCCGCGAACCGCGGCGGAAAGCGGAGGAAAAACGATTAACCACACGGGCGGCAAGGGTGAGGATACCCTCTTGGATTACCTGCTTTTGGGCGAAGACATTTTCGTTATTCTCAGCACGGATTCGGAGGGCTTTGACTATAAGGCGAAAACAGCCAATCTCGCCGTTGCTCGTTTTTCCCTTGACGGCACCCTCTTAGACTGCGTTACCCTGCTTTCTTCTCAACCTGTGCGCTACCTCGCCTGTGCGCCCTACGAAAACGGCATTATGCTGACAGGCTCGACAGAGGGCTTTACTGTGATTTACGCCGTAACCACCGCCCTTACATATACCGAAAAGCACCTGCCCTTTACCTCGGATTCTGCGATTATGTACGATAACTACCCCTACACCGTAACCGTTGCCGCTGATAATGCAAGAATACGTTTTCTGTCCTTCGACGGCTCCTTAAACTATGGCTTCAACTACGCCGAAACCTGCGAATCGCAGGTGGAGTTTCTATCCTTATATTATACGTCGGGTGAATACGCCCTTTTTTACAACGACGGAACAAGGGGCAATTACCTGTCTTTTTCCGAGCAGGGAATAAGCCGCAAGAAGACTCTTTTCAATCAACCGCTTGCCTCGGTTCTGCCGAGTGAAAACGGCTTCGTTTCCGCGCACTGCCTTGACGGAACTTCTTATCTCACCACCCTAGGCTTTAACCTCACCTCTGTGCAGACTACGCCTTTGGCTGAGGGAACGGCGGTTACGCTCGCCCCGTCCGGGAGAGGTTTTTTGGCTCTTGTGTGCGACGGACGCTCCACTCAGGCTGTTACGATTTGCCGTCACGGCGACGTCATATCCAAGGACTGCTATTCAATGTCAGGAATAACTGCGGTTACGGACTGCGCCATCGGAGATACTGAAATAGCGATTTTGGGAACAAAAGGCGGTCAGCTCGCCCTTAACCGCTTCGATACCGAGTCTAATTGTTTTACGGAGAGCGTTAATTTAAGGGTTCCCGACAACCTTAATGCCCGTTGCTTCAAGGGAAAAACAGAGCTTTTCGTGCTGACGGACACCTTGGCGGCAAACGGAGATTTTGCAGGAAATTTCGGCAAAACCGACGTTTTTTTACTTCTTTACAAATAAAAAATCGACTTTTTTAGCGTTTTTGCTCTCCAAAAACCTCAATTTGTTGAAAATCGCTATTGACAAGCCAAAGTTTAATGATATAATAGTTGTAGCGTGTAATGAAACGCTGATACGGAAATATTTTTATAAGGAGATTTTTATATGAGAAAAGCATTTATCTGTCCCTCTAAGTACGTTCAAGGCGAAGACGAGTTACTCAACCTGGGTTATTTTGTAAAAACCTTTGGCAAAAAGGCTCTTTTGATTGCTGACCCGTTTGCGCTCAATCTTGTTAAGGACAAGCTCGAGGCTACTCAGAAAAACTACGGTATCGAACTGGTTTCCAGCGGCGATATGTTCAAGGGTGAGTGCTCCCGTAACGCTGTTAAGGCTTTGCAGGATTTCGCTAAGGTCAATAAGTGCAGCTGTACCATCGGCTTAGGCGGCGGCAAGGCTATCGACACCGCTAAGTGCGTTGCTCAGGGCAATAACCTCATCATCTGCCCCACCATCGCGGCTACCGATGCTCCTACATCTCACTCCGCAGTTTTATATACCGATGATCATCATTTCGACGATTACGCTTATTTCAAACAGAATCCCAGCGTAGTTCTCATCGATACCAAGGTTATCGCTAACGCTCCCTCCCGTTTCCTAGTATCCGGTATGGGCGACGCTCTTTCCACCTACTTTGAGGCAAGAGCTAACGTGAAGTCTTTCTCAAACGTCAACGCAGGTCTGCCCTGCGGCGCAAACAGAGCTAAGGGCACTTTGCTCGGCTACGGCACCAACGCGGCTTTTGCTCTCGCTACCCTCTGCTACGAGACTCTGCTCTCCGACGGCGCAAAGGCTAAAGCAGCCTGCGACAACCACGTGGTTACCGCCGCTCTTGAGAACATCATCGAGACCAATATCCTGCTCTCCGGTTTAGGCTTTGAGTCCGGCGGCTTGGCTGCTGCTCACGCTATCCACGACGGCTTAACCCTTCTCCCCGCTCACACCAAGTTCTATCACGGCGAAATGGTTGCTTTCGGCACCATCTGCCAGCTCGTTCTTGAGAACGCTCCCGAAGAGGAACTGTACGAGGTTTTGGACTTCTGTCTGTCCGTTGGTCTGCCTGTCTGCTTGAAGGATATCGGCACCGACTCCATCGACGACGCTATGCTCACCGCTATAGCTGAGAAGACCTGTATCCCCGACGAGTCCATTCACAATATGCCCTTCCCCATCTCTGTGGAGGCTGTTGCGGCTGCTATCAAGACCGCTGATAAGATCGGTTACGACTATAAGTACGCTGATATAGACTAATTAATTTACAATTATCGGGAAGGCGCGATACTGCGCCTTCCCGTTTAATTTTTTACTAGCACTTAAAATATTATTGGAGGAATAGCAATGAAGAAGATAATGAACACTCCCGAGACTTTTGTTTACGATATGTGTCACGGCTTAGCCAAAGCGCATCCCGAGCTTGAGTTCGTAGAGAAATTTAAGATAGTTAAGAAAAAAGTTATCAATCCTAATAAGGTTTCCCTTATCTCCGGCGGCGGCTCCGGTCACGAGCCTGCTCACGCAGGTTTTGTCGGCAAGGGTATGCTGGACTGCGCTGTTTGCGGCGACGTTTTCGCGTCTCCCTCTCAGGTTCAGATTTATAACGCTATTAAAGAGGTGGCTACCGATAAGGGCGTTCTCCTCATTATCAAGAATTACTCCGGCGACTGTATGAATTTTAACGGCGCAATGAGCGACGCTATAGACGACGAGGGCATTAAGGTTGACGCGGTTTACGTTAATGACGATATAGCTGTTAAGGACAGCCTTTATACCGTTGGACGCCGCGGCGTTGCAGGTACCGTTTTCGTTCACAAATGCGCAGGTGCGGCTGCCGAGCAAGGCAAGGATTTAGCCGAGGTTAAGGCTGTAGCTAACAAGGTTATCGCCAACGTAAGGAGTTTCGGCTTTGCTTTCACCTCCTGCACTCCCCCTGCTAAGGGCACTCCCATCTTCGACATCGACGACGACAAGATGGAGTTCGGCGTAGGTATTCACGGCGAGCCCGGAAGAAAGACAGAAAAGGTCGTTTCCGCAGACGAGCTTGCTCAGAGAATCGTTGCCGACCTGCTCGAAGACGCAGGCATCAAAAAGTCCGATGACGTTGCTCTCTTAATCAACGGCTTCGGTGCAACTCCCTTAAGCGAGTTGTATCTCTTCAACAACAGCGTTTCCAACGAGCTGGAAAAAGCCGGCGTAGGCATTTATAAGACCTTGGTAGGTAACTATATGACCTCTCTGGATATGGCAGGCGCGTCCGTTACCGTCTTAAAGCTCGACGACGAGTTAAAGGCTCTTGTGGATTATCCCGTCAACACCCCTGCTCTTACTTGGGGCGCGGCTATGAACGAGCAAGCCGCCGCTGCTGTGGAAGCTATGAACGCCATTGCTAAGGCTCTTAACATCACTCCCTGCGCGGCGAAAGCCGAGAGCGTTGCCGCTAAAGCAGAGGCAAAAGCGGAAGTGAAGGCAGACGACAAGGCGGTTTATGAGGTTGCAGGCGAGGCTAAGGTCGGCGAGACGATTAACCTTCCCGCTTTCGTGAAAATCGTTGACAAAATGGCTGACGTTATTATCGAAAACGAAATCCCCTTCTGCGATGCAGACCAGATGGGTGACGGCGACTTCGGTATGAGCATAGCTAAGGGTTTCAAACAGCTCAAGAAAGACTGGGCAACACGCAAGAAGGGTGACATAGGTCAGTTCCTTGTTTCCTGCTCCGAGATTATCAAAGAGTATTGCGGCGGTGCGTCCGGTCCTATCTGGGGTTCCGCATTCAAGTATGCAGGCAAGAGCGTAGCAGGTAAAGCCGAGGTCACTTTGGCTGACGTTGCTACCCTGTTCCAAGCGGCTAATACGGGCGTTTACGAGACAGGCAAGAAGAGCTTCGGCAAGGGCGCAGTCGTAGGCGACAAGACCTTGGTGGACGCACTTAAGCCTTGTGCGGACGCACTTACCGCGGCGGCAGGCGCAGGCAAAGCACTGTTAGTCGGTCTTGACGAGGGTGCAAAAGCGGCTGTTGCAGGCGCAGAAGCCACAAAGACCGTTGTAGCCACCTTAGGCAGAGCGGGAACAGTCGGCGAAAAGTCTATCGGTTATCCCGACGCAGGCGCGTACGGCTTGGGCGTTATCTTTACCGAGCTTGCTAAATTCGTAAAGTCTCTGTAAGAGCATAATTTAACAATTAATCCTTAAAAGCCCGAATGTTGCATCATTCGGGCTTTTTTTATAAAAAACGTATTTATTTTTAATCGAATATGTTGTATAATTTTTTTATGAGAAAGCTGTGGGTGTGTTTTTCGATTATATTCGTTATGGTGTTATCACTATCGTTGTCCTGTCCTCTTACGGCGGTTGCCGAGGACGGCAATTTTTTTGCGGTGAACGACACAAACAACACCTTTTACGTTTTCGACACCGACTCGTCAGCATATATCAAGAAATTTATTATTCCATCTACCTATTACGTCAAGGTTATCGGAAGCGTCAACAACGATTACTTACCTGTGGTTTATATGGGCATAAGCGGCTACATCAAGGTCAGCACCGCCCCAACCACCGTCAGCTCCATTACCAACCCCTATCCCAACGTAACCATAACCCTTACCGACGTTAAGGTTAAGCCCAATAGCACCGATTCCAGATACAGCTTCGAGACTCTTTCCAGCGACAAAATACTATATCTCGGCTCCTTTACCGACGCAGACAGCGTTAAATGGTACGCTCTTTCTATCGACTCCACTTCCGTTATTTATTATGCGAAAGCCACCAACACCACGTCGCCCGAGCTGACCGTCACCGCTCACCCTAACAGCACCTCGTTGCCCTCAGACGGCAACGGTCAAACGGATACGACCACCGATGATGACGGCATTAATAATACCGTTGTGCGCATCATTCTGATTATCGGTATAGTAATTCCTGCAATGATAATTTTGTTTTTGATTTTTAAGCCCCACAAAAAGAACGTATCACACAGACGGTTGCCCGAGGATAAGCACGACGACGATTACTACGACGGTTATTACCGCAGATAATCAACGCCTTTAACCTTAGATAATCAACGCCTTTAACCTTTATAACCTTGCCGTGAAAACGGCTTTTTTCACTTCAATGTCCTGTCACATCCGATTATTACTGCCGCATAAATTATCGTTATGGATAAAATATTGTTGTAGATATTTTTGTTATGGACAAACTCTAGTTATAAAAATCCGAGCTTATTTTCAAAGCTCGGATTTGTTTTTTTGTATTGCATTGAAGACTAGCGTTATTCTTCTATAAATCGACTATCGTAACCGCTGTTAGCCGCGACGTATTCGGTCAGGTTATTACCTGTCACAACCAAGCTATAAGCGTTGGCGGAATTTTTCACCATAAGCGTTGCACCGAAACCGATTACCGCTGTTGGCAGATATACTTTTTCGATCCCCAGATAGGTTCCTGTCGCCTCGTCACCGCCTAATCCGCTTAAGCAATAATCGCATACTGCCGTAACCTGCGCGTAAAACCGCACGGTTTTGAGAGAGTTGGGAACGTGGTACGTAACCACGTTGGAGGTGGTCGTTACAGTAACCGTATGCCCTGCGCTGACGTTGGAGTCCGTGCCGAAATAGTAGGCAACACTTCTGGAGCCGTCAACCGTGATTTCCGTTAAGGAATTGCAGTTGGACAGTACGTTATGCCCCACCGTCACCACCGAGTCGGGAATAGCCACCGTCAAAATAGCCGTATAAGCAAAAGCGCAGTCTTCTATCATACTCAAACCCTCATTGAGGTTAAGCGTTGCCAGCGCGGTACAATTATAGAAAGCACGGTCGCCTATATTAGTTACAGATGAGGGTATGGTTATCGCAATCAATCCGCTGTCTCTAAAGGCTGACGCGCCTATCGTCTTTACGTTAGAGGGAATCGTCACCGCCGTCAGCTTAGGACACTCGCGGAACAGACTTTCCGAAACTGCGGTTAAGGACGCGTTGACGGGAATATTGACCGTTTTCAGAGCTGTCGCGCCGTAAAACGCTCCCTTGCCTAATGACGTAACCGTATCAGGTAAAACCACCGTTGCCGCCTTAATTCCGCGGAAGGCGTAGTCGCCCACAGTCTGGAGCAAGCTGTTAAGGGTAAGGGTTCCCAGCAATACATTACCGTCAAAGGCACTATTGCCTATATCCGTGACCGCCGTTGCGGACAGGTCGGCTTTCGTCAGCTTGATACAGCCGAGGAAAGCGTTGCCGCCTATTGTCACCAAGGACGAAGGATAAGCGAAATTAGCTAGAGAGGTACAGCCTGAAAACGCGGCGTTTTCAATCGCGGTAAAAGCGGTGTTCTGCACAAAGGTAATGCCTGTTATTGTTTTGTTGCCGTGGAAAGCCTCCGTTCCGATAGCTGTTACCGTAGCGTTCGCCACCTGCGAGGGTATGATAACCGCCGCCGCTGTGCCGTTATATGCGGTAACCTTAGCGGAGTCGCCTGTGATACTGAACTTGAGTCCTGCCGTGGTGCTGTTGTAATACGCCGCCGTCAAGGTATAGTCTGCGGCGGAGCAAGCGGTTACAACCATTGAATCCGACAGCCAAGCCCAAAAACTGTATCCCGTGGGAGGAGTGGGAGCATTAAGCGTAATGGTTTCCGTTTCGTTATAAACGGTGGGATTAGTTGCGGCGTTGGTACCTGCTCCTACGTTATAGGCAATAGTGTACTCCTTAAGGAACTTAGCGTATAAAGAAATCTCGCCTACCGTTCCTGCGCTGACGCCGATAACCTCTGTATCGAAGGTTGATTCAAGGAACCAACCGACGAAGCAATAGCCGTCCTTATGGGGCTCCGCTAAAGTGAAAGCGTCGATTACCGTATAGGTATCGGGATTCCCCTCACAACTGCCGTTGTTAAGGTAATAGGTGATGTCATAGCTAATCAGCGTGTAGCTGCCGTAAATAACGTAACCGTCTGAATTGACGCTGTTAATCGAAGTTATCGCCGCACCGACAAAGCCGTCCTGCTCCGTCCACGCGGTGTACCAACCGTCGAAGCGGTAGCCATTAAGCCCTATCGAACTTAACGCGTACTCGCCTTGGACAAAATCGCTGTATTTGTAAGTGTCCGACTCAACTCTGTCGAATACGCCGTCCTTATATAATCTGTAGTCGATGGCGTACTGCGTTTCCGTCCACTTGGCGTATAGCTCTAAATCGCGGCATTGGTAGCTTGCGCCGCCAACTATCGTGCCTGCTTCTTCCGACAAACCACTTTCAAGATACCAACCGCCGAAATCGAAATACTGTTTTTCAGGAACGGGTAAGGTTACGCTTTCCGCTATTGTGTAGCTTTGAGCGTAATCGGTCGCGTTGCCGCCGTCGAAGTGGTAGGTAATCGAGTATTCGCCTGCCGTCCACTTGGCATAAAGCACCATATTGCCGACAGAGCCTTGTTTGATTGACGTAACCTTATCCCCATAATCGCCGTCGGTACCGTCCTTTAGATACCAACCGTCGAAATCATAGCCGTTTTTGACTGCGGCGGTGAACTCTATCTCGGAATCCACGTCGTAAGAGCTTGGATTGCCGTTGCTTGCTCCGATGACGTTATTGTAGGTAATCGAGTAGTTCTGCTTGCTCCAAGACGCGTATATCGTTATAGCTTCTTTCTTTCCGCTAACCGACAAGACAGTTAGCTTGCTCCCCGTTAAGGTCGAAAGAGCGTACCAACCGTTGAATTTGTAGCCAGTACGGATAGGATCAAACAAGTTGATTTTTGAATCCGCTTGGGTGTAGTAGCGCACCGTTGAGAAATCAAGTTCGGATTCCTCCGCGTTGGCGTAGGTTATGGCGTAACGCTTGTCGCGCCAGCCTGCATAGAGTTTTTTGTCGCCGACGGTACCTGCATCAATCGCGAAGATAGGAGTGCCCTCTCCGTTGGCGTTCCCGTACCACCCCGTAAAGTCTTTGTCGTTGTGAGTAGGCGCGTCTAGTGCAACGTAATCCTCCACCGTATAAGCGGAAGGTACGGTAACTGCGCCCTTAACGCAATCTGCCAGAACGTAATCAAGTTCCAGCTTGTAAGAGTTAATTCTCCAGTTAGCCTTAAGTCGAATATTCTCAAAGAACGTATTGACGGTAATTGTGGAAATGACCTGCTGAAGCTCCCCTAACGTCCAATTGACGAAGGTGTAACCCGAACGAGCCGTCGGAGCCTTGACGTCCATTGCCTTATAGGGCGTAAACTGCACTTCCTCGCTTAAATTGTCATAGCCGTAATCGTAGGTCAAGGTATAAGCGGTGTCGTCCCATACGGGAGATAAGGCAAATGTGTAGCCGCCGTTGAAATTGCTACTTAAAAAGTCGATTACGTTAAACGAGGTTACCGCCGCCGTTTTGTTATACGACCACCCGACAAAGGAGGACGCACGGCGCGAAGCCTGCGGCAGTGTCACCTCGGTGTCTTCTCTTGTAAAGTACAGTGTTGTTTTGTCACCGCCGTCCTGCCAAACCATATTTTCGTAGCTCTTGTTGAGAACGAAGGAGAACGTAAATCTGTCGATAAACTTAGGGTAAAGGGTGATATCTCCGTACGAACCTGACTTTATGACGTATTTGTCACTGACTTTGTAAAACTCTTTCGTCAGTTCGGGATCGGTGTACCAACCTCTGAAAGCCTTGTTATTGCACTCCGCAGGGCTGACCGTACGATCCGCACTTGTGATATAGTAGGCTTTGACCGAGGACGCGGGAACTGTTGCGCCGATAGGCAGTTGGTATTGAACCTTGTATTCTGTAAGCGTCCAAACTGCCGATACCGTGAACGCTCCGGTCTTGCCGCTCGGAATTACGCTGACGGTTGTTCCCGTAGTCCAAAGAGCGGAGTCCGACTTCGTAACAGTCCAGCCGCCGAAAGCGTAACCGTTACGCACGGGCTCGGAAAGAGCCAAATTATTGCTTTCTATCGTGTAAGAAACGGGCGCGGCGGTCAGCACCGCAGGGTGTGCCGCATCGTCGTTAAGTATATAGGTTATAGCGTAATCGGCAGGAACCCATTTCGCCACAAGAACCAAATCGCCCGTACTGCCTGCCGTTATCTTATTATCTACCAGTTTGTTGTCTTCGGAGGAAACGCTGTTACGGTAAAAACCGCCGAAAACGTAGCCGTTCTTGACCTCGTTATAAAGTATCAGCGACGCCTCGATATTGTACTCCTTGTAATCGTTTTGGTTGCGGCTGTTGGCGGCGACTTCCTTGTAGGTTATCGTGTAAGTCACGGTTTTCCACCGTGCGTAAAGCGTTAGTGCAGACGTAACTATATCATTATCAAAATCCCAAACAACTTCCTTATCCACCTCGTTCACGTAATACCAACATTCTATAAAATATCCTTTGCGCGTAAAGCTGTTGGTGAACAAATCCCGTACCTTGCCGTTATCGCTGATGGCGACTCTTAGGGATTCGTTAGGAATTTGGGGATCGAAATTGACGTTAAAATCCTCGTACTTTTGCAATACGGTATAATCAATAGTGAATTTCCGCGCTTTATAGGTCACGGTCATAGTGAAACTGCCTACCGTGGTAAAGCAACCGTCTGTCATTGTCTGTCCGTCGCCGAAGCTGACGCTTACGCCCGTTGAGTTGCCAAGCAACTCCTCACCCTCTGTGGTATCGTCGTAAACGGGGATAATGCGCATAGCCTTATACTGTTCTGTTCCGAAGCTGTCGCCCACCTTGTAGGTGGTGGCTACACCGCTAACCTTGAGGGAAACTACGGAAGCGGCTTTGACTACGGTATATGGTACTCTGGTACTGACGGTGCCGTGAGGGGTTTCACAGCTTAAAAGCATAGAAAAACTGCCTACCGTGCCCGAGGAAAAATCCGAAACAGTTACGTACTTCGACTCGATATCGGCGTTACTGCCGTCCGAATAAACCACCTTTAGGATACAACCCGAAATATCAACCTTTTCGTTCTGAACGTAGGAAGTCTTGACGTTGACCGCGTTGACTGAAGCTACCGTCACCGCTATCTCCACAGGATTGACGTTGTATTTCAGCGAGGCGTAAACTCCCTGATAGGCAATCGTCATTGTGCCCGAACCCTCTGTTGCAGTGGAAAAGCCGCTGACCATACCCTCGGTAATCCCCACCGTTGCGGTGTCGCCGTTGGAATACGTTACCTGTATCGTGGCTCCGCTTAGGTCAAGAGCATCTCCCAAAAAATATTCGGCAGATAAAGAATCCTTGGTTACGGTGATGGACTGTACCGTGACCTTATCGCCATCACCGCCTAACAAATCACAGGCGGTAAACAGCAATAAAGCCGCAAGTATAATGGCAAAAACAGCTAATAGCTTCTTCATTCTTCCCTCCGCGCGTGCATATACGCAACTATTTATAATTTTATCATATATGCGCGCGCGATGTCAATATGCGTGCGTAAATGCCTTAGGCATTTAAGGACTATTGTATATTGACTTGCATTAAGGCGTGGCAAGCGGTAGATATGAGTTATTGAGAATTGCTTTGCGGTTTTTCCCTTTTTTTGGATATTATCCGTGCTTTTGCAAAAGCTAACGGTATGTTAATCGTATTTGTTAGATCGGTGATAATATATCTGCTTTTACTTTTGATTATGAGGCTGATGGGAAAAAGACAGCTGTCGGAGCTACAGCCTTTTGAGTTCGCCATTACCCTTATAATCGCGGAACTTGCCTGTATTCCTATGTCCGAGGTGCAAATCCCTCTTATGTACGGCATAATTCCGATTTTTACCCTCTTTATTCTCCACCTGTTTATCACTAAAGTAGCAAGCAAAAATCTGAAATTCAACCGCTTTTTGAACGGCAAGCCTGTGGTTGTGATGACGCCTGACGGCATAGATAAGCGCGTTCTCGATAAGCTTGATATGAACGTCAACGACCTGCTTCACGCCCTGCGCTCCGCCGGATATTTTTATCCTGCCGATATTGCTTATGCCATTCTTGAAACCAACGGCAAGCTCTCCGTTTTGCCGAAAGCAGGCGCGGCTCCCCTTACGCCTGACGCGGAAAATCTCACGGTAGACGAGGCGGAAATGCCCTATCCCGTGGTTTGCGAGGGAGTTGTGGAATATACCAATTTGGAGCTTTCAGGGGTTACGCTTGAAAAAATAAAGGAGCTGTTAGGGCGGCACGGCTTGAAATTAAAGGACGTTTTGTTGATGACCGTCAACGGCGGTACGGACGTTTTTCTTCAGCCGAAAAAGGGAAATGCCCTTGTAACAACGGTTAGCTGATGAAAAAACTGATTTTCGCTATTGCGGTACTGCTGATAATAATAGGCGTCGGTGTGGCAGAACAGCTTTATCTGCGCGACCTCTTCGGAGACCTGAAGGATAAGGCAGAGTCTGTTAGAACTATGGTTGAGACTAAGGACGCGGAGTGCTACGATAAGACGGTGGAAATGCAGGAGTGGTGGGATAACAAAAAGCACGTTCTGGAAGCTGTGGTTTCCCATAACGAAACCAAGGAAATCACCATTAGACTTGCGGAGCTGGAGGGCTACGTGGCTATAGACGACCAAAAGTCTTCCGAGGCTACGATTGCGATTATAATTGAGCTTTGCGAAAACTCCGTTCATATACTCGGAATCGATTGGGATACCATATTATAAAGCGCAAGAACTATACCGTCACGTGCTAGAGTTGAACCTCACAAAGTTATTAATTCGCAACGGACATTGAGAATAGTGTTGATTTGCAGTATAGCAATACACTAATCAATTATGAACAATACGCCGATTACCGTATGTGCGCACCAATTGAAGCAGAACATTGAAACGTGCTTTCTATTCCGAATTATACGGTTACGCGTTAGCGGTCAGTTACGATAAGCATATCATTGTTTATCTTAAGACAATTAATAAAACCGCCTTATCCGGTTACAGACAGGGCGGTTTTGTTTAGTTTTGTTTTTGGTTCCGTTAGTTTATTATGAATTTTTACGGGCTTTTTCCAATTCGATTTTCAGATATTGCCCTGTTGCGCTGTTTTCCGCCTCCGCCACCTGCTCGGGGGTGCCTGTTGCGATTATTCTGCCGCCTACGTCACCGCCGTCAGGTCCTAAATCCACTACATAATCCGCTACCTTGATTACGTCAAGGTTGTGTTCTATTACTATAACAGTGTTGCCGTTCTCCACCAGTCGGTTGAGAATTTTCAAAAGCTTATCCACGTCCGCGGTGTGCAGTCCTGTGGTAGGCTCGTCCAAAATGTATATGGTTTTGCCCGTACTGCGTTTCGCCAACTCGGTAGCCAGCTTAACACGCTGAGCCTCACCGCCTGATAAGGTAGTAGCCGACTGTCCCAGTTTGATATAGCCCAAGCCAACGTCGTACAAGGTCTTGATTTTGTTGTAGATACGGGGAATATTGCGGAAGTATTGGCAAGCCTCCTCTACCGTCATATCCAAAACCTCAAATATGTTCTTGCCCTTGTATTTGACCTCTAAGGTCTCGCGGTTGTAGCGTTTGCCGCCGCATACGTCGCAGGGAACGTAAACGTCGGGAAGAAAATTCATTTCGATTTTCAAAATGCCGTCGCCCTTGCAGTTCTCGCATCTGCCGCCTGATATGTTAAAACTGAATCTGCCCGAACCGTAGCCCCTTTCCAACGCGTCGGGGCATTTGGCAAACAGATTGCGTATATCCGTAAACACCTCTGTGTAGGTGGCAGGATTGCTCCGCGGCGTTCTGCCGATAGGACTTTGGTCGATATTGATAACCTTATCAAACCGCTCGATACCCTCGATACCGTCGCACTTGCCGTAGTCTATATTTCTGGCGTTGTTAAGCTCTGCCGCCAGCTTCGGATACAAAACTCCGTTAATCAAACTGCTTTTTCCGCTACCCGATACGCCCGTCACCACGGTTAAAAGTCCAACAGGGAAGGCAACGTCAACGCCCTTTAGGTTGTTTTGTCTTGCGTTTTTAACCGTTAAATAACCGTTTTGCGGAACTCTGCGAACCTTGGGAACGTCGATTTTCAGTTCGCCTGACAGATACTTGCCCGTAATCGACCTAGGCTCGGCGCATATATCCTCTACCGTGCCCTGCGCGACTATTTCGCCGCCCAATACGCCTGCGCCCGGTCCTATATCCACGATATGGTCGGCACTGCGTATGGTCTCCTCGTCGTGTTCCACGACTACGAGGGTATTGCCCAAATCCCTTAATCTGCGTAAAGTGGCAATCAGCTTAGCGTTATCTCTCTGGTGCAGTCCTATACTCGGCTCGTCCAGAATATACAGCACGCCCACCAGACCGCTGCCTATCTGGGTTGCCAGTCTGATACGCTGTGATTCGCCGCCCGACAAGGTTGCCGAGGCGCGGAGCAAGGTTAGATAGCTCAATCCCACGTCCAGTAAAAAGTTAAGTCTGGCGCGGATTTCCTTAAGTATTTGATACGCGATTATTACCTGATTATCCTTGAGCTTAAGCCTGTCGAAAAAGCCTAACAGCTCGGTAATCGGCATATCGCACAGCTCGATAATATTTTTGCCGCCTACTGTAACCGCCATAGCCTCGGGATTAAGCCTTTTGCCTAAGCAAGCGGTGCAAAGCGTCTCCTTCATTAAGGACTGATATTCCCGTTTCATCAGCTCGGATTCGGTCTCCGCGTAACGCCTTTTGATTAGATTCACTACGCCTGAAAACCGACTGTTGACCATACCCGAAAAGCCGTAACCGTCGTATTCAACGCTTAACGTCTCTCTTGAGCCGTAAAGAATTATGTCAACCGCTTCCTTGGGTAAATCCTTTATGGGAGTCTTGGTGGAAAACCCGAACTTTTTTGCCAATGCCTTGAACTGTGCGCCTGCCATCTTCGCGTCAAAGGCAAAGCCCTTACTGTTAATCGCGCCCTCGGACAGACTTTTGTTCCAGTCCACTACCTTGTCTATATCCACCTCTTCCATAAAGCCCAAGCCCTTGCAAACGGGACAGGCTCCGTAGGGACTGTTGAAACTGAACATTCGGGGAGACATTTCGGAAAGGGATACGTTACAGTCAGGACAGGTGTACTGGGTATTGTAACGGTACTCGGTGCCCTCTATCTCCGCAACAACCTGCCCCTCCGCCAGCTTCAGAGCGATTTCCAAGCTGTCGGTCAGGCGGCGTTCTATGCCCTCCTTGATTTTGATACGGTCAACCACAACGCTTATGCTGTGCTTGAGCTGTTTGTCAAGAGAGGGAAGCTCCTCGTCCATCGTATAATTGATACCGTCTATCCTGATACGCAAAAAGCCCTGCTTTTTGTAGCCCTCGATTTGCTTTTGGTACTCGCCCTTACGGTTATTAACCACAGGCGCCATTATCACAACGCCGCTTTCCTTAAACGCCATTATGTTGTCGCAAATCTGGTCAACGGTGGTTTCGTTAATCTCACGTCCGCACTTCGGACAATGCGGAAGACCTACCCTCGCGTAAAGAAGACGCAGATAATCGTATATCTCCGTCACCGTTCCGACTGTTGAACGCGGATTTTTGGAGGTGGTTTTTTGGTCGATGGATATCGCAGGAGAAAGCCCCTCGATATAGTCCACGTCAGGCTTGTCCATCTGCCCGATAAACTGCCGCGCGTAAGCGGAAAGACTTTCGATATATCGTCTTTGTCCCTCGGCGAATATCGTGTCGAAGGCAAGCGAAGACTTGCCGCTGCCGGATAAGCCTGTAAACACCACCAGCTTGTCACGCGGTATCTCTATACTGACGTTTTTCAGATTGTTAGCTCTTGCACCCTTAACGTAAATACTGTCTTTCATATTTTTAGCTCTTCTTCATCGTTTTAAGCCGCGCGATCTCATCACGCAGCGATATTGCGGTCTCGAAATCCAAACTGCCTGCCGCGACCTTCATAATACTGGTCAGGCGTTCTATCTCTCGCGTTAAATCCAAGCCTTTAAGCTTGGTATCCTGCTTTTTGTCCACTTTCTTAGTAATCTCAATCGTATTGACGATTTTCTTGACGATAGTTTGCGGTGTAATGCCGTGCTCCTCGTTGTACCGCTTTTGAACCTCGCGGCGGCGCGACGTTTCGCCGATTGCTCTCTTCATACTGCCCGTCATTACGTCTGCGTACATTATAACGCGGCTTTCGCTGTTCCTCGCGGCTCTGCCCACCGTCTGAATAAGAGCGGTGTCACTGCGCAGAAATCCCTCTTTGTCCGCGTCCAAAATAGCCACCAGCTTGACCTCGGGTATATCCAAGCCCTCTCTTAAAAGGTTGATACCCACCAGTACGTCATAATCTCCGTTACGCAGTCCCGTAATCAAATTGATACGCTCCAAAGTATGAATATCGGTATGCATATAATTGACCTTAAAGCCCTGCTCCTTAAGATATTCCGTTAAGCTCTCCGCCATCTTTTTGGTAAGAGTCGTAACTAAAATTCTGCCGTTGGCTTCGATAGTTTTGTGCAGTTCACCGATAAGGTCGTCCACCTGTCCTTCCACAGGGCGGACTATTATCATAGGATCTATCAAGCCCGTAGGTCTTATCAGCTGTTCCACTACCTGACCTGCCTCTTCCAACTCGTAAGGCGCAGGAGTTGCGGAAACGCATATCATCTGCGAAAACCGCTCGTTAAACTCGTTAAAGTTGAGAGGTCTGTTATCGAAAGCGGCTTGAAGTCTGAAGCCGTAATCCACCAAATTCTTTTTACGGGCGTAATCGCCGTTGTACATACCGCGGATTTGCGGAAGAGTCATATGACTTTCGTCCACGAATATCATAAAATCCTTGGGGAAAAAGTCCATCAGCGTATAAGGCGGAGTACCCTGCGCTCTGTTGTCAAAGTATCGGCTGTAATTCTCGATTCCGCTGCAATATCCGACCTCTTTTATCATCTCGGTATCGTACAGCACACGCTCTCTGAGCCTTTGCGCCTCAACGAACTTGCCTGCGTCAAGAAAAGCCTGCTCTTCCTTAAGCATATCCTGATGGATTTTGATAATCACGTCGTCCAAGCCCTCACGGTTAAGAACGTAATGACTGGCAGGGAAAATATTGACGTGCAAAAGTCTGTTGACAGCCTTGGACGTGACCACGTTAATCTCGCTGATACGCTCCAGGGTGTCGCCGAACAGCTCCACTCTAATCGCCGTTTCGGAAAAGCTGATAGGGAAAATATCCACTATGTCGCCCCTTACTCTGAATGTTCCGCGCTGAAAATCTATATCCGCTCTAAGATACTGAATATTGACGAGCTTGGAGATAAGCTCCTCGCGCTCAATCGTCGCGCCCTCTCTTAGCGATATTGCCTGTCTGTAATACTCCTCAGGCGCACCTAAGCCGTAAATGCAGGACACGGAAGAAACTACGATGGTATCCCGTCTTTCGCATAACGAAGCGGTGGCGGAGTGCCTTAGCTTATCAATCTCCTCATTGACGGCAGAGTCCTTTTCGATATAGGTATCCGTCTGCGGCACGTATGCCTCAGGTTGATAGTAGTCGTAATAGGATACAAAAAACTCCACTCGGTTGTGAGGAAAAAGCTCTCTGAACTCGTTGCACAACTGTGCGGCAAGCGTCTTATTGTGGGCGATAACCAACGCAGGTCTTTGAAGCCGCTGAATGACGTTAGCCATAGTGAAGGTTTTGCCACTGCCTGTAACGCCTAACAGAACCTGCGTGCGAAAACCGTCCTGTACACCCTGCACAAGACGGTCAATAGCTTGCGGTTGGTCACCGCAAGGCTGATAATTGCTGACTATTTCAAATTTGTTATCTTCCACTTACTTTAGCTTTAACGCCTTAAACAGCAGTGAGAACAAAAGCGAGCCCACTGCACCCACGATAATAAAGATGACTTTAGTAATCCACTTGTTGCGGTTACTCCTCTGTAACATTTCCTGCGTTCGCTGAAAGGCAAAGCCCTTCTTCAAGAGGGTGATACAAAAATAGTATTCCCCTTTTTTGTCAGTCTCAAGCAGTTCAAAATACTCGTCGTAGGCAAGCCCTCTTAAAAGCGGCTCCAAATCCTCGCGGTTGAACTCTATGTTGTACGGAATTCCCTGCATAATATCTACGGGACGCACTAAGCACATACCGTTATTGTTGGTGGTTTTTTGATAAATAACCCTCATCAGGGCGACTTCTTTTTTGTTTAACATATCCTATAACCGCCTACGCTATAAAATGCAGTATTACTCCCACCACTATGCCGCCTATCAGTGATCCGAAAAGACCTGAACAGAACGCCGCGCGAACGACGATGCGGAGCATTTTGGAGGTGATGACCTCCTCGCGAATAACTATATCGGAGTTTTGTGCCGCCTTGACCTCCAGTTCCTGTTTCAGCTTGCCTGCAACAGCCGAGGTCAACGCGCCGTATTCGTCCGCCGTTTCAACGGGTGCAACGGCAATCGGTGCTGATACATTAGGTTCTTCAGGGGCGCACGGAACAGAGCTTAAGCTCTCGACAGCCGTAGGCTCGGTCTTCTCGGCAACAGCGGTTGTCTTAACTTCGGGCTGTGCGACCGAAACCGCGGCAACAGGCTCTTGAGGCTTGGTCGGAGCGGAGAAGACGGCGGTGCCGTTTTCTGGTCTGATGCCCACCTTTTGAGCGATAGCCCTTAGCTCCGCAAGCTCCTTCTCTCGGCGTTCTCTCTCGGCGGCGATACGCCGTTCCTGTTCCAGTCTTTCTTTATCGCGGCGTTCCTGCTCCAAACGGGCAAGCTCCTCCGCTTTTTTACGTTCCGCCTCTTGTCTTTGGCGTTCTTCCTCTATCCGCTGAAGCTCCGCGGCTCTAGCTCGCTCTTCTTCCTGTCTGCGTGCCTCCTCCGCCTGCCTACGCTCTTCTTCCAAACGAAGCCGCTCCTTCTCCGCTGACAATGCCGCACTGCCCTTGGCGTTGACGGACAAACAATACTCTCCCTCGCCTGAATACTTCAGGTTGATATAACCTGCCGTCTTTAACGCGGAAATAAGCTCCTCGCATTCGCCGGGAGTCAAGGTCGGGAACTGCGGCAATATATCCGCATCGTCTAATATGCGGACGTGATCCTCTCCGCACATAACCAATAGTGCGTTCAACATCAAATATTCGTTACTTAACATATCTGCCTCGGTTGGTATTATACCATATCCCAACGCTTAAATCAAGGAGAGTTTACTGATTTTAACTTTGTTAAGCCTTTTTCGGCAAGGATAATTTTTACAATACCGCGGAAAGGCTGTTGAGCCACCTGCCTTTCGCAGTTTCCGCCTGCGGAAAACGGTTTTCGGTTGGCGTTCGACTTCGGTTAGTGCCGCAATTAATAGGAGATTTAGTCGTTTTTTAATTTCAAAAGCCGTGTTTATGGTTAATTTTGCTTTATTATTAGGGGAATAAGTATTATAATGTTAAGAAATATAATAGTTTAAGCGCTAAAGGACGGCTCTTTTACCATTCCGATGCCAAACAGAGGTTTGCAATGAATTTACTCGACAGATATTTGAATACGGCTGAATACAAGGACTATAACGATTTTATCCATAACAGCAAGCTGATTATACCCGACAGCTTTAATTTCGGTTACGACGTCGTCGATGAGTATGCTCGTCTTTGCCCTGACAAAAGAGCCTTGGTTTGGTGCAACGACAAGGGAGAGGAGCATATCTTCACCTTTGCGGATATCAGCCGCCTTTCCAACCGCCTCGCCAACGCCTTAAAGGCTCGCGGTGCAGTTAAGGGCGATATTATTATGTCTATGCTCAACCGCCGTTACGAATACTGGCTTTTGGCTGTGGCTTGCCACAAGCTAGGCGTAGTACTCGTGCCTGCAACCTTTATGCTTACCCCCCACGATATAGTTTACAGAGCGGTCAACGCAGGTATTAAGTTCTTGATTTGCACGGACGTTACCGACGTTTTGGACAACGTCAACGAGGCTCGTAAGGAGCTTAAGGACGTTACCTATTTTACCATAAGCGACCGCGACGGCTATATCAATATCCATACCGAAATGGACGCTTGCTCCGACAAGCTGGACAGAGTGGCTACCGCCCTTAACGACGAACTGCTTATCTATTTTACGTCCGGTACTACGGGCTACCCCAAGATGGTTGCTCACAACCACCTCTATCCCTTAGGTCACATCTATACCGCCAAATTCTGGCAGCAGGTGGTGGACGACGGTCTGCATTTTACCGCCGCGGAGACAGGTTGGGCTAAATGCAGTTGGGGAAAGATTTACGGTCAATGGCTCTCCGGAACCGCTATTTTCGTCTATGACTACTTCGGCAAATTCACTCCTACCGACCTGCTTCACCTTTTGCCGAAATACGGCGTTACCACTTTCTGTGCGCCCCCTACGATTTACAGATTTTTAATCCGCGAGGATTTGTCACAGTTTGACTTTTCCACCGTCCGTCACTGCTCCACGGCTGGCGAACCGCTTAACCCTGAGGTTTGGAAAATCTTTAAGCAAGCCACAGGTCTTAGCATTAACGAGGGCTTCGGTCAGACTGAAAGCTGTGTCATTCTCGGCACCTTTATGAACGTGGAACCGCGCTTGGGCTCTATGGGTAAGCCCTGTCCCTTGTACGATATCCACCTTGTGGACGACGAATACAACGACCTTGCCGACGGTGAGGTGGGCGAAATCGTTATCAAAATCAAGGAAAGACAATGCGGCTTGCTGTATAAGTATCACAACGATCCCGAACGTACCAAAAGCTGTTTGGGCGATGGCTATCACCATACAGGCGACTTGGCTTACCGCGATTCCGAGGGATATTTTTGGTTCGTCGGAAGAAAGGACGATATTATCAAAAGCAGTGGCTACCGTATAGGACCTTTTGAGGTTGAAAGCGCGTTGATGGAACACCCTGCCGTACTGGAATGTGCGATTACAGGCGTTCCCGATCCTATCCGCGGTCAAATCGTCAAGGCGTCGATTATTCTCAACAAGGGTTTTGCACCC
Source organism: uncultured Christensenellaceae bacterium (assembly GCA_964368645.1). Classification (GTDB taxonomy): domain Bacteria; phylum Bacillota; class Clostridia; order Christensenellales; family CAG-1252; genus JAEDHM01. The sequence continues at coordinate 80,377 of CAYJBY010000007.1, forward strand.
TCTCCCGAATTGGTTAAGGAACTGCAAAATCACGTTAAGGTCAGCACCGCTCCTTATAAATATCCTCGTGTTGTGGAGTTCGTCACCGAACTGCCGAAAACCACCAGCGGCAAAATCAGACGTAACGAAATCCGTAAATCAGACAGCAAAAAGTAATCGCAATTCGCAAACCGCAAACATTTTTTTCCCGATTTTGTTTCCCGATTATGGTCACGGAACAAGGGTGTTTCTTTCAAGCCTATGCCGCTGATTTGTTGGTATTGATTGGGATTGTTAAGCGGTAACTTTGCAGATGAATTTGAGTTAAGAGTTGATTATTTCTGCTCGTGAATAACACTGTAAAAAAGCGTCGTCCTTTGTAGGGCAACGCTTTTTCTTTTGGTCTATTCTTCTTTTATCCTATATTTGAGTTTTGTTTCCATTTACTAATTAGTATATTACTTTCACCTAATTACAATTACCATTGATTACAGGTTTACCTAATTACAGGTTTACCTAATTATAGCTTTACCTATACATTTTCACTAGGATACAGCTTTTCCTAATACAGCTCTATTTGATTGCAGTTTCACCTAATTGCAGTTACACTTGGTTACAGCTACACTTGGTTGCAGTATCAACGCATTACAGTATCAACTGATACAGCTTTACTTGATTACTGCTTTACTTGATTACAGTACCAGTGGATTGACTCTTACAATCGGTTAAACCTTTGTCCGATTAAGTTTTTCAAGTTTTCCGTTAAAGTATGAGATACGCAATACGCTTTCCGAATAATTTATCTATCGTTCTTGGTGTCGGTTTGCACCGCGGTTTTGCGCTTCCGCTAAGGATAACAACTCGATTATATGCCGTAAGTTTTTTTCACGGTTTTCAGCATCGCCTTGCGAGGGAGCATTTTGCCCGATAGCTTTAACAGCTTGTTCTTTGCTCCCGTGGTCAGAATCACAGGTGGCTTTTCCGAGGTGACGTTGAAATATATCTCCTGCGCCACTGCCTGCGGCGTCATTCCGCCCTGCTCTATCGCCGCTAACGACCTCGCCGCTCTCATAGTTCTGCCTGCGTACTCGCCGCACTGCTCGGGAGTATAAATCAGTCTATTGAAGGTAAAATCGGTGGCTGTGCCGCCGGGTAAAACCGAAATCACGTCAACGCCGTATTCGGCAAGCTCGATTCGTAACTCGTTTGCCAGCATATTGACCGCCGCCTTAGATGCCGAATAAAAAGGATCGTAGGGAATTGGAATTACGCCGCCCAAGGAGCTGATAAATATTATCTTGCCCTTTGCGTTCTTAACCAGCGGTAAAGCCAGACGAGTAGCTTTTGCAAGCCCTAAAAAATTCACTTCCATCAAATAACGGGAATCCTTTTCCTGCGTGTACTCGAAGGGTGCCGCCATACTTGTTCCCGAGGAGTAAACAAAATAGCTTAACGAGTCTATGGACGCCGTTATCTTTTGGAACGCTTGATCAATATCCTTGGGCACCGAAGTATCGCAAGTAATGTTTGTCACTCTTTTATCGGGACTGTTGCCCCTCGAACAATTGATTACGTTGTACTTGTTTTCCAAGAAGAACTCTGCCAGATGATAACCGATGCCTGAGGAGGCACCGAAAAATAATGCGTTTTTCATAGAGCTAGTATGCCGTAGGATAGGAGTAAATATTCACAAACAGGTGCCGTTCTCTCATATAATCGTATGTGGATAACTTTTTCAAGGGGAAAAAAATACACTTCATCGGCGCAGGGGGCGTCAGCGTTTCGGAGCTAATGCGTTTGACGGCTTTTTTCGGTGCTGAGGTATCGGGAAGCGACAGAGCTTTTTCCGCGGTTCTGCAAAAACTGGCGGACGACGGCTTCGACGTTTACGTCGGTTCCGATACTCAACACGCCTTAAACGCAGAATTGACTGTCTTTTCCTCCGCCGTTCCTCCCTCGGACGCAGAAAGAGTCGCCGCAGGAACGCGGCAGGTTGAACGCTGTGTTTTTTTGGGTATGCTGTCTAAGCTATTCCCACGGGTGCTTGCCGTTGCGGGAACTCACGGGAAGACTACAGTCACGGGTATGCTCGCATCCATTTATCAGCAGGCTAACCGCTCATTTACCGCCCATCTCGGCGGTTATTCGCATCAGCTTAAAGGCGGCTTGGCATTACACGGAAACGGGCTTTTTATCACGGAGGCCTGCGAGTTCAAAAGGAGTTTTTTACAGCTTTTCCCCGATACTTCGCTTATCCTAAACGCCGAATACGACCACCCCGACTGCTACCCTTGCCGCAGTGATTTATACTCCGCGTTTAATCGCTTTGCGCTTAACACACGCCACGGCGGACGGCTGATTGTGGGCTCTGAAATTCCGCAATTGCTGAATATATGCACAAATGAGCATATTGACATATGTGAATACGGCAAAGATTTTCGGATTGAAAATATGCGCCGTGACACTAATGACTTCACTCTGCGCTATGACGGCAAAGCCTTACCGATTTCCCTTATATGCAGAGGTGAGCATAATGCTCATAACGCCGCATTTGCCGCCTACGCCGCTCTTCTGGACGGCGTGAGCGAATCGGACGTTGCAACAGGATTGCACGTTTTCAGCGGTATAGCAAGACGATTAGAAAGGCTTGGAACCTTTTGCGGCGCGGAGGTAATTACGGATTACGCTCATCACCCTACGGAAATCGCCGCGGCTATAGCCTCAGTCAGTGGCGGTTATGGCGTAACGGCGGTTTTTGAGCCTCATACATTCTCGCGTACCGCAGGCTTATTCGACCAGTTCGTTACGGCGTTTGCACAGGCGGACAGGGTTATAATTCTACCCACCTACGCCGCAAGGGAAACCGCCGCGGACGGAGTTGAAGCGAAGACGCTTTTCTGCGCTCTCGACTGTAAGGAAAAATACTACGCGGAAACCTACGAGCAATGTCGCGTGCTTTTAACCAAACTGGTTAGACAAAAAGAAACCCTACTCTTACTGGGAGCAGGGAATATTAATCAGCTTGCATATTCGCTTGTAAATGCAGACGGTTGCTAATGAGGTTTCACCCGAATTAAAGTAGAAAAAATCGATGGGAAACCGAAAAATTTGCCGCTAAAGTCCTAAGACCTTAAGGCTCGCACTGTCAAAAAACAATTGGCACGCCCCTTTCGCTTGTGCGCCTGTTGACGTTATGCCGATAATAAAGAATAAAGCTGTACAAAAAGCCACAAGTACAGCCGTAAAATGAAACCGAATAGGTTATATTGCGTTATTGTTCGTCAAGCACCTTCTGATACGCGGTAAGGATAGCGTTGGAAATATAAGCTCTCGTATCCGGATTGATAGGGTGCGCTATATCCTTAAACTCGCCTTCCGGAGTCTTGCGACTGGGCATAGCGATAAACGGCCCTGCATTGCCCTCGATAATCTTGATATCGTGAACGGCAAAACAAGCGTCCAGCGTAATAGTTGCGACAGCCTTAAGCTTGCCGCCGTCAGTCTTTGCTAATCTAACTCTTACATCAGTAATATCCATAAAATCACCGCCTTATTATAGGGTATTATATCATATCGCCGACTATTAGTCAATAACCTTTTTTCTTATAGTATCCGTCATTTTTTGCGTATTTTAACTCTATTTTTTGTTATTTACGAGAATTAAAGTTTTGCGCTAAATTAATGTTTATTTTTTGTCTGCCTCCGCAACGCGGCTCTTAATTATTAATCCGCCGTCCCTATCTATCAAAAAATTTACCGCCCTTCATCAAAAAGACTCACCGCAACTGACGATGCGGTGAGTCTTGCAGTTTCGATTACAATAATTTTTTTGCTTTCGGTCAAGCCTTACGTTATAGCTTTTTCAGCCGAATAATTTGCGTAACCGCTTAGTTTGCTTATCGCTGTAGTATTATTTCCTTTCGGTAAAAACCTTTTCGGACTCTTTGAGGTCAAGCCCTATCGTTCCGCCGGGGTTCATAATTCCGTCGGGATCAAAATATGCTTTCAGGCTCTTGATAGCTCCCATCTCTCTTGTGCCGATATAGCCCTCAAGCCACGGAGCGAACAGCTTGCCGATGCCGTGATGGTGCGATATTGCCGCGCCTGAACGCTGTATCGCGTCCAGTATTCCCTTGTGGTACGTTCTAAACTCCTCCAAGTCCGTCATCGGTGTGATGAATATGAAGTACAGATTCGCCCCTTGAGGATACATATGCGATATGTGCGTTGTAACTATGGTATTAGGACGGGATTTGCAGTATTTCCTCACGTCTAAATGCACCTGTTCCATATTATCCCAGTTTACGGAGCATTCCAGCGTGTCTATAACGATACCGAAATCCTGAAGATTATCTCTCAAATACGGATCGGAAAAACGTCCGTGTTCCCAACTCGTGGTTACTATACCCGTCAAAGACATTGCACCGTACTTCTTGCAGATGCGCTTAACCTTCTTATATACGTTGCGGCAATAGCCTATCTCGCCGTCGGTAAAGCCCAGCATTAAGCACTTTTCGTAATCCTTATAGCCGCGAACCTTAAGCAGTGTATCCAAGGGGGTGCCGCTGATGCCGTACATACGCATCATCATTTGAGTTTCCTCCTGATCGGAAAGACGGAACACAGAGGGTAAACCGAATTCGCCCTGCATACATTCGCGGACTGCCGTCATTGCGGTTTCCCAATTCTTGAACATAAAGGAAAATTTCAGGTGGTTCTCAGGTCTGTACTTGAACAAGCGCAAGGTCACGTGCGTCAGTACGCCGAAGGTGCCCTCGCTGCCCATCATTATCTGATCCATACTCGGACCGCAGGCACTTCTCGGAGTGCGGTCTGTTTTGATATTGCCTATGGGCGTTGCGTATTCCTGACAAAGAACTATATCCTCGATTTTGCCGTAATAGGTGCTGTTCTGTCCTGCGCCGCGGGTAACAACCCAACCGCCTACAGAGGAATACTCGAAGGACTGCGGAAAATGTCCGCAGGTGTAACGGTACTTAGAGCCGTATTCCGTTGGCGCATTGTTCATCAGTTTTTCCAGAGCAGGTCCCATTATACCCGATTGAACGGTAACCGTTTGGTTGATTTCGTTCACTTCGATTACCTTATTGAAGTTACGCTGAAGGTTGAGCGAAACGCCGTTCTTAATACATTCCACACCGCGCGTCACACTGGAGCCGCCGCCGTAAACGTAAAGCGGAATTTTGTTGGCGGCACAGTAAGCGACAGCCTTCTCTATCTGCTCCTTATCGGAGGGATAAAGCACCAAATCAGGTAAATTCTCCACTATACCCTTGCGCAACCGCATCAAATCGTACATCGTCTGTCCGTAGGCAACCTGCAAACGGCTGTAATTGTCGGTAGCGTAATTACCCTCGCCTACTATGGCGGCAAGAGCGTTAATGTGTTTTTGCGCCAACTGAACGGGAATATCGAAATCCACCTTTTCAAGTCCAAGCTCCTTGCGCGACTTAAAATCCTCATCGGTCATACCGAAAGTCTCCTTTACCAAGTTGTAAAGGTTTTCCTTGGGGATTTTGTAAGCGGCGGGATCGCCCCACTTATAAATAGAACGGTACGACTTGTCTGGTGATCTGTCGGTGTACCAATCGGGAGAAAATCCCTTGTACGGTTTTGTACTCATATTACCTCCTAAATTGACTATTTTGAACCCTTGAGTCCTTTGATTTGCATATATAACGGCTTAACCGTTTTATAAAGCTTTGAATATACCTTCTTGTAAATCTCCAAATACAGCTTATGATTATCCATATTCGGTAAAAATTCGTTGGTGTAATGCACCATATTTTCCACCGCGTCCTCCACCGTTTTGAACCTATTTACGCCGATAAACGCCACCATTGCCGCGCCTAAGCCGCTGGTTTCATAGGTTTGCACCCGTCTGACAGGCATACCGAACATATCGGCGGTGATTTGGCAGATTTCGTCACTGCTGGAGCCGCCGCCCGATACCGTCACGAACTTGGTCCGTACCTTGGCTTTCTTTTCCATAGAGTACAAGCCCTCCATAAGTCCGTAGCCTATACCCTCGATAATCGCTCTGTATATGTGCGCTCGCGTGTGCGCGTCCGTAAATCCTACTATTGTGCCTTTGCCCTCGGGTTCTCTAAGCCCCGGCGTCCAGAAAGGCTGTAATATCAAGCCGTCCGCGCCTACGGGTATTGTGGCAAGCTCCTCGTCCAATAGCTGTTCCAGCGACACGCCCTTTTCCTTGGCTTTCGCCTGCTCGTGCTGTGCAAACTGCTCCTTAAACCAACTAACCATCCAATAACCTCTGAAAATCTGTACCTCGGGATTGAATCTGCCGTGCATTACCGCAGGGTAGGCAGGCATAAAGGCGATAGGCTCTACGTATTTGTCGGTGGTGATTTGCACGGTTGCCGTTGTGCCAAAGCTTAAGGAAGCGTTATCGGGACCGATACAGCCCACAGCCAAGGTTTCGCACCCCTTGTCCGATCCGCTGGCTACAACAGGCAGTCCTTCGGGAATCCCCGTATGCTCGGAAGCGGCTTTTGTCACCGCACCCAAAACTGTACCCGACGGTACGAGATCGGAAAGCTTTTCAGGATCTATATCGAATAGACAACGCTGTATATTGCCCGACTTAGCCCAGCACTGGTGCTTATAATCGAAGGGGATATGCCCTACGTTCATTGCGATACTGTCCTTAGTGCTTCCCGTTAGCTTGTAGTTGATATAGGTGCAATAGGAAACGAATTTATAGGTTTTCGCCCAGTTGTCCTTTTCGTACTTCATTATCCAGTTGACAGAGCCTTTTTCCATCTGCTTGATAACAGAGTCCTTCATTCCAACCAAGGTAAACGCCAAGCGGCTGATTAAGGGAACGTCCTTTTTTATATCGATTGGTGTGCGGCGTTGGTCTAACCACAAAATCATCGGTCTTACAGGCTCGTAATTCTTGTCTAAGCAAACGAAGCTGTCTCTTATGGTGGTAACGGACATTGAGCATAAACGCTCCCACAGCAACGGCTCGTTGGCCTTCAACGTGCGGCATACTCTGCCCACTGCATCCCAAAAGACCTGAACGTCCTGCTCTGCATAGTTGGGTTGCTCGGAAAAGTAGGGAGGATTAAGCTCCTCTTTTACCTTGGCAAGCAGATTACCCTTGTCGTCAAAAATGATGGCTCTTATGCTTTGGGTACCGCAATCAATGGATAATGCAAGATCTTTGCTCATAGTACCTCCCTTAAAAAATAAAGGGTATAAAGCCCTTTATTCCTTAGTTCTTCCGTATAAAATCGTACTGTTCTCTCCTGCCTTGCGCACGTCCTCCACGCTTATGCCGAATTGCTCGGCGATAATTTTCACAACCAACGGAGAACAAAAACCGCCCTGACAGCGCCCCATACCGGGACGGACGCGTCTTTTTACCGCGTCAACCGAGGGAATAGCGATTACTCTGTTAAGTGCGTCCTTAATCTCGCCCTTGCTTATCTCCTCGCAACGGCATACTATCTCGCCGTAATCGGGGTTAGAACGTATCTTCGCGTCACGCTCCTCGGGGGAGAGCTTGCGCAGCTCGGTTATGCCTAATCGAATAGGATTGAAGTCAAAATTCTCCTTAACTCCGCCAAGCATATCCACAGCCCACTCGGTAACGTCAACGGCTATTGCAGGCGCGGCGGTAAGCCCCGGCGACTGAATACAAGCCGCTTCGATTACGTTGTGCGTGTAAATACCGCGGCGAACCACAAAATCTTCTTCGTAGTTGGGAGCGCGGACACCCGAAAAATAGGTGATAATGTCACTGCGTTTCATCTCGGGCGACATCTGCTTCTGCTTGTTGAAAATAGCGTCGATTGACTTAGCGTCAGTTGAGAAGTCTTCCTTTTCGGGAGTCTCGGCGGCGTTAGGACCGACTAGGACGTTACCGTCAACGGTATGAATAATGCCACCGCCCTTCGTATGCTTACCCGAAGCCTCGCTAGATGCAACAGCGTCCTTGGCAAAGGGGGATTTGTTAAAGGAAGTACGGGCGAAAAAGCCCTTTTTCCTGTCTAATATAAAACTGGTACCCTTACGCGGATGAATACTGAAAGTACGGTCGCCCGCCATCTCCGCAACGTCCTCCGCAAAGGTGCCTGCCGCATTAACGACCAGACGAGGACGAACTACGCCGCGGTTGGTTATTACCTCGGTAATCTCATCTCCGCTTAAGGTCATAGACTTAACGTAGGTGTTAAGGGAAAGCCTTACGCCGTTACTGACCGCGTTCTCCGCCAGAGCGATAACAAACTTGTAAGGAGAAATCTCGCCGCCGCTGGGCATATAGAAAATACCTGCCGCGTTAGAGGGAACGCCCGGCTCGACCTTGTCGAACCTTTTCGGCGGTACGTACTGCGCACCCTTGATGTTAAGCTGCAAAGCTCTTATCTTAAGTATGGGAACCAAAAGCCGCTCCCACTTCTTGGTGAAAACCAAGCAATGACCTGTGCGCTGAAAATCAAAATCCAATTCCTCGGACAGCTTTTCAAACATCGCGTTGCCGCGGCTGTTGTAATAGTGCTTGGAGCTGCCGGGCTTAAGGTCGATACCCACGTGTATATCACCGTCGTTACGTGAAGAGGAATGCAGAGCAACGTCGTACTCCTTGTCAACAAGAAGCACGTCAAGCTTGTACTTGGTCATCTCTCTGGCAATAGCACAGCCGACAACGCCGGCGCCTATTATCATAACGTCGGGTGTTAAGCCGTCTAACGACTTGTCTTCTACTTGTGGAACACGTATTTGTGGAATATAACCGCGAAGCTTAATATCGTTAACAACACCAAGGTGCTTATCCGAAACGGCTAAGCTTCCTGCCTTAACAATATCATCCCAGTTATCCAATTCTCCGCTCAAACGGACGCAGCCGCGGTAATCCTCGACTGTTATATTATCCGACACTTCCTTTTTAAGAAGGCGGCTTATTCTCATTAATTCTTTTTCTTTCATCGTATAAACTCCGAAAATCTATATTAAAGCGAAATCATAGGGGTACAATTTCACTACTACAATTATAATATATAATCTTAAACAAGTCAATATCAAATTAAAAAAAAATATCTCCGTATAAGGTTGCATTAACCGAAAAAAATCTCCATATCTCCGTATAATATAAAAACAGCGGCGCAATGCCGCGTTTTTGACGTTTCGCACAATATTAATGCGAATAGTCACAATAATGCCCTAATTTGCCTGTTTGACAGGTGATATAGGAAAAAATGCGCCGAAAGTCTATCCTCTACGCTCCAGAGCCTTGTAATCCACCTTGTTAAGCGGAGTTAGGGGCAGCTCGTCAACCTGCTCAATCTCTCGCGGAATTGAGTACTTTGTAAGAGAATTTGCCAACTTATTGAATATTATATTAGTATAAGCTTCTGGGCTTTCTGCGTATTCGTCAAGTACAATAAAAAGCTTGATTATTCTTTTTCCGTTAACGGTTTTTCCGATTGCACAGCAGTTCTTAATCCCATTGATAGAACTGACAAGTTCCTCAATTTCCGAGGGAAATACGTTCACTCCGGACACTACTTCCATACGTTTTTTGCGCCCTTTGTAGTAGTAATTACCGTCCTCGCCCAGATACGCCATATCACCTGTCAGCAAATATTTACGTCCGTTATGCGTAACGAAGGGTTCACCGCCCTCTAGGTATCCGTTAAATAACGTACTTCCGCATACAGCCATCTCGCCTACGGTACCAACCGCAGTTTCAACGCCCTTATCGTCTAATACGATTATGTCGTTATCCCCTACGGGCTTGCCGATTGAGCCTACCGCGTCGTCCCAGAGCCGATTAGAACAGCACACGGCTATAGTTTCCGCCAAGCCGTAGCCTTGAATCAGCTTCGCCTTTCCGCCGACAGATGCGACGATAGAGTCAAAACGGTTCTTAACCGCGGCGGTAAGAGCGTCTCCGCCCGAATACGCGTTCTTGATTCTTTTGAGGTAACTTCCCTTAAAATTCTTCTGCGCCATCATCTTTTCGTACATATTGGGTACGCCGCACAGATGCGTAACTTTTTCGCGCCTAATCGTGGCGTTAATGCGCTTGGGATTAAAGGCAGGCACCATAACTATTCTCATACCTGCGTATAAGGAGTGATGCACACATACGCCGATTCCGAAACCGTGGAACATAGGTAAAACCGTCAGCATAGAATCGCCGGGTTGCTTTTCCCTGCAAAGAGAGGACACAAAGGGTGCCATCTCGTTAAGGGCTTTATTGCTGATTCTGACGGTTTTCGGGGTGCCCGTGGTGCCGCCGCTGTTAAGGTACAGACAGTCCGACTCGCCTTTCACCTTTACCTCTTCGGGAAGGATTTTTTGACGAAGTATCGCGCTGTATCTAACAAACGCTCCCTTATGCAAAAACTTCGCGTCGTTAAAGGAATTATAAATTCTCATTCCGAAAAACTCTATTCCCTTCAAGTAGTCGGTGGCGGAGCAAACTATCGTAGTACCGTTCCATACGGTCAACTCCTCCAACGCCTTTGGGCAAAGTCTGTCAAAGTAAAAAAGGAAATCGCAATCAAGCTTTTGAAGCTTATCCCTTAACGCCATAGGCGGCGTCAGAGGGTGAATCACGTTGACTACACCGCCAATTTTATTAACCGCGTAAATCGCCACAACGGCGGAAGGGAAGTTAGGCAGACACACCGCCGCAACGTCACCCGGCACAAAACCGTGGCTTTGCAGCCACCCTGCCACGGCGTCCACCTGCCTGAAAAAATCCTCTCGGTTAAGCCTAAAACCTCTAAAAGAGGTTACGGGCAGCTTGCCGTCGGTTTGAGCGTTCTTGATAAATTCGTAAATCGAACAATCGCAGTTAATCAAAAGTCTATATCTCCGTCGTCCTTCTTCGCCTTAGGCGCAAAGGTTTTCTGTTCATAATTACTGCCGTCACCGCCTTTTTTCACTATGACGGTGTTCACGGCTTTTTCCGCCGCTTCCTTAGCCTGCTTTTCCTTTTCGGCGTCCTCTTCCAGTTGTCTTGCACGCTGCTCGTCGTCTGCAATCATTTGGCGGATTATCGCGTCGTCGTCCACCTTGCTTACGCCCTCACTGCGGAGCTTGTCCTCAACCGCCTTATCTCCTGCACGTCTTGCGCGTTGGAGTTTTAGCTTATACTGCTCATAAATCTCTTTCTGACGTTTTTCCTCAAGTTTTTCGGCGTAAGACTTCTCGTCCGCCACTGTGGACGCGTCAAAGTTGGCTATCATATCGTCAAATTCATCGTCCTCGGTTCTGGCGTTTTCGCTGGGTTTTACCACCTCGGCGGCTTTCCCCTTGGAGAAGTTGAGGAAGCCCGTGCGGTATATGCGGATAACAACCACAACCGCCAAAATCACTCCGGCAACTATCGATCCAATCAGAATGATTAACGACCAGTTAATGGGCTTTTTGGTGCAGATAACGTAACAGCTTGCCACCTTATCTCCTGCGATTTCGATTTTGTCACCGTCCATTATCCAGTCAACTTCTACGTAACTGCCGTCAATCTTGGCAAGCACCTTAAAATCATCATCGTCTATATCCGAAACGTCGATATCGATTTTTATCACCGAATTGTCGAACGTAGCGGCGTTACCGCTGACTGATATTACCTTCGCGGCAACGTATTTCTTAAAGCTGGCTGAAACAGCGTTTTCGACGGCGGAATTCGCGCTTACCACCGCAAATTCCAAGGAAGAGTCCGCGGTAAATTTGCCGCTTGCGGTCACGCCTGCCGTTGTGGATACGAATTTGCCCGAATATATGGAGAACGTGGCATGAATTGGATTAATCGTGTAATTTTCCATATTGCCGCGTGCCATAATGCTGTACGAGCCTACCGCCGTAGGGGGCTGACTTAGGGTGTACTCTACCTCATTTGCTCCCACAAAATATATTTCTACCGCCGCTTTTACAGCTGATGCAAATTCCGTTGAGTCGTAAGCCGCTCCTGTGTAAGTATAGGTTATATTAGAGGGCGAAAAAGTCGCCGTTTCCGATTGATTGTAGGCGTTGGGAATAATGTTTAGCGTAGCCTTTTCCACGGTCAAAGTGCCTTCCTCGGAAAGAATTGTGTAGTTGTCCGTGGTGCCGCCTATGGTCAAGGTATGGGTGCCGACCTCTACCGTTGCGTCAAATACGTTTTTGACGTTGTCTATGGTTATGGTTAAGTGCGAAAGCAGGGAGTTAAGATTATCGCCCTCGGCTAAACCTCTGACCGATAAAACCTTATCCGTATAGTCGCGGCTATCCGCGCCGTAGGGCTTCGCACCGTAGGCAACCGTCAAATCCTTGGGCTTCAAGGTCAAATCCGCCTTGTTTATACGATAGAAAAGAGTAACCGCTCCGCTGAAAAACGGATTGTTAATTGATACCGTTACCGAATACTGTCCAACCGCCGAGGGTGCAACACTTAAGGGTTGGGCACTGCTGCCTATAACGCGGTTGTACTGACTTAGCACGAAATTAGATATAACAGTTCCGCTTTGGGGCTTACCCGTAGGCACCGTTACCGCTGGAACAGGGGTTGCCGCCGTACCGTTATAAACGCGCGAATAATAATTATCGTTACCCTTCGTGTAGCCGCTGTCGTCAAAGGTTATAAAGGAGCTTAAGTCCACCTTATTGACCGTTACAACGAATTCCTTGCTTGCAGTATAAAAAGCATTTTCGTAAGTAACGCTGACCTTATATTCTCCCGGCTCCTTAGGAACAGATGAAAAGGCAACGTAGTCCTCTCCTTGTTTTTTCAGATAGGTGAAAATCGGAGTAGCCGAGCTTAACTCACTCGGCACGGTCAATACTACGTTCGCGCTTTGTTCTGCGGATATAGTCAAATCAGCGCCGGTGTAATCCAACGTGGTGTTACCAACGCCGATTTGACGCATTTGCTTGGTTATAGTCAACTGCGTAAAGTCGCTTTCCGCACTGTTGCGGTAGCTGTTCTCTCTAACACTTATTTTGTAAAAATAAGAACCCGGTAAGGTATCGAGAGAATAGTCGATTAATTGTTTGTTTGCATCGTAGTAGCTGATACTGTAATCAGTGTCCACCGTTAAGCCGACGATAGCTACTCCGTTGCCGTTCACCGCGTAAAAATCATCTGCTGCGCCGTCGCCGTATTTGAGCGTCATCGCGCTAAAGGGTACGGTTACGGGTTTGGTGATAAGCGAAACCGTTGCCAGATTGAGAGTAAACTCATAAGGTCCTGCTTCGGGTGATGAAAACGCCGCTGTGTTTTCAAAGCGGAAATACACGTCGTAGGTTCCAACCTCATCGATATTGGACATAGGCGTCCGACTGTCGCCAACCAAGGCTATCAGCTTTTCCTGTCCGTCATAGTTGTCGCCCTGCGCGTTAGCCTCCAAAGCGGTAACCAGCGCATAACCCGTGCCGTTATGCTCTAAAGTCGCGTTTTTTGCGGTAATGGTCGCCGCTGATTGGGATATGGTAAACGGTTTCACGCCGCTTTCGGCATTGACCTCGTAATTAGCATTGTCTGCGTATGCCTCCACAACGTAATCGCCTATCGTAGTGGGATAAGATGCAAGAGGTGTGCCGCTTAAATACGCCGCGTTGTCCGCATAGTATCTGTATCGCATTTCAATATTCATCAAAGCTACGTTGACCTTGTCGTCAAAGGTGGCTTTTAAGGGCGTAGTGCTTCTGTAGGGCACAGACTCGGTCGCGTCGCCGTAGTTGTAGCTCACGTCTTTTTTCGCCTTAAGGATACGCAGATAAAAGGTGGGAGTAGCCGCCGCTCCATTGTCGCCGTAGGTAAAGGATATGTAAAATCTATATTCGGAAACAATATCATTATTGCCGTCAGGGTGCTTCACATCGGTGTAATTCTGCACCGTCGGCGTAAACACTCCCGTGTCGTCCGAATAAAGCGTCTGATTTTTGACGGTTACTGCGGAGCTGACAATCCTTGCGCTGTACGACTCACCGTACACAACCTCGAAAACCTTGCTTTCCACTCCGTTGACAAGCTCTGTCTTTTCCGTCGCAGTTACGGTTTCTCCTCTGTCGTTGACGATTACTATTGAGTAATCGGGGGTTTCCGCCAGCGCAACCGTTGCCGTTACGGACAATAAAACCGCAACTAACACGGTAAAAAGTACCAGCAAAGACAATTTTTTCATAATACCCTCCGCTCTATTTTAATACGGGCATACCGCCCGACGTTACGTTCCATAAAACCCAACCGACCAATTCCAGTCGGCGTTCATTGACTGTTATTACACAGGACTCGGGCAGCTCCGCAGAGCTTAGCTCGTCCACAGTTTCCGCTTTTATCAAAGTAATCGTTCCAACGCTTGCTCCTATTACGTTACGTCCTGCCGCCTTAGCGTAGGCATAGCAAACGTAAACGACGTTTTCTCCGCTTTGAGATAAGCTGCCCACGATACCGCCGACAGCCATACCGCTTGCGCCGCCGAGAGTAACGTCCGCAACACAGAAGGATACCGACGCGTTCTTAAGCTCGGCTTCCGTGCTTTCCGAACCGCCAGACGCTGACGTTACGTCCACTAAACCGATTATGCCGCCCACCGCGCCTGACGACGAGCCTGTCACGGTTATACTGCCCTGCACCGCTCCGCGTGATACGATTAAGCCTATTGCGCCGCTTATACCGCCTGCGTAGAGGTAAACATTATCCGAATTACCAACTGCCGAAGCCGTTATATCACCGCTGAAACTGCAATCAAAGACACTGTCCGAATAGCCGCTTATGCCGCCTGCAAATACGTATTGCTTTCCCACCGTTACGTCTGACGCGTCCACATTAACTGTCACGTCCGTTTCGACATCTATTTCCGAAATGGAAGCCGCCATTCCAACCGCGCCGCCGAAATAAGAATCCGCGACCGCACTTGAGGTAAATTCGTAATTAATAACGCCCTTCACTTCACTATCGGCAACGGTATCGGCACTGCCTGCCAAGCCGCCGCAATAACCGCTATGCGCGATGACGGTAAGATTGACGTTGGCAATACTGCTGTCTTTAAGCTCCGCACATTCGCCTGCGATACCGCCCACCGAAACAGTTTCCCCAGTAACATTGACGTTAACGTCTGTTAAAACGCAATGCTCCGCAGAATACAAACTGCCGCCTATGCCCCCTGCCGTCACGTTGCCGTCCGTTACCGTAACCGAGGTTGCGCCCTTAACGAAAGCTATTCGGGTTTGACTGTCGCCGCTGCCCAAAAGACCGCCTACGTTTCCGTTCCCCTTAAAGGTCACGTTCAAATCCAGCACCGCTCCGCTTATTGAGGTACTTGCCGCCAAACCGAACACACCGCCAACGTTTGCCGTCATATCGGTATTCACCGCAAGGGCGACCTTATAATTACCGCCCCTGATAACTGTTGCTTCCGCAGTGCCTATCAAACCCACCGCGCTCAACGCGCCCGATACGGTCACGTCAATATCGCAGGAAACATTGTTGAGTGTCAAATTTTCCGATTCGGTTGCAAGCACGCCGCTCACGCCGATTAAGCCTACCGCAGTTTGGTCGGCTAATATCCGCAAATTGCGGATTTCACCGCTTAAACTGCCGAACAGACAAGCAGAGCCGCCGTTCAAGGTTATCGAATTGCCGTTGCCGTCAAGAACTCCGTTAAAATCGCCGCCTAGGAAAGTATTTCCCGATAATACAAGGGATTCGTTCAGTCTGTAAAACTTGCCGACAGTACTGTATATCAAACCAAATTGCTCCGCAGTGGTTATAACGTAGGGAGAGTACTCCGTGCCGCAACCGCTTTCAAAGGAGCTGTCACTCTCGAAGCTCACCTCTACCGCCACAACGTAGGTTTTGCCGTCCGCGGCGGTCAAGGTCAAAGTAACCTCGCCGAACGCTAAAGGAGTCGCCGCCTTAAGACAGCCGTTAGCGCATAGCGCAAGCCGTTGCGGATCCGATGAGGTCACGCTCAACTGATTGAAAACCCCGTATTCTACCGACAGGTAATCAGCCAAACTGAATACGTCGGTGCCGCTTACTGAAATACTTTCGGTGATTACCTTGGCGGCGTTACCGATAACGTCACCGCTATTCGTCGGGCGCGGCATAGCTCCGTCTGTGTTCCAGTCCGAGGTAACAAACCCGTCGGGAATAGCCTTAAGAGCGGAAAGAGATATTGCGGTAACGCCCGAAATGCCGATTCCGTCGCCTACGCTTACGCCCTCCGCCAAATAATAACAATCGGATATACTGCCACCGTTCTCGTAAACAAAGGAAGCGTACGCGCAATCCGCGTCAGCAACGGTTGCGGAATAGCAATCCGTAATATCTGCTTCGTTACGGTAAACGAAGCCGCCCACCGCCGCGCCTCCTGTTACAGTCAACACCGCCGCAGAAAGCTCTATCGCGCTATCGCCGTCCGCATAATACGCCGCGCCGCCTACACTTGCTCCGTCAGCCGCCTTTACAACCGTCACGGCGTAACCGCTGTTAATTGAGGACAAGAGTAAATCGCAAGCCAGTCCGCCAAACTTTGCGCCGCCGCTTAAGCGTGCGTTTACGTTGGCAGTGACGTTTTTCATTTCGCCGTCCTTTAATGCGCCTATCGCGCCGCCTGCGTTCGCACCGCTTACGTTAAGCGTATATTCTATACGGCAATTCTCTATCAGCACGTTGTCGCCGAAGCCCAAAATGCCGCCTGCCGCGCCGCCCTCCGCCGTTATAAGGCTGTCGATTACCGTCAGGTTTTTCACCGTAGAATTAACCGCCGAGCCTGCAAGTAAACCAATGTCAGCGTTCACGGACTTTACGCTGAATGAGCTTAAAACAAGATTATCCACAGTTGCTCCGTTCAACGCCGTAAACAAGGGAGCGGTCAAGCCGTAAATCGTAAAGCCGTTCCCCAAAAGAACGCCGCTAAAGCCGTCTTTGCATAAGGAATCGATACCGTTAAGCTGTAAGTCAGAAGTAATAACAAAATGTGCCGTATGATAACTTTCCAAAAGGTACGTAAAGCCCTCGTTGTCGATAACGTAAGGGTTAAGCTCCGTACCGTCTCCCACCACGGAATCGCCGCCGTTCAAGGTCGCCGTTACGGTATAAGCTTCCGCGCCGCCGTAAATTCTGCCCCTTAACGTCGCAGTGCCCGAACCGTGAATGAAGAAGGAATTATTGACAACGGTCAAAATATCGTCCTCACAGCTCCACACAACGCCGCTCAAAATCCCGTCTTTATCAAACACCTTCGGCAGTAAAGCGGCAAGCTCCGCGTTATCGTCCGCCGTAACACTCAATGCTTCCGCTTGGACGTCTGCCGTTGAAAGCAAAGCCAAAGGAGCCTGCGTCAAGAACGGATAAGCGTTATCCGAAAAACTCCAATTATCTCCGAAACCCGAAAGAGCGACGGTTCTGCCTGCGCTTAAAGCCAAGCTAACCGCCCCGTCCGCTTTTATTCCGCTGTCCGTATATGCGTAACGCGCCGTATAAGTACCGCTGCCTACGAGCTTGCTAATACCGCCGTTTTCTCCTGCGAAGTAAACGCTGTCTATTACGGTATCGTCGCCCTTACCGCATATCAAGCCGCCTACGCTGTCGCCCTCGTCGGTAAGAGTGCCTAAGAAGTAACAATCGGTAACGCTTTTTGCCTTGCCGACAATACCGCCGACTGCCGTTGCGTCCTTAAAGGTCATACTTGCTGTTACTCCGCAAAGACTAACCGCTTCGGCATCTCCTGCAATCGCGCCTACTGTGCCTGCGCCTACGATTACGCCCTGTGACGAACAGCGGCTTACAAAGCTTGCTAGTCCTGCAATACCGCCTACTGCTGATTCCGTTCCGCCGACAGATACCGAACCGCTAAACACGGAATCCGTAACTATACTGCCGCGTCCTACGATACCCCCTGCGAAAGAGCCGTTACCCGAGGTCGTCAGGTTGCCGCTGTACGCGCCCTTGACCTCGTCCGTTGTTGCTCCAACCAAGCCGCCTGCCGCCGCACCTGCCGCCGTCGCCTTTACGTCGATAGCGGACGCCGCCGAGCCGTTCAAAACGCCCCTGCCGAGTACGCCGCCGATAAAGCCGCCCGAGGTTTCGGTCTTGCCGCGTATCGTTAAGCCGCTGACTGTTACCGTACCGTAGCCTACCGCGCCGCCCATAACCCCGTTACCTGACAAATTGACGTTGACCGTAACGTCCGTAACGATAGAGTTTTCCGCCGTGCCGCAAATCGCGCCTGCGTATTGACCGTCTATAACCGCCGAGCCGTTGACCGAGGAGCTGTCGATACTCCCTGCCAAAGCTCCGCACAAAAATCCGAAAGAATTAACCTTGTCGGTTAAAGTAAGATTAAGGGGCGCAGTGGCTGTGCCTACCCCTAAAAAACTGCCGTAATTAAGGCTACCTGCTATAACTCCTACCGTGGTTAAAGGAGAACTCGCCGCGACGGTCAAAGCCGTGACCGCAATATTTTCCGCATAATCCGCATCACCTGCCGCTCCGCCGACCGTTGCCGAGGTCAAACCCTCCACATTAAGTGAACAACCGCTTAATACGAGATTTGACACGTTTTCCGCGTAACCCACGCCTAACCCTGCGAAAACACTGCCGCCCGTTGCGTTAAGAGTCACAGACGCCGTGCCTTGAGCGGTGGAAACGTAACCGCCGAGACCGCCTGCGTAAAGCAAACCGCCGTCAGCCGTTATTCTACCGCTGAAACCGCCGTTCAAATATCCGTTTTTGCCCGATATGCCGCCTACGTATGCGGAGATTGAACCCTCTGCCGTAACCGTACCCCGAACGGTAACGCTGTAATTACCCGAGCCTATGCCAACCGCGCCGCCTGCCGTGACGTTGTCGCCGAGTGCGGTGACAGCCACTTCAAAGACGGCCGATGAAATTATATCGTTATTGCATTTGCCGACCAAACCGCCGACTGTTGCGTTAGCGCCCTCCGCTCTGACCGAACCGCCGTCAAGAACCGCCGCGTCAATGTCGCCCGAATTCTCCGCGGCGATACCTCCTGCTAGGGCTTCTTCGCCCGAAACGGAAAGTACCGCTTTTACCCGAAGTCCGCTTACCGTTCCGCCGAAAACAGCGAAAGCACCGCCTAACGCTCCGCTTGCCGTTGCCGTAACGTCAACAGAGCAACCGACTACCTCGCCGCCGCAAAACGCGCTGATACCGCCTGTTTTGCCGTTGCCGCCGGTTATTATATCCGCATATACCGTAAAATCGGTGACTGAATCGGAGTAAGCCGCCGCGCCCACGCTTGAATTATATGTTTTGCCCACGTTGACTCTCAAGCTGTAACGCTTTGCCGAAGTTCCCACGTTAAGTCCGTTAATAAGTTGTTCCGCATAGCCCACCGCACCTGCGTAAATATCCTCTCCGCAAGCCGTTAAGCCGCCGCTTACCGTTCCGTCGTTGATTACTCCCGTAGAATAGCCCACCAGTCCGCCGTAATACCCCTTGCCCTCGGTTTCCGCCGTTATATCGG
Source organism: uncultured Christensenellaceae bacterium (assembly GCA_964368645.1). Lineage (GTDB taxonomy): Bacteria > Bacillota > Clostridia > Christensenellales > CAG-1252 > JAEDHM01. The sequence continues at coordinate 99,831 of CAYJBY010000007.1, forward strand.
AAGAAAGCTCCGTAACCGTTGCGGAGGAACGCCCTATTACACCGCCGAAATAGCCGCTTTTCGTTATCGAAATTGCCGCGGTTCCAACTGCGGAGCCGCCGACCAAATTCGCAGAGGAATCACCTATTACGCCGCCGAAATAACCGTCCTCAGCCTGCAAATCCAAATCGCCGCGATAGCTGAAATCCGCCGCCGCGCCGTCCGCTTTGCCCGAAACGCCGCCTATGTACGCCGTTCCCTCCGCCTTTACGGTTATATCCGCGGTGGAAGTAAGACCGTTAGCGGAGTTAGCCGCCGATATTATACCCAATACGCCGCCTACCGTTGTGTTGTCCGCGGTTACGTCGATACTTCCGCCGACCGTTAAGCCGCTTGCGCTACCCGTAACCGAGTAAGCTATACCGCCTACGTACGCGTTGCCCGTATTTGTCAATTTGAGATTGCCGATATAGGTGGAATCCGAAACAGAGCCTTTTATCTCGTAACAAAGACCGCCGCCGTATCCCCCTGTGAGCGTAACGTCCGCCGCCACGTCCGAAAGGGTTATCGTGCCTGTGTCGAAACGCCCTGCAAGACCGCCGCTGAAATCGGCGTTAGAGGTCAAGCCCGCGCTTTTTGCCGTATAATCCGCATTGACTATTTCGCCGCTTAAAACTCCTGCGATGCCCCCTGCGTATCTTCCGCCTACAGACGTGACGTCGGCAACCACCGAAAGGTTATTGACCGTGCCGCCGAGATAACCTGCAACCGCGCCCGTATAAAAGCCTTCCGAACGCACGGAACAGTCTTGAATATTGATTTCGGTAAGTGTACAGTTGATGGCGTAGGACGCCAAAAGCCCTGTATAAGAGCATTGGGATTCGCTTATTTTACAATTAATCAGCGTAAGGTTGCCCACCTTTGCGCCTATCATATAGCCTAAAAGTCCTATCGCACCGTTAGAGGACGTGAAATCCGCGTTCCTTATAACCGCACCTCTGCCGTCCAACGAGCCGCTGAAAGGATTATCAGCGCAAAAAATCGCCGCCGCCTTTCCGTAATCGGAAAAATCAAGCTCGGTGACGTTGATTGCGTAATATAGGGTTGGTTTATCGCTCATTGCGTACAAATCGGCGATACTGCCGATAAAAACGGGCTTGTCCTTGGTTCCGACAGCCGCGTCGGTTTTTCGATAAAGAATCTCCACGGAAAGCATAGAATCGCCGAACTGTCCCGAACCTAACGCGCATACGGCAAGAGCGTAATCGCCGTCCGAGGTAATCAGCGTATCCAAATCCAAGTCGATAGAGGTTGTTGAGTCCAAAATAACCTCTCTGTTACAGTAAACCCTGTATGCGGAGGCGTTATCTATAGCGTTCCAACTTAAAACCTTACCGTTGAGAGCAAGGGAGGGAGCTTGCAGTTTAGACGGAATATCGACAATCAGTTCCTCACAGAAGGGAGCGGAATACACGCCCTGCGTTGCGGATATGCCCCTAACCTTAAAGGTGTGGGTTCCTGCCGTCAAGGCGGTGATATAAGCGTTACTGCCCATAGTCAGAATATTACCGTCCAAAACAACCTCGTAGCTGATACCGTCGCCTGCCGAATCCCAACTGAAGCCGCCGACGCTCCATAGCAGACCGTTGACGGAATAAATATACTTTTCTTTTGCCGCCGCGCAGAATATCTCCACGCTTTCCCCTGACTGCGCATACTCGCTTCCCGAACAAAACGCTCTGACGGAAACGATTAAAGGCTTGCCGCCGTTGACGGTTAAGGGGTACTCGTTGACGTCGACTACAGAGGTTGTTTTTTCAAGACGGTTGCCTGCTGAAAGCACCGTTACCTGATAGCTGTCCGCGCCCTCAACCTCTTCCCAACGGATATAACCGTTGGCGGTGTAGGTATAAACGTCCTGTCCGTTCTCTCGTCCCACCTCGGTGGTGATTACGTTGTCGTATTTGACTCCTTGAGGTGCCTTAAGCGCACCGAAATAGGGTTTGCCGTCCTTAATCGAAAAGCCCAACTGCGCCGAATAAGGCGAGGTGGTATAGTAGGTGCCGTTACCCGTACTGCGGACTCTTATGACGTATGAGCCGTCCGCCAAATCGCTGACAGGATAATAATTATTCTTACCCAAGGCGTAAACTTTGCCGTTGACCTCGGCTTCGTAACCGTCGCAATAGACCGCCTCGTTCCAACTGATAAACGTAACCGCCGCGCCCTCTGTCTGTCTTGCGGTAATGGCAAGTCCTGTGGGTGCAGAGGTGGTTTCCAACGGGAAATGAAGGCTGTTGCCGTAAGCCGAATCCTTGAACTCTATGCCGTCGGCAACCGCCTTAACCTTGACCTCGTTGACGCCCACGGTAAGCGAAAGCGTATAGGAAATCTGTCCGCTCTCCGAGGGAGAGAACAGTACGCCGTCCGTACCGTTGACGTTGACTAGGTAGCCTACCGCGTGAGCCACGGAAAGCCATTCTATCCTGCCTGTTAATGGATTATACGTTATAGAAGGACGATTAAGAGAGCTTAAAACCACTCCGTTCTCGTCAATTGCGAACACCTTGATAACAGACTTAAGGCTATCGCTGTGCTTTTCGTCCGCCGCCACCGCCTGTATCTGTATGTTGTAACTGCCGACTTCCGTCAAGGGTAACGTAAAAGTGGTGGGGGGGAAAGTCCCCTCGCCGTCCGCTTCCACGGAGTAAGCGCGGACGTTATTGACGTAAATGCGGTAGCCCGCCGTTAAATTGTGGTCGGCGCAAAGCCAGCTGACCACGCCGTGACCGCTGATGTCAACTATAACAGGAGTAGCCAAAGCCTCGGTAGTTACAGGCTTAACCTTTTTGTAAGTCAAAACCGCTCCGAACTCTCCGTCCTTATAGTTTTTGCCGTCGCCTATCGCCTGTACGGCAAAGGTATGCTCGTTATAGTCTGAAAAAGAAATATCGTAATAACAATCGGAAGTAACCGCCGTTTCTCTGCCGTCAATGCGGACGGAATAGCCTACCGCACCCGTAACAGGCGACCAAATCACCGCGTCGCCGTCGATAACCGCGTCGGGAACCGAAAGCGTGACCGCGGACGCGCAAGCGGAAAGCACGGCAACAGCCGTCAACAGGCATAGTATTACCAAAACCGTTTTTAGCTTCATAAGCACTCCTAGCTCGCGCGCGCTGACGTTACACAGCGCGTAAATATATTTTAACACACTGCATTATTATTTTACAATAGCAATCCAAAGGATTTAACTGCCAAAACAATGATAATAACGTGAAAAAAACTTCCAAAGCCCACCGAATCGTCAAAAATCGGTAAGTTTTGGAAGTTGTAAAAGTTGCTTTAAGCTCGGTTACGCGGAATTGCCAAACCGCTTTCCGCACAAGAATTGCGGTCGCGTTACTGCGTAAAAGTCAATTTTCGCAACGTCTTTCCGCTAAGTTTTGTGCCTGTGCAAAAACTATTTGATAGCCTTTCTGCGGATTTTGCCGCTGATGGTTTTCGGTAAGGAATCCACAAATTCAACCACTCTGGGGTACTTGTAGGGAGCGGTCTTTTCCTTGACGTATTTCTGTATCTCTTCCTTGCGCTGGTCGGTGCCTACCGTGCCGTTAGTCAGCACTATGGTAGCTTTGACAACCTGTCCGCGGACGGGATCGGGAACGCTTGTCACCGCACATTCCAGCACGTAGGGAAGCTCCATTATCACGCTTTCTATCTCGAAAGGTCCGATACGATAGCCGCTGCTCTTGATTATATCGTCGCCGCGTCCTACGTACCAGTAATAGCCGTCCTCGTCCTTCCAAGCCAAGTCACCTGTGTGATACCAGTTATCGTGCCAAGCCTCCGCATTGTGAGCGTCGTCGTTGTAATAGCCCTTGAACAAGCCCACAGGCGCACCCTTTTCGGTATTGATGACGATTTCACCGATTTCACCCACCTTAGCGAGCTTGCCGTCGTCGTTCATCAGGTCAACCGCAAATTGCGGATTAGGCTTACCCATAGAGCCCGGCTTGGGTTCCATACCCACAAAATTGCCCAATACTAGGGTTGTTTCCGTCTGACCGAAACCTTCCATCAGCTTAAGTCCAGTCGCGTTATAGAACTGTTGGAACACCTCGGGGTTAAGCGCCTCGCCTGCGATAGTGGCGTTCTTTATTGAGGACAAATCATATTTTGACAAATCCTCTTTTATAAAGAAACGATACATTGTGGGCGGCGCACAGAAGGACGTGATATTGTATTTTGCGAATAAGGGAAGGATTTTGTCGGCGTGGAAACGGTCGAAATCATAAGTGAAAATCGCCGCCTCGTTAAGCCATTGACCGTACAGCTTGCCCCATAAAGCCTTGCCCCAACCCGTATCGGATATGGTAAAATGCAAGCCCTCGGGATGAACGTGCTGCCAGTATCTGGCGGTTACGTAATGCCCTAAGGAATAGGTGAAATTATGACTGGCAAGTCTGGGATAACCCGTAGTACCCGAAGTAAAGAACATCAGCATAGAATCCGTCTTGCAGGTGGGCATACGCTTGAGAGTAGGCGAAAAGTTCATTATCTCCGCGTTAAACTCGTGCCAGCCCTCACGACTGCCGTTGACCAAAATCTTAATTAAGGCTCCGCTTCCCACCGCGCTGTCCACAACCTCGGGAACGTCGTCGTTGGAGGTTGCCACGATACCGTCTATGTTGCCTGCCTTAAAGCGGTATTCAAAGTCGTGAGTTTTAAGCTGATGCGTGGCAGGTACAGCCACAGCACCGATTTTGTTCAAAGCTATAATAGAGAACCAGAACTGATAGTGTCTTTTCAGCACAAGCATTACCTTATCGCCGCGTTTGATGCCTAAGCTCATAAAATAGTTAGCGGCGCGGTTGGACATCTCGCTGATGTCCTTGAAGGTAAAACGCTTTTCCTCATCGTCCTTGGAAAGCCAAAGCATAGCCAGTTTGTCAGGACTTTTGCGTGCGATTTCATCCACTATATCGTAAGCGAAATTGAAGTTGTCGGGAACGGTAAAGCTCACGGATTTCAAATGTCCCTCGCCGTCCTCAACGGGGTGAACGTAACGGTCGGAAACAGTCTTTTCGGCGGTTTTGTGCAAGGGAAGCTCGCTTTCCTCCACCACGTCGTAAGAATCTACGTCCGCCTGATGGTCGTTCATAACGATAGCCAAAAACTCGCAGTCCGTGCCGCCTACCGCCACCATTCCGTGGGGGTGACTGCTGTTGTAATAAATACAGTCGCCTGCGTTCAGAACCTCGGTATGATCGCCGACCTGAACCTTAAGAGTGCCTGAAAGCACGTAATCCATCTCCTCGCCAGAATGCGCCGTCAAATGGATTTCGCCGTTTTCCTCGCGCTCGCTGTACTTCGCGGTAACCTTGAAAGGCTCGCACCCCTTGTGCATAAGCATTGACGCAAGGTGCTGATACTTGAACTCTCTCTGACGTTCCAAGGTTAGCCCCTCGCCCGTCCTCGTAACCTGATAGTTCTGTAGCTTTTCGGCTTCGCCGGAAATAATCTCCGACACGTTGACGCCGAACTCCTTGGCGCAACGGAATAGGAAAGTGAAGTTAAAATCGCACTCGCCTGACTCCGCTTCCATATAGCTTTCCACCGAGGTGTTGGTGACCTCAGCCATACGCTCCACGGATTTGCCCGTGGATATACGCAAGCCGTATAAACGCTCCGCTATCTCTTTGTTCTGTTTCATACTGTCTCCTTTGTCCTCTTAGCACGGGTTGCCGATAAAAAAAGCCCGAGCAGAATACTGCTCGGGACGAATTATCTACAATCCGCGGTACCACCCGACTTGACGCGCAAAGCGTCCTCTCAAGGCCTATCAGCCCCTGACTGTTGACGGTGTCTGCCGTAACGGTTTACTCAAGGTTCAACCGTTCCGCTCCGAAGGGATAAGCAATAAACCCGATTGTCTGTCTTCCACCGCCCGACAGCTCTCTGTGCAACCGCAATCTACGCCCGTGTCTTCATCTCTGCGTTTTTGATTATTATCATAATAGCCTTTTTGACAGCGCTTGTCAAGGGAAATAACCGCTTTTTTTATTTCATAAGGTCTATCTGCGGCTTTTTTCGGATACAAAGCCTTAAAGCTTGGTTTGGTATCCTTGCTCTTGCGGCGTAAGAAAAGCTGTTTCAGCCCACCGCGACCTTGGCTTGAGTTGTGATTTTGTCGTTTTTCTTGTCGTATTGAACCCACAAAAGCCCCTTAAGCTCTTCCTTATCGTTCTTATCCAGCCTTTTCAAAAGCCATTGCTCGTCAAAGCCCATATTCTGCAAGGTGTCCTTGCAAATGTTACCGTCGGTTACAAGGTATTCGGACAAAGAAGGCGCAGGGAGTTTTATATCCATATTCTCCGCGACTATGGGCTGCTTGGCGGCTTTCGGGAGTATGCTCAAACTGCCTGAGGTTTCCAATATCGCATAAGCGATGTCGTTCAAATCGAAATAGCTTTTGTCACGCGCTAAGCCCGCAAGCTCGTCCACGGTGATTTTGCTCTTTTTCAGCACCTCGTAATCCACCTGTCCGTCGTTAATGATAATGAGCGGCTTGCCCGTTACCGCCTTTTTCATAAACGCGCCCTTGCGCCCCAAAAAGGTGATGGCTAAATCCAAAAGGAAGAATACTCCCATCGCCATCAAAAAATGGTAAAAGGGCTGTTCCGTTTCCGTAGCCATATCCGCGGCGATTGAGCCTATGGAAATACCCACTACGTAGTCGATAAAGGTCAACTGCGCTATCTGCTTCTTGCCCAGAATTTTCGATATTATAAATAGGTACACGTATGCGGAAACCGAAAAAATCAATACTTTCAAAACGTCGTTCATATTTAACTCCTTTTACCTAATTGTTGCCTAACCGGGCGTTGATAAACCAACGATTTGCGTTAATCGTAGAATATGCGGAAAAACATACTTGATTATCCCTGCTTTTTGAGTGTTTTTTTCAGATGTTTATTGACATAAAACATTGCCTATGGTATCATAAAAAAAGTTTGTTTTTAGTTTAGGAGGGCGTATGAAAAAGTTGTTTACCTTACTTGCCTGTATAGCCGTGTGTCTTTTCACCGTCACCGTTGCCTGCGCTTGCGCCGACAAGCCCGAAGAGGATACGGATAAAACGGACGGTTCCACTTACGTTGAGGACTTTGACAAAACCACGATTTTGTATCTGGGCGACTCCATTTGCGAGGGCGTTTTGGGACCTACTCCCATTGCCGAAAGAGAAGGTTTCAGCTACTACAGCGTTGTCGGTCAGCGCAACGGCTACCGCTTTATCAACCGTTCTGTTTCCGGTATGAAAACCGCTCCCTTCTTCGAGTACGTTTCCCGTGACGACGACGGCGCGACTCTCAACAAAACTTTGATTTCCACTGCGGATATTATCCATATTTCCATTCTCGGCAACGATTTGCTTCAAAACGACGTTCAAGGCTTGTTGGTGGACCTGGTTAAGAACGACACCGCCAGAATGGACGGCATTTTGGCAGATACGAAAATCAATATCGCCAACAGCGTTGCTAAGCTCAAAGAGCTTAACCCCACCGCGCTGATTATTTTCCAAAACGTCTATAATCCCCTTTTCGCGGAAAGCGTGCTGGTTGACAGCGCAACAAAAGCGAAGCTGGACGCGTTAAACGTGGATCCCTCCGAATACAGGTACTACGGCAGTCTTATGCTTACCAAGCTGAACTCCATTCTCACCGATTATCTGAGCGTTCACCCTGACGACTTTGTGCTGATGGATACCTATTCTGAATTCGACCGTATCTTCACGGAGAACGCCGAGCGCGGCAAAACTCTTTTCTTCCCCGACCATATTCACCCCTCTAACTTCGGTCACTCCGTTATCGCCGACCTGACTCAAAAAATTCTTGAGGAAAAGGGCTTGGCAGATAAGGACGCCGCTCTTGCGAAATATAAGGAAATGCGCATTGCGCAAATAGACCGTATATATAAGGACAGCGTTGACGTTGCCGATTTAACGGCGAAAATCAACGCCTCAACCAGTTGCTTTGCTCTTTCCCAAACCTACTTCGACGAGGTAAAGAACGCAACCGCGAAGGTAACGGCGGATACGATTATTCACCGCGAGCCTACCACCGCTTATAAGGTATCGGAAGAGATTTCCCTGAGCTTCGACGAGGACAGCCGCGTATTGGATTACAATATCGCCTCCCTCTTGAACGAGAACGGAAGCGGCATTACCCTCTATCCCGACGGCACTATTACCATCGACGCCGTTGTCAGCAGCAAATCGGTAGGCTGGGCTAACACTCTTATAGGTACGCTTACGAATAACGTGGACTTAGACGGCGTTTCCCATACCTATTTGGAAACTCTGTTTACGGGATTCAGCTTCGATGACTTTGAGGGCTCCTTCGAGCTTATCAATACCAGCGTTTGTCTAAGCGTTCTCGGCATCGACTTCGATGATCCTGCAATTCAGGACTTCTGCGAGGCTTTGAAAACGGAAAGAAAAATCCCCTCCGGTTTTCAGCTTCCCCTCGGCTTCGGCATAAGACTTGAAGGTAAATATTACCTTAAGGACGTCAAGGGTGCGGACGGCAGAAGCTACGTCGGACTGTATATCGGCAACAATATCGAAGATACGGAACCGTTCCTTGTGTTCACTCTCGGCAAGAACGAGGACGGACTTGCCACCGTACACGGCAGAGTTGAGTTTATGAACCTTGAGCTTAACGCCACCGAAAGAAGATAATCGGGAGTTTTTAACAGTTAAAAACAAAAACGGTACTCTATTGCGTTTCCCTATATCGCCGACGGACTTGTTCCGTATCAGCGATAAAAAGAAATTCACGCATTGAGTGCCGTTTTTCATTATATCGTAGCGCGTATACTCGGCAGAATAATTTTTCGCCGAAACCTACTACACCAAGTAACCTATTTCACCAAGTAAGCTATTACATCAAGTAACCTACGCTTGGCGACGTTAGTCGTCAAAGCAGTATCGGACAAGATGTTTTGACGCGTTTGCCGATTAACCGTATTATCGGGCTACTGGTTTTTTACTGTTCTGTCCTGCATCAAATAGCCGTCGATTTCATTCGCGCAGGCACGCCCGTCCGCAATCGCCTTAACCACTAAGGACTGACCGTTTTTCACGTCGCCTGCGGCGAACACGTTGCCGCCTATCTGATGGGTACCGTCGATACACGCTAGTGTACCGAAACCGTTGAGTTCCGCCTTAAAGCTTTCGGCAACGTAGCTTTCACAGCCGCTGAAACCTGCGGCTATCAGCAATAATTCGCAAGGAAGTATCTGCTCACTGCCCTCGATTTGCACCATTATCCTTTTTCCGCCCTCGGTTTTGCTCTCTACCGTAACGATTTCAACACCCGTCAGCCTGCCGTCTTTTGCGATGAAGCGTTTGACAGTCCGCCGATAAAGTCTGGGATCTTCTCCGAATACCGCAATAGCTTCCTCCTGCCCGTAATCGGTTTTGCTAACCCTAGGCCATTGCGGCCAGTCGTTGCCGTCAGCTCTGGTATCGGGAAGCTTTGGCATTATTTCCAGTTGAGTAACCGTACTTGCGCCCTGTCTGATCGCAGTTCCCACGCAGTCGTTACCCGTATCGCCGCCGCCGACTATGACTACGTTTTTATCTCTTGCGTTGATTTTCAATTGCGTTGTTTCACCGATTACGAACTTTGTCGCCGAAGAGAGGTAATCAACCGCAAAGTAAATTCCCTCCGCGTTCCTGTTCTCGCCTTTTATATCTCTCGCCTTTTTGGCTCCGCAACACAAAGCCACGGCATCGAAAGATTCCGACAAATTGCTGTTGATACCATCCGCGCCTACGTCAACACCCGTCAAAAATTCCACGCCTTCCTGCCGCATCAAATTAATTCTGCGGCGCACAATCTCCTTATCCAGTTTCATATTTGGTATGCCGTACATCAGTAAGCCGCCCGGTTTACCGTCGCGCTCGAATACCGTGACGGAATGCCCTCTCCTGTTCAAAACGTCCGCAACCGCCAGTCCTGCGGGTCCTGACCCGATAACCGCCACGGTTTTGCCGCTTCGGGATTGGGGGATAAAAGGCTTTATCAGTCCATTGTCAAAGCCGTATTCTACTATGGACAGCTCGTTATCGTGAACGCTTACAGGTTTTCCGTTAAGTCCGCAAGTACAAGCCGCCTCGCACAAGGCAGGACAGACTCTCCCCGTAAATTCGGGGAAATTGTTCGTTTTCAGCAATCGTGACAGCGCGTGAGCGTAATGTCCTTTATAAAGCTCGTCGTTCCACTCAGGTATGAGGTTATGGAGCGGACAGCCTGTTGCCATACCTGCCAAAACCATTCCCGATTGGCAGAAAGGCACTCCGCAGTTCATACACCTTGCGGCTTGGGTTCGCCGTTCGTCTTCAGAAAGCAATACCCGAAACTCTGCGAAATTTTCAATTCGCTCCAGCGGTGGAAGCCATTGGTTGTTTTTTCTTTCGTATTCCAAAAATCCGCCTGTTTTTCCCATATTATGCCTCCTTCTCCGCTTTCATTTCATAAAACGCTTTCAGCTCCGCACTCTCCGCGGAATCTCCTTTTTTGCGGAACTTCGCGATTTTATCGGTAATCCGCTGATATTCACAGGGTACAACCTTCTTAAATCGCGGTAGATATGCCGAAAAATCGGCTAGAATAGCCTTGCCCACTGCGGAATCGGTCAGCTTTACGTGAGTCTCGACTAGTTGCTTAAGCTCCGCCGCGCTTTCCTCATCCTCAACCGTGTTGACGTTTACCATCTGTCTGTTGATTTTGAGATACAGGTCGTGCTTTTCGTCCAGAACGTAAGCCACTCCGCCGCTCATTCCTGCGCCGAAGTTTTTGCCTACCGCGCCCAGAACCGCCACCTTGCCGCCCGTCATATATTCGCAACAATGGTCACCGCAACCCTCGATAACGGCAACCGCACCCGAATTTCGCACACAAAATCTTTCACCGCCTATACCGGACACGTATGCCTCGCCACCCGTTGCGCCGTATAACGCCACGTTGCCTATAATTACGTTGGCATTTGCTCTGTAATTGGCGTTTTTCGGAGGACGCGCCACCAGTATGCCGCCTGACAGCCCCTTTCCGAAGTAATCGTTGGCATCTCCGAACAGATTAAGCGTCAGCCCTTTTGGAATAAACGCGCCAAAAGACTGCCCTGCGCTTCCGCTTAGGTTAATTGTGTAAGTTCCGTCCGCCGCGCAGCCCTTGACCGTTTTGGTTATAAGCGAGCCCAAAAGCGTACCCGTTTTGGAAGCTATCAGACAGGTCAGTTTAGAGGTGGGTAGGGAAAACGTACTTTTTATCCACGTTACCCTCGTTCCATATCTTCGCGGCTCGGAGGAGCACAAGACTAAGCCCACACAGCACTCCGTTAAGGAACTGCAAGGAATGGGAATTACCCCTAATATTATCGTCCTTAGATGCGACGAACCTTTGGAGGAAAGTATTTTCAAGAAAATTGCTCTTTTCTGTAACGTGAAGTCCGATTGCGTTATCGAAAACATCACCCTCCCGATACTTTACGAGGCGCCCATTATGCTGGAAAAAAATCACTTTTCCGAAATTGTTTGCCGCGAGCTTAATATCAATGCGCCCTCAATCGACCTCTCGGACTGGAACGAGATGCTTACTAATATCCATAACCGCGCAAGGTCGGTTACTATCGGACTTGTGGGAAAGTACGTTCAGCTCCACGACGCCTATCTGTCCGTAGTCGAGGCGTTGCATCACGCCGGGTACGCTCACGGCACGCGTATTGACGTGAAGTGGATAGATTCGGAAACGGTAAACACCGAAAACGTGGCGCAGATGCTCGCCGATTGCAGTGGAATCATAGTGCCGGGTGGATTCGGCAATCGCGGTATAGAGGGCAAAATCGCAACGGCTGATTACTGTCGAATCAATAATCTGCCGTATTTGGGGATTTGCTTGAGTATGCAAATTGCGGTCATTGCGTTCGCAAGATCTGTGCTTGGGTTTACCGACGCAAATTCAGGGGAATTTGACGAAAACTCCGCTCACAAAGTCATTGACTTTTTGCCGAATCAGAGTAACGAAACCAGCAAGGGCGGCACGTTGCGCCTTGGCGCGTACCCCTGCCATATTGAGGAAAACACGCAAATGTTCCGTTGCTATAAGCAAACCGATATTCTGGAAAGGCACCGCCACCGCTACGAGTTCAATAACGATTACAGACAGATGCTGACAGCGGCTGGCTTGACAATCAGCGGCACCTCACCTGACAAATTTATCGTAGAGACCGTGGAAATTGAGGAAAATGATTTCTATGTCGGAGTTCAGTTTCATCCCGAATTCAAAAGTCGTCCTAACCGCGCTCATCCTCTTTTCTTGGGATTGGTGGCGGCTGCGTTGTCCTTCGCTGACAAAAAGACGGTGCGCTAGGTTGGTTGGGAGAAACGAAATGAGCAAGAGTAGATGACATTAGTTTACTAAATAATTAACAGTATAAAAGCGGCATTGAGGGGATCCCCTCGGTAACACTAACGGTTTTAATCCGTATTAGTGATAACGTGGGGGTCGCTAATTTGCCGCTTTTTTCGTTTATCGACAGGATCTTTGTTTGAGTAATTATTTCGTTGTTTGTCGCCTTGCTTTCGTTGTTTGTCGCCTTGCTTACGTTGGTTTTTGCTCTGATTGCGCAGGTGTTTGATTTTTATATTCTCCGGTTTTCGTTTTGTTGCATCTGTTATATGGATTGATTAAGTTTTAGGATTTAAGTACGTTGTTTTACGCGCGGTAAGCGTGAGCTTTTTTCTTCAAATCCAGTACCATTACGTAGTGGGGTATTTCAAAAACTTTCGGAACTGTCGAAAGATACGCTAAATGTTCTTTTTCCCAGTCGGCGATTGAAGTCGGCGGCAGAGAGGACGCTCCTATTCCGCGGCAGGCTTTCATTCTGCCGTGCCAACTTTCCCTTGTGAACGTCAAATCAACGTCGTAAGCGAGCGTGGCGGCTACCTCGAAATTGTCGCCAAGCCACTCCGGTGCGGTCACTTTTTGACGCTTCATATTAGCGCCCGTCCACAACGGATTGTACTTTAAGACCAGATTTTCACTGGCTAAGGCGATGGGGCTTTCCGACGGCAGCCACGCCATAAAAAGTATCACAAAATGACCGTCCTTTTTTAATGCGCGGTGGATTCTCGGAAGAGCCGCGGCTTTGTCAAAGTACATAAAACATTGGCAAGCTGTCACCGCGTCAAGGCTTTTGGGCGGCAGGTCGAAGTTTTCCGCCGAAGCCACAACGTAGTCAATATTATAATTCGCCGCCTCGCTTAACTTTTTCGCCTGCGCTATCTGATTGGGGGATATGTCCGCACCTATCCATTGCGCACCGTATAGCTTTCCTTTTTTGATGATCAAGACTTGTATTCCACTTAGTCGCACTCATTTCTTTTCGGCGACCACAGCGGTCGATAGTCACAACGTGTTTTTTACTATAGCGCCTATTTTCTATAGACATAGCTCGCACTTTCGTATATCTAGCTTATCTTCCAATAATCACGACACGTTTCCTATAGTCACGGCTTGCGTTTTCCAAAGACAGTAATTTGAACTTATATTCTGTACTTTATTCCACAATTCTTTTCGTAACGATAAGGACTTAACTCCAATAAACAATCGGGTGACGTTTTAGCTTGCATTAACAATAACCTTGCTTAAATCGACAACAAGTCTGTTTTGGTAGTTGAATAGCTATCTTGATTAAGGATTGTACTGCTAACCCAATTCTATTTCCTTAATATTATAGCACGCTTGCACGTTTTTTCAGCTGCTATGCCAAACTCCTCGCAAAAAAATCCCTTATAAAACTTGCCTTCTTTTATCGTTTATGCTAAAATACAGTAGCGTTAAAAATTGTGCGCTATTAAGATTTGCACGGACACCTTCGTGCAATACAATTAAATATTATTTGGAGAGATGGCAGAGTGGTCGATTGCACACGATTCGAAATCGTGCGGGCTGTGAAAAGTCCCTAGGGTTCAAATCCCTATTTCTCCGCCAA
>CAYJBY010000008.1:0-40823 GCA_964368645.1 uncultured Christensenellaceae bacterium
CCTCCGCCCACTTGATTTGGTTAAGTACGTCCGTAGGCAAGTCTAACTCGTCAAGTCCCGTATCCTCGTCCTTGCTAACGGCTATACCGTCCTCGTCTAAATCCGAGGGTTCGGCAGATTGGCTCTCCTCGTCAAGGTCGGGTTCGTCCGAACCGTCGGCAGTATCACCGCTTTCGGTGGGAATATCCAACTCGTCGTCCGAAAAATCAAACTGCGGCGCGTCGGTGGGCATATCCAAATCGGGTAAGTCCACGTCCGCTACGTCTGGCAAGTCCAGTTCGGGCGCGGCAATATCGGGAATATCAAAATCCCCTGCCGTTGCGTCAAGCTCACCGAACTCGTCTTCGGGAGCTGTGGCGGAAACGCTTTCTTCGCTGTCGATTGTGTCGATACCGTTAGGGTTTTCTTTTTCGTTTGACATTTTGCACCTCGTGGGGGTTGGTCACTCCTTGGAGTGACAATAGGGGGAAATGTGGATTGCGCGTAAACGCGAGATTCTTCGTCAGCGTAAACGCTTTCCTCAGAATGACAAGTCCTAGGCAATGTAGTTATGCGTTATACCGCATAGATGCGAGATTCTTCGTTGCAACAGGGTTGCTCCTCAGAATGACAAGTCTTTTATGCTCCTTAGAATGACAAGCACTGCGGAAATGTGGATTGCGCGTAAACTACGCCTTGACTATCTCGTAGCCGTCCTTGCTGTCCTTGATAACGTAGCCCTTTGCCGCAAGCTCTGCGCGTAAAGCGTCTGCCTTCGCCCAGTCCTTGGCTTTCTTAGCCGCGTAACGCTCCTCGGCTATCGCCTTAATATCGTCAGGAACGTCCTCGCTCTTTGCCTGCTTGCCCTCGTAGTACGCGATAAAGTCTTTCGGCTCCTTGCGGAACAAGCCCAGTAAGCCGTAGGTCTTTTTGATTTGCGCTACGTCAGCTAAGGCGGTAGCGTCACCGCCGACTACCTTGGCACGAATCTTTTTGAAATAGCCGAACAGGTCGGATAAGGCGCAAGCGGTGTTAAAATCGTCTTCCATCTCCGCGTCGAAAGCCTTGTCTATCTCCTCGTTGCCCTCGCCGTTCTCCGCCGTGCCGAATGCGGCGTAAACTTCCGCTATCGTCTTGTAAAACTCGAAAACGTGTTTGTCCGCGTCGGGGAAAAGAGAATCCGTTACGTTAATGTCGTTGCGGTAATTGGTCTGCAAAAGCGCGAATTTAATCGTTTCCGCATCGTACTTGTCCAAAAGGTCGGAAAGGAAAATGCTGTTGTTCAAGGACTTGCTCATTTTCTGTCCGTTGACCTTGATTAGTCCGTTATGAATCCAGTACTTGGCAAACTGCTTGCCCGTCAGCGCTTCGGTTTGAGCGATTTCGTTCTCGTGGTGGGGAAAAATCAAATCTCTGCCGCCGCCGTGGACGTCGATTTGCTCGCCGAAAGCCTTGTAGTTCATCGTGGAACACTCTATGTGCCAGCCCGGTCTGCCCTTGCCCCAAGGGGATTCCCAATATATTTCGCCGGGTTTTGCGGACTTCCACAACGCGAAGTCCAAAGCGTTGGTCTTGTTTTCGCCGTTCTCAATCCTCACGCCGTTAAGCGCGTCCTCAAGATTGCGGTGGGAAAGCTTGCCGTAGCCGTTAAAGCTCTCTACGGAAAAATACACGTCACCGTCCTCGGTAGCGTAAGCGTGTCCGCTCTTAATCAGCTTATCCACAAAGTCGATAATGTCGCCGATACAGCAGGTTGCCTTGAGCCACAACGTGGGATCGTCAACCTCTAGGCGGCGCATTTGCTTGTCGATACGGTCTATCATCATCAGCGCGTACTCGTCCGCAGGTATTCCCGTCTGCTGTGACTTGGCGATTATCTTGTCGTCAACGTCGGTATAATTACGGGCGTAAGTCACCTCGTAGCCCTCTTTTTCCATAAATTTGCGGATTATATCGTATATCAGCGCCTGATACGCGTGTCCGATATGCGCCTCACCCGAAACAGTTATACCGCAGGCGTACATCTTGACCTTGCCCTCGGTCAATGGCTTAAATTCCTCTTTTCTGCCGCTTAAAGTGTTGTATATTCTAAGCATAATGCTCCTCCGATTATATCTTTTTGCTCTCCGCCGCCGAGTCTTGCTCGTCCTCAGCAGGTATCCCCAGTTCCGCCATCAAATCCACTTCGTCCGTTATTGAGAACTTGCACGCCTTAACGCCCAGCTTGTCTTCAAGCTCGCTGATTCTCGCGTTTAGCCGTCCTAATTCCTCCAGTATCGGATCGGGAATGGTAATCTGATCCATATCGGATATGCGCTCGTCGTTCTGCTTTACCACGCGCCCCGGTACGCCTACTACCGTACAGTGAGGAGGTACTTCCTTAAGGACGATACTGCCTGCGCCGATTTTGCTGTCGTGTCCTACGGTGAACGGCCCCAATACCTTACTGCCTGCCGAAAGCATTACCCTGTCCTCTATCGTCGGGTGACGTTTGCCCTTATCCTTGCCCGTGCCGCCTAACGTCACGCCCTGATAAATGATTACGTCGTCGCCGACTACCGCGGTTTCGCCGATAACTACGCCGTCACCGTGGTCGATGAATACGCGCCTGCCTATCTGCGCCGCAGGGTGTATCTCTATCCCCGTGGCGTTACGCGCGTGCTGTGATATTACTCTCGCTATAAAAGGACATTTGTGCTCGTACCACCAATGCGCTCTGCGGTGCATTCTCAACGCCTTGACTCCTGCGTAAGTGAAAAAGACTTCCCAAAAGCTCCTCGCCGCAGGATCGCGCTCTAATACTGCGTTAATATCCTCTATTGTTCTCTTGTTAATTATGCACATAGCTCTAACTTCTCTATTCCAAAACGGCACGGATACGTCTTACGCCCGAAGCCGCCGATTGCTCCTTGGTTATTTTGAATACGCCTAACTCTCCCGTCCTCTTGGCGTGAGGGCCGCCGCAGATTTCACAACTGTATTTGCCCATTGTGTAAACCTTAACTACGTCGCCGTACTTGTCGCTGAAAACGCCTACCGCGCCCTTAGCCTTGGCGTCCGCTACGCTCATCTCTTCGCAGGTGATTACCACGTCCGCTTTGATTGCGTCGTTGACGTAACGCTCTAAAGCCGCGATTTCCTCCTCGGTGACAGGTCTGTCAAGGTTGAAGTCAAAACGCAGTCTTTCCGCGGTTATGTTACTGCCTTTCTGGTTGATGTTCTTGTCAACAAGCTCTCTCAAACCCTGATTGAGCAGGTGGGTTGCAGTGTGCAGTCTGGCAGTTACCTCGCTGTTGTCCGCAAGACCGCCCTTGAACTTTTGCTCCGCTCCGGCTCTCGACTTCTCCTGATGCTCCGCAAACGCCGCTTCAAAGCCCGCTACGTCCACTCTGTATCCGCGCTCTGCGGCTACCTCTACCGTCATTTCGATAGGGAAGCCGAAGGTGTCGTAAAGCCTAAACGCCGCCTTGCCGTTGATAAGATTCTCCACCGTTTCGCCTGTCTTCGCCGCGAACTCCTTGTGCTTTTCCACGCCGAATATCACCTTGTCGAACTCCTTGTAGCCGTCTTGGATTACGCTCTTAAAACGCTGTTCCTCTTTCGCCAGCTCGCTCAGAATCTTCTCCTCGTTCTCTCCGATCTCCGCATATACGCCGCGGTACTCGCCGATATAGATTTTCGCCAGCTCGGTCAAGCCCTCGTCCGCTAACTCCAGTACTCTTGCATAACGCACCGCACGGCGGATTAGACGGCGAAGTATGTAGCCCTGATCCACGTTGGAGGGGGTTACGCCCTTGCGGTCGCCTAACAGCATTACGGAAGTGCGGATATGGTCGGCAACTATTCTCATTGCCTTGGTCACGGCTTCGTCCGCGCCGTAAGCCTTGCCGCTTAAACGCTCCAGTAACGCGATTGCGTCTGCGAATAGGTCGGTTTCGTAAACGGACTTGTAGCCGCCGAGGATACAAATCGTGCGCTCTAAGCCCATACCCGTGTCCACGTTCTTGGACTCCATAGGCTCGTACTTGCCCTCTGCGGTCTTGCGGAACTGCATAAATACATTGTTCCATATTTCAATATATTTGCCGCAGTCGCAGGCAGGTGAACACTCTTCGCAACATTTTGCCTTGCCTGTGTCGATAAATATCTCGGTGTCAGGTCCGCAGGGACCGGTCTGCCCGGCAGGTCCCCACCAGTTGTTTTTGCGGGGAAGATAGAAAATGTGCGTGGGATCTATACCCTTGTTGCGCCATAACGCCGCGCTGTCCTCGTCACGGGGGCTTACCTCGTCGCCTGCAAATACGGATACAGCCAATTTTTCGGTGGGAATACCCAATTCCTCTGTGAGGAAATCATAGCTCCAACCGATACTCTCGGTCTTAAAATAGTCGCCTAAGCTCCAGTTGCCCAGCATCTCGAAAAAGGTGCAATGCGACGCGTCGCCAACCTCGTCTATGTCGCCCGTCCTAACGCACTTTTGCACGTCGGTCAGTCGGGTGCCCATAGGGTGCTTTTCGCCGCCTAAATAGGGTACTAAGGGGTGCATTCCCGCGGTGGTAAACAGCACCGTGGGATCGTTTTCGGGGATTAGGGAGGCGGATTGTATTACCGCGTGTCCTCTCGCCTTGAAAAACTCGATATATTTTTTGCGTAATTCTGCCGATGTCAGTCTGTCCATATTATTATCTCCATATTGTTACGCCGCTTTTTGCGGCTTTTGTTTCGTTTTTATACTTAAATGCGCTTCCGCGTGTCGCGCCCTTGCGTGCCTACGCCCTGTTATCCGATTATCGCAGTCGCTGAAGGGTTGCTTGTTCGTCACTTTCCGCGGTAACGTGCGTCCGTTGCCGCTTTGCGCTATGCTTGCGCGTGTCGCGCCCTTGCGTGTGCGCGTACGAGCTTAGGCGATTACGATTTATCCGTGACGAGTTTAGCTCAAAGCCCGATTACACTGTCCATACCGCCGAAACTCCTCAAAGACGAGAGTCGGAGCGTATAGAGTAGGATTAATCAATCTAAAATCAGCCGAGAAATACCGTTGATTTCAGCCTTTCAGCACCGAATCGGCGAATTTCTGCGCCGCGAAATTGAGCGGTAAGCCCTTGACCGTCGTCAGCGCAATGGCTCTTTCAGGCAACTCGAAGGTGGTGGGTACTTCCACAAGCTCGCCCCTCGCCAGTTCGCTTTTGACGAACTCTCTGGTTACACAGCCGATGCCCATTCCGATTTTCGTAAATTCCACTATCAAATCCACGCTGGACAGCTCCAACGAGGGCTTGACCGTGCCGCCTGCCGCCGTTATGCTCTCTTCGATATATTTCCGCGTGCTGCTGCGGTTGTCTAAAAGTATCAAATCACGCGCCGTAAGCTCCGCCGCCGTTAAAGGGTGGTCGATTTTCGTTGCGGTCACGGGATCGCATACAAAACACTCGCGAAGTTTCAGACAGGGAGTCAGCTGTAAGGAGCTGTCGCCTAAATCGCCGCAACTGTTGATAAAGCACATATCCAGTTTGCCCGACTTCAAAAGGGAAATATTCTCGTCGCTGGGGCAGTTGTTGATACGCACGTTCACGTCCTTGTACTTGGCGCGGAAATTCTTGACGTATTTCAGCAAGTAAAACTTGGATACGGTATCACTGGCTCCGATGGTTATGTCGCCGAACTCCAGACCTTTCATCTGGGAGAACTTGTTTTCCGCAATGGAAATCAGCGCGTACGCCTGCTTGACGTACTCGTACATAACTCTGCCCTCTCCCGTCAGCTCCATACCCTTGCTTGTGCGGATAAAAAGTCTGCCGCCGAGCTGTGTTTCCAGTTGCTTTATAGCCTGCGAAACCGCCGGCTGACTAATGAAAAGTTCCTCTTTCGCTTTCGTTAGACTGCCGCTCTTCGCCACCATATAAAACACTCTGTAAAGCTCGAGATTAATCATCATAAGCGCATCCCTCCCGTAAACAAAATACGAATCGCGTAGCCCTTGCGGCTGTGCCGCTTGACTCGTTAAACCGTATTCCGCTTATCAAAGATTATAAACCAGTTTTATACTTCTTGTAAATAGTTATTAGCTGAAATTATATAATTTTAACATAGGGGCGTAGCCCCTTGCCCGTTATGCTCAAAGGGTAACGGTGTTTTCCTTGCGCTTGCAATAATAGCAAACCTCGCCGAAACCTGCGTTTTTCAGTATTGCCGCCGCGGCATCGTAACCGCTTCCGACTAAGCTCGCCTCGTGAGCGTCACTGCCTATCGTTACCTTACGGCCGCCCATCGCTTTGAAGGTTTTGAAGCAATCGGGGAAGGGTATGCTCTCCCCTGTGCCCTTGGTCTTGGTATTAAGCTCCAAGCATTTGTTCCTTTCCGCCACCGCCTTGAAAATATCGTTCAGCTCGGAGCGGTATTCCTCGTAGGTAAAGGGAATATTCTCGCGGTAAAGATACCGCCCGATATAGCCCACGTGTCCGATTACGTCGTAGGAATAGGGCGCGTAAACGCTTTCCAGAACCTTTTTCAGATACGCCCGAACGCCCTCGCGCCTGCCGTACATTGCGTAATATTCGTGATAATACACGTCCATTCCGTCCACCGTATGGACGCTGTTAAGCACCGTATCGTAGGAAAATTGCTCAAGCATTGCGGCATAATCCGCCGCCGCTTCCGCACAATATCCCATTTCTATCCCCTTGAGTAAGCGGACTTTGCCCTTGTAGCTTGCGATAAATTCGTCCATCGTCCGATTGTAGCTCGCCGCGTCCATTACGTCCATACAGGGATAGCCCTTCGCCTTTGCCAGTCGGTAATCGTAATCCAAGTGGTCGGTAATAGCCAAAACGCCGATACCCTTGCTTTCCGCGGAGGCAGTCAGCACGGTTAAGGGGGTTGAGCAGTCACCGCTCATTTCACTGTGAGTGTGAGTGTCGATTTTCATAGCTTATCCTCCTCATTCGCTTTCGGAGCCTCCGAAGCTAATTCTTCGTCCGTAGGCGTATCCGAATTAGGAGCGGTATGGTCTGAATCCTCTTGTATCTCCTCCGCATCAACCGCGGCAAAAACGCCGCAAGGTTCGCTCTGTTCCGAGGAGTTGGGGTTGTCAGCGGTACACTGCCCGTCGGAAACCTCTACTTCGGAAATGTCAGCGGTATCAGCAACTTTGGAAGCGTCGGCGGTATCATTAACTTTGGAAGCGTTGGCAGAAATTTGACTTACATTATCCTCGTTTCCATTGTCCGCTTGCTCTGCCGCCGCGGAGGGCTTGAACTTGAAACGGGTTAGTCGGTCAAACAGCGTTTTCGGACTGACCTCTGAAACTATAACCGCTATGAATACCAATACGAAACCTATATAGGACTGCACCGAGGGCTTTTCGCCGTAGATTAGGACGGAAAAAAGTACGCCGAATACCGATTCTAAGGATAGAATTATCGCGGAGGACTCCGCGGCTACGTATTTTTCGCCGAAGTTCTGCGCCCAAAAGCCAAAGCCCGTAGCACATACCGTAATGAACACCAATCCCCATATAAGGTCGCCGTTGAATACGGCTGGAACGGTGCGGTCAAACGCCGCCCAACAGATAAGGGAAAGTATGCCTACCGTTGCAAACTGAACTATTACGAACAAAATCACGTTTTTGTCCTGAAGCTTACGGGAATTATATACGATTTGCAGGGCGAAGCAGAGAGCGCAAACCAAAGTCAGCGCATCGCCTACGTTGAAGGACATTCCGTCCAAGGATATAAGCCCTATGCCGCAAAGACAAACCGCCGCCGCCAGAAATGTGCGTATCGTGGGGCGTTTCTTTGTGATTATCCACATCATAAAGGGCACCATTACGCAGTAAACCGCGGTTAAAAACGCGTTCTTGCCCGGCGTGGTATATACCAGTCCGTAGGTCTGCGTTACGTAGGCGGCAAATAGGAACAGACCGGAAATAAAACCGTGTAAAAGGTGCTTCTTGTCAAAGGATTTGAAACATTTGAAGAATACGGCGGACATCAGTACCGACGCGGCTATAAACCTGAACGCAAGCAGGAAGAATACAGACGCGCTGTCAAGAGTGTTTTTTAATATAAAAAATGACGCGCCCCATATCAGAGTGGCGGCGAGCATTACAATTTTACCTATAAGACTGAGTTTCTTTGCCTTTTCCATTCCGATATTTTATCACCCATTTGCACTCTATGCAATTAAATAGGACACATTATTGAAGAACTTTTCGCATTTTGAAACCGTTTTAACACGCAATCGTCACAAAGAAACAATATAATGACAGTGTAGATTACGAATCTACTGTTATATCCCTCCAAAAAGTAAGTACCCTCCCAAGACTTACACAATAAAATTAAGCCGTTGCAGTGCGACGGCTTTTCCCTTTTATTAGTGGCAATCGTTAATTGCTTGGTATTGCAATTGCGGAGATAGGATTAAACTCCTCGTAAATAGCGAATCGTTTTAAGCTAAGCTCAAGGTCGGATTATCCTCGGATAATCGTCAACCACCCTAACGTAGCGCTTGAACTTTATCTGGCTATTACGGAATTAAAGAAATTAAGTATATCCGCGTAAACCTCGTCCTTGTTAATCTCTTTCAAAAGCTCGTGCCGCGCCCCGTCGTAGAGCTTAAACTCCACGTCTAAGCCTGCCTTGCGATAGACCTCGAACAGCTTGCCGCTTTTCTTGCCGTAGCCGCCGATGGGGTCCATCGAACCGCTAAGCACGCGGACGGGAACCAAGGGGTCCAAGTTGGCAAGAGCCTTCGCGCTGTAGATTTTGCGCACGCCGTTGAGCATACGCCAGCAGAAATTGATACTGGTGTTAATCCCTGCGTAGGGATCCGCCTCGTAAATGGAAATCTCCTGCGTATCCCGAGTAAGCCACAGATGCGCTCCCGTTTGAGGCTTGTACTTACCGTTAAACAGCAGGTCGCTCATCTTGTTGATAAAGGAAGGACGCCATTTTTGTCCGAAAAGCCACAGCGGAAAAGTTGCGATTGTGGCGGCGGTCATTGCGACTGCGCCCATATCGGCGGTACCTGTTAAAACCGCCCCCTCGATATCGGTATGCTGTTGGAGAAAAGCCTGTCCCAAAAAACTGCCGTAGCTGTGTCCGATAAAGAAGAAGGGCAGATTCTTGTACTGCTTGCGGAAATAATCGTGAAGTCCTACCAAATCCTTAAGAGTATCCGACCATACGTCGCCCTTGTGGTAGCCGCGGTTGGCGTCGGTCTCCGTTTTGCCGTGACAGCGGTGGTCGTCGCCGAAGACGATATAACCGTTGCGGTTCAAGAACTCCGCAAAGGGATAATACCTGCCGCAGTACTCGCTCATACCGTGGCAAAACTGCACTACGCCCTTAGGTACGGCAACGTCGTCCCAAAGGTACACGTTAAGCATTGCTCCGTCAAAACTTTTGTACTTAAACTCTTTCATCGTCGCTCCTTATTAAATATCGTCGCCCAACGCAGGGTTATTGATAATTCTCGTATCGTAAAAACCGTTTTCGATATCGATAAATCTAACGAACAGGGAGATTTTGAATTTGTCGTTAAGGCTTTCCCACAAATCCGCGGTAAAGCGGTCTATGTCGCCGATTATATGCACGCGCTCTGGCTCGCCCTTGTAAGAGGGTAAAGGATTGCCCTCGCTCATATAGGTGTGAATCATATGACCATAGCCCTTTTCGGGATAATCGTACTCGAAGAAAAACCTTTCACAGCTCTCGTGGCGGCCTCTTTTCACAATGCCTATCTTGTAGGTAAAATAATCCTCCAAGTCCACCAACGCGCTGATTCGCGCCGTGAAATGAGGAGCGTCAGTCTTGTAGGAACACTCTCTTAAAGCTGAAGCAAAGGTTTCGCCGTTGAGTAAAGCCTCGTATATGTTCTCGGTGTGATTGCCGTTGGATAATATAATCTTACTGCCTATGCACCTTACGGGAGAATATCTGTGTACCGCAAAAGCCGTCTCGTCCACGTCGTCGGGGCGTAACGCCTCCGTGCGGATACCGTTGCCTTCCTCAATCAGCATACGGTTGAAGCTCTGCTCGCTGCGCCCCATCATATAATAGGCGACTACCGCGTTCTTGCCGTCCTCACTGCGTCCGACGATTAGTCCCCTGCCGGGGTATTCCAAAGCTTTAAGGGTGTTAAAGGGCATATTAACTCCTCCTTTTACAATTACATTCATTATAGCCTATAGATTAGGTTTTTTGCAACCGCTAAAAGCTATTTAACGCCTTCTGTTCCGATTTTTTCCGATTTCGTTCCGACTTTCGTTTGCAATTTTTTATCCGTAACCCGTTTTTTGACGCCTGAATATAATGATATATACCTTGGAGGTGCTGTTATGTGCGGAATTGTTGGGTTTGCGGCGCGAAAGAATTGTCTGGGTGATATTTTCGACAGCCTTGAAAAACTGGAATACAGAGGCTACGATTCCGCAGGCGTGGGTTTTTTTGAGAGCGGAGAGCTGAAAATCATCAAAGCCGAGGGCAAGGTCAAGACTCTCGCTCCTCTTCTTGAGGGACACGCCACCTGCGTCGGTATCGGGCATACCCGTTGGGCAACCCACGGCAAGCCCTGCGACCTGAACGCTCACCCCCATTCGGGAGGACATTTTGCCATAGTCCATAACGGCATTATCGAAAACTACGCGCAACTGAAGGAAAAGTTAGAGGGAGTCGGTTTAGTTCCCGTATCGGGCACGGATACCGAGCTGATTGCTCTCCTTTTGGAGCTGTATTACAGCGGAGATCCCCTAGCCGCCATACGCAAAACCATTGCGGAGCTAAAGGGCTCCTACGCCGTTGCCGCCTTGTGCAAGGATTACGAGGACAGGGTTTTCTTAATCAAAAAGGATAATCCTCTTATCGTAGGCAGAGGTAAGGATTTCAACTGCTTCGCCTCCGATACCCCTGCGCTGGTAAAGCACACAGACACGATTTGCAAGCTTTCGGACGGCGATATTGCCGTTTTAACCGCCGACAATATCGAATTTTACGATAAGAACAGGAAAATCCAGAAAAACTTTATTACCACCCCCTTAAAGGAAGAATACCTTACAAAGGGCAGTTACGAAAGCTATATGCTCAAGGAAATCAACGAAATTCCCCACTCAGTCCACGCAACGCTTTCCGCCCTAGGCTCTAGGGAGCTATCCCGAAAAACGCTTTCCGCTCTCAAAAAAACCCGACACGTCCTCTTTTTAGGGTGCGGCTCCGCCTATCACGCGGGCATTTACGGCAAGTATCTGACCGAAAACGCCACTTCCCTAACCGCGGACTGCGAAACCGCGGGCGAATTCAGGTATCGAAAGACGAATCTGCCTAAGCACACGCTTGCCGTGGCTATCAGCCAAAGCGGAGAAACCGCGGACACGATTAACGCCTTGAAAAAGGCGAGAGCTATGGGCGCATACACCTTAACCGTCACCAACGTGCCGGCTTCCACCGTGACGAATCTGGCAGACGACGCGCTTTTGACCTCTGCCGGAGCGGAAATATCCGTTGCCGCCACCAAAAGCTTTAATACCCAATTATCCGCTCTTTTCTACCTAATATCCGAGTTGGCAAAACTGGGGCACAGACGGTATTCTAACCCATATTACGTAGCCGAAAAGCTATTTTCCGCCTTAACCGAGGCGGTTAGGTGCGGCGAGGAGATGAAGCAATTAAGCGAAATCTACGCCGACTGCCGCAACGTGTTTTTCTTGGGGCGCGGCTTTGATTACCCGATAGCTAGGGAAGCCTCTCTTAAAATGAAGGAGATTTCCTACATCGACGGCGAGGGCTGTCCTGCCGGCGAAATCAAGCACGGAACTCTCGCTTTAGTCACCGAGAACACCCTGACGGTGCATTTGATTACAGATAGAGCGGTTAAAGAAAAAAGCTTGAACGTAGTTAACGAGGTCAGAGCCAGAGGCGCAAAGGTGTTGATTATCACCTGTTTTGACGATTTGGCGGCGGCTCCTCTCGATAAGGTTGTGCGAATACCCTCCGCCGAGGCGTGGCTGATGCCGATAATCTCGGTTATACCCTGCCAGTTTTTCGCGTACTATTCCGCAATAATAAAAAATTGCGATCCCGACAAGCCGCGCAATCTGGCAAAATCCGTAACGGTGGAATAACAAATAGGCGGTTGCCGCGTCAGTTCTTCAGCGCGTTGAAAAATCTGAGAATTTTCGGTTGTGAGGGACTGCCCTTAACGCCCGTTTCCCGTAAAAAGCGGTAATAATCCTCATCGCCCTCGGCGGTATCGGTTTCGCATTCCAATTCGTAATCGGTTATGCCTAGAAAGCGGTTTTTGTCCAGTTCCATAGCTATGCCGCCGTAGCAGATAACGCTCCGCTCCGTCACCAATTCCCCTGCGTATGTATATGCGCCCTTCGCCTTGTAACCGCTGAGCGCGGTAAGCTTTTCGGCGGATATGCCGCCCTGTACTAGCTCCTGTTCCTGCCGCTCATCTATCCCGACGCTATGCTCGGTAGCGGAAAAAACGCCTGCGTTCTCCTCTCTTCCCACCTTAACGGTTAGGGTGCGCCGTCCTGCCTTTCGTCTTATCCGCACTGCAGCGGTGTCCTCGACCTCGCCCTTAAAATAAAGGTTGGTTTGCAAAGTAGGCGCAGTATCCGCCTTTGCCAAAATTGTCTCGTATTCCTCAAGGCTTAGCAGTAGCTTATGCTCGCGCTCGCTTTCGGTGCGGCGTGCGTTTTGGTAGTAACGCACCGCGTTACGCACCCTTTCGTCAGGATGCTTCGCCAAGGCGGCTACCTTTTGAGCGACAGAGCGTATATTCATATTCGCCAACAGAATTACTGCAAGAGCAAGCAGCTTATGCGGACGGATATAGTTATCGCCCAGTACGGCTCCGTAAAGCTCGGTCAGTTGTTTTTTGCCGGCAAGACAGCTTTCAAAGAAAACAACGGGATCAAGATAAGGCGCGTCTTTTGTTTCGGGCTCAACGCGATTGCAGGGGCAAGCGACTTGACAGGCGTTGCAACCCCAAAGGTATCGGGAAAGTCTTGCGCCGTCCACGCTTAAATCCGTACTGTGTTCCTGCGTGTATCTAAGACAAAGCGTGCGCTCGAAGCCCTTTTGCAAACAGCCGCCCAAACAGGCACTGACGCAAGCGCCGCAGTTTGTGCAGGGAGAGGAACGGGGCTTTTCAAAAGGTCTTCCGTACTCGCCGTCCAACACTAATATTTCCATAACGAAGTACGTGCCGTACTCCTCCAGATAGGAAAGATTGTTGCGCATTAAGGCTATTCGCCCTGTTAAAAGCGCAACGTCCTTATATACGCCTACGTACTGCTCCGCCTTGAAACCCGATGCGTTAAGCGCGTCCTTTACAGTGAGCTTATCCCGTCTTAGCTTTTGGAAAGTCGGATAATAGTTGTCCAGAAAAAACTGTCCGTCCTTGATTTTTAGGGGTGTATAAGGACGGTAAAGCAATACGTAAGTCTTGCCGTTACCGCTGATAACGTCGTATTCATAAGAGTAATTACGCTTTAATAGTTCTTCAACCGTCGTATTCATAATACCTCAATTCCTCGCAATCGCCGCTTAGCCGTTCGTATTCCTTTTCGGGCATAAGCCTTACGTCCGTCAAAAGTCTTTCGTCTGTAAACGCGGAAAATATATCCCCGTCGAAAATTGCCTGCTCCCTTCGTCCTCGATATTCCTCATCGGTCATTGGTCTGTATCCCGATGCCGCAAGAAAGCACCTTATAAACGGCAGTCGCACCTTTTTCATTCCGTACCGAGCCGCAGTTCTATACAGCTTTCGGGTGGGCAAATCGGCATTTCGCCAAGGAGTAACCGTCATCGGGGAAATACCCCTTTCCGACAAAAACGAATTGCGCTCCGCGGACTCCCTCAAATAAAGCGATTCCGCCTTGCTTTCCGTGCCGTCCTCCGATATGGCCGCAGTGGTCAGTGCGCCGTCCGTACTTCCGAAAAGCGTGATACCGCAACCGTCGTTAAGCTCCTTTCCAGTGACCGTCATATAGGGCGACTTTACGTAACATAGCAGTCCGAGCTGCGGATTAAGCCGTCTTGCCGCCGCGGAAAGGATACGGCTTAACTCCAAATTAAGCTTTTCGTCACCGCCCGCTATCGCCAAATAGTTGACGTCTTGAGCAAAAAGCCGTTCCACCGCGTCAAAGAAATCTTTTGAACCTATCGCCTCGGAATGTAGCTCGGTGCGGCAGAACTCTCCCAAAAGAGGGTAACTCTTCTCCAAAAGCGCATAGGGCGCGTCCTGCCAAAACAAATGCGCCTCGGATAAGCCGTACTCCGCACACAGCGGCAACGCGGTTAGAAGCAGAGCCTTCGCCACCTCCGAAAACCCGATGATTGCTATCTTCAGTCTGCGGTCGGGCAAAGGTAAGGCGGTTAAGCCGCCCGTGACGGCGGTATCCTCATCGCGAAAAAGCCTGACGTCCGCTTTTTCGGCACAGCTGTCGTAAAGCTCCTTGTAATCCGTTTCGTCCGCTCGGATACACAGCGTCAATCCGTTAAGTTTTGGTACAGCCGCCGCAAATTTGGCGGCGTTAAGGCAATTAGCTCCCTTGTCCTCTAAGAGAAAACAGGCAAATACCTCTCGCGCTTTTATATATTTTAACACCTTTTTTTCTTCTTCGGTAGCATTTGCACAGCTTTTATATAAATAACCCTTTTCCACCGCAAAACCCACGTCCGACTTGTGCCTGCCCTCGTAATCCAATAACAGCACCTTGGAAGTCTTCGCAAGCTCGGCGGTAATGCCTGCCATCGATTTGGAACAGCCGAAGATTACGCACAGCCTTTTACGCCGAATGAAAAGGAGTTTCACCGCCACGCTCACGTCCGAAAACAGAAAGGTCAGCAACACTGTAGCCGTACTGCCGAAAGCAAAAAGGTTGACCAAGGTCATTACGGTCATCATCGTTTCACTGTTTTTGAACCAGTCGTTCAACACGTAATACTCGCCGTTTTGGAGAAAAAAAAGCTTAACGGTTTCCAACGCCGCCGTAACGGAAGCCGACCAAAAGGAAAGACTGCCGTATAAGCCGCAGAAAAATAAAACGTATCCTGCCGTGTAAACCGTGGTCAGCAGTAAAATACGGGCTTTATTGGCTCCGATACACCTTGCCAAGCCGTTATTGATAAGTATAAAAGCCAAGGCGGCGGAAGCCGTCAGGAGTAAACCACCGATTGATAAAGCCATATTCCGATTTTTGACCTATAAATCGGGAATATTACACAGTAAAGGTAATTTTAGACCAAATTGTCTAATATTGTATGGTATGAAAGAATATAAGGTGATAACAAAAGGAATGGTTTTCGTCAACGGCTCGGCAATAAGCCGATTCAGCGCAGGAGCGGAACGACCTGCGAATCTAATCGTAATAACCGAAAACGGAGAATTGCTTGCGGAAACCGTATGCGGTGCGCCGCTTAAACGATTCAAGGCGGCGGATTGGGGCAAATATGTGGAATTATATCCTATTTCACAGGAGAATTACGTTTTCGGGGTAGTGGAAAGAAGCGATGGAATCGCAGGCGGATACCGCGTTAATGCCGCCGTAATCAGAGATAACTGCGAAACCTATCTCTTCGATTGCGAAAACGTCTTCTACGCAGAAAAACTAAAAAGTAGCGGATATTACGAGTTTTTTTATTCTAACGACTATCCTGTTTGCGGCTTGATTTACGGCGATGATAAAAGATATATTACCGTCGTATCCACCCAAACGGCAAAAAAAATCTATGAAAACTGCGGAGAAAGCATCTCAGCGGACGGAAACGGTTTTTTAGTTACCAGAAGGCTGTCGGACACTGCCGGAAGAACCGTCACCGAGCGTTACGCTTTCGGCAACGAAATGTGTTTGCTTACAGACAAAAAATTCAGTTATGACCGCAAGTTTTCCGACTTGGAGGAGTTACTGCCCTATCAGTTTCTCGAAGCCTTACTAGCTGATGACGAGCAAGCCGCCGCCTTATGTCTATCCACCGAGCTTAAGGATAAGCTGACGGAAATCAGGGAATATATCGGAGATTTTTCGGGCATACCGCAGTTGCCCCCTTTCATTACGGAAAAAAACCTCGCCGCTATCCAAAGAAATGACGGAAGCGTCGAGGTTTTTGAATTCTTTATAAAGGACGGTGAAATCGTAAATATCGATAATCATCCCTTAGCTTAGTTTTACTTTTTCAGCGGAATAACGTCAGTTAAATTATGCTCCAAGTCAATAAGCAGCAGCTTGCCGCGCAAACCCGATTCCCCTGCTAAGAGTTTCAGTGTTTCCGCCGCTTGGTAGCCTGCTATTATCTGCGGTACAGGGCACAAGGTCACTGCGGTGTCCGCCATTCCCTTACTGTAAAGCTCCTTCAACATCCAATCTCCGGGGAAAACCGTGGTAAGCTGTCCCACCATACCCGATATTGCGCCGTGAACCAAAGGAACTCCGCATTTATCCGCTGTTTTTTCCATTAGCAGACGAGTTTCGCTATTGTCGGTGCAATCCACCGCAACCGTAACTCCCGACATCAGTTTTTCGGCGGTATCCGCGCTGAAAAACACCTTTTCGGCGGTAACTTCCGTTCCGCTTTTAAGCTGTGCCGCTCTTTCCGCCGCTACCTCTGCCTTATTCCGCCCCAAGGTAGCCGCCGTTGCATATAGCTGACGGTTAAGGTTGCTTTCGCAAAACACGTCGCCGTCTGCGATTATCAGCCTGCCGACACCTGCGCGGCATAATGCTTCCACAACGAAACAGCCAAGACCGCCGCAACCGACGACCAACACGGTTTTATTCTTAAAAGTATCCGATAATTCGGTTAAACTCACGGCTCAACCTCCGCCTACAGGCGACATAAATATAACCTTATCGCCATCGCTTAAACGCGAACGGTACATCTTAAGATGGGTTATATTCTCATCATTGATAAAGATAAGACAGGCGCGTAATTCCTTTTCGGTAGCGGTGGGAACCTTAACGGATACCTGCTTAACCAACTCCTTGATATTGCTAACGTCCTCAATTTGCAACTCGTTTACCTTATGAGCAAGGCGTAAAACGCCGCAAAACTTTACGGTAATCATTTATCCTCCTCCTTTAAGTCGATTTTCAAACGCTTAAGCAGTTTTTTGGTGGGTAAGCCGTTTTCATCCCAACCTCTTACCTTATAATACCGCTTGCGCATTATATCAAGCGGCACCTTAGTGCGGTTATCGCCCGAAACCTGATTGTCTTCCGTCAATCTCTTGGGTAAAACGTCGTGCTTGGCGGAAACGCCCAGTTTTTGGTCGATTAGTCTTTCCAAATTGTAGCCCCTCTCGCCGTAGCGCAAGGTTTTGCCGAAGGACATTTTTATGCCTGTCGCGTATTGAATCGCCAACGGATGGGGGAACAAGGGCTTTAGCTCAATAGCCAAAACCTCGGGTACGCGAAGTACCGCCGCCAAAACGCCGCCTATATACGGAGCTACCTTGTTGACTATTCTAGTCATCAGGCAGTTGGGTTTCGTGATTAAAAACGAGGGGAAAAACGCATAACTGGTGAACAAACAGTTGCCGCCTGCGGATATTGCTTCCATAAGATTTTGGAAGGTAACGGTAAAAGCCGCCTTGCCCTTGTAGGTGTACTGGTCAATAGCCAAGCCCAAGCCTTCCATTATTACCATATATCCTGCGTTAAGGTGACAGCCGCCTCGGTTGGCTACCGCGTATCCCAAGCCCTGACCTACCGCACCGCGCGGCTCGTAAGCCGCAAGCTCCATACCCTTCGCGGATATAGAATACTGCTCTCCGCCGTACTTTTTGGCAAGCCGTTTACTGCCCTGCCCCAAGTCCTTACCCTCTTCGGTGGCGGCGAAAGCTATATCGTGAAGAATCTGCGATACGTTGTCCTTGTTGCCGAACTCAAGGTCGGTTTGCCATAAACCCTTTTCGTGGAGTTCCATTGCGCAGGCTATGGTTCCCGAACAGGATATGGTATCCATACCCAGCTCGTCCATCTCGTAGTTCCAGTCAATGATTTTGCCCAAATCGTTGTTTAAGACGTTGGCGCCCATCAAGCCCATAATCTCAACCTCAGGTCCCTTGACGTTCTTGCCGTCAACGCTGACGACTCTAGTGCATTGAATGGGACAGGAAGTACAGCCCTTATTGCGAACCAAATATTTCTCCGCTAAGCACTCTCCCGAAATCTTGTCAAATTCCTCGAACTGTCCTCTGCCGAAGTTCTTGGTAGCGAGCATTTTTTTGGTGTTGAGCGCGGACAGAATACCTGCCGTACCCATTTTAGGAAGCTGTACCCCTGTTAAAGGGTGCTTCTTTAGCCGCTTAGTCCAATAGGCGCATATATCGGTGAATTTGTCCTTATCGTATAGCTCTATAAGGGGCGTTTTGATACCGTCTATGACTACGCCCTTGACGTTCTTACTGCCCATAACCGCGCCTAAACCGCCGCGCCCCGCCGCTCTTTCGTTACTGACTAAGCAGGAAAATCTAACCAGATTTTCGCCTGCCGGTCCTATAACCAGCTTGCCCGACTTGCCGCCGCCCAAGGCTTCCTGCACCTGACCTGTGAGCATACCCCAATACTTATCGGCGTTCTTGAACTCGACCTTAAAATCGGGTTTTATATCGACTATAACGTGCTCGTCCGACTTTCCTGTCAAAATTATCGCGTCGTAACCGGCGCGTTTCATCTTAATGCCGAAGTCGCCGCCGCAGTTGGACGAGGTATAAAAACCCGTCAAGGGCGACAAGCCCGACACGTTAAAACGCGAGGAACTGGGCGCGGAGGTGCCGTTAAGCGGACCTGCGGTTATAATCAGCACGTTTTGGGGATCAAAAGCGTCGAAAGGCTTTTCCAGCAGGTCGTAAAAAATCCTTGCCGCCATAATCTTGTTGCCAAGATAAAGCCTGCGATACTCGTCCGAAAAAGGATACTCCTCCACGGTGCGCGTGGTCAAATCGATTTTCAAAACGCACCCTGCATAGGAATACAGCTTGCCCTTCTTGCCCTTGGGCGTTTTGACACGCTCTTTGGGGCGCGGAGGGTTGTCGGTAATCTGTTGCTCCGCCTCGGCGGTTACGTTGGTTCTGTCAATAATATCAGCCATACACTCTATCTCCCAAATTACTGTTTTATTGCTTGTTGCCGCTTACGCCATTATAACATCAGTCGGTGGAAATGTCAATGCGCATACCACACCGCCGCCGTCATAACCGTTAAGCCGTATTTTCGTTTTTGTAATCGGATTTACCTTGCTCGGGCTTTCAGTCGGTTAAGATTTGCCGATTCTAAAAGCCCTAGCCGCGAATAACAATCGTTGCTTATTACTCCAGATTCTCAAAGAGGTAATCCGCATAGACGTAACAGCACGCCTTAAGGTGGTCGGGCTTATCGGAGCAATGATAGGTGTTAAGGAGAGTTTTGATAAAAAGGTTATTGGAAACTCTATTGTAAACCACCTGACGAAGCTCGTCCTTGGTATCGTAATACTCGCCGAAATCGTCCTCGTAATACTCCTCTATCCGTCCCTTAAGCGTGACCGTTTTGTAAAACTCCGTAAAGGTCGCGGCGAAGGTCGCGGTGCCGTTCATATATCTTGTGTAGAGGATAACCGCGTCCAAATCGGCGTAAACGTCCTCTGCGTCAAAGCCGCCGGGAACCTCGGTATTGTACAAAGCCTTAGCCTTAAGATAAAGCTCGTCAACCGTGCCCTCCTCGTTCATTATATCCTGCACAAGCTGACCTATGTCGCCTGCCCAACCGCCCAAGTCGGCAATAGCCTTGTTATCGCCTGTTCTGAGTATCATATTGACTACCGCCAGCATATGGATAAAGTCCACGGGATAGGTAAAATCGTCCTCAGTCAGCATAAAGTTGCCGTAGGTCAACAGCTCGGTGACCGCGGCGGATTTTCTTGCGTCCACGTAAGCGGCGAAGTCGGTATCCAAATATCCTGCGCTCAAAGCCCAAGTGCCGTCGTAATAACGCTCCTTGCGGATATAGGTCAGCCACCCCTGAAAGGCGCTTTCCTTGTCGCCGTCATAGTAATCCAAGGCGTAGTTTTCCAGTTCCGCCAAGGCGGTACCCAGTCTTGTAACCTCTGCGTAATCGGCGTTAGCCTCGCGGCTGAACTCATAAGGCGGCTCTTCTTGACGGTCGTCAGCGCAAGCGGTTAAAGCCGTAATCGTTACGGCAAGTATCAGTATTATCGCAAATAATCTCTTCATATATTTTCCTTTTTACGGCTGTGCCGCGTTTACGTTCGGCGGAAATTAACAGCCGAGCCGTAAGCGTCAGTTGACCTTATTGACGGTTCGGTTTTCCAAAAACGCTTTGACGTTAAGATAGGTAGCCTCGATCAGTCTGGTACGAGCTTCCAGCGTCGCCCAAGCTATATGGGGAGTAATTATGCAGTTGGCGGCTCCGATTAGCGGATTGACGCTAACGGGCGGCTCCTGTGACAAAACGTCCAGTCCTGCGCCTGCAAGCTTACCCGAATTGAGTGCGTCAGCCAACGCTTGGTCGTCAACTAAGCCGCCTCTTGCGGTGTTAATCAAATATGCGCCGTCCTTAAAGCCTGACAACGCATCGGCGTTAATCATTTTTGCGTTATCGGCGGTCAGCGGACAATGCAAGGTTACAAAATCCGATTCGGCAAACACCTTTTCCTTGCTCACCGAACCCTCAAAGGGCGTGCGGTTGTTAATCAAAAGCTTCATTCCGAAGGCTGATGCGATTGCCGCCACCTTCTTGCCTATCGCGCCGTAGCCGATAATCCCCAAGGTCTTGCCTGCCAGCTCGCCGATACCGCCCTGCACCGTATAGCAAAAATCTTTTGACGCGCTCCAATCGCCGCTTTTGACGGAAACCGAATGTGCGCCTACCTTGGATACAAGCTCAAAAATCAGCGCGAAAACCATCTGCGCCACGCTGTCGGTGCTGTACGACGGCACGTTGCATACAGTTACACCTCTGTCTGCCGCCGCCTTAAGGTCAACCACGTTATAGCCTGTCGCCAAAATACTGATTAGCTTAACCTTAGGACAAGCGTCCAGTACGTCGGCGGTTATATTCACCTTATTGAGAATAATGCAGTCCGAGTCGCCGATATGCTCCACAATCTCGTCGTTTGACGTGCGAAGATATACCTTGACCGTACCGAAATCTCTGAATTTATCAAAATTGAGTTCTCTGCCCATAGAGCAGGCTCCGTCCAAAACCGTTATTTTCATTTTCTTTTCTCGTCTTAATTCTTTTTAGTTTTTTCGTTTTTCCGCTATTGACTTAAGTGCGCCACGTGCAACGGCAGAGCTTAGACAATTAAACAGTGAAAGTTACCTCGCGCACACTCACGCACACGCGCACCACGCGTAAACAACCAGCCGCATATCCTATAATATCACAGTAATTGTCACGCTCACGCGCACCGCGCGTAAACAGCCAAAATAAGGGCAAGAGGTCCATAACCCCTTGCCCACATTTTGTACCGATACTTATTCTGCCTCGTCCAAATATCCGCCCTGAGCGAAATATCCGACCTGCATCATAAGGTCGCCTAAGGTTGCACCGAATTCGGGAGCACCTTCTACCGCCATCCAACCGTTACGCATATAGGTGAGCATATCACCTTTTTGCATCAGTATATCCAATGCGTGGATAGGAGAATCGAATCTCATCGTAAGGAAAGCCTTACAACGCTTGTATGCACCTCTGCCCGCTTTGGATTTGCCCTTGCGGATACGGAGATAGGATTGAAGCTCAGGGTATCCTGCTACGGAATACGCGTAAGCTCTATCCGGAGAAGTGGAAGTGAAATTCCTAAAAGGCTCGTATCCCACCTTGTTGAGCTGGCTGATGCCGCCCGGTAAAAGGTAGAAATACAGCTTGGTAAGCATAACCTGATCTTCAAGTTTCGCAGGGGCGTCCTTCGCCTGCAAAAGCCCTGCCATACGCAGAAGCGTAAGCAAAACGCTGAGGAAAACGCCGAAGTGACTGAAGATACCCCTCATAGCAGGCAGTGCGGAAACTAACGCCTTGCCCGTGAAGAATAATACGAACTTCTTAACCGTGGAAAAAGCGAACTCAACATCCGGATTTTCCGCCGCCTCTCCTACGTGACTCGTCCACACACCGTCCTCTACAACGAAATGAGTTGCGATAACACCCTTAGCCGCGTCAACGGGTACGGTCTTAGCGACGAACTCTCTTTCGTCCTCGGGAATAGCAACGCTGACTTGGAAAATAAAGCTTTTGCCGCTAAACTTAGCCGCGTATTTTTCCTCGTCGGTAGCTATTACCTTTAGAAGGGGCAGTGCGGAATATAAAAATATTCTTGCTGCATATAGATCCTTCTGTGTAATTGCCATAGCTTATACCTCGTCATCCCAGTTTTCTGCGGCGCCGAATTTGAACTTGGACAAATCCATACCTGCCGCGGAAGCCGCTTCCTCAACCGCCGCCATCATAACCTCGCGGACGTTCTTGACGATACCTACATCGTTAAGCTCGTACATAGCCAGTAAGTCCTCGTGAAGTCCTATCGCGGAGAAGTGATCCTTCAAGCCCAGTCTTCTGAAAGCGCAAGCCTTGCCGTTGTCAACGATAACCTCTGCAACCGCGCTGCCTAAGCCGCCCATAATGCTGTGGTCTTCTACGGTAACTATTCTGCCGCAATCCTTAACAGCCTTCAAAATAGCGTCCTTATCGATAGGCTTAATGGTGTGCATATTCAGCACTCTTGCCTTGATATTGTCGTCGTTAGCCAGAATCTTAGCCGCCTGAATAGCCTGATAAACGCAGGAGCCGCAAGCGATAATGCAAACGTCGGGCTTCTCGCCTTCGTCAGCGTCGTACATCGTAACAGCCTTGCCTACGGTGAAGCCGTAATCACTGCTGCCGTAAACGGTCTGGTCGAATCCACGGTTGATACGGATATAGAAAGGTCCGGGGGTGTTAGCCGCCGCCTTAACCGCAAGACCTGTTTCGATACCGTCAGCGGGGCAGATAAGAGTCATATTAACCAAGCTGCGAACAACTGCGAAGTCTTCGATAGCGTGGTGAGTGGAACCTGCCTGACCGAAAGAAGTGCCGCCGTGGGTGCCGATAATCTTCACGTTGACGTTCTGATAGCATACGTCGGTGTGAACCTGATCCAAAGCTCTCAAGCTGGTGAAAACGGAGAAGGAGCTTGCGAAAGGTACCAAACCTGCTTTAGCCATACCTGCGGCGATACCGATAAGGTTCTGCTCCGCAATACCTACGTTGAAGAATCTGTCGGGATACTTGTTCTTAAACTCGCCGATTTTAGTAGAGCCGGCAAGGTCTGCGGTAAGAGCTACTACGTTGGGGTTGGTGTCGCCCAACTCAACAAGCGTTTTGCCGTAAATTTCTGCCGTTGCGAGAGATGTGCTCTCCAATGCCGTATAACTTAATCCTCCTGCCATATTACTTGCCCTCCTTTTCGGCTCTTGCCACTCTGTTGGCATAATATTCAGCTAAATCCTTAACAGCTGTTTCGTACTTTTCATCATTGACTGCGCCGTAATGCCACTTGTAGTTATCCTCCATATAGGAAACGCCTGCGCCCTTATGGGTATTGGCAAGAATGCAAACCGGCTTATCCTTGGCGTTATTCGCCTTTTCCAGTGCGTCGCAGATTTGAGAAATGTTCTGTCCGTCAATCTCGATTACTTCGTATCCGAATGCTCTCCACTTGTCCGCAAAGGGCTCCAGTTTCATAACGTCCTCGGTACGTCCGTCAATCATACAGCCGTTACGGTCAACGATGGTTACCATAGAGTTGGCTGCCATATTGCCTCTGGCTACAAAGTTAGCGTTAGCCATCGCGGCTTCCCATACGGAACCCTCGTCGCACTCGCCGTCGCCTAAAATCATATAAGTCTTATAGGTCTTGCCCTTAACCTTAGCGGCTAAAGCCATACCCAACGCCAACGCGGAACCGTGTCCCAAGGAACCTGTGGAGGCGTCCAAACCCTTAACTTTGTTGGAATCCAAATGGATACCGAGCTTGCTTCCGGTGAGGTTGAAGGTCTTAAGATCTTCCTTCGCTACCAAGCCCAAATCGGCGAACAGTGCCGCAAGCAGAACGCCTGCGTGGCCCTTGGAAACTATGCAACGGTCTCTATCGGGATTGTTGTAGTCCTTGGGGTCGAAGTTCATAAACTTGTAGTATAAGCAGGTTATGATGTCTGTCATACTGTAAGCTCCGCCCATATGTGCGCTTCCGGCTGCTTTACAAGTATCTAGCGTGGAAACACGCAAGTCGTTGGCCTTCTTTTCGAGATCCAGCCATTCTTGTTTCGTAATTGCCATATGTATTCCTCCTAAAAAAATTCTGATTCGGGAAAACCCTACAGTTCTAATTCTACCATACAAACCGACTTCTTGCAAGGGGGTATTTTAATTAAATCTAAGATTTATTACGATAAAAAAAGCAACTTTTCATCCGAAACGCCCCGAGATACCGCTTCAAAATTTATTCCGCATTAGTAGAGATGTAAAAGCTATCTTTATCTAGAACTATGTTATTAGAAAAATCATTTGAAAAACCTGATAAAAACCATAGGGTACCGACAGCTTTTGTTCGAATCTGTGTAAATGCAAAGCGTGTCTGTACCGATAAGTAGCAATTAAGCTGTCTCATAGCATAAAGCTATCTCTTCGTCAGTGCAATAGGTATTGCCAAATAAAATGCGTCCATATAAACAAACCTGATCTGCAAATCAGGTTTGTTTATATCAACTATTTTTGTGTATGTCAAAATAATAGTAAGTGCTGTTGCATTAATCAGGGCAAAAAGAGTTTTATTTGAGTTGCTTAGCTAAATGTAATTCGATCCCCAAATAAAGTTTTCCAGACAGAGACAACAAACTCTTCCATACTAGTGACAGCAGAACAACTCAAACTTTCAACTATTTTTGCGCCAGTTATTTAATATTTTTTTTCCATAGCATATATGGTGTTATTCTATCACTCCTTGATAGATACTTATTAGTGTACTTACTGCCCCTTGGGAATAGCACCCAGGTTGCATTATCTCCAAAACTCTGTTTCAGTATCCTTTCTATAATTTCATTTTCCAAGAAGCTACACGAAAAAATATCGATGTTAGCAGTTTTTTCTTTAATGCTATAGTGAACTGCAACATGACTTTGAGCCACTACTATAATTCCAGATATGAATTGCGGATTTTCTATGCTATCATATATAACATATGGTCTGGATATCGGTAGCATATTCACCTTCTCCGCAATAGAATCCAACCAACTGAAAATGCCATTAAACGTCATTTCCATATTTTTTACCGAAATAAGATAATGTGGTCCAAAATCGCAAATTTTATCAACTCCACTAGTTGGAACGGTATCCGGAAAACGTCTGTCTATCAAGCTAGAATTTAGATTTGAAGCGTATAGATAACTATTCATAAAGTGTTCTACTTTATCTGCAAACAGTAGATTATCCGTCAAGATGT
The DNA here is from genome assembly GCA_964368645.1 of uncultured Christensenellaceae bacterium. Classification (GTDB taxonomy): domain Bacteria; phylum Bacillota; class Clostridia; order Christensenellales; family CAG-1252; genus JAEDHM01. The sequence goes on from CAYJBY010000008.1 coordinate 25,464, forward strand.
CCATAAAATAACAAGAGCGATATGGAAAGGTATGAATGGTTATGTGACCGCCTCGGCAGATAACAAAAGCGCTTATTCCGCCGTCCTCTGGATCCGCAGAATAATAATACGGAAGAAGAAACGGCGGCATCACTGCCTCTAGATCCATTTCTTTGCTCAACTGAACCAACAATTCATTTATGCTGATTAAACTATTACCGCTTTCGGCTGATAAACCGTAAGCATCCAATACGTAATGCAAGTGCGCCATCTTTTCTCCTAATTAGTTAAAAATCGAATTGAATTCTTGATAACCGATGAGTAATGGATCTATCCACCATTTATCATTGGAACGTGCTAAATTGGGAAGGCAATAATATTTTTCATCAAAATCATAGTTAAATTCAGATAGAACATTTATTTCGTGGTAAAAATTATCAAAGCCATCATTTTCCACATCAACGCTTAATTGAAAAGTTATTGTTTTATACCCGTCCTTATTTTCGTTACCTCTGGTTAATCTCGCGACAAAAGGATAAATTGCATTAATTGTATTATCTAATCCAGTTTCATTATTAAAACTACCTGTTTTAAGATATTCTAATACTTTTAACGAAAATCCAACAAATTTCTTTATATTACTTTCATCCAGTTTAATCGTATTAGATAAATTAAAAGGAATTAAATTCACTACGTTCTTTCGGTCAATTATTTCGTATTTACCAAGTGCAGAGAAAAGAAAGCGTCCTGAATTTCCTAAGTCTTCGGATTCGTTTGTAGCATAACAACACTCATCGCAAACTTCCAAAAACCGTTTTATCAATGGAATGATTTCGTTATTACCAAGTTTGGGATCTTGCTTAATTTTTTCCGCTTCGACTCTTGCCGCACGCATAAAAGCACCGGAAATGCTTCTCTTATAATCTTCAACGATATCATCATCTAGGCACTTATCGCCGGAAACATAATCATATTCCAATTTTTCTTTTCCATAAGCATATACGCCTTTGTAAAAACATATTAATTGTTTCAATGATTCTCCCAGTGTGTACTTAATGTATTGCTTCTGTTTTTCAAAATCATTAGAATTATACGAATCTTTTAGTAGGCGAATTTTCGTTTGCAAATTACCGATATAAATTAAACTGAATTTCCTGTTCGATCCGTTAATATCCATTAACGAATTGAGAATTACGTTTGCTTTTGCCTCCGCCAACAGACCTGCACGTAATCTGGCGGTGATTCGCGTAGCACCGAAAAAATCATTCCTAATTGCTATATCTGGAGAGCTGCTGTCTATTAATTGCGTTGCTAAATTTTCCAGTTCTCTTTCCATATCCTTTATAGCGTAAAGACTATAGGAAGGTCCAAATCTTTGACTGAGATTTTTTACAACAATTTTATAGAAGGCTTTGTTTTTTTCTATTAGCGATTGAAGTATTTGCGTTGGTCCCGCTTCAATCAAAAGCATAACGATTATGCTATCCCAGTTTTCATACATAATCCCATCCTTTTCAATCACAGACTCAAAAGCATGCGGGTAGTTCTTCTTATACTCTTCTCGCAGCATATCTTTAGCTTCGGATAAATAATCTAAACTTATCGCGTCAGATATTGCCAATGCAAGGTTTTTAACATATCTGTAGTTAATAGAGTAAACATCACTAATTACCGATATCTCTGAAAGTTTTTTGACTGTGGTTTCGGCTGATGTTTTTATCACACCTACGATTTCGAAGAATAGTTCGTCTGGTCTTTTTCTAATTAGCTCCTTTGCAGATGCTTCCTTGATTGCAGATGAAAAATCATCGGAAACACAATATAAATTCCTTACAATATCAGCGCTAGGACTTACATAACGCAATTTGTAACCGCCGTCAAAATTACTAATATCTTGAAGATAAAGAAATTCGCTGGTGTTTTCATCTTCGGAAAAATTACTAAGAACATAACACGCACTTACATCTTTTTCTTCTAAGTACTCACATTTCCTCTTACGAAACACGTATTCGTTAATATTTGTATTCGCATTATCGTTAATGCGTATTAACTCGCGAGTTTTCAAAAAAGGTAAATGTTCTAAAAGCTCAACCAGAAGTAATTCGGCTTTCGCCAAGTCCAAGCCTGACTCCGATAGATATCTATCGCTTTTTCTCATTCGAGTAATTATTTTATTGTGCTCTACAATGCTAAAATTACCATAGGTTGTTAAAGCATCCGGAATAAAACGCGTAAGCACTGAAGATTCTCCGTGCATAATGTCAAATTGGATATCAAGCAAAACGAACTGTATCAATTCTAGGCTTATCGGATATTTTATATATACCTTTTGCATTGTATCAATAACGCGAAGAGAATTGGCATTAGAATTAGCCAATAACATCTCCAAGCCATCCGAATTAAGCTGTTTTCGATATAAAGAATAAGAATAAAGAAACGTCAAAGTTAAAGCGTTATTACATAACAACATCAAATTATTTACAGAGTTGAATGTGTTTTTCACAATGCCGCCCCTAATAAATTTCCTCATATTGAGGTCAGGTACTAATAATTTAAAATCGTCGTTAGTCATCGCACCCCTCATCGACTGCTATATTATTAACAATTTGCGCTAAAGTTTTCATTTTATCAAAAGCCATCTTTTCATCAGGTTTTTTCTCGTTATCCTTGATATTAAAAAGTAAGCCTTCTTTCCACATAAAACGTTCTACTCTAGGGATACCGAATCCACCTGTAATCATATCAGTAATGTAGCTATTATGTCCCTTTAAGTTAAGTCGTTCAAAACCTAATCCTATTGCACAACTAGACGTTCCCGGGTAAATATCACCATCTATAGTCGCCTCTCCGATAGGTACCGTATTCGGAACCACAACAATTTTTTTATTCGCATATAATTTATCGAATCTTTCAAAAAACCGTAGAGTGCCTTCCCTAAATTGGAGTGTTGGTCTAAGACAGGTAATTATGATGTCGGACAAACGCAAACTCCATTGCGCGGAAAGCTGATCTCCGACTGCCGAGTCTAGGATCAAAGCCGAACAGCCTATTTTGGAGCAAATTGCCTGCAACTTTTCAAGAGTAAGACTAGAACCGCTATCATTATCGTAATTATTACTTCTGCCGGCATTGAATGCTTTGCCCTCTTTTGCCGGTAAAAGTCTTATACTTGCATTATCATAAAGCCCACAAGCGTTACCGATGTTGCAAAAATATTCTTTAAATAGTCCATTCTCATAATCTTCAAAAGTATTTCCTCTCGGTATGCCGCTTTGAATCAAACCCTGAACACAGCGTACATCGCTAACAAAATCCTGTGCTTTTGTTAAAAAAGTAATGCCGGCGCTGTCAATATCCATATCAACAACTATTATTGGGTGTTTTGCATTAGCGTTAAGAACATTTTCACTAGCAAGTATAGGTAAAAGATTATATAAAAGTGTACTCCGACCTGAGCCGCCCTTATAGGAAAAAAATGATATTGTTTTCATAGTAGGCTTTCTCCTTAGTTATTTTTTGTATTACGCATTAACACATCACTGATGCCCTTTAATGCATCTGTCTTTGAATACTCACTTTGATGATTAGATGTGTTTAGGAGCTGAGAGGCGTATTTTCCTAAACAATCCTGAATGTCTTCCTTAACATATTGTTTTAAGCGTTCAACACACTCAGCTTTATCCGCAATCGAAGAATTGTATCTTACTACCTTGTACAGAATGGGACTGATAATTGAGAAGAATGCTTCCCTCATTGCAGTTTGCATTTTCTCCTCCTCTTTCGTCAGCTTAACATTATCATTTACATCCGCAGTAAAGCAGTCCGTTACTTTAAGAAAAAGCTTTGTCAATATGCTAACGCTGTTAGTAGAAATGTATTCACTGATAAATTCTGTAGTGGCATTCTCAAATTTTGATTCTTTACTGGAAAGTTTTTCATTTTCTGCTTTGAGTAATTCTATCTTTTTTTTCAGAATACCGATCTCTCCGTTTCCTTTATTTAGCTCGGAAAAATATTCCTTTTTTACCTCTTCAACGACCTTAACATTGGCTTTTTCAACTTCAAAAAATCGTTTTTCATAGGTCTCGTAATAATCATAGAAACTCGTGATTGAGGTAGCATAATAGTAGTTGCTCGCACTGTAATATCCATCTGCCTCCCAGAACCACTCGTACTCTAATACCGTACCGCTCACAACTCTTTTTGCATAACGGTTTGCCATTACGGAATCCAAATATTTTATCATCTCGTATTGAGGATATTTAATAAGATACTCGCCGATAATTGAATTGGTTTTCACAAGTAACGGGAACAGCGAGAAGACTTTTATTCTTTTCTTCCGCAACTCTTTGATACTGTCTCTTCTCAATGTAAATTTTTCGTTAAAGCCTAAAACATACTGTTCCACTATGTGTTCTTTATCATCATTTTTCAACTGGTTATAACACCGATAGGCTCTTTGATAAGCAAGCTGTATGGTTTCCAAAAAGTTATCGTACGTCGCTTGTGCTTGAGCTAGTTTCTGTTCACTTTCTACCGTCGCGGTACCGTCAGAAGACACCGCCATTATTTCATCGTTAAGCATCTCATCGTATGCTCCGTTTATCAGGATATTAATAATGTAAACACTGTTAAATAAAGCATCGTTTGTAGAACTTTGATTGATAATATCTTCACTAACTGTAGTTGCAAGATCACTGTTAAAGAAACTTTCGGTAAACTTATCCTTTACCAGTTCCCAAACGCGAATCGCAACATCGCGCAAATAACCTTCAAATTTACAATATGGCGATCCTGCAAGGAATGGCTCGCCATTATTGATTTGTTGGAACAACTTCGCTAGCTTTATTCCCTCTTCGCTATTTAAGTAGGCGTTTCTATCTGCTACGGTTTTGGCATCCTCAATAACAGCTATACCCTTTTCTTTTCTTCTCATATTTTCAAAAGTAAGGATATAGGCTTCGAACGTTTTATAGAAGTCGAGATAGACCTCTGAAACAGCAAAACAAAAATATAGAGACGGCTCCTCACACTTTGTTGTAAAATTCCAACCCTTATTAAGCGCATTTTCTCCTGTGCTTTGTGAATTAGATATGTACGAATCACAAATGATATTTAAGCACTCTTTTATAATACTGACTGCCTGTGCATATCTTTGTTCACCAATATCGAAACAAACATCAGTTCTAATGCTTAAACGAAGGCAGCTGAGCATTGTTGACATAACCCAAGTAAGGCTATCCATATAGGGCATATTTACATCGAATTTCGCATCATAAGGACTTGCATCGAAAACAAAACCTTCTGGTCTGATGACATTCTCGATTATATCGTCTAAAACAGATAAAATTATATTATTAGTCTTCTCATCTATTTCAACACCACAACCGTCAATTAACGCCAAAAGGCACTGTAAACTGTGACATTGCGAAAGCACACCTACTGATGTAACGTCATCAGAAAGATAGAAGCCTTGCTTTCTAGCTTTACTCTTTGTCGTATCGTTATATTTTTTCAACAAAGCGGCTTTAATCTTATTTCCTATAATTTTCTTATCTTCGTACTCGTAAAAAATTCCTTGCTTTCCGACAATAATATCCTTCAGACCGACACTCAAATCCAACAATGATTGCTCGTCTAGTGAATTGCTACTCATTTTGTCCTCCTGTTTACCGTTAATTTAGATAATTCATCAAAGTTAACAGCTATTATAGGTCGATACCCTAAAATGCTATTTTTTTTAGTAAAACCGTTTTGGTAAATGCTACCCATTTGGGCGTGTACTGCCTTACGCATATGTTCATCTTGGCCATCGTTTGAAAGCCACCAATATGAAGGGCTCGGCTGAATATAAGGTAAACTTGTTGCCTTAAGCAATACTTTTTTCATTTCTTCCGCTTCCGTCAGACACATAAAACGTGGACTTACTTTTAGTGCTATGCTTGAATCAAAGGCAATAGTAGAAAATGTTTTCAACCAATCGTCGAATGCCGTTGTATCTCCACACCCACAACCAAGTATTTTTTCTGATATAAAAAATAAAGTTTTTTCATCGGAAGTAAAAAACAACCAATTAATGGGAGCCATAGAATAGATACTATCGTTAAATTCAACATATCTTTCTCCGTTCCTGACAATTTTATTTGAATTCAAGAATAGATAAGGATCCAAATTCACCTTCATATCAAGATAAAAACCAAGTCGCAAAGCGTACAGTTCTCCAACCCTGGTAAGGATTTCGTTTTGAGCAAGCGCCTCTAGCATAATCTTTACATCATCTGTAGCAAAGCGATCCCTTGCTTTGTTATAAATTGTAGTCAAGGCACTTTGAGTATTTGCGGCATCACGAGGTATAAATATTTTTTCCGAGCGGAACATAGTTACTGCCAAAGAAACCGTTTCCAGAGGAAGTGTATTTTCTAGTGTTTTCGCATCCAAATCTCCTAATAAACTGTACGTTTCTCTAAGCATTTCGCCTGTTGTTTTACAGTCTATGGTAACCGCAGCATAAAAGAAATCCTTCGTCTCGTCAATTTCGTCTTCATCTTTCCCAGCTGTGCTTCTTAGCTTTTGACGGGTCCAAATACGCTCCAATTGCACCGGCTTACTTAAGAAAGAAGTAGCACTGTTATAAAAAATAACGCCCACACAATTGTTGTGTTCAATTACGCTTCTAGCTTGATGCGTCCAATCTTGTCCACACTCCATATTGACATCATACCAAAGATTAACACCCATATCAAGCAGACACTGAATATCTTGATTAACTATTGCTGAATCGCAATGACAATAGCTAATAAAAATAAACGGTTTTTGCAATATCGTATCCTTTTCCCTTAAGTAGAACACAGCAAACTCCCATTTTTCTTTTAATTTTAACATAATCAACGATATTTTGCAATGGATTAATTAAAAAACAATTAGTTACATCTATTTTCTATTCTAACTCTTAAATTTTGCTTTTTTCAGAACAACATTTTTCTAAATATTTTGTGTGTTTGTCGATTTATAACAAAAGTAAAAAAAGATTCAATATACTGAACGAAATAACGACTATTCTAAGCTACTCCGATAACAGCTTTTCCGTTAAGCGTGAGACCAGCTCGCCTGCGTGGGCGATACAATAGTCAACGGACGGATTGAGAGATATTAGGGAATACGCCGCGGTAACGCCGCACCTTAAAAGTTCCTCCTTAGGAACCGTGACCGAGCCTGCGAAAGCCACGCAAGCGATATTCCGCGCTTTCGCCTCCGAAGCTACCACCGCAGGGAGCTTGCCGAACAAAAGACTCTGACTGTCCAGTCTGCCCTCACCCGTGATGACGAGGTCTGCGCCTTGAAGCGCGTCCTTAAAACCGCAAAGCTCAAGCACGGTTTCCGCGCCGCGTTTCACCTCTGCGTTAAGATATGCGATTAAGCCGAAGCCCAAGCCGCCTGCCGCCCCTGCGCCGGGGATTGCCGAGCAGTCCTTACCGATATAATCGGCCGTTATCCTTGCAAAATTACGCAAGCCCTTATCCAAGGTTTGCACACCTTCCCCGTCCGCGCCTTTCTGCGGAGCGTAAACGTATGCCGCGCCCCGTTCTCCGAAAAGAGGATTATCCACGTCTGAAATCAGCGTAACCCTTATTCCCCTGACCTGCTCTGTCACCGCGCTGTCGTCCACTGACCTTACGGCAAGTAAATTACCGCCGTTAGGCTTCACGTCCTTGCCCTCTTCGTCCTTGAAACGGTAGCCTAACGCTGTCAGCAAGCCGATACCGCCGTCCGTAGTCGCACTGCCGCCCACTCCTACGAAAAAGCGGCTTATGCCGCTGTCAAGCAATGCTTTCAGCAATAAACCGCTTCCGTAAGTGGACGCGCCCAACGCGTCCATATCCTTTTTGTTAATTAACGCTATACCCGTCGCCAACGCCGTTTCGATAATACCGACGCCGTTGCGAACCGCCACCTTGGAGGTAATCCCACGTCCCAAGGCGTCCACCGTTTCAACTGCAATAATTTTCGCCTGTCCGTCCGCGGTCAAAGCCTCGAAAAAGCCGTCGCCGCCGTCCGCAACAGGTATCGCCCTAACCTCTGTTAAGGGCGACAACTCGGAGAAGACAGTCTTGATATCAAAGCAAAGCTCTGCGCTGGTGCGACTGCCCTTAAATCCGTTAATCGCGATAACCGCCTTATTCGGCTTCACCGTCTAAAGCACCCTCGTCAAGCATACGGAGAGTTTCCGCCGCTACCGCAAAGGTATTGGCAAGGCAGTCCTTATCCAGCAGTGCAGGTACGTCGCGTCTTGTGTGGTAATAATTGGGTAAATCGTGGCTCATACAGGTCACGCCTGCCGCTCTTACGCCTGCCTGACTGAACGCCGCACAGTCCGTTGCGCCGAAGGGAACACTGCCCTTTTCGCAAGGCACTTTCATATTAGAGGAAGCCTTAAGATACAGCTCGGAAAGCTCTGCGTCCGTCTTGACCGTACCGTTCATATCCGCCATATTGACGTAATGGCAATCCGCGTCGTGAATAGTGTCAAAGCTGAGTATTAAGGTGTTCTTGTCGCAGTCCTTGGCGTGTGCCTCGCACCAAGCCTTGGAACCTCTTAATCCTGCCTCCTCCGCACCTGTCAGCACCACGCCGATTTCGGTGTTTTCCAGTTCGATACCGTTATCCTTTAACGCCTTAATCAGGGCTATACTCATAAAACAGCCCGTGAGGTCGTCGTTGGCTCCGTCAACCACGGCGTTCTCTCTCCAAAGCCAATAAAGCGCGATCCAAAAGGGAACGAAAGCTATCGCTACCCAAGCCGCCGTGTAAACGCCGCCCAAGCCTGCGATACTCTGTCCGAAGAAAACGCCCTTGCCCACTATCATAACGGCAATAGCCACCGCCAAAAGGTACAAGGTACCCACTATGCTGATAAGGAAATGTCCGATAAAGCCCTTGCCGCCGAAGAGGTAATTAAAACTCCATTCGCAAGCGGCGTCCATATGTCCGTTGAAATAAACGCGGCGCTTAATCTCGCCCTTGGGAGCCTTGGTAGCAAAGACGTTATGGGAGGTCTTTTGAGGAAACAGCTTATCCACAACAGGCTTGTACATAATGAACTCGCCTATCATAAATACAAAGCCCAAAACCACCAGTATAACCGCCAGTATCGGTACGAAAAACAAGCAAACGAAGCCTGCCAAAATCAGAGTTACGGTTATGTAAATCCAACCCATAAAGGCGTTGGGATTGAGTTTGAACGGCTCCACCGACACCTTTTCACAGCCCAGCTTTTTAAGCTCGTTGGCCATATATTCCGCCGCAGCCGCCTCGCCTTCGCTTCCTGCGTCGCGCTTGCCGCATTCTCCGCAGACCTTGGTGATACCGTCTATCATATAGTCCGCGCTCGCTTCCTTGTTGCTGATTATCTTGTCAAAATTCATATATACCTGCCTTATTTTGTAATCGTTTGATTGCACAGCTCTTCGAGCCTAGCCAATACGTCGTATGCTTCGTCCAAATCCTTGCCGCAGACCAAAACCCCGTGGTTAGCCATAAACACGGCTTTCGCCTTGCCCAATGCGCTGACGGTGTTCTGTTTCAGCTTGGAAGTACCCGGCAAGCCGTACGCCGCACAACGGATAACGTCACAGCCGAAAAGTACTTTGTCCGCCTCGTCCTTAAGCGGTAACTGCGCGTGAGCGCAAGCAAAAACGGAGCCTGCCTCGGGGTGAGAGTGAATAACGGCGTTGACGGCAGGGTTATTCTTCATAACCTCAGCGTGTATGCCCCTCTCACTGGTGGGTTTAGGTCCCGTCCTGTCGTATTCGCAGGTCTCGGTGTCAACGACCACCATATCCTCGGGAGCGGTGGCGTAATAGTCCTTGCCGCTGGGCGTTACCAAAATACTTTTTTCGTCCAGCCGTGCGGATATGTTACCCCAAGTGCCTTGAACCAAATTGGCGTCCAAAAGGCGCACGCCTACGACCTTAATAGCAATTCTTAATTCGTTCTCGCTCACAATCAGTCCTCCTTGATGCCCTGCTTGCTGTACTTCAAGCGGTAAACTAACTGCATCAGATATGCCTCCGCCATAGGTACTGCCTTAGCCGAACCGATTAAAGCCGCGCTCTTATAGCACCTGCACGCCTTTTCCGCAACCAAAGCCGCGGTTACGGCTTCCTTACCCGTTCTGCCGACGGACACAAGTCTGCCGTCCGTTAGGGTTGCCGCGCACCGTCCGCCGATGCCCCTGCGGAGCTTGGCAAACGTCACGTTGCGGAGCGTAGGTCCGACAATCTGAGCCATATCGTCCAGTATAGGAGGAACGGTTATACCCTCTCTGCCTATTACGCCTGCGTAATCGGGGAAGGTAATGAGAAGATAGCGGAATTTCTTTGCGACGAAAGCGGAGAAAAGAACGGCGGCGTCCGCGCCGTAATCCTTTGCCACCCGTGCCGCAGGAGTTCCAAGCGCGACGGTAATCCAATTGGGATTATTCAAATCGCAATCGGCGGCGAGATAAAAATTAACCCCGTCCGTATAGGCGAAGCTCTCGCGCCCCGTCAGCTTAATTCCGCTTTCGCTTAGCTTATCAGCGTATTTTTTCAAGTCAGACATATTATTTTAACTCCCTCGTAATCGGCTGAACCGTCTTGAATACGTCGTCGAAACGAACCAGTGCGGCGTCAATCACCTCATCGGTATCCGCCATAGAGGTATATAGTCTGCTGCCTGCCAAGGTAACGATTCCGTTGTTCATATACGCCGCGCCCATCTGCTCCATTGCAACCTTGCGCTGTAGCATTTCAGGCTTTTTCTTAAGCATAGGAATTACCGAGCCCAGCAGATTCATAGAAGAGAAATCGTAGCTCATTGCACCCGTGCACTCAAGGTGTACGATAGAGCCTTGGTTGTAAACCACGTAAGGCAGCTTATACTTGGCAACGAGAGCCTTCAAGCCGTCCGCCAAGCGGTTGCCTGCAAGACCTGCCTTGTAACAAGCGTCGTTTTCCGCAATCGCCTTGATGGCGTTGTAGCCTGCGAAAGCGGATAAGGGGTTAGCCGCCAAAGTGCCGCCCACGTACGCTCTCTTCATCATCGTGCCTACGCCTGCCGCCATACCTCTGACGAATTCCTTTTTGCCGCCTACGCCGCCTGCCGCAGGGTAGCCGCCTGCCACTATCTTGCCGAAAATGGTAAGGTCGGGAACTATGCCGAAGTAGCCCTGTGCGCCGCCTAAGCCTACGCGGAAACCTGTTACAACCTCGTCGAAAATCATCAATGCGCCGTACTTGTCGCATAACGCTCTAACGCCCTTGTTGTAATCGAAGTCCAAGGGACGGGTGCCGCTCTCGGGGCCTACAGGCTCAACGATAACCGCCGCGGTGCCGCCGCGGAGCTGATTAAGACGGAGCATCGACTCCATCATATTGAGGTCGTTAGGTCTGACCTCGTCCGTCAAAGCGTAGCACTTTGAGGGGATACCGTGGGATTCCAAGAAGCTGCGACTGCCGGGAATCTTCAAGCCGTAAACCATCTGATCCGACCAACCGTGATACGCACCGCCCACCTTGATAACGCGTTTTTTCTTAGTGGCGTTACGGGCAACTCTTATAGCCGCCATAACCGACTCGGTGCCTGAGCCTAGCATACGGAACATCTCCACGTTAGGCATATGCTTGTTAATCTCCTTAGCAAGCAGAAGCTCCGCCTCGTGGAAGAGTCCCGTGACGGGACCGCACTGATTGATTAAACCGATTGCCGCGTCCTTAACGGCAGGGAAATTACTGCCTAGTATGGTAGGTCCGCCTGCCTGTAAAAAATCAAAATAGCTATTGCCGTCCAAGTCCTCTAAATATGCGCCCTCAGCCTTTGTGAAGCAAAGGGGAAAGGGAAAGTTAAAAGCAAGGTTATGCTGAACGCCGCCGGGGATATAATCCTTAGCTTCGGCGGTAATCGCCTTGGATTTGGCGCATTTCACGTCAAAATCGGCAAGCACCTTTTTCAACTCGTCGTCACTGATACAATAAATCGGTTGAGCGGTCAGCTCAGCTAACTGTTTGTAGATTGTTTTTGCATCGTCCCAGCGTGTGATACCGTAATTATTGAACATTTTTTAACCTCCAAGTTGCATTTTAATATATGATAACATAATTAAACGTCCGATTTCAATACTTTTCATTTTTTTCCGACGGGTTTTTCGCAAAGGCTTGCCGCCCGAAAAGAAATCCGTTACCCTCTTGCCGTCTGTTGACTTTTTCCGCCGCAATGTTCTATAATACCGCTATGAAAAACACCGCACATTATCGAATTGACAATTCGGGAGCGTTATACCCGATGATTGCAGGCTTCCGAGCGCAAAGCTTGTATAAGGTCACTGTTCAGCTTGCTCGAAAGGTCGAACCCGAAGCCTTGCAAAAGGCACTGGGAATAACGCTTCAGCGTTACCCCACGTTCAGAGTAGAGCTGAAACACGGACTTTTCCGTTACTATTTTACGGATAATCCCCGTACCGCTCCCGTTGTTCCCGACGACGGCGTAGTGCTGAAATCCCTTAATTTTCGCGAAACCAATCGCTTTTTGTTCCGCGTGGCGTACTTTGACACCACCTTTTCCATAGACTTTTATCATTGTCTCGGCGACGGCACACCTGCTTTTGATTTTATCAAAACTCTAATCTACTACTACCTCAAGGAGATAGGCGTTGACGCCTCGTCGCAAGGTATCGTCACCCTCGAAACTCCCTTCTCCCCAACCGAAACGGAGGACGCCTTTGAACGGTATTACGAAAAAGGCTCTTTGTTCAAAAACACAGGAAAGATGATCGGCGAGAACGCCTACGGCTTTGAAAAAGGCGAGACCTTTAAGCGGCAGGGTATGGCTATAATGGAGTTTCAGCTTTCCGCCTCCGCCCTTAAGGAAAAAGCACGGGCTTACGGCACCACGATTACTATTTTTATGGGCGCACTGCTGTGCAAGGCAATCGCCTCGGTCAGAGAGGAAGGCAAGCTCCCCATTATGCTTTTTATTCCCGTCAATCTCCGCAAGTATTTCCCAAGCGACACGCGGTTTAACTTCGTCACCTCCGCAGTTTGCAAAATCCCCAACAAAAAGGACGCGGAACTGCCCTACTACATTGACGCGATTAAGACTTCTCTTGACAAGGAAACCTCTCCCGAAACGCTGAAAATGAAGCTTTGTTTCACCTCATTACTGGCAAAACTGCCGCCGATGCGCTTTTTACCCGTAGTGATTAAGTCCTTAATCTCCCACTTGGCGCGACTGATGTCAAGAAGTCACCGCCAAACCATAATTATGAGCAATATCGGTGCATACCGCTTTGCGGAACCGATGGCGGACGAGGTGAAATCCATCGCCTATACCATTAACTGTAACTACCGCACTCCTCGCAACTGCGCCGCCATTACATTAGGCGATACCACTACCGTCAACTTCAGCCGTATGCTTAAGGACCCCGACGTGGAAAAGGCTTTTGCGAAGGAACTGCTTGCCCTCGGTCTGGAACTCAGCGTTACAGCCAACGCCAAGGAGGAATAAGCTATGAAATGCAAAAATTGCGGCATCGACGTTCAGTATTCCGCTGACTGCTGTCCGATTTGCGGAACGGCCTTTACGGAGGAGGAAAAAACGGAGCTTAACAAGTGCGTCCGCCGCTTTCCGCCCTACGACAAAAAGAAATCCGGAAGAATGTACAACTTCGGGCTTTACTATTTTTTATTTTCCCTTGCGGTGTTTATCCCCTGCCTAATCGCCAACTGCGTTATAGGCGGCAAGCCTTGGTGCATTACGGTCGCCGTTGCCGCTTGGCTCGGCTTCGTGGTGGTAGGACATACGGTTTTAGGGTTACTCAGCACGTGTACGAAGGTTGCCTTTAACGGCATAGGACTTTCCGCATTCTTTATCGCGTTGGAATACGCCGCAGGAGTTCCCGTGTATTCGGTGGAATACGTTGCTCCCGTTCTGCTTTTCGCCGCGGCAATGTACATAATGATAACCGCTGTATGGCTCAAGCCCGACACGGAGTGGCGCAATCTGCCCACCGTGCTTACGCTTTTCGTCTTTATCTTCGGGCTGTTCTTAACGCAGGTTTTCCTTGGCATATCTACCTACTCAGGCATCGTGCTGACGCTTGTCGATACGGTGATAACCTGCCTTTTACTGGCGTTTCACGGCAAGGAAATCGCCACGGAAGTCGCGGCGTTTTTGGAATTTTAATTCTCAATCCGTCTTCCACCGTTCCAAAACGGTACGAATTTTTTTCAGGGTAATATCCAAGCGTCTTTACCGTAACCGTTAAGACAACGGCGTTTTATCGGTGGGATAAGCCGCTTGGAATCACAAAAACGCTCCGCAAGCAAACAATGCAATGCGGAGCGTTTTCTTTTTGGAGTAACTGAGGTTGAACAAGCCGTTCCTTGCCTTCTTACGGCACAGGCGGTCAAACAGACGGCAGAGATACCGCCGCATATCTTCCTCAATACATAATTATATCGGTAATATCCGAGTTTTTTGATTAATCATCGTAATCTATTTTCGCCATACGACGCTCGCCTGTTTTACCGTTGATTTCCACCTTGTAGGTTGCCAAGCCGCTGATAATACGCACCTCGTGCTCGTAATAAGAATCCTTAACGGGTGCCACCAGTTTGAAGTCGTCCGTGACGTTTTTGATGCGCATAGAGGCTACCGCAACGCCGTACCCGGAGCTAACGTAATTAACGGCTATCTGCTCCGCATCCGCCGCACTTATGACGGTGTTTTTCTTGGCGTAAACCGCGCCGACCGTACAAAAAGTAACCACCAGCACTATTATCAGCACTAAAAAGACCGCCACCGAAATAACGGCGCAGATTGTGGTTTTGTCCAGTCTTTTGGTAATGTCGTTTTCTTGTTTGGCAGTATCCATTTTAACTCCTTACGCCCTGTCGGAGGCGTTACCTTCTTTCGATTTTTTGTAACGGCGCAAAGCCGTTCTTTCAGCTATTATCGCGCCGACAAACGCAACAAGCCACAATATCGTAAATATCCATTTCAGCTTAGTGCAGAGAGAGGCGGTTGCCACCTCGGCGGTCATTACCTGCGGATAACCGATAAACACCTTGTCCAAGTTGACGTTTTCAAAAACGTCCGCTATCAGCTCCCCGAACGGGAATAGATAACCGCTTGCAAGTATCAGCTTGCCCTTACCCCTTATCCGTGAAAGCGGAATCGAAAGCAACAGCAGTTCGGACAGGAAGAACATCGCCATAAAGGCATAATCCAGTTTATGTATATTGAGGGAAAGATTGTAGCCCTCGCCGTCCGTGGCGTTGATTACCTCGTAGGCTTCCTCCGCCGTGTAGCCGAAGGTAGCGTCAAGCAAGCCCTTACCGCCGTTAT
>CAYJBY010000008.1:40923-46944 GCA_964368645.1 uncultured Christensenellaceae bacterium
GCTTCCTCCGCCGTGTAGCCGAAGGTAGCGTCAAGCAAGCCCTTACCGCCGTTATGCTCTTTCAGCGAAGCAACGCCCACGGGCGCAACCTGCATCAGGGCGAAAAGTATTATCGCCGCCACCACCACGGTTATCGTAATAATTCTTTTAAGCATATCACACCTTGAGTGCTTTGAGCACCTTACCTATACTGTCCGATATCGCAAGAGCCGCCGCGCCGTACAAGGCGGTTGAGCCCTTATTGATAATCACCAGCTTGTCGCCCCGATAATAATTGACGAATCCGCTTGCAGGGTACACCGCCAAGGAAGTACCGCCGATTATCAGCATATCCGCCGAGGCAATGTCCTTAATCGCCGCGTCAACCACGTCGCAGTCCAAAGGCTCCTCGTACAAAACCACGTCGGGCTTTATTCTGCCGCCGCAGGTACAGCGCGGAACGCCCTCCCCGTTACGGATATATTCCGCGGTATAGGCTTTGCCGCACCTCTCGCAGTAATTGCGCATAACCGAGCCGTGAACCTCACGGACGACAGCGGAGCCTGCCGCTTGATGTAAGCCGTCTATGTTTTGAGTTACCACCGATACGAGTTTGCCTGCCTTTTCCAGCTCCGCCAGTTTGTAGTGGGCGGCGTTGGGCTTGCAGTCCAGACAGCCTAGGATTTTGTCTCTGTAAAAACGGAAAAATTCCTCCGGCATATCCCTGTAACAGCTGTGCGAAAGCATATATTCGGGCGGATACTTGTAATGTTGATTATACAGTCCGTCGGGACTGCGAAAATCGGGAATACCCGACTCCGTGCTGACTCCGGCTCCGCCGAAAAAAACTATTCTCTTACTGGAATCGATAAGCTTTTGTAACTCGGTAATCTTGTCCATAATGCCGTTTTGCCTTCCTTGCGCCGAACGCGCGGTTTCTTGAACTATATGCCTTACCTACTTGGTTCTGACTACGTTGACTACGCGGATTATCTCCGTCGGGAAGTCGCTCATAGTACCCAAGTTGGTGCTGACAGTCGCCGTAGTGACGTGACTGATTTCCTGCACAACCGCCAGACTCTTGTCGTCCTTTACCTTGCCGAAAGCCGCATACTTACCGTCCATATCGGTACGGTCCACGGAGCAGATAAAGAACTGACTGGTAGCACTGTCGTTGACTGAGGTTCTCGCCATAGAAATAACGCCTGCCTTATGGGATAAGGAGTTGGTTACGCCGTTCTCCGAAAATTCGCCCTTGATAGGATCGTGAGCGGTTACTTCGGTCAGATTGTTGCCTGCGCTGAAGGTGTAACCTCCCGTTTGAATCATAAAGCCCTCTATTACGCGGTGAAAAATCACCTTGCTGTACGCGCCCTCGTCAACGTAACGCAGGAAGTTGGCAACCGATAAGGGCGCAACGTCCGGATACAGTTCAACCTCTATGGTTTTCAGCTCGCCGCTGATTTTCACCGTAATCGTAACCTCGGGGTTCTCCTCCTTACAGCCTGTCAGCGACAGGGCGCAGGTTACAGCTAACACCGTGATAATCAATACCGCAATTATGCTTTTAAGTCTGGTTTTTGTTGTTTTCATACCTTTTGCTCCCATTTTTTGTATAAGTCCTCAAGCTCTGAGGTCAATTCCCTAATATCCTCGTTGGCGTGTCCTCTGAACCCGTCGATAAGGCGCGAAAGACTCTTGCCGCTTTGCCAAAGTCTGGTGAAAATATCCGATTCCTTAGGCAAATCGCGGCGGCGGCTCTGCCCCTCGCTCAAACAAAGGTTCGCCACCAAATCCCAACAGGCGAACGGCATAGGCGCGACTGCGTCCAAGCCGTAACTTTCCGTCAGTTCCTGTGCATAAGCCGCGGCAACCTTTTCGTTGCCGTGAACCACGAAAACGCGGCGCGGCGCAGGCTGAACAGCCTTAACCCAGTTAATCAGCGCAGGCTTGTCTGCGTGTGCGCTGGTACCCTCTATGCGGTAAATTCTGGCTTCGACCTTGACCGGCTCGCCGAAAAGCTCTATTTCCTTGGCTCCGTCCAGTATCGTTCTGCCCAGCGTGCCCTCCACCTGATAGCCCACGAATACTATTGCGCTGTCCTCTCTCCAAAGGTTATGTTTCAGGTGATGACGTATTCTGCCTGCCTCGCACATACCGGACGCAGAAAGGATAACCTTAGGGGTTTCATCTCTGTTAATCGCAATCGACTCGGTGGTGGAGGTTGATATTTTCAGTCCGGGGAAGGTCAAAGGGTTCTCCCCTGCTTCTACCATCTCGGCAATATCGGGAGAAAAGTATTCCGCCCGTGTTTTTTGGAATATCTTGGTGGCTTCGACAGCCAACGGACTATCCACGTAAACGCTAAAACCCTCGTGCCCTTTCACCAAGCCCTTGGACTTGATAATACGGATATAGTATAACAGCTCCTGCATACGCCCCACGGCAAAGGTGGGTATAACCACGTTACCGCCGCCGTCCAAGGTTTTTTGGATTATCCGCGCCAAATCACCCACTACGTCCGGCTCCTTTTCAAATACGGTATCCGCATAGGTGGACTCCGTAAGCACGTAGTCCGCGTCGGTTATAAGAGTGGGATTATTGACTATAGGCTTGTGCTTATTGCCTAAGTCGCCCGAAAATACGATTTTCCGAGAAACGCCGCTTTCCGCCGCCCAAACCTCGATACTTGCCGAGCCGAGCAGGTGTCCTGCGTCCACAAACCTCGCTTTCACTCCCTGACAAACGTCAATCTCCGTACCGTAATCCAAGGCGCGGAATTGCTTAATCACGTTAAGCACGTCCTTAGCGTCATAGATTGGTACGTAGGGCGCGTCGCCGCTTCTTTTCGCCTTGCGGTTGCGCCATTCCGCCTCGAACTTCTGGATATGAGCGCAGTCCTTCAGCATAATGCAAGCCAAATCTCTGGTGGCTCTCGTTAAGTATATTTTACCTCTAAAGCCGTTCTTGTGCAAAAGCGGCAGTAAGCCCGAATGGTCAACGTGAGCGTGGGTTAGCAATACGGCGTCCACTTTTTTGGCATTGACGGATAACTGCTGTCTTTCGTATATATCGGGGCCCTGCGCCATACCGCAGTCAATCAGCACGTTTTTACCGCCGACCTCCAGCAGATAGCAGCTGCCTGTAACTTCCCTTGCCGCACCTAAAAAAGATAATTTCACAGCACCACCGTCCTTATATAGTTCTATAATAAGTATAGCATACAGTCGGAATAAATACCATAATTTTTTTCCTCGGCGGCGCAGATGCGGCCGTTCCCGTAATCGGGCTTAAGCGGCAGTCCTGTTTTCGTAAAGGTAAAAATACATTTTTTGCACGCGGCTGTAGGTAATAGTGTATTCGATTTCGCCCGTATGATCGTTGATTTCGGGATTAATCACCACAGGATTATCGTAGCTGTCGGTACCCTCGCTTTGCGAGGAGAGCTTAAGGTACAGGTCGTTAAAGAACTCGCCTATCTTCGTAATAATGCTGTATTGCTCGCTCCAAAACAGAGATACGTTGGCTTTTTCCTTGTTAATCAGAGGATTGCGCCCCTGCATCACCGCCGTAAGCTCGCCGTATTCCGTCTCGTTCATTACGTTGTAAAAGCCTGAGCTCAAATTATATAAGCAATCGAAGTATCCGCAGTACCGCAGAAAATCGTTATCGGAGTTTACCAAAACGTAATAGGAAGCCATATTGGCGTCCTTTTCCACCATAACGCCTTTGGTATGCGAAAGCTCGTGAGCGGCGGTGGAAGCCCAGTAAACCGTGGGCTGCTGTACGTTGACGTTTGCCTCCACTGTGGGCATAAAGGTTATGCCAGTTATACCCTCGTCGCTTAACAGCCAACTGTTTAAGAGTTTTTTGGCGGTTGGAGTGTAATCGTAAAAATACCCTTCGTCCTCCCATTTGTCAAATTCCGCGGCTATCAAATCGGATAATTCCTTGAAGCTGTACGGACAAATCACGTTACCGTCGCCGTCTCTTTCCAGTTTATCGGCAAGGGCGTTAAAATCCTCGTAAAAATACCGCGTTATCTCTATAAGCTCGGCGTTGGAATACTCTTTTTCGTACTGAGGTACGGGCACTTCCTCCCGATTATAGGCAAAGCCTGCCGTAGAAACGTACCACACCCCCACAAAAACGCAAACGCAGGCGTAAATCATAAAACTTTGAAGTGCAATATGTCCTTTTTTACGGCAGAGAAGGACGATTAGAGTTACGAGCAGAGCGATTGACGCAAGGGAAAACAGTATCACCAGCCACTCGAAAACGGAAAAAGGAAAGAGGGAGAAAAACTTGCCGAATGCCGCGGCGTAACCCCTAGCAAACACGTCCGTAAACCACAATACTGCCTTTTCGTTATTGCGCAAACATAACAATATTGTCAGCACTAAAACTAATGCTGACAATACTATGCCTGTTATTAATATTCCGCGGTATTGCCGTTTCATCTTACCTCACAAAACCTTGAGCCGACAGCAAAAACTCCTTGCGTATTCTATGCGTTAGAGTTAATACCCGACCGTAGGTTAAAGAACTGTTACAAAAACCACTTCTTTTGACAGAGGACGAACTGCGTCCGTCTTGATTAACCTTATTCCGCTGTGTTGGAGAACCTTATTCCGCCGCCGTATCGTCGCCGTCGGCGTTCACAGAAATCTCTTCCGCAACGGCTTCGGGAGCCTGTTCCGCGTTCTTCTTTTTGGGAGAACGCATAATCACGAACTTGCTCATCGTAAAGGAGATTACGAAGGAAGTAAAGGAGCCGACCAGCTTACCGATATAGCCGCAGAGCGTTACGATATTGTCATAAGCCATATCCGAATAAGAGGCGATACTCTTGGTGCAGGCAGAGGAAACCACACCGCCCAACCAAGTGTTGAGAATGATTATTCCGCAAACCATAACCGCATACATAGACGCCGCCCAAACCACGTTGTTGGTGGCTTTGAAAGTAGCCTTGCGGTTGAGCAGGAAGGTCGCCGCCTGAGCGAATACGTTGGAAAGTAAGAATCCAACGAAGGCCGCCACGCCGCCTGCCGCCTCGTCATAGGAGAAAATAAACCAAGAAAATGCGTTCTTATTGGGAATGCACAAGGCAAAAATCGTGTAGGAAATATACTCGATTGCAAAGCAGATAAAGCTGAAAAGCGTGAAAAGTATCAGTTCCCTGATAGACGGATATTTTTTGAAGAAATCCGAAATCTTACCGTTAAACTTTTTAAGTCCTTCGTGCTTGTCCACAAATGCGGCGTATTTTTGCTTAAATTGACCTTTCATATATACCTCGAATGCAAAATTGCTATTTAATTATAAACCCGAAAAACTTATCTGTCAATATCGAATATCCCTCCTCACGGTTTGACTTTGGGTAAAAAGCGTGGTATTATGAGCCTCGGAAGGTTTTCGGTAAACACTTCTTAATAAAAACCGAGGTATGATTATGCGTTTTTCCACAAGGGCTATCGCCCGAGCCGGCATTATCGCCGCAATGTACACAGTTTTGACGTTGGTCGCCCTGCCCTTGGCATTCGGCCCGATTCAAGTCCGCGCCGCAGAGGCGTTGACGTTACTGCCGCTTTTTTATCCCGAAGCTATCCCTGCCCTGTTCATAGGCTGTATTCTGGCGAACATTATGTCCAGTTACGGAGTTTTCGACGTGGTTTTCGGCTCGCTTGCCACCCTTTTGGCGGCTTTTTGCACCTATTATGTCGGTAAGCTCTTCCGCTTTGGCAAGCCGCTTCCGCTTGATTTGTCCGACGAAAACGCCGAGTATCAGCGCAAGCAAAAACGCCGCGGTAATTTGAAAAAAGCCTTGACCTTCTTCCTGGCAGGACTGGCTCCCGTTCTCCTTAACGCAGTTACCGTGCCGCTGATAATCTATTTTACCTCTGTTAAGGAGGGTTACTGGATTAACTTCGCCACGATTCTCGCAACACAAAGTATTTGGGTTTACGGACTGGGAATCCCCTTTTGCGTGGCTATTCAGCACCTGAAACGCAAATCGCGTTTTCTTAACTAAAGGCGTACTTC
>CAYJBY010000008.1:47044-111250 GCA_964368645.1 uncultured Christensenellaceae bacterium
TTTCCGCAGAGAATGTCTTTCGGACGGTGCGGCTTTGTCGGAGGGGTAGCCCAAGGTCAGCAGACACCGCGGTTTCAGGTTGTCCGAAAGGTTAAAGACCTGCGATACGACTTGGGGATCGAACAGGCAAACCCAACAGGAACCAACGCCCAGTTCGGCGGCTCTCAGCATCATTTGAGTGGTGACGATGCTCACGTCCATCATATTGTAATTTTCTCCGCTAAAAGGATTGTTCCAGCCGACGTCAGCGTCGCCGCAAACCATAAGCACTATCGGCGCGTTAAACGCACAGCGCGTTACGGAACGGATTTTTGCCAAGGCGTTCTCCGATTTCAGCACAAATATTTTTTGGGGCTGAAGATTCTTGGCGGTGGGGGCTAATCTCCCTGCTTCCAAAATCGCGGTCAGCACCTCGTCCTCTATCGGCTTGTCCGAATAATCGCGTACGGAATAGCGTTGCTTTAACAGTTCTTCCAACATATTTTTCACCTATTTCCTTTTTTTGTTAAGTAACACCTTAGCTACGGTGGTTACTTTTACGCAGTAGCTCAATCTTAGCTACGCTATTGTGATTTCGTCGTTACTTTCTCGAAGTTGTTTTAGCTTAGTCAAGTTACCGCAATTACCTCGCCTTAGTCAGTTACGGCAATTACTTTGCCGCGGTTAAGCTATCGCAATTCGCTACCTTTTCGCTTATCGTAATTAATCGCAGTTATTAACCCTAGCTACACTATGATGACTACTCCGACGAATTTTGCGTTTCCTTAGCTGTGTAATGATTACTGTTTTTGCGAAGTTTGCGCTTCCTTTTGGCTTTTATCAAATCCGCAAAATTTTCCGTTAATCCTCTGCCCTCGGGATAAACAACGTCAAATCGTTAGGCGCGATATCCTCGAACAATCCGTCCAAAGCTATAGGCACTAACACGTTATCGAACAACGTGTACAAATCCACGTCCGTGGTTCCCACGAAAAGCTGTTCGTATTCCTCGTCAAGAGGGGGAACGTCCGTACCGAAAAGCAGTTTTGGCACTGCCGTTTCTATATCCGTAAAGCCGCCCGACAGGAACAACGCCGCCGCTCTTTTGATAAGTCCGGTATTGTCCAAATGCAGATTTGACAAGGCGGACGGGAAACCGTCTATCGATGACGCCACGCCGATACCGACCTCAACCAGTTTGCTGTTAATCAAATCGAACAGCCCCTCGCCCAAAAGCTTATCGCGGTCGATATTGAGCTTCGGCAAATTGGGGTACAGCTCCGCTATGCCGTCCGTAAAGTCCTTACCGCCGAACAGCCCGAAAAGATAGGTTATGGCGTATTTTAGAATTGCGTACTCGGCTGAGTCCGCGGTTATATGCTCGTTGCCCTTAAACATTTCCAGCGCATAATGCACCACCACGTCCATAATATGGGTGTAATCGCTGGGGGGTATGGTAATATCGTAAGGAGCGAAAGCGGACTCTAAGCTTTCCTGTCCGACCTCTGCGTCCTTGGCGTAAATGGAAACCTCAAGCAAGGGCTTACCCACCTTGTTAATTGCCAGTCTGATAGTGTCCGCCAACGCGCCTTCTGCGCCTAAAAGTCCAACCAGATACTCCGCGTCCGTGTATGTGCGCACCTTACCTGCGATACCCGCGCCGAAGTGTTGGGAAGAGTAGGATTGCAAATCGGTAGTAACCTTAGCCTTTTCCTCCGCGCTTATCAAAGCAGGCAGATACTTCTCGTCAACCGCAAGTAGGTCGTAGGTGTTAATTTGGTAGCCCTCTTCCTTAACGTCCACAATACGGTAGGAACACTTGCCTGCCACTGTTGAACAGGTTTCGATATCGTAAACCACGTTGCCGACCTCGTCGGTGTAGGTTTCGATTGCATTGCCGTGGTTATGTCCCGTGAAAAGAAGCTGAACGCCGGCTTTCGCCATAATCTCCAGAGCCTTTGTCTTGTAATCACCGTCGTTTTTGTCCGCAACTAAGCCGATAATCCCCGGGAAATGGGATACAAAAGACTGGTGAGTCATTACGATAGGGGTGTCCTCGTCCTCGTTGCAGTCGTCAAGGGCGTTTTGTAGCCAGTTGAGTCTATCCTCGTCCATATACGGCACAAAGCCGTCTTCCTCGTAATGCTTTACGGAGTCAAGGGCTATTATGCGGACGTCGCCCCTTTCAACGACGTAGCTGTCCGAATTGTCGTCCTTGTCTATTGCCTCGCTGTAACCGAAGTCGGCAAAAATCTCCTTGAATCTCGCACAGGGAACTCTGTCCTGTTCTAAGGACTCCTCTCTCCCGTCGTGATTTCCGTTGATTACGTAAACGTCCTTTCCGCTGTCCTCTATCCGTTTGAGTATCCTTGCGGCGGTGAGCATTGAGGCTTCATCGCCGTCGTCGGCTAGGTCGCCCGCGACCAAAACATACTCCAGCTTATCCTCGGCGATTATCTTGTCCGCTATGGTGTTAAGGTTGGCAACGGACAGATGCTCCAGCTTATCCACAGAGGAATAAACCGCGTATTCCGTGGGGGTATCGTAGTAACTCTCGTCCATAATATGGACGTCGGTAAGCACCGCAAAGGAACTGATAAGCTCTTCCTCTTCGGGCTTGTCGCCGCAGCCGGACAGTCCGAAAGCCGCGCAAAGCGTCACAGCCAATACCGATAAAACAATAAGCCAAACCTTTTTCATAATCACTCCATAGGATAAATATACATCAATATTACCACAATCAAAAGCCGTTTTCAATAGCGGTTTTTTGATTAATATGCCGTTTAGTCGCCGAGTTTTCCCCGTGAATAGCGAAACACTCCCTCTCTTGCGCCGCGGTAGGCAACGGATAACGCCGCAACCTCAGCCGCTTGAATCAGAGCGTTCTTGAAGTCCAATCCCTTTTGATAACGGAAAAAGCAGTACGCTCCGTGATAAACGTCCCCTGCGCCAAGTGTGTCCACTACGTCAACCTTAGGCGGCATAAAGGAGCCTATTTCGCCGTCTTTTTCTCTGTACCTTACCGCATAACCGCCGTCCGTTTTCGCCAGATTTTTCGTTAAGTCGGCAAGGTCGAATACGTCCTTACCGATATTACTTCCGAAAGCCGCGGACGCAATAACCTCGTCAGCCTGCTTAAGGCAGTCCATACTGCCGCTTTTTATGCTGCCTGCATCCAGTACGAGGGGAAGCCCCGAAAGGCGTATTGCCGACAAAATCACAGGCGTAACAGACGGAAGATTGCAGTCGTACATACAAAAAGCTCCGTCCGCAAGCTCCTCCGCCCTAAGGCTAAGCCCCGACGGCAGGGGCGGCTGTCCGCTGACGATACCCCGATCGCCGTTGTCGGGGTTGACGATTATCGCCGAACAGTTGACCTCAAGGGGCAAGCCGTCAGCTATGTCCGTCACCGTAACTCCGTATTCCGCCAGTTCCTTCTTAATCAGCTCCGCTCTGGGCGAGGAACCCAGCACCGTGAAAAGGTGCGACTTACCGCCCAAAAGTGCGTAGGTCACGGCGGCGTTGGTTGCCGGTCCACCTACGTAGCGTTGATAATCGCCGACCTTGATTTTGCCGTTGGTCGGTGCCTGCTCCGACGTGTAGAATACCGCGTCTTCCGTACAAATCCCTATAAAAATTCCGCTTTTCATAGGGGCATTATACCACCTCTTAGGAGCGTTTTCAAGAGGTCGGACATTGACAAAAGCCGTTTTTAGGGATATAATTAACTGAAGGGCGCGAAGGGCGGTCAGCCTGCGTCTTTAATTTTTTGTGATAAGGAGTATTAATTATGGATAAAAATGCGGTTTTTAAGATTAGCTACGGACTTTACGTTCTGATGGCAAGGGATACCGACGGCAGAGACGTAGGTTGTATAATCAATACCCTTTCGCAGGTTACAGACTCGCCGCTTCGGGTGAGTATTACCGTCAACAAAAACAATTTCACCCACGGCGTTATCGTCAAAACAGGCGTTTTCAACGCCTGCACGCTGTCCACCGAGGCGGATTTTTCGGTGTTTCAGCGGTTCGGCTTTAAGAGCAGCCGCGACAACGACAAGTTTACAGACTGCCCCGTGGCGGTTCGCGCAGAGAACGGCGTAAGGTACGCGCCCAAGGTTGCCAACGGATATATTTCCGCCAAGGTTATTAATACCGTCGATCTCGGCACTCATACCCTTTTCATTGCGGACGTAACGGACGCCAAGGTGCTAAGCGACGCGCCCTCTATGACCTACGCTTATTACTTCGCCAACGTCAAGCCGAAGCCCTCCAAGGTCAAGACCAAGGGGTGGCGTTGCAGGATTTGCGGATACGTGTACGAGGGTGAGGAATTGCCCGACAATTTCGTGTGTCCGATTTGCAAGCACGGCGCGGCTGATTTTGAAAAAATCGAGGATACCGAGCCTTCTCTTGACGGCAGTCTTACAGCCAAGAATCTGGCGGCGGCTTTCGCAGGAGAATCGCAGGCACGGAATAAGTACACATATTTTGCGGAGCAGGCAAGAAAGGACGGCTTTGTGCATATCGCGGAGATTTTTGAGGAAACGGCAGGCAACGAGAGAGAACACGCCAAGCTGTGGTTCAGGTTACTGCACAACGGTATCCCCAAAACCGCGGAAAACTTGAAAGCCGCCGCCGAGGGCGAAAATTATGAATGGACGGAAATGTACGCGTCCTTTGCCAAGGCGGCAAGAGCGGAGGGCTTCGACAAAATCGCGGAGCTTTTCGAGGGGGTTGGCAAAATCGAAAAGGATCACGAGGAAAGATACCTTGCCCTGCTCAATAATCTGGAAAAGGGCGAGGTCTTTGTGAAAATCGGCGAGAATAAATGGCAGTGCATTAACTGCGGCTACGTTTACGAGGGAGAGTCAGCCCCCTCTGTCTGCCCGATTTGTGCCTTCCCTCAGGCTTATTTCAAAATCAAAGCGGAGAATTATTAATATACGCTGTACTACGAATTCAAAATAGTAACAAAAAACCAACCGTTTGTGCGGTTGGTTTTTTTCATAAGACGATTTGACCGTCCGTTTATTGATTAAATCGGGCAATAGTTGCCCTTCCGTGCAGTTGCCGTTTTTCCGCTAGGTTACTGCTCCGCCGTAAGTTATAGCTTTTCCGCTAGATTACTGCTTTGCCGTAAGTAATCGCTTTTTCGCTAGGTTACTGCTCTGCCGTGCCGTTAGGTTACTGTCTGCCGTAAGGTTAGTGCTCCGCCGTGCCGTTATTGCTCCGTTCTTCCGTGCCGTCGCCTGCGCCGCTCGGTTGGGTAACTACTTCCGTACCGCCGCATTCAATTGTTTCGGACTCGCTCTGCTCGGTGGGTAACGCCGTTTCCTCGGAGGGGAATACTATTACCGTTCCGCTTCCTGCGTTGGTCGCTCCGCTTACATCGGGCATAGCCAAGACGGGCGGCTCGTTGCGGTAAAGCAGTTTTAGCAATATCGGGGCAAGCAGAGAGGACACCAAAATCAAAAGCACCACAAGTACTCTGTATTTTGCGTCCAAAACACCGCCTGCAATACCCTTTTCGGTGATAATCAACGCCACCTCTCCTCGGGAAATCATACCCACGCCGATACGCAGACTGTCCTTAAAGGAATATCTAAAGCACAGCGCGGTGCCGCCTGCGCCGATGATTTTGCCTGCGATACCCACCGCCACAAAGCACAGCGCGAACAAAAGAAGACTGCTCGAAAAGCCCTCAAAGGATATTTTCAAGCCGATATTCGCAAAGAAAATCGGGGCGAAAAAGGTGTAACTGTTAATCTCAACCTTGCGGTCGATGTATTCGCTTTCGCTCTTGTTGTTCAGCGAGAGAATCAAGCCAGCCACGTACGCGCCCGTTATGTCCGCCAAGCCGAAAACGCTTTCCGCAAGCCAACTGTACAAAAAGCAGATTGCCAACGCCAGTATGGGAAGTCTGCGCGTATGAGGGTGCTTCTTTTCCAAGCGGCGGAAGCAGTAATGAATCAATACGCCTAAGCCCACCGCCACTATAAAGAACAGCACTATTTTCAAGAGGGTTATCCAAGGACTTTCGGCGGCGTTTTCCAGAGAAACCACTATGCTGAGAACGACTATGCCGATTACGTCGTCGATAATCGCCGCCTCGACAATACAGGTGCCGACCTCGCTTTTCAAAACGCCCAATTCCTTGAGTGTTTCCACCGTGATACCTACGCTGGTAGCGGTTAGAATCGTGCCTACGAACAGGCAACCCAACCACTCGTCCGTACCTAGGAACGGTATCGACACGGCAAAGCCTAACGCCAAAGGAAATACCACGCCGCCAAGAGCTATAACAGTCGCCTTAACTCCGCTTTTTTTCAGGCTTTTGACGTCCGTTTCCAGTCCTGCGCTGAACATTATCAATATAACGCCCACCTCGGCGATTACGTTAAGGACAGAAGAGGATTTGACAATGGCAAAACCGCTCCCGTTGATTTCGCCCCATATAGCAGGTCCCAAAATAAGACCTGCCAAAAGGTATCCCACCACCTGCGGCAGCTTCAGCTTACGCATAAGTAAGCCGACCAGCTTTGTCGTTACCAGTATCACTCCCAGTCCGAACAGTATGTTGTCTATGGACACACCACCGAACATATCCTTTAGAAACTCCATCTTAAGCCTCCGTTTGACTCGCGTATATTATATGCTCCTTTTACTTAAAAGTAAAGGCTTTTCTTTTTTTCGCCGTTATCTTAAAGCATTATCGCACTTTAGCCTTCTTATCTGTCGTAAGCTCTTCCTTCTATCGGTGCTTACATAAAAAAGGTTGTTCCCACATATTTCACGCAGTAAACAACCCCATTATTATCATAAATAATTGCAACCTATAACCCTAGCCCGTCACATAATATCGAAACCGTAATTATATTAGTGCCAAGCAGTGTAAAAGCCTAAAGCTTAACGGTATAGCGACCAAGAATTAACAGAAAGCCGACTAAACCGTCAAAGCCAAGGCACCTTAAACCGATAAAAGCCAAGCCCCACAAGCCCGTCACATAATATAGAAACCGTAGTTCTGTTAGTGCCAAGCAGTGTAAAAGTCTAAAGCATAACGGTATAGCGACCAAGAATTAACGGAATATCGACTAAGTCTTAACGGTACGCCGACTAAACCGTTTAGATTGCTTAAGCTACCGCAATATCAGTTTTGGGAAAGCGAGGATAATATTTCCGTGACAAGTTCGGTTTTTTTGCAAAATTCACGGATTTTGATATCCATTTCCTGCGTAACAGGCGTACCCATAATACATTTGAAAAACTGACCGAAGTCCTCCTGCTTTTCCTTGTAATTGGTTGCCTCGTACACCTGTTCCTTAAAGGCTTTTTTCCTTTCGTCCGTTAAAGAGGAAGCGTAGATATAATCCGTAATTCTATCCACCCAAACGTCCGCCTGACGGCACTTGCTTTCAAGGTTCAGCATATCCACGTCCGAAGCCAGTTCCTTGCCCTCGGCAATCAGTCTTTCCAGCTCGTCGTCGGTGATAAAGTTACGTGCGATAAAGTCTATCTCCACCAACGCGCCCTTGGGTATTGCCGCTTCGATACAGCTACGGGCAGGGTTGCCCGTAAAGTACTCCGCGTAAACCTCGTTAAAGCTCTTAAAATCACCCAAATCCGCTAGAAAACAGGTCGTCTTGACTACCTTGGTCAAGTCCATTCCCGCGGCGTTTAACACCGCTTGGATATTCTTGCACACCTGCGCCGTCTGCAACTCGATACCCTCGGGTATTAAGCCGCTTTTGGGATCGATAGGCACCTGACCTGAGCCGAAAAGCCACCCGTCAATCTCTATCGCCTGAGAATAAGGTCCTATCGCATCGGGAGCGTCAGTCGTAATAATTCTTCTCATAATTCACCTCGCTGTTACGCCTAAACGTAAACCAAAACCATACCTACCAACAAGCCTATTAAAATTGCGAAAGCAGGGAGCTTAGACCGCCACATCAAAATCGCCTCGGGCAGCAGCTCGCCGAATACTACGTACAGCATTGCGCCGCTGGCAAACGCCAAGGATATTATCAAGCCCAAACTGCCGACACTGCCTATGCCGTAACCTATCATTGCGCCGATTACAGTAGGTGCGCCGCTCAACGCCGTTACCGCCATTGCCTTAAGCGGTTTCATTCCGCCCGAAATCAGCGGTACGGATACTGCCATACCCTCCGGAATGTTGTGAAGTCCTATGGTTATCGCAAGCACCAAGCCGCTGGAAGCTACCCAAGTATCCGCGCCGACGTACGCCGCGCCGATTACCATACCCTCGGGAATATTGTGGAGAGCAATAGCGCAAGCCATAATTATGCCTGCAACGAAAAGTCCGTCCTTTTCCTTACGGTGCTCGGCTAAGTGGTCGCTGTGTATCAGCTCGTCCAAGTCGTCTGCCGTCTCGGGGTGATCCACCTCGCCTTTTTGCTTTTTGACGTGGTTGGTGCGCTTGTCTATCAGGACGTTAAGCCCGTAAACGACGCCGTAACCCACCAGCACCACCGCCACTGCGATAAAAAGATTGGAAATCTGTATCTCGCCGCCTGTGGGATTAACCGCCTCGACCAACAGGTCAAAGCAAACCACGGCAAGCATAACGCCTGCCGCAAAGCTCAAAAGCAGGCTGACGACCTTACTGCTGTCCTTGCGCAGAACCGCGCCGATTACGCCGCCTAAACCCGTGCCGCCGATACCTGCTATTGCGGTAACTAATACTATCCAACCGAATGTGCTCATAATATGTCCTTAGCCGTCTATCTCCGAATATTCGGAATTATCGGCAGAAGTATTGTCTTCCTCAATAATTAGTATTTTCGCGTCACGGCTCATATTAACGCAGTGCCATACGCCCTGTTTTACATTGTAAACCTTGCAAAGCTCCATTGGCAACCGCTTTTTGTCCTTACCTATAAGTAATTGAGCCGAGCCCTTAAGTAGAACAAAAACCTCGTCGGTTAGAAGGTGACGTTCCGCTCTGGCGGCGATATTTTCGTCCTGCGTTTCACCGTAATTAAGAAAGGCAACGCGCCAAGACTTAAAACTCATAACAGGTTGGTAATCCGAACCCTCGTAGCACAATACTTCAACACCGTCCATAACAGCCTCCGATCGTTATTGGTTATCTGCCGATTTATCGGCGCTTTTTAGTTTTTCTCCGTAAAGAAACAGGTAGTTTTTTATCACGTTCAAACATTCCAGATACCGCTGCGGCTCGAAAAAAACCGGATCGGGTATCTTGACGTACTCCCCCGTTGCCAAAACCGAAAGCGTAAAATACTTTTTACGTAAGGAGGGAGGAAGATAATAGCGGTGAAGCTCGTTCATACCGATTAAAATATCCGCGTCCTTACAACGGCGGTACCCCAAGCGGCACCACCAAGGTGAAGGAACGTGCGCCGATACGGCTGATGAATCAAAACCCTCGCTCGTTAGGGCGTTATAGGTTTTTGAGTTGATCTTCGTATGCTTGAAAATTGCCGCGGCAGAGCTTACGCTCTCGACTAACGCGCCTAATTCCCTGTCATCTCCGCACATTTTGCGGAAAACAAACTCGGCGTAGGGACTGCGGCAGATATTGCTTGCGCATACGAAAACAATCTTCATTCTCACTTTTCCTCCGCAAACATATCCCAAGGCTCGCCTGTAGGCATAGGAAGCTGTGCCGTGTATCCCTTATGGGTTACAGGCATTGCAAAGCTGATTTCCGAAGAAAACAACCCAAGAGAACCCTTAACCGAACTGCCGTACTTACCATCGCCCCAAAGAGGCATACCCCTAGATGCGAACTGCACCCTAACCTGATGCGTTCTGCCCGTCAAAAGCTTGACCTTAACAAGCGAAAACGTCCTATTATCCACGGTTTTCGACGCCAGAACCGAATATTCCAAAGCCGCTTCGCGAACGCCGTTCCGCTGTCTTTTGACAACGAAGCTCTTATTAGCCGTCCTATCGTAGTAAAGCAAATCTCTGTATTCGCCCTTGCTTTCCGTAGGGGTGCCCTCTACAACTGCAAGGTAGTGCTTAATCAGCCTGGACTGGGTTATCTGTTTTGACAATTCTGCCGCGGCTTCCGAGGTTTTTGCAATTACCATCAAGCCTGAGGTTTCCCTGTCCAGACGGTGAACGGCATAAAGCTCGCCGCCTTTTACCGCCTTATCCTTAAGCAAGGACAGTATGCTTTCGCCCTTTCCCTCGGACGCTTGGGATAAAACTCCCTGCGGCTTGTCGGCGACGATTATGCTGTCATTCTCGAATACTATAGCTATATCCGTATGTTTCATTATTTGCGCACCTTCTTGGAGATAAGGAGAACCACGCCCACCGCGATTATCATCAATGCGCCTATACCGCCGAAAACGATACCTACGATCGCCCCTGTGGGGAATACGTCGTACTCGGCGTGGTCGCTGATTATAATGCTGTCAACCACAACCGCCCTACCGTTGACAAAGGTGTACGAGGTCACGGTCAAGTCGTGTTCTGTTACGGATACAGAAAGGAAAACGGGGGTTTCCGTAAGCTCAAGCATACCGTCCGCAGTCAAGTATTGGCTGATTGCGCCGCCTACGCTGTCGCGCTTGATAATGGATACCTCGTCGTTATAAATATAATCGTAGAACTTGTCGCCGATGGTTCCCATATTGACGTACAGTACGCTCTGGGGATTGACCGCGGCATTCCTGTCGTCCTTAGTTACCGCCACCGCGTTGCCCTCTCCGTCTATATACTCGCTTACCGAGTAGGTGTGGTCGTGTCCCTGCAAAACCAAATCCACTCCGTATTCCGCAAACAAGGGGGTTAATTGCGCACGTAGCGCGGTCACGTCCTTATCGTATGCGTGTGAGCCTGCGGTGTAAGGTCCTTTGTGCATCAAAACTATCGTCCAATTCACCGTTTCGTCCGACTGTGCGCTTTCCAAATCCTCTGTCAGCCAATCGGTTTGCGTTAAGGACAGGGAACCGTCCGCGCTTAAATCGTTGGTATTTATTACCGCGAAATGCACACCGTTCATCGTGTAAGAATAATACGCGCCGCCTGTGGTCTGCACCGCGCCCTCGGGCTGTGCAAGCACCTCGTTAATCGTGCCGTCGTCCTCGTGGTTGCCTGCCGCGGTAATCAAAGCGTAATTCGTCCAAACGTCTGTCTGGCAGTTAAGCAGCCAGCCCCACTGATTGATATTTTCGCCGTTGTCCACGTTGTCGCCGCCGTCTAAGATAAATGCAGGGGTTTTGCCCTGAAGCAAAGCGGAATAGAGATATTTCGCAGACTCAAGATAGTTGTCCTCCACCGAGCCTTGTATATCGGTTATCGCCATAAAGTCAAGGGTGTTGCCCTGCGCGGTCAGCGTAAAGGTGTGAATAGGAGTCCAGCCGTAAGCGTCACTGCCCACTCTGTAATAATAGGTGCCTGCGGTTAAGCCCTTAAGGCTGACGGAAAACTTGTTGTACTGCTTAACGCTGTTGGTTAAATTAAAATACAAAATGCCTAAATCGATATTCGGTATGGGATATACGACGTTTTCGCTTGTCGCCTTAACCCGTGTAAAGCTGCCCTCTGCGGTGCGGTACTCGATATAACTCGTTTCCAAGCGAGTAGGCTCGAAGGGATCAACGGCTATTGCCGTGTACCAAACGAAGTTGCGGTCGGTATATACGTTCTCGCCGAGAGTCAAGCTGAGCATAGACGGCATTAAGCCGTTCTCCGCTGTGGGAACCACCGTCAGCTTATCCCCGTCGGAAGTCTTTTGATAGGAATGACCGACGAAAGCGTCCTCGGAATATATCACGTGGAAATCCGTCTTGTTGGTGACGTTATAGCCCTCTGCGCTGTTCCAGTAGGAGCCGTCGTCAGTCGCGTCAGTCGCCAAGGAAAGGAGAATTTGTGCGCCGTAGTTGCCTATATTGCAGCACAAAGCGTCCGTTACGTACTTGTCTATCAGCTCCGCGTTGACGAAGTCGGTAAGACTGTCGTACTCCATATAAAGCTCAAGGTACTCGGTTACTGTGCCGATGATACTTGCCATACTGCCGCTGCCGCCGCCCAAGGCTTCAAGAGTCGTTCTTATAAGACTGACGTTCAGCAATTCGGGAATATAATTCAAAACGCCGTACAGCGTATCAATGTTGTTATTCTTCAGTTGAGTTACCGCAACGGATATAATCGTACCTATCGCGCCGCTGCCTGAGGAGGACGCGTTAAGCGCGGCCGCCAGGTCTATGCCCTCGCCTGCCGCCAAAGCGGGTTTTGATAAATCTATTCTGATAGGAGTGTTAAACAGCAGTTCGATTTGAGGGAAAAGCAGGTCTGAAACCATTTCCACCAAAAAGCTTACCAACTTACCCGACTTCGCCGCGTCCGCAAGAGCGGCAACCGCCTCGGAAGGCTCCTGGGGGTTGGCTCCTGCCATATGACCGCCGTAAATCTCTTTCACTGCCTGCGCCGCCGTGTAGCCGCCCTGAACCTTGCCGAAGGAAAGGTCGTAGTTAAGCAGGTAATCCACTACGTCCTCGGCGAAAGCCACGAGGTCGTAACCCGAAACGGGAGCGTCGCTCATCGTAATGCCGTCTGCGGTAAACTGCGGCTTATAAAAATCCACGTCCTTAAGCTCGCTTGCAAGGGTCCTGACAATGTTGGAAAGATACGCGCTTTGACCGTCCGCCAAGCCGCCTATCATACCATACAGTCCCTCGTTGACGAAGGAGCTTGCCATATTGCCTACCATATTCTTGATATTATTATCCAAATAATCGGTTAGCTTTTGGGGATTGCCGTCCTTGTCCGAGGTGGTTAAGCTCACGGTTTTGATTACGCCGTTATCGATAATCACGTCGCCGTCCGCGGTCATCTCGTAAGCGTTATAGGTTACGGGAGTGTCGATACTGATTACGTTGCTGTACATATCCTCGGTGATACTGCCGTCGCTGTAGCTTTTGAGGACAAAATCAACGGTACGGTAAGGACAGCCGAAGCTAATCGGGGAACCTACCTCGTAATCGTAGAATACACTACCCTGTTGAGTAACGTAATTAGCCACGTCGGATGAGTGCATATGTCCAGAAAAACCGTATTTGATACCTGCGTCAGCCAACGCTTCCACAGAGTCGCGCCAGTTGTCAAAGGTGAAAAGGCTGAGAATCTCGTCCTCGAAATCGAAGTGAGGAAGATAATTCTCGTGCGCCATAGTCAGCAAAAACTTCCCTGCCGCCGCGTCCGCTCTTGTGGATTGGATAGCCCACTGGAGCTGAGCGTTGCTGAAATAACCGCCTGTAGGCTCCGTCCAGTTATAGGTTACGGTATCGGGATCGGCGTCCTCGCCTATGTACTTGTGAGTATTGCCGTCCAAAGCTACGAGGGTAAAGTCGGGGCAACGGGCGATATAGGATAACGCGCCGTGTCTGGACGCTTGTTCCATAATGCTCCAGTCGTGGTCGCTTGCCTCGAAAGCGTCGATTAAGTCTTGGGAGGGGGTTTGGATAGTCAAGCCGAAATCGTCGTCATACCAGTAATCGCTGTCATAGAAAAACTCAAGGGTGAACGACTTGTTGTTCATTTTGCTTTGGTCATAGCCGAAAGCGGCGTAAATCTCAACGAAATCCGCAAAGGTAGTGGAGGGTGCGCCCTTGCCGTCGGCATAAGATGCGATAAGCTGCTTGCGCTCCTCGTCGTTGGCACACGCCAGCAATGCCGCCTCGTCGGGCATATAGGTCTTAGAATTGTTATTATAGGTGTCGTGGTTGCCGGGAGTTACCAGAATTTGGAAGCCCTCATAGCCTGCTCTTACCTTCATTCTGTCCGTAAAGGCAGCAAAAATTTCCGCCAGTCTTTGGTTGCAGGCTTTCTCGCCGTTGCTGGTAAGGTCGCCTGTGACGAACACGTAAAGGGGCGGCTCGTCCAGAGCGTACATATCGTCTAAAACGGCTTGCACAGCCGCCTCGCTCTCGATCATAAGCTTGGAATTCTTGTAATACGCGTCCTTATAAGCGGTTGACTGTAGATTACAGTAATCCTCGATAAATAAGTGCGTATCGGAAAGCTGGGCGATACGAATCGTCTTGGTCGTGACGACGGATACCTCCGCTTGAGCCTCCGCGCTGACGCAGGTTAAGGTCAGTACAAAACAAAAAACCGCAAAAATTACAAATACGATAGCGGGTCTCGCCAAAGAACGTGAACTCGTCATAAAAATCCTCCGCAAAAACTTGACACATTTTATCATATAAAATGATATAAGTCAATCCTTTATCCGCCGCAAGAACAATTCCTTACGGCGGCGAGTTGCATAGAATCGGTTGTCCTTTTTGGAAAAAAGTGGTATTATCTGCTAAAAGGTCAGCCGTATCCGCAACAACTTTTCAACTCAAACCCTTTTCTTTCGGCACGGCGAGGTCAGACTGTTACGTTATCCTAACGGCCGCCCGTAAGCGGATTTACACGGCAAACGAGGTAAGCTATGCGCTCTTTGGCAAATAAAAAACTGTTATTAATCTTCAAAATCGGCTGTGCGGTTGTTCTTGCCGCGCTTACGATTTTCCTTATCGCCGAAAGTTGCGTACCCTCCAAGCAATCCGCCGCCCAAAGTACCGCCGTCGGCAACGTAGTCAAGGCAGGTATCGACAGCGCGACAAAACAGGTTTTCACAGAGCCTAACGCCATTGCCTTTTCTAATCCCGAAGATACGGCAATTACCCTCTTTGCAGGAGCAACGCTTAAACTGCAAGTGGAGTTTTTACCTGCTAACGCGTCCTACAAGGGGCGCACCTACGCAAGCTCCGACAACGCAGTCGTTTCGGTAAGCAAGGACGGTCTTCTCACCGCTAAGGGCGTAGGAACCGCAACCGTTACAGTTACCTCCTCCAGAATAAACAGTTTAACCGACAGCTTTTCAGTCACCGTTGCCGAGGTTCCCCTTGAGGGCTTGACCTTCAAGGACGAAGCTGTTTCCCTCCGCGTAGGAGAAACTGCCTTCGCTTCAATAGTCACCGCGCCTAGCGGTGCGGCACTGCCCACAAACGGCGTTTTTCAGTCCTTGTCACCAGAGATTGCCACCGTCGATAACGGCATTATTAAGGCAATTCAGGTCGGCACCGCCATCCTAACCTATAGCGCAGGCGGTCTTCAAACCACTTGTACGGTTACGGTTACAGAGGGCGCG
The DNA here is from genome assembly GCA_964368645.1 of uncultured Christensenellaceae bacterium. GTDB lineage: Bacteria > Bacillota > Clostridia > Christensenellales > CAG-1252 > JAEDHM01. The sequence goes on from CAYJBY010000008.1 coordinate 62,171, forward strand.
CCCTTCGTTCCCACCGCCTATCTTACTATCGGCGAAACCATTTCGCTAAACGGAGAAAACGTTGACTTTACTCAAAGTAGCGTCACGGTCGGCAACCGCTTTAAGCTCTCAGTTACCGCCTTTGGAGAGGGCGGCGTCAGAGCGACCGAACAGTCCTTTTTCTTCACCGTAAACGACAATAGCCTTGCAAAAAGCGTCGGCAACGGGGAATTTATCGCAAAGGGTTGCGGTGACCTTACCGTAACGGTTCGCGCATATTCGGATACTTATGGCAGTTATTCGGAAAATTTCGATATTCATATAAGCAATTATTTCGACAAGCTGATTATCGGAAATATCGGCAATTTAACTATCGGCGACAGCGTTCAAACCGAGGTGGATTACTGCGGCGCGACCTATCGCGTTCTAACCTACGCTACCGATAACGACAAGGTTATCGAAGTTACCTCGGACGGCGTGGTCAACGCCTTGGCAGAGGGTGAAGCAACCCTCACGATAACTCTCGACGACGGCGACTCAACACCCCACGTTTATACCCAAAAAATCAAGGTCGAAAGACAATCCTTAATCAGCGACCTGCAAAGATTTTATCTCTATATCCGTAAGGGCTTGGGACATTTTGCCGCCTTTGCGTGTCTGGGTATCGCTACCGCCGTCACTCTTTTGCTACTGTTGAAAAAATACCGCTTTTCTCTCCCCTTAATCTCGGTATTCGGATTTACGGTTGCCGCTCTTACGGAGCTGTGCCAAAAGTTCACGGAGGGAAGATACGGCTGTTGGGAGGATGTAGGCATCGACTGTGCCGGCTATTACATAGCCGCTGTGGCGGTTGTCGCGGTCTTCCTTATAGTTAAAGCGGTAAAAATCCGCAAGTCAAAGCTTACCCAAAAAGCCGCGGCTTTAGGCTTCGCAGAGGATACGATTATAACAAGCGCAACGGATTCCAATACGAATGAATCTAACGCCGCCGAGGGCAATGCAACGGATTCCGCCTTGTCCGACACATCGCCAACCGCTTCCGCTCTACACGATTCCGCCTTGTCCGATACTTTACCCGATTCAACGCAAACCGAGGGCAAAGTAATCGATACTAAGGCTAATGAGTCTAACGTCACCGATTCCACTGTATCCGACTCCGACTTGTCCGACTCTGCGACAACGACCGCTCCCGAAGAGTCTTTAGGCAATCCTCAAGCGGACGAATAGACTTTTTAACGCTCAATCTTAAACAGTAATCTTTACTTAATAAAAAATTCGGCTGTTAAAAGCCGAACTCTAAAGGCAAAAGCCGTCAAACAGCGATACGTCGCGCTATCGAACGGCTTTTTTTATCTGAAGTATTCCTCCTATGGAATACTGTTAGAACTTGATTGACCTTACAGGGATATACAGGCGACTACGAACGTAGCTAAGGACAACGCTATGAAACCTACTAATGCAAACGATAGTCTTATAACTCTTACCATTGTTCTACCTCCTTGGTCGGCTGTACCGATTTGTTTTATACTTACATCTTATCATCTCAAGCGCACAAATATCGCATCGGTATGCGCTCAAAAAGCGCACCTAAAAGCGTATTAATTGCGCATTTTTCTCGTTTTTTTGCTGAAACCCGACCTTTACCGCGCCTACTTCTGCGCTTTTGCCGCGGACAATACGCAACGGCTTCGGTCGTCTAAGAGCCTTTTTTGCATTTGCACAGCGGCATCAACGCAAACGATTACAAAGCAACTACTGCGAAACGTAAGAGAGTCGAAATTCTTTTGCCGCCTGCCGCGGCGTTCTCTGCTCGCTCACAGTTCTTATTGCCGCCTTTCCTATCGGCTTGCGCCGCTTCACAAAGAAAAAGGGTTGCGCTATCCTAAAGGAGTGAGATGCGACAACCCTAACTGCAAGCCGCGGCTTGGGGGAAAACCGACTGTTGACTTGCAGGATATAAGCAGACTGTATCCGCTCGTATAACCTATTAAAGTGCTAAACTGACCACAACGAACACTGTTAAGCAAACCGCTACAATTCCTATAACCGCAAATGTAATTTTGATCGCTTTAATCATAAGTGAACCTCCTGTTCTGTTTTATAGTCCCATTTTATCAGTCCGACCGCTCAAAAAACGCAACTGCAAACGCAAAGAAAGCGCACCTAAAAGCGCATAATAACCGCATAAACAAGTAAAAATAGTGTGGAAATACGTAAAAAACAGGGGGAAACTTAAAAGACCTTACAATAATACTCCGTAGCCGTTATCTAACGGTGTTTTTGGCGGCGATATCGTCGATTATCCCTTTCACGGTAACGTCCAGTTCCTTTCCCTCTCTGTAATCCGCCGCCGCGCCGTAACGTATCCGCCCGTCGGTCAAAAGCTTTTGCACCTTGGCGGTATTCGCCGTTTCGGGATCGTAAACGCCTATGGCGTAGCCCTCGTAGGAGGTTAAAAGTTTCATACAGGGAATATCGGTCATACTGTCCCCAACGTAAACCATTCGGTTAAAGGGAACGTAATAATCCGCAAAGGGCATATAATCGTTGACAGAGGGGTCCGTAACGTCCGTACAGCCCTTGGATATGCGGAAAAGGAATTGAGTTTTGTTGGTGTAATTGACGGATTGCGCCGGCCACACCGCCACGCACTTATCAAAATAAAACGCGCACGCGTATATAGCTTCAAATTCGTCTGCTATTGCCGTGCCCTCAATCATTTCCTTGATACCGGAAGAAATTATATAATGCTCCGCCTTAAAGCCCTTGTCGGCGCAGTAAGCGTTAATTCGTTTGAACCAGTCCTTAACTCCGGGATAAAAACTCACCTTTTCGCCGTAGCCTGCCAGCGAATCCTTTGTCAACGGGAAATGTCCGACGGCTTCCTTAACCATAAGGTACATATAAGCCAGATTATCGTCCATACCGTTGTTATGAACCAGCTCAGCCGTTTTCCGCCAAAAAACGTCCACGTCGTATCCCACGTCCTGTATGTAACCCTGCGCCTGCATATCCCAAGGGGAAAGGGTGCGGTCAAAATCGTAACAGAACGCAATTATCGGTACGTTGGTTTTTTGTTTTCTGACGTAATCCATAGCAACTCCTTATGATAGCGGCATTATCTCACCCTTGCGCCAAAAGACGGCGCAGAGCTTTGTCCGAGAGGCGCACAACCGCATAATTATCGGCTCTTTTCCGCAGGGCTTAAGCTACTATAAGCCGAACGCGTTTCTTCTCCGCTGTTATTATAATACAACCCGAGAGAATAAAAAGCAATCGGCAGTTGGCTTTCGGCGTTGTTTACGCAATAAAAAAAACAGTTTTTCGGGCGTGGTTTGGCGGATTTGCACATTGACAAACGCCCATAGCGGTTATATAATTGAGTTATAAAATAAAGGAGAGTGAATTATGGCGGATTTTAACAAATTAATTGCCGAAAAAGACAAGAGCGCACGATATATGATCGACGAAATCACTCATATTTGCAGTGATTTTGAAAAGCGCGATCCGGGTAGCAAGGGCGAAAAGGACGCTTGCGAGTATATGGCAGGTGTTCTGAAGAACCAATGCGGCTGCGAAAAAGCGGACGTGGAACCCTTCAAGCTCAACCCCGGCTCGTTCTACGGGTGGATTTACATTACCTTTTCACTTATGTTCGCCGCGCTAATCTGCTATTTCTTCGTTCCGATAATCTCGGCGGTATTAATAGCTTTCGGCTGGTTAATCGCCATATTGCAGTTTGGACTTTACTTCAAGTTCGTTGACAAGCTTTTCCCCGAAAAGACTTCTCATAACGTCACAGCCGTCAAAAAATGCTCGGGCGAAGTGAAACGCCGCATTTTCTTCAACGGACACCCCGACGCGGCTTACGAGTGGCCTATGAACTACAAGTTCGGCGGCGTAGGCTTTGAAGGTCACGCCATAGTCAGCGCGGTAGGCGCGGTGTATTACCTTGTTTTGTCCATCGTTGCCGCGGCAAACGGCAATATCGCAGGCGTATTTGCGGACGGTCCTTTGTTCTGGTGCGCTATCGGCGGAATGATTTTTGTTATTCCCTGGTTCGGAATGTTCTTTATGTGGAATCCCAAACGCGTGGTGGACGGCGCTAACGACAACCTCAGCGGCTGTTATATGGGTATCGCTCTTCTCAAGGCTCTTTACGATAACAAAATCGACCTCAAGCATACCGAGGTAGGCGTTATATTAACAGGCTCCGAGGAAGCAGGACTCAGAGGCACCAAGGCTTGGTGCGAACAGCATAAGGACGAGTATAAGGACGTGGAAACCTTGATTTTTTCCTACGATACCATTCACGATCCCAAGTTTTTGATGGTCAACTACCGCGACCTTAACGGCACCGTGGCGGCAGATAAGGAAGCTTCCGACCTCTTCTATCAGTGCGCTCAGGAGCTGGGTATTCATTGCTCCAAGGGTATGGTTCCCCCTCTTGGCGGAGCAACCGACAGCGCAGGCTTTGCACAGGGCGGTTTCCGTTCGGCAGGTATTACGGGACTCAATCACAATCTTGAAAATTATTACCACACCAGACGTGACGCGGCGGACAATATGAACGCCCAAGGCTTGGCTGACTGCTATGCAGTTACCGTTAAGGTACTGGAAACATTCGACGCCAAGAACGACTGATTATTACCTCTTGCGGCAAGCGCGGATTAAGTTTTGATGTGCGAATTTGCGCGTGCTTTGCTTAATGCGGAAATAGGGTTGATTATGAGTAAATACGACGCCTTATGGCAATACCTTCAACAAAACGGCTCCCCTACCGTTGTATTATCCTTTGAGGATATAGCAAGGCTATCGGGAACCGAGTTGGATCACTCTTTTTTGAACTATAAAAAGGAGCTGACCGCGTACGGCTATACGGTTAAGCGCATATCCCTAAAGCTAAAGACGGTAATCTTCGACAAGCTAAAGGATTAACGACTTGATTAACTGACCGACATTCAGATTGACCTGCAACTGATTTACAACTGACAAAAAAGGCGGATACTTGTAATAGTAACCGCCTTTTTATTATCCTTTTTTATAAAAATCTTTGTTTGGTTTTTCCGCTTTTTCCAGTTAGAGTCCGCTTTTCTTAAATCAAGTTTAGATTTCCTCAATTAGATTCAGAGCATTGAAGTATCAATTATCGTCGTTGCGCTTGTACAGCTTCGCCAAACCGCCGTCCGAGGTTTCCCTGTAGGCGCGGTTAAGGTCCTTGCCTGTTTCGTACATCGTGCGGATAATCGTATCCAAGGAGATTTTACGAGTGTAGGTCAAAAAGTCAGCCAGAGATACCGCGTTAATCGCTCTCATCGCCGCCACTGCGTTACGCTCGATACAAGGTATCTGCACCAAGCCGCAAACAGGATCGCAGGTCAAGCCCAAGTGATGCTCTATTGCGATTTCCGCCGCGTACTCGATTTGATCAACGTCCAGCTCGAACAGCTCGCCTAAACCTGCCGCCGCCATAGCGCAAGCAGATCCGATTTCCGCTTGACAGCCGCATTCCGCGCCGCTTATTGACGCGTTGGTCTTAATCAAATTACCGATTATACCTGCCGCCGCCAAGGCGCGGAGTACGCTCTCGTCGGACAAGCCGTGCTTTTTTTGCATATAGTACAGCACAGAGGGAAGAACGCCGCAGGAGCCGCAGGTAGGCGCGGTGACTATAGTGCCGCCGTATGCATTCTGCTCGCTGACAGCGAAAGCGTATGCGCAGACCAAGCGGTTCTCCATCGTCTCGGGAGTTTCGCCGATATGGTGCTGGTTATACAAAAACTTTGCCTTGCGCTCCACGTCCAGTCCGCCGGGCAGAATGCCCTTGGCTTTTAACCCCTCTCTGATAGACGTTTTCATTGCAGTCCAAACGCCGCTAAGGTAGCTCTTAATTCCCGACTCGGTATCGAAAACGTAGTCGGAAATACGGATTTCGTTATCCAAGCAGTATTCCTTAATCTCCGCAAAGCTGTTAAAGCCGTAGATTTCAGGCTCGCTTTCTCTGGGGCGCCCCTCTATCTCTATCGCGCCGCCGCCTACGGAATATACGCGCATTGCGGCGGTTCTGCCGTCGGAATAGGTCGCGGAAAAATCCATTGTGTTGGAATGAGGAAGGTCGTTTTGCTCCGTGTTGAAGATTATATTCGTATTTTCGCCCAATACGGATCTTAAAATTGTGTCCGTGCCGTGTCCTTTGCCTGTCTTCGCCAAGGAACCGTACAGCGTCACTGCATAACTGTCGGCTGACGGATTCTCCGCCAAAAACTTCTCCGCCGCAAACTGCGGTCCCATAGTGTGGGAACTGGACGGACCTCTGCCTATACGGTACAAATTTTTCAAGGATTTCATACGTGCCTCCTGCAAACCATAGTTATTCTAACATAAACCGAGACGGATTTTTACATATAAATCGGAAATCTTAAAACTCTCTTTTCCGTTTCCTGTTTTGCGTGTTTATAATACCTTTTCCGTTTTAGGTTCAGCATAAAAATCCGTTCAAAAAACGGATTAAAAAACGCGCTCAAAAACAACCGCGGACTAATGTCGGCGATTGCTTTCGGTTCAAGATTAATACTGTAACGATTCGTTGTTTTTTCAAGACGGTGTTAAATCCACACGTTGTAAAAAACGTATTGTTTTACCTAATAATAAGAAACGTATTGTTTTTCTTAATAAAAAGACTGGGATTGCTTTACTTTATAAAAAAGCGTATTACCTTACCTAATAAAAAGACGATATTACCTTACTTAATATTTTTCAAAAGTATGGCGCGTTTGACTCCGCCGTATTTCACCTTTTCGGAGACTACCTTGTAACCGCTTTTCTGAAAGTTAATCATACTGTAGCTGTTAATCGGAGAAACCGTGGCAAGAAGGAATTTGCTTCCGCACTCCTTCGCACGGATTTCCAGCTCCTTCAAAAGCCGAAGCTGTAAGCCGTTACCTCTGAATATCGGACGAACGATAATTAATTTTACGTTAGCACCGTCAAAAACGCCCATTCCCAGATCGTATGCCAGATTTTCCTTGCTTTCGCCTGCGTAAAGCAATATGCCGAAAGCCGCCAGCACGCCCTGATAAAACGCGCCTAATACTACGGAGGGAGCGTCAAAACACGGCAAAAGCGTTTCACGCGTGTTACGTCTTAATATCTCAGGGTTATCAATCAGCGCAAAAGCCTCTTCCTGTATCTCTAATATAGCGTCGATATAGGACAGGTCCAGTGCGCGAAAGACCAAATCCTGATTGTCAGCGTTTTTTTCCATTGTCGATTATCTCCTTGTAGGTCGTTTCGTCAACCTGCTTTTCCAGCGCGTATTCCTCGTGGAAACACACCTTTCCTATCTGCGTGCGGTACTCTGTCCACTTCTTTTCAAGCTTATATATGTTCTTAAAATTACGGGGCGACTTAACCAGCTTAACCCTTTGGATATACGGATTGTGAACCGCTAGGAAAAATCTGTATCCGAAAAGGTCGTCAACCATTTCGATTTTCAAAACGCCTCGCTCTATCAGCAGTTGAAAGGTCTCAAAAAAGGTTAAGTAATTGGATATTTTGGAATTGGGTAAGTCAATGTCGGGTAAATTCTCGAAATCGTAATTCTCCAGTAAATCGTAGGTATCGCGGTAATCGGGATTGTTAACGAAATTGGTGTTAAGTCCTACCAAAAATTCCGCTTCGGCTATGTTTTTGGTGCGGCTCATCTCATAGCTTAGGGATACTACGCCCACCAAAGCCGTGGCTATCGTAAGAATTTGCGAAATGTCGATGGATTTGTCTTTTAATACCACAGCCGTTACAATTGCGATAATAATAATCAGAACGGATAGAAGAATAACGTAATTAGGTTTCTTGATTTTGATTTTCATAAGTAACTCCATTACCGATTGGGATAAAACATTTTGTTAATGATAACATATTCCGTAGTGTTTTACAATGTTTTCCGTTAATTTCCCAAGGGAAATCCCAAAATCAGCCAGCGAATTTCGGTCTGAACTCACGAACGAACGAAAGCCTTTCCCACAAGCTTCGGGCAATATTCACGCGCGGTATTTTCGATACGCCTACATAGGTTTACTTCACAGCGTTTGTAAAACGCGTTTCCGCGCAATACCCCCACCTCGTTACGCAAACCGAAACAAAAAAAGGAAGTGCTTAACTCCTGTTTTTAAGTTAATATTACCTCAATTACAGGGATAATCGGAAAAATCCGCCGCCGATTCGGGTAGCACCGAGGCGAGCGTTCCGCCCCCTGCCAAAAACTCTTTTTCCTGCTTGGAAAGCTGTTTGAGAGCGTATTCCAGTTTTGACGCGCCGCCGCGCCCCGTTTCCGTCGCCCATACCCGAGCAAAACACACCGCGCCGTGAGTTTTGGTGTACTTGGAGGCAACCCCCGTAACGTGCTGTTTCAGCCGTCTTTCGGGATTGGTGGTAATGCCGCTGTAAAGACTGCCGTCCTTGCATCTTAGCATATAGACGTAATAGGTCATTCCGCGACCTCCTCCGACAGCCTCGTCCACTCCTCTATCAACGGCTCCTGCTCCTTGTGGAGTTGTTTAAGCTCGGTATCCGTTTCCGCGATTTTTTTGTAATCCGAAAAAATCTCGGGGTTCTCGCTCAAGCCGCGGTTAAGCTCCGCTATTTTGCCGTCTATAACAGCGATTTTTTCCTCCAGTACGGCTATGCGGTGCAGTTTTTTCGTCCGCTCCTTGCTTTCGGATACGGGCTTTTCCTTTTTTACGGTTTCCGCCGCGCGGACGGTGTTCTCCTCCTCGGTATCGGCAACCGCCGTTTTTTCGTATTCGTCGTAGCCGCAGGGATAATATTGCACTCCATTACCGCCGAACACCAAAAGCCTGTCGCAAATCCTGTTGATAAAATATCTGTCGTGAGAAACCACTATTACCGTACCGCTGTACGCAGACAGCATATTTTCAAGAGTTTCCTTCCCCACTATATCCAAGTGGTTGGTGGGCTCGTCTAACACCAGTACGTTAGGACGGCGTTTGAAGATTTTGCACAGCGCAAGCCGTACCTTCTCTCCGCCCGATAAATCCTTGACGCTTTTGAAAACGTCGTCGCCGCTAAATAAAAACGCTCCTAAATCCGTTCTCGCTTCCGTTCCCGTAAGCTGAGGAAAAACCGAAAGATAATCCTCTAAAACGCTGTGCGCCGCAGTGGATTGAGTCAAGGTCTGGTCAAAATATCCCACGTTGGCGTGAAGACCGAAAAACACGTAGCCCGACAGAGGTCTTTGCCTGCCCATCAGGGTGCGGATAAGGGTGGATTTACCGCAGCCGTTACTGCCGATTACGCCGAGCTTACACCCTCTTTCAAGTATCATAGTCAGCTCGCCCAAGGGTTTGCCGTAGCCGAAAACAAGCTTTTCCGCAACCAAGGTTTCCCTAACCGTTTCCTCGGTGGGCTGAAAAGCGGTTTTGAAAGTGCGCATATCGTAGGAGGAGGGCATACCCACCTCGCCGATACGCTTGATTTGCGCCATTTTCGCCTGCGCCATTGCCGCCTTGTTAGCCTTATAACGAAAGCGGTCGACTACCTTTTGCAGACGGTCAATCTCCTTTTTGCGCATTACCGCGTCCTTAACCGCCTTTTCGTAGGCTTCCTTTTTCCGTTGAGTAAAAGCGGTATAGTTGCCTGCGTATCTTGCCGTTTCGCCATACTCGATTTCGTACACTACGTTGACTATTCTGTCCAAAAACATTCGGTCGTGGGATACGATAACGCAGGACTTTTTGTACTCTGCCAAGTAATGCTCCAGCCACTCGATCGCCTGTAAATCCAAATGGTTGGTCGGCTCGTCCAAAAGCAGTACGTCGGGCTTGGAAAGCAAGAGTTTCAGCAGTGCGATTTTCGTGCGCTGTCCTCCCGAAAACTCGTTGAGAGGCTTTGCCGCGTCCTCGTTGGTAAAACCGAATTTTTTTATCGCCGTCAGGTACTCTTTTTTGTAATAATAACCCCCTAATCGGTCGAACTCGTCGTGTAATGCGGAATATTTTTTTGCGTTTTGGAAAGAGCCGTCCGCCTGTACCGCCTGCAACGCCTCGTCCATCGCCTTTTCCAACGCGATAATATCGCCGTATGCGTCCAGTATCTCGGCAAGCATAGTTTTGCCGTCGTACTCCGTAGCCGTTTGCTCCAAGTACCCCACCACGGGATTGCCGCTTTTGAAATATCCGAATTTGTCCTCGCCTGCGCCGGGAATCAGCTCCACCGCGCCGGTCAGCACCTTAAGTAAGGTGGTTTTGCCGCAGCCGTTACGTCCGACGAGGGCGATTTTTTCCTTTTCCCTAACGTCAAAATTCACTTCGGTCAAAACCGGAGTGCCGTCATATTCCACTGCGCCGTTGATAATCGTAATCTGCATAATTTTTCCGCTATGCCTTAAGGCATATTACCGTTTCGGGCTGTAAATCGTACCCCTTGCCTGCATGTTGCTTGTGGCTAGAGATTCTCCTTAAACTGCCGAAACTTTCTCGTTTCGTTCTTCAAATAAAGCGTCCTAACCAAAGGACAGAATTTCATAAGCTGAAAGCTAAAAGAAAACAGCTTGCTGGGATTAACGCTTTTCCTGCCTTTTTCCAATCCCTTAACCATACAAACGGCAACGCGCTTGGGGTTTTGCACGGGGAAAGGCTTGCGGAAAGGCTTTTCGTTGGCGACCTTGAAAAAAGCCGTATCGGTCGCTATCGGATACAAAGCCGTCAGCTTGAGATTATCGGGCATTTCCATTCGCAATGCTTCCAAAAAGCCGTTGAGAGCGAATTTTGTCGCAGAATAAACGGCGTAACCCGTTACAGCCATTTTGCCTATGGCGGATACCGTCACCGCAAAATGTCCGTTCCTGCCGTTTAAGTGCTTGACGTACCGCTGATAAGAGTACATAGGGGATAAAGTGTTGGTTTGGAACATCACGTCCACACGCTCCCAATCCAGATAATCGAACGCCTCGTAGTAGGGAAAGCCTGCGTTGGCATAGAAAATATCTATCTTGCCAAGCTGTTTTTCCGCCTCGGCAAACACCGCCTCAACGCCCTCCGCGGTGCCTACGTTTTGACAGAACGGAATGACCTTTTCACCGAAGTCCGAAAGCTTATCGACGTTCTTGTCCACCGCAAGGATTTTGTTGTCGCCCTTAACCAATAGGTTAAGCACCTCGAAACCTATGCCGCTGTTCGCGCCTGTCAGCACAATCGTTTTACCTGTTATCATAATCTTGTTCTCCTATCCTTTAAGTATTTTGCTATGAGTATTTTGCCGTATTTTACGCCAAAGCGATGCTCTGCCGCATCCGTATTCGGGCTTGCGGTCAGATGATTATTATCATTTCCGATTCGTTGTTATGGGTTAGATAAAGCCTGTCCTTGGCGAAAACCGCTAACTCCTTAAGCTCCTTGGCATACCCCTCGTTGTTCAACTCGCGCAGAGTTTTGTAGAGCAGATAATCCACTACGCTTTTGTCAAGTTTGCCGCTTTCGGCGATGGAAAGAGCCTCCGCAAGCGGTGCTTTTGCAAGCTGAAACCTTTTCGCCGCTATGCATTTGCGAGCCTTGGAAACCAGTGCGAACTGCAAGTCGGAGGATATGCCGCCGATACTGTCGCGGTAGGTCTTGACGGCAAAATCGTAACAGGCAAGAGCCTCCTTAAAATCCTCGGTGCAATTAGCGAGATTGAGAGCGCAGTTAGCCGTATATACGTGATTTCTGCCCTGCTTACTCCGCTTGTACGCCAAGGTCTGCCTTAACTGCTCCACCGCACTTTTACCCTGCAAGCTGTACAGACAGCCCAAATTATTGTACGAGGTCAAGCTGTAAATATGCGGACGTTTCGCCGCCGCTACGGGGCTGTTGTTCAGTTCTATGGACCGCTTGAAATAACTTTCCGCCGTGGCGTAATCTCCGCGCACCATCAGCATATTAGCGTAATTCTGCAAGCTCCAAGCCAGCTCAACGCCGCCGTCGCCGAAAAGTCTGCGGTGTATTTCGCAAGCGGTTTTTGCGGTTTCAAACGCCTCGTCGTAACGTCCGTAGGCGTAGAGATTGGGCCAGTAATAGCAATACGTCCAAGCGATTTCCGAGGAAATCTCTCCGAAAAGGGTTAGCCTTATCCGTATCGCGTCCGAAAACAGCGCGTCGCCTTTTGACTGGCACCCTATCGTGTAGTAGCAGTTAGCCAAATTGCCCATTGCCCAAGAGGAATTGTAATCCTCGATTCCTTCCTTCCGATAATAGTCCACCACCTGCTCGTACAAGGAGATGGCTCTGTCTATATGCCCCATAGAGTTCTGTACGATAGCGGACATAAAGGTATGGCGCATCAGTCCGTAGGTATCCTCGGGGAAAAGCCTTTGCTGGAGCGCAATCAGCTCGTCGTAGGTTTTTTCCGCCAAGGCGTAGCGGTTGGTTGCCAGCTTATAGCGGCACCTTGCCAAATCCGCCGTCAAGGCAACCCTGTCCGCGTCCGAGCAGTCCTTATCGGCTAAAAAACCGTTGACTGCGCTTTCGCAGGCGGTGAAACAGCCCGACTGGCACAAAACTCCGCTTAGCGCGGTGCTTAAACCTCGTGTGGAATACTCCTTCAATTCCGCAAGCAGAGCGGTTTGCAATTCGCCCTGTTTTTTCTGCAAATGATTAAAATATCCCACCAACGCCGTCCGCGCTCCGTCAACCAAGCAGGCGAAATTCGCGGCGCGGGCAACTACGGACGTCAACGCGCCGTAGCGTTTGTCACGGTCGTAGGCAAAGCTAAGCTCCTCGGCACGGCGGCTTGCGGAAGCCTCCTCACGACGGAAATAGCGTATTATCGCCCGTTGGGAAATGGCAACGTAATCCTTGCCGTCCTTTTGGGAGGATATATCAAGTAGTTTTTGCATTTCCGCGCGAATTAGGTCGTGTCCTATGAACAATATGCCGTTCTGCTCGTAAACGTAGTTTTCCAAAGTGGAATAAAGAGAAACCCAAGCCAAGGGCGGGATTTTGGCGATACTCATCATCTCGTTTTCGCTTACACCGCGGTAGGAGTACAGGAGCAAGCCGAAAGCCTTGGCTATATCAGAGGAGCGAAGTCCTCTTTCCTTGAAGTACGCGCACAGGCGGTCGTAGGCGTTGGAAAACAGCTCCCCGAAGGTGCTGTAACCCGTCAAACACTTGAAATAGTCCGCAAAAGACTCGTACTGACCGTGAACCCTAAGCTCGTCCAAGAGAGCCGTCAAAAACAGCGGATTGGCACAGGACGCGTTATCCGCTATAAGCTCCAGCTCGGCGGCGGTGAGGTTCTTGCCGTAGAAGGACAGCAATTCCCGCGATACTCTGCGGATTTGCGGCTTGGTCAGCAAGGGCATCTCGTATGCCGCGCCGCATAAGCCTTGTGGCTTGGTAACGCCGCTCAGCACCACGGTCAGCTTGGGATTGAGCTTCGACAGCTCCCCGAAAAGCACCGCAGGGCTTACCTTGGATATAAGCTGCTCCGACGCGTCTATAAACAGATATATCGGTTCTTCGGTTTTCAATCCCGAAATCAGTTCCTTAACCGCCGTTTGGATATTGTCGGCAGGAACGGGAGTTATACCGAAGGTTTCGGTTAGGTTAAGATATATTCGGCGGAAAAGAGCGTCCACCGCTCTGCTGTCGCCCCCTGCCGAAACGTAATGAAAGAACACGTTGCGGTTTTTGTCCTCGCCCATCTGCTTGATAAGGTAGGACATAAAAGCGGATTTTCCCGTACCCTTGCCGCCGTATATAAACACGTCGTTGCCGTCCTCTAACTGCCGCGTTACCTTTTGAACGAAGGTCAAAGAGGGCGCGTATCTGGAGCAGTACCGTTTCAGCAAATTAAGGTGCGTGTAATACGCCGCGTCACCGTAAGGTATCACGGGTACGTTAGGGAAAAGGTTGTCTATATGCTTTTTCAGAGCCTCGTAGGTGTTGCGCTCAAAATCCTCTAGGTTATCGTAATTCTCGGCGTGACAGCGCGCGTCCTTTTTGATGCACTCGCGCAGGTCGGTAAGATGCTTGTCTTCCTTGTCGCCGCCGTTTGCGCCCCTTAACTGGAAGGACGCTCTCACAGGCACGGTTTGAGAAAGCACGCCTGCACGCATTTCCATCTCCGTAATACTGACGCAGGAAGAAGTCAGCTTGCCTATCGCCTTTTTGTAGGATGCAGGAAGCTTGGCGTATTGGGCTTCGTTCGTTACGTAACCGTACCGTCCGCCCAGTATTCCGAGGAAAAACGGTTTACAGCGCAGTACCTCGCCGATACAAATTTCCAGCGCGAGTCCGTTATCCACCATTTTTTGCGGAATACCCCATCTAAGGTCGATTTCCACTATGTCGATAAGACGGGAAGCATATTCGCGCCTTAGCTTGGGGAAAATCGTGTTGACTATCAGATCGCGCTCCTCGTGCATATCCGAAAAGGTTGAGGATACAAAAACTCTTACCTTGCGCTCCGTCAGCTCCTTAAATGCTCTTATCATAATACGCTCCCTGATACAGATTATCCTTTTCAAGCATCTTATTGATACCGTCTAAAATCGCGTTCTTTTGCAGATTCCACTGGGGAGCGACCAACAGTCCCTTGGGACAGTCGCCCGTCAAACGGTGGATTATCAGGCTTGGCTTCACGTGAGTCAAAACGTAAACCGCCTGCTTTATGTACTCTTCCATTGTGATACTGGTGAACTTACCCTCTCTGTACCAGTCGGCAAGCACCGTACCCTCCATAACGTAAAGGCAGTGGATTTTGATACCTGTAATATCGAAACGGTTGATAAAGCTGACGGTGTTTTGCACGTCCTCAAAGGTTTCGCCCGGCAAGCCTATCATCAGGTGAGTCACCACGTCTAAGCCGTATTTGTTGAGAATCGCCACAGCCTGCGCGTACTGCTCCGAGGTGTGCAAACGGTTGATATAGCGAAGGGTATCGTCGTTAGAAGTCTGCAAGCCAAGCTCCACCCAAACGTACAGTTTTTTCGCGTATTCGGCAAGCAGTGCGGCAATCTCCTCGGTAATGCAATCGGGGCGCGTGCCTACGCTTAACGCCACTATACGGTCGTCGATAAGTGCGGCGTCGTAACGCTTTTTCAGCGTGTCAACGTCAGCATAGGTATTGGTGAAGTTCTGGAAATACGCTATATATTTTTGCACGGGCGAGCCGCGATGCGCCGCTAAATACTCCTCCACCTGAGCCGTGATGCTCAAGCCTTGGTCGATATGCTCGCCTGCGCCCCTTTCTCCGCAAAAAACACAGCCGCCGTAGCCGCATTTACCGTCGCGGTTAGGACAGGTAAAACCGCCGTCAATGCAGATTTTGCCTACCTTATCTCCGAATTTGTCCTTGAGAAAAGTGCTGAAATTGTTGTAACGTATCATAGTCCTCCTGCGTTGTAAGCCCACCTGCCGTTTTAACGCGCGTTAGTGCCGTATAATAATCAATTATAAATAAGAAAGTTGTTAATGTCAACCTTGCAAATGTCCGCTCAAGGTTTACAGCGTAAAATAAACGTGATATAATGATTCCAGTTTTTCTCTTGGAGGTAACTATGGACGCTTTGCTTGACAGACAGCAGGCTTTGACTTTGCTGAAACGGTATAATAAGGACAATTTTCATATACAGCACGCTCTTACGGTAGAGGCGGTTATGCGGTGGTTCGCCCAAGCGCAGGGCTACGGAGAGGAAGCGGATTTTTGGGCGACGGTAGGCTTGCTCCACGACGTGGATTTTGAGGAGTATCCCTCCGAGCATTGCAAAAAAGCTCCCGAACTGCTTGCCGAGGCAGGCGCGTCGGAAGCTCTTATACACGCGGTTTGCTCTCACGGCTACGGCGAGTGCTGTGACGTAGAGCCCACGCTTTTTATGGAAAAGGTGCTTTTTGCGGTGGACGAGCTGACAGGTCTTATCTGGGCGGCGGCTCTTATGCGCCCTTCTAAAAGCGTGTCGGATATGGAGCTTAAAAGCTTGAAAAAGAAGTTTAAGGACAAGCATTTCGCAGCAGGCTGTTCCCGAGAGATAATCGAAAAGGGCGCGGTTATGTTAGGCTGGGATTTGGATAAGCTGTTGGATACAACGCTAATCGCTATGCGTGCGACCGAGGAGGCAATAGCCGCCGAGTACGCTGTTCAAACCGCTTAAGGAGGCTCGCCTTGATTATCGACTTTGACGAACTCACGCCTGCGGTGGCAGAGCGTTTTAAGGGAGGCGAGGGTGCCGCGCTTATTTACAAATTCGAGGACGAGAACAATCGGATTATGCGGATAACCTTGGCGGCAGGCTCCTCTATCGGCTACCACGTTCACGAGGGCAGCTCGGAAATTCTGTACGTGCTTCAAGGGCGAGGTACGGCAATAGATGAGAACGGACGCTCCGTTCTTGCTCACGGGGTGTGTCACTACTGCCCCGAAGGAAAAGGTCACAGCATAGTCAACGACGGTGAAGAGGATTTGACATTTTTTGCGGTTGTACCCACAAAATAGCGGTTATTACAGGATAATTGATTTTTTACAACGTAAGGGGCAAGATAAGCCCACGTCTTACTATATAAGGCGGAAGGATTTTTATGCAAACTGAAAAAACCACGGATAATTCTAAACAATTAACGCTTAACATTACCAAGTTCAACGACGATTACGACGGCGTTTGCCGCGTCAGGGATAAGACCTGGCACGTCAAGGGCGCATTACCCGGCGAAACGGTAGTTGCTCAAGAGGTTGAAAGTTTTACAACCGCCACGATTTGCAAGCTAAACAAGATTTTGGAACCCTCTAAGGACAGAGTTGCTCCCACCTGCCGCTATTATTCGCTTTGCGGTAACTGCTCCCTTATGCACTTGAGCTACACTGCGCAGTTGGCGGCAAAAACCGCCACGGTTAAGCGTAAGCTGTTGAAATTAGGCGCGGAAGTTCAGCCCTGCGTGGGTGACGCAGGCAATATGCGCAACAAGGTTCATCTTGTCTTTGGACTTAATAAAGAGCGGATAACACTGGGGTTTTTCAATGAAGAGACTCACCGCGCCATCGATACGCCGAAGTGCTTACGCCACGGCGAATGGTACGAGGTACTGTATAAGATTCTCGTTTCTTGGGCGGCAGGCAGTCAAAACAAGGTTTACGATCCCCGTAACGGCAAGGGCGTTTTACGCTTTGCGGTGGCTCGCTGTTTCGGCAGGGGGCTTTCGCTTACCCTCGTTGTGACTCGGGAAGAGGTCAGCGGACTGGATAGATTATATTCGGATTTATGCGCACGTTTCAGCGCGGTTGCCTTGTGGCTCAACGTCAACGCGGTTAAGTCTAACGAGGTGTTCGCAGGGCGTTTCGTCCACGTCGCAGGCAAGACCACGGTCAGCGGCAGAATTTGCGGCATAAGCTTCGAGCTTAGTCCCGAGGCTTTTTTCCAAACCAATACCAATATGGCGGAACGGATTTATAAGAACGTCGCCGCCCACATTGCGGATATGGGTGCGGAAACGGTTGTTGATGCGTTCAGCGGCATAGGCATAACGGACGTTTTGTTCGCAAAATCCGCTAAACAGGTAATTTCCATCGAGTTATCCTCCGCCGCGGTGAAAGACGCTGAAAAGCTGGCGGCCGATAACGGTATAACTAATATAGAGTTCCTTAACGGTGACGTTAACGAGTTACTTCCAAAACTGACTTTGCCTGAAAAATCCGTAGTTTTTGTGGATCCTCCGCGCAGAGGTTTGGGGGAAACGGTCTGCGGCGCGATTCTGCGCAACTCCCCTGCCGGAATTATATATCTTTCCTGTAACCCCAACACACTGGCTACCGACCTTACAGCCCTAACCGACGGCGGCTACTCAATAACTTCCGTCGTCCCCTACGATATGTTTCCCTTTAGCAAGCACGTCGAAGTCTTGGTCAGCTTAGCGAAAAAAGCTTAAGTAATTGGCATAGAGTAAGTAATTGATGACATACGAAGAATGAAACATAAAAAAGATAAATCTTTTCCTTTTGTTTATTGTTATTATCATTCTTTTGTCAGGTATATTAACTGTTTGCCGCGGTGGCTTGATTGGTACTTTATTTGTTAAAGAAATGGCGAAGATGGGAAAAAACTATATCTGTAATGCTTATAATAGTGGCGATGGTTATAAAATTATAGGTTTTACAGAACAAGGGATTTTCAGAAAAAGAGGAAGGCACACAAGTTGCCGAATTAACGACGATAGCGCCGAATGAGGATAACAGCACATTGTACTTATATGCAATGTGGCAATAAAAAATCCTCAACAATGTACGTTGAGGATTGGCTTTAAGCACTTGCCGTCTTCTTTCAATAGAAGGGGTGCAACTTAAAACATCATATATAATATATTATTTCGACCGTGATGTCAACACGCGGCACAAAGGAGATAAATGAAAGTACTTGTTCTTAACGGCTCGCCAAAGGGCGAGAAAAGCGACACTCTGCATATTACTTCCGCATTTTTGGACGGAATGAACGACGTGCTGAAAAACGAAATTACCTATCTTAATGTTAATTCAAAGCATATCGAGTATTGTCTGGGCGACCTTAGCTGTATGAAAAACGGCGGCAAATGCGTCCACAATGACGATATGGCTGATATACTTTCGCAAATGCTGTCGAGTGATATGTTACTTTTCAGTTTTCCGCTTTACGGATTTGGAGTTCCTGCACCGCTCAAAGCCTTGCTGGACAGAACCTTACCACTTGGCTCTTTAGCTATGCGGAAAGAGGGAGATTATTACGAGCATATTGCACAGGCGGATTTTTCGCACTTACGCTATGCGGTTATCAGCGGTTGCGGATTCCCAAATGCAAAGCATAATTTTGACGCGCTGAAAATGCAATTTAAGCTTCGCTTTCCTAACGGGGTATTTATGCTCACGGTGCCGGAAGCACCTATGTTCAATGCTCCGGAGGCGGCAACCGTTACAGTACCGTTTTTAGAGCTTGTTCGTCAAGCGGGACGAGAATACGCCAATCGCGGCAAAGTTTCGGAAGAGTTAATGGAAAAGCTGTCAATCCCGATGATTCCCGAAGAGGTTTATGCCGCAATTTGCAACGGAAACGCTTAAAAATGGAGCAATTAAGCCGTAAATTAATAAAGTCGGCAAATTTGCTTCTGTCTTTTTACCGATTCAGCTCATCACGGTTTTTTTGCGTTTTCAAGTAAACGAAAACATATAGTAAAATCACAATTTTGTTATGTTAAAACATATACAAACCAAAAGCAGTAATCAAATTTTTTGCGGTTGTGCAATAATTGTGCTATAATTATTTATATTGGTAGATGGAGTTGGGAGAATGGTACAAACATTGGAAGAGATGCAAAATGCCTTATCACTGTTATATAAAAGGTGGTGGGCGGAAGCTAAGCAGAATGGGTTTGATGCGAAATCGTTCAAAAAAGCTATAATAGGAAGCGAATAGTTTGAAAACGGTCGGCGTTAAAATGGCTTATCGCACGTTGCAGGTAACGGATTAATAACAGTTGAGTTCGTTGGCGCAAAAAACCATTTCGGTAGAAAAAATATTTAATAAAGCATTGTGTTTGATTAGTTCAATTAACCCATTTTGTTTTTGCAAAGTGGGTTTTTTATTGTAAAAAAAACGATAATCGAGAAATAAAGAATGCCCTGCCCGTGCGTGCTATTTCCTGCCGACCAAATAATCCAGATCTTCATCGAAATAATCCGCTATCAGGCAAAGGTTTTCCAGCCCTATTTCCCGTTGACAGTGGACGTAACGATAAAGCGTCTGTTGCGGAATACCTATTTCACGAGCTACTTGGCTAATACTCCTCTCTCCGATAAGCTCGCTTAATCGCTTTGAAAAAATTTCCATTTTCATATTGACATTTTACGCCAAACGGTGTTATATTAAACTAAATTACACCAAACGGTGTTAAGGGAGGAGGTTTTTTTGATGAAGGCAGCACTATGTACTCAATGTGGCGCAAAAATTGAAGTTGATGAGACAAAAGAGTTTGGTTATTGTCCAAATTGCGGCACACAATACGTTGCGGAAAAAGTTTTAAGCAATTATTACAAAACCGTCAACGTCGGCTCCGTGAACGTATCGGTAAACAAATTAGAGGATTTAATTGACAATGAAAGCACCTTTGTAAATGTTTTCAAGGTTCCGAAAAAGTATTCGGAAAAAGAATTTTTACGTCAGGTTTTTTGGGAACTCGGTACGGACAAGGATCTCCCCAAGGATATAATGAAACAGGTTACTTTCGGTCAAGTCCGAGAAAGCACGCGCGAAATCATTAAATGCTCCGCGTACGTAAAGTCCGATTATTCTGCATCAGTCGGTTATGACAGAAAGGAACAATACATAGAGCAAGTAAGAAAGTATGATTCTAACAATCACCCGTATTACGAAAATGTTACGAGAGAAAGAACGGTAACTGATTGGAGACCTTTTAGCGGACACGCGGAAGGCGACGCCATAGGATACGGATATAATAATAACAAAACCGCAATTGAAGGCTTAAGCTTGTTCTCCGACCATAGATTAAAGGAAGTTATTTTAAGCTGTAAGGCTTCCGCCGTCGTGCAAGCAGAGCAAGTACCTGTGCATCCTGAAGGAGTAGCGCGTGCGAAGTCGGATTGTCGTATCGGTTTGGACTACCCCGGCGATCACGTTAGAGACAAGCACGTTAGCGATAACGTCACAGTAAATTCTTTAGAATGCTATATTGTCCCCTTTTATGAGGTAGAATACACCTACGAGGGCAAAAAATACAATGCCAACGGATTCGGCAGCGGTGCTGTTTTGCCGCTGGTTATAACCCCCAGCATAAAAGATAAAAAGGAAGATTTGTCGCTATTGGCAGATGAGCAAACTAAGAAATTCAAGATCGCCGCACTTGCCTCTTGCTTACTATTACGGTTCGGCTACTTAGTATTACGGTTCGGCTACTTAGATTCAGGAGGATATAGTTATGAAATATCAATGCACGTTGCTGGCGGTTAAGGACGTGGAAATATCGAAAAAGTTTTATGGGGAACTTTTTGACCAAAAGGTCGTTCTGGATTTAGGCTGGAACGTCACCTTTAACGGCGGCTTTGCCATACAGCAGAATTTCGGTTGGCTGACAGGCATTAAGGATGAGGACATTGTAGCAAAGTCCAACAATATGGAGCTGTATTTTGTGGTGGAGGACTTCGACGGGTTTGTCGGAAAGCTGAACGCTTTTCCCGATATTCGTTACGTTAATCGTCCTATGACTCACGAGTGGAAACAACGCGTCGTACGCATATACGATCCCGATTTTCATATTATCGAAATCGGCGAAAGTATGTCCGTTATCGCGCGGCGGTATCTCAGCGAGGGATATTCCGTTGAGGAAACCGCAAAAATTATTCAACACCCGATAGAATTTGTGGAGCGGTCAAAAACCGAAATCGTGGAATAACCGCACATATCCCCTGTTGTCAATCACGCAAGCCAAGCGATTATAATAGCCGTGGCTATCTTGGTTTCATTACCTATGCTTGGGCTGATTGCGCCCTAGAGCTAAAAAACATAGCGAAAATTGTTTTTTGCTATTGTATTTTACCCTATATAGGTGTTATCCTTAATAAGGACTATCATTATTATCGGACATAATTATCGGTTATCACTGACTTGACGGACTTTATATTGTCTTTACGAAGGTAATTCTTGACTTTTCGGACTTTACAACTAACCGATAACTTCATAAAAGGGACAATCATTACGACGAAAAAACAGCGGAGGGGTTATGAAAGAACCGACAACTACCGGGTTAAAGCTTACCAAAAGCACGCTGAAGGAAAAGATTTTCTACGGGTGCGGAGGCGCAGGCGGTAATTTTGTTTGGCAATTTGCAGCCGGATTTTTGAATTACTACTATACCGAAAGCGCAGGCATTGCCGCGGCAACGGTTGCCACGATGATGCTCGTATCCAGATTTTTGGACGGTTTCAGCGATATTTTAATGGGCGTGCTGATAGAAAAATGCCACTGCCGACTGGGTAAAGCCCGTACCTTTATAACGATTTTTGCTCTTCCGTTGTGCATTAGCTTGATTTTGTTAATGAGCGTCCCATCATCCCTTGGCACCGCAGGCAAAACCGTTTATATGTACTTTACTTACATATTTATGACGGTTATATGCTACACCGCCGTCAACCTTTCCTATCACGCGATGGTTCCTATGATTTCCGCGGACGAAAGCGACCGCAATATGATAAGCATTGTCCGCAATATTATATCCTGCGCGGCGATAGGTCTGGTCAATATAATCACCACTCGTCTTCTTAATCTTTTCGGCGGCAGTTCCGATCAAAGGTCTTGGACTATAGTTGCGGTTATCTATGCGATTTGCGGCTCTATCTGTCTGGCTCTTTGCATAATCAACGTGAAAGAAAAACCCGAGCTGACGCAGACGCAACAGTCATCTGCTCAAAAGGTTCCGCTGAAGCTGTCGCTAAAAGCAACCGCGACTAACAGGTTCTTTTATATATCGATGCTGATTTTTGTACTCCACTATATGACGGTGGGCTTTCAGGGAATGGGCATCTACTACGCCAACAGTATATTGGGCAACGAGGACTTTTACGGTTGGGTAACTATTGTCTCGGCTGTGCCGAGTGTGGCAGGCATATTGATTGTGCCGCCGCTGTTTAAGCGGTTCGGCAAACGGCTATCGGTAATAATGGGTATGGGAGTATCCACCGCCGCCTGCCTTTTAACCCTTATCCGCCCCGAAAATCTGTATTTGTATTTGGCGATGCAGGCTATCAAAACCTTCGGAACCATACCTCTCGTCACCGCTATGTTCACCTATGCCGCGGATATAGTTGATATAGGCGACTGGAAAACAGGTATCCGCGCAGAGGGCTTTGCCTTTACCGCCAACAGTTTCGGAATGAAAATAGGCACCGGCATCGGTGCCGCGGCGGTAGGTTGGATGTTGGATTTAGGCGGTTACGTTGCCGCGTCACCCACCCAAACTCAAGCCGCGTCAAACGCTATTATCAATACTAATATCACCCTTCCTGCGATATGCTAAGCTTTGATACTGGTATTGCTTTTGTTCTGGAATATGGACAAAAAGTATCCGCATCTTAAGGAGGATTTGCAGCAACGGAGAGAACAGGCGAACACCGCCGCCGTTGAGGGCGATATACCCGTATTGCAGGAGGAGCCGTCAGTATGATTAAGGAAGAACTTACAACACTATCAAGAGCAAGCTGTCCGGAGCAAGTCGGAATATCCTCACGTGCAGTGGTCGCACTGCTGAAGGAGCTGGAAACCGTCGGCTACGAGTATCACAGCTTTATGGCGTTATACAAGGGCGTGGTTGCGGCTGAATGTTACCGCTACCCCTTCTCCGCCACCGAGACTCATTGTATGTACTCGATCAGTAAGCACGTAACCGCCACGGCACTCGGATTTGCCGTCAGCGAGGGAAAAATATCGCTCGATACGAAAATTTGCGAGATTTTCCCAGACAAAATGCCGAAAAAGGATCCTCTTTTCAAGGAAACCACTATCAGGCACCTAGTGACGATGACGGCAGGCAAAAACCCCTCAGCCTTAACGGACAAAAGAAAACCGAACTGGTTTGAGCAGTTAAGCGAATGTCGGCGCGTATCCGCACCCGGAGAACAATTCAAGTACGTCAACGAATGCGCTTACGTCCTAAGCGCGTGCCTTAAAAAAGTTTTGGGCGAGGGAATAAACGACTATCTTACCCCAAGGCTATGGGAGCCTTTGGGAATCGAAAAACCGTTTTGGGAAACGGACAGCCGCGGCGTAGAGGCAGGCGGTTGGGGAATACAGCTGAAAACGGAAGACCTTGCCAAGCTCTCCCTGTGTTACTATAACGGCGGCGTGCTTTTCGGACGGCAGATACTTCCGTCGGAGTGGGCGAAACAGGCTACTGCGTATCAATCAGTGGTTAGTTCGGGAGAGGACGTTAATACCGCAAAGGGCTACGGCTACAGCTTTTGGCGTTACACCGACACTTTATGGCATTTTGAAGGAATGTACGGACAGGAAGCACATGTTTTTGAGGATCTGGGCTTGATATTGGTAGTAACCAGCGGAGATTTTGCGCCGAAACGCAAAAACGAGTACTTCCGCAAGTACGCCAAACAAATGATAATCGACGCGGACGAGAAGGCAACGCCGTCCGCCGAATATACCGACTTTATCGGCTCAAGAGCTTTGGACGTCTATCCGAAAAGCGAAATCAGATCTCCGCTTGAGAAGACGATTGAAGGGAAAACGTGGAGACTGAAAAAACACCCCTTGCTTAACGCTATAGGCTTGCCGTTAAGCGTGCTGGCTCCTGCAACGGTCTTTATGTCAAAAAACAGAGCAGGAAACATAAACGACGTACAATTTTGCTTCAGCGAACAGGGCTGTACGTTCTCTTGGTCGGAAAAAGAGGAGCGCAATACCGTACTTTGCAATATGAACGGCGGCTATTATAAGTCGAAAATGCGTCTTGCGGATATAGAGCTTACCGCCTACTCTGCGGCGCGCTGGCTTGACTCCGAAACACTGGAAATCTCAATCCGCCCGATGCAAACCATTGCAAAAAGAGTGCTGACCTTTAGGTTCGCCGATAATCGTCTTACTATGAGCGTTAAACTGTCGCCGCCCGTGCGGTGCGTGCTGGAATCCGTCGCTTACGACGTTATGAAAGGCATACGCCCTAAGGCGTTGCAAAAAGCATTAATAAACGTATTTTTGGGCTTCGACAGATATTTAGAGCCGAAAACCAAGGGCAAAAAGCTGTAATTTTACCACTTATTTTCCACGTACTCGCAGAAAGCGTACATATCCTTGACCGTAAGAACAGTACCGTCGTCAAGGGTAACTTTTCCGTTCCAAAGTCCGTGCGCCTGATGGCAAATCACCCTTACCGCATTGACGATATTAAGGTCGGAAAAATGATCGTAAAAGGGGTGCATTGTCATTTCAAACCGTCCGTCCTGTGAGGTTATCACCCAATCCTGCATATACTTATCCGGCTTAGGAAAGGTCTTGACGTCCACCGCGCCGATTTTGTGAGCCTTGCCGTCGTAAAACAGACAGGTTTCCGTCGCCTTGGACTCGTTGCCGATACCCCAAGTAATTTCAAAGCCGAAGGTGTGCTTAACTCCCTTGTCATCGTAAAGGTAGGTCGAACCGTTGCCCCAGTACCAGTTGATACGGCGCGGTGCGCATACCCTGCCCCAGTCCATACAGCAGAAGGTGTTGTCCTTTGAAAAAGTCCAAACCTCGTCGCCGTACTTGAATACACCCTCGCAGGGCATACAGTTTTGCTTGGTGGTCATAAAAAACCGCGTAGGCTGACCGTCAAAGGGAAGTACGGTGGTGATATTCTCGTGTCCTTCGGGAATATCCATTACAAAACGGCACTCTAGGGGTTTGCCCTTATAGGTGGTTTTGTACTCCACGGTGCGGCTATTTTCCGTTGTATCGAACAAGCAATCTGCCGCGGCACCCAACCCCGTAATGTGGAAAGCTGTGCGGTTAGGTCTGTCGCCCACCTTAGGCAAAACGTATTTATTACGTCCGCCGACAAAGGTTGTGGTTGCGCCGACAAGCATACCCTTAAGATATTTTTTGGACTCGTCCGCGTGCCGCAGGTCGTTAAGACAGATAGACGCGTACCCTGCAACCGATACGTTGGCAAAGCTGAGTAAGACCTGAAGCTCGCCGTTGGAAATCAAATAATATTCCCACTCCTTATTGCGAAGAGCAGGCTTAACCTTGGTGCGGTCGTAGTCGAAAACCATACGTCTTGCCCAACCTGCCGCCAGCAAGTTGCCCTTGTCGTCCAGTAGAGGAGTTTTTTCGGTGTATTCCCGTTGCTCGCTTACAAAATTACCGTCTAAAAAGGAGCGGTATGGTTTCTTCTCGTCCTGCATCATAAGTCCTCCGTCTTTTTTTCTTATTATAATCCATATCCGCACAATAAGCAACGGGGATTTTTTGTGGCAATTCCAATAACTGCCGTATTGCAACGCCTTATTACTTGTGATATACTTGTAGTATATCGACTTATGCGGAGGACAAATGGATAAAGCTGCCAAATTAAGCAAACGCTCTGTTTCGACCATCATTATTTACGGTATGGTCGGGCATATTGCCTGGTGCATCGAAAACGCATTTTTGAATTTGTACGTTTACCGTACCATAACCACCAACCTCAGCGTAGTATCGGCAATGGTTGCGGCAAGCGCGGTTATCGCCACCTTCGCCACAATTGTTATGGGTTGGGTGTCCGACAGAGTCGGCAAGCGTAAGCCCTTTATGACCTACGGCTATATGCTGTGGGGCGTTTCCGTTATGCTTTTTGCGGTGTTTTCCATCAAAAATATGCAGTCCGCTTTCGGCGTTGACAGAGATAAAGCCATAATCCTTGCCTGCGTCGGTATGGTCTTTTTGGATTGCCTTATGTCCTTTATCGGCTCAACCGCCAACGACGCCGCTTTTCACGCTTGGGTAACGGACAACACCAACAAGTTTAACAGAGGTAAAACCGAAGCCCTCATTACAGTGCTTGCGGTGCTTGCCACCGTTATTACCACCGTTCCTTTCGAGATGACGGGCGTAACCACCAACAAATATTTCGACGCGGCGGGCAACGCGGTGAAAAGCGCGGTTGAGGGCGGCACAACGGTTATGGGCAACTGGACGCTGTTCTACTGCGTTCTGGGCGGCGTAACGATATTGGCAGGTATTATCGGACTGTTTTTAATTAAGGATAATCCCTCGCTGAAACCCCAGAAAAGTATGCCGTTCAAGGAGCTTTTTTACGGGTTCCGCCCCTCTGTGGTTAAGAAAAACAAGTACCTTTACTTGGTTTTTGCCACCTTGGCTATTTCCTATATTGCCAACAACTGTTTCTCCAACTATCTGCTGATTTATCTCCAAAACACCTTGAAATGCGACGAGTACGTCACTTTCCTCGGTCTTGGGTATCTTCTTCCCTACGCGATTATCTACGGTTCAAGCGCGATTCTCGGCATTATTATCGGCGTTGTGGTTGACAAAAAAACGAAAAAAGCCACTCTCATTATCCCCGGCGCGGCTCTTTCCTGCGTGGGCGCGGTGCTTATGTACGTTTTCAGTCCCAACTTCTTTGAGATTGGTATGACTACCCTCGTGCTGTTCTGCGTGGGCGCGTTTATCCAGTCTATGGGCGCGACTATGGTTGCCGTAGTATGTCTTACGACTATTCGTAACCTTACGCCTCCGGATAAGGTCGGCAGATTCCTAGGGGTGAAAATGGTCTTCGCGGTTATGCTCCCTATGTGTATCGGCAGCGTTGTATCGGGTATCGTCTCCAGCAGTGACAAATATATATCCGGCTTTGACGAGTTCGGTCACGCGGTTTATACCTGCCCTCCCGTTATCTTCCTTTTAACCGCAGGTATCGTGCTTTTTGCCATATTGACCGCAATCCCCTTGGTGAAAGCCCCCAACGGTGCGTTAGTAACCCCTGCCGAGGGCGTTCCCACAGCGGAAGTACATCAGGTGGAGGAAACAGCGGAACTGAAGGACGCATAAACGCCGCTCTTCAGCCCGTTAGGAATAACTGTCTATCACCGCAAGGTTTTTTCGATTTTCGCCGCCGAAAGGCGCATAATTAACGTCCGTTTTTACGGACGTTTTTTTGTAAGATTTTTGTAAGATTTTTGTCATTACCCTGCAAGAATTCTTTTTTATAATGTAGCCGTAACCTTAAAGGAGGACGGATAATGAAAACGAAAATCGCTTTAACAGGAGCAAGCGGAAATATGGGGCGCGAAGCCTTAAGACAGCTAATGGAGCTTGAGGACGTAGTCCTTGTACGTATTCTTTTGCTCAATACACCCAAGGACAAAGCCTACGGCGTTGCAATGCGGCAGAAGTACGGCAAAAGACTTCAAACGGTTATCGGCAATATAGCCGACCTTGATACCTGCCGCCGCCTTGTGGCGGACGTGGATTACGTTATTCACCTTGCTGCCGTCATACCTCCCGTATCCGACCACAAGCCCGATGCGGCGTATGCCTGCAATTTTACAGGCACCTGCAATCTGGTGGACGCGGTTAAGGAGCTAGGCGACAAACAGCCGAAGTTTGTGCATACCTCAACAGTGGCCGTTTACGGCAACCGCAATTACCTGCACCCTTGGGGAAGAGTGGGCGATCCCCTTTTGCCCAGTGCCTACGACTGCTACGCGGCAGGCAAGCTGAAAGCGGAAAGGTACGTTCTGGAAGCGGAGCTTAAGTGCTGGGCGGTACTGCGTCAGACTGCGATGCTTCATAACAAAATGCTCACCGACAATATGAAGGACGGACTTATGTTCCACACCTGCATTAACGCGCCCTTGGAGTGGGTAACTGCAAGAGACAGCGGTCTATTGATAAAAAACCTTATAAAACGCGACCTTAAGGGCGAAATCCCCGATTTTTGGAAAAGGTGCTACAACATCGGCGGCGGCGAACAAAACCGCATTACGGGCTACGAAACCTTTGACGGCGGCTTTCGGATAATCGGCGGCTCTGTGGAAAAGTTTATGAAACCCGAATGGCAGTCCATAAGGAATTTCCACGGCTTGTGGTTCGCAGACGGCGATTTGCTCAATAATTATTTTGATTATCAGCACGACAGCGTGGACGACTACTGGAAGGAGATTCTAAGCAAGCACCGCTATTACAAAATCGCGTCCGTGGTTCCCTCGGAGCTTATCTCCAAACTGGCGATACAGCGTTTGCTCAAGGATATTAACGCTCCGCGAAAGTGGATAGACCTGAACGATAAGGGCAAGGTTAAAGCCTATTTCGGCAGTAAGGATAATATCAGCTGTCTTTCCGAAAGCTGGGAGGATTACCCTATTTTGGCGAAGGGCAGAGTCGTCAACGGCACACTTGACTATCAAGCGATGCGCAAGCGCGAAAACACCGAGAAAATGGGCTACCTTCTAAACCACGGCTATGACGAGTCAAAGGCGGACTGCGAGCTGGATATCGAGGATATGCGGCAAGCGGCGGAGTTCCGCGGCGGCAAGTGCCTGTCCGAAACGATGGTTAAGGGCGACCTGTACTCCAAGCTAAGCTGGGAATGTCACGACGGTCATCGCTTTGAGGCAACTCCCTACACCGTGTTAAAATGCGGTCACTGGTGCCCGATATGCTGTCAGCCCCAGCCGTGGGATTTTGACAGACTGGCTAAGTTCATTCCGTTTTACGCGCAGGTCTGGTACGATTCCCACGCCAAAGAGGAAAATTGCACCTACTTTTTTGACAGCCACGACAAGGCACAATACACGAGGTACTGATATGAAAGCCGTATTTTACGTTTTTTCGGGAACGGGCAACACCAAAAGAATCTGCAAGCTGTTTGCAGAGGAATTGTCCAAATATAACTGCAACTGCGACCTTTACGATATTACCGCA
This sequence comes from uncultured Christensenellaceae bacterium, assembly GCA_964368645.1. Taxonomy (GTDB): domain Bacteria; phylum Bacillota; class Clostridia; order Christensenellales; family CAG-1252; genus JAEDHM01. The sequence goes on from CAYJBY010000008.1 coordinate 91,584, forward strand.
AGCGGCACGGACGTACCCTCGCCAAATAATTACGACAGAGTCTGCATTGCCTATCCCGTACACGGGTTCAACGCCCCCGAAATAGTTATGAGGTTTGCGGAAAAACTGCCTGCTTCCTCGCAAGCGGTTTATTATCTCAAGACCTCGGGCGAACCGCTTAAGCTTAATTCCGCCTCCTCTTGCAAGCTAATTAAGTGCTTGGCGGCTAAGGGATATCAAGCAGGCGCGGAATTTCACTACGTAATGCCCTACAATATGATTTTCAGGCACAGCGACGCGATGGTGGCTAAGATGTGGGAAGCGGCGAAGAACGGAGTGCCCTCCGACGCGGCGGTTATGGCAAGGGGCGAAAGGTTGCCGATTAACCCCTCCGCGCCCTACAAGCTGGTGTCCGCAGTCGTAGCGGTGGAACACCCTGCAATGCACCTTATAGGCAGGGGCTTCAAGGTAGATGAGGACAAGTGCCTAAAATGCGGAAAGTGCGTTAAGAACTGCCCTCAGAACAATATCAGCGTTAAGGACGGCAAAATCACCTTCGGAAAAGACTGCATAGGCTGTGTGCGCTGTTCATTTAATTGCCCCACCGCCGCAATACGGATAGGCTTGCTTAACGGCTGGCGCGTCAACGGCGCGTACGATTTTGACACAAAAGCGACGGGAGAGGTCTGCCGATACTGCAAAAAGTCCTATACGGCGTATTTCAAAAACAAAAACAGCCTGTCCGCGTTGCAAAAAGACGAGGCGTATGCTAGAATTAAATAAGGAGAATATTATGCAAAGAAAGGTTTTAATCGCGGAAGATAACACTGATTTGTCCGATATGATGCGGAATTACCTGATTAAAGCAGGTCATACCGTTTATCAGGCTTACGACGGCGCACAAGCCATAGAGCTTGCCTACAAGCTCCGTCCCGATTTGGTACTGCTGGATATAATGATGCCCCTATTGGACGGTTATCAGGTTTGCGAAACTCTGCGTTCGGAAGTCAATATTCCTATAATCGTGGTGTCTGCTAAGGTCGCGGAAGAGGACAAAATCCGCCTTTTCGAGCTGGGCGCGGACGATTATATTACCAAACCTTTTTCCTTTAAGGAGATGGTTTCCCGTGTGGCGGCACAGCTTCGCCGTTACTACGATTTCAACAAGCAACCCCAAAACGACCGCGTTTACGGCAAACTGCGTATAGTGTCGGATCGTTACGAGGCGAAGGTTGACGGCGAAATTCTCAATCTGACGGCTAAGGAGTTTAAGCTCTTAGACGTTTTAACCGCCAATAATAACCGCATTTTCAGCAAGCAAAAGCTTATTGACGAGGTTTGGGGCTACGACGAGTATATCGACGAGAACACCGTTTCCGTCACCATCGCCCGTCTTAGGGAAAAGCTGAATCAGGTGGGTATCGGCAACGTGACCACCGTGTGGGGCTTAGGCTACAAGTGGCAGGATTGATATGAGAAGCGCAAAAATTAAAAGCGATTTGATAGTGGCGGCTGTGGAGCGGTTGAACAAGGGCGAGCTTAACACACCGATTGAGATTAAGGGCAACGCCGCCGAAAAACGACTGCTTGCACTGCTTGACCAACTGCGGAAAAATATGCGCGACGCAAGAGACGAAACGCAGCGTATCGTCAGCGACAACAATACCGCCATTGCTAGCGTAGCTCACGACCTGAAAACGCCCTTGGCGATTATCTCAGGTTACGCGGAGAGTTTGCAGGACGGTATCGACAATCAGGATTATCTCAGCCTTATTATCGAAAAAACACAGCAGATGAATCAGCAGGTGCTTACCCTTGTGGAAACCGCCAAGCAGGAACGGGAAACCGCTCCGCTTAACAGAGAACGAGTCAACGCAAGAGATTTTTTCGTAGAGGAATTCGGCAAGTACAGGAACCTTGCGAAAGCCAAAAACGTCACCCTTACCATAGGTAAGGCACCCAATGCGGTGCTGTATATCGATAAGGAACAAATCGCACGTGTGATACAGAATCTGCTTTCCAACGCCTTAAAATACACCCCTGAAAAGGGCAAAATCAAGGTAGGATTTAAGGCGTCGGGAGTCAACCTTAGGGTTGCGGTTTGCGATAACGGAGAGGGTATTGCTAAGAAGAACCTTCCCTTTGTTTTTGACAAATTCTTCCGTGAGGATAAGGCGAGAACTAACCTCAATTCAGGCTTGGGGCTGTATATTGCGAAGGACAGCATCGAAAAGCACGGCGGCTCTATCACCGTCAAAAGCGTCAAGTATCAGGGCAGCACCTTTAGCTTCTATCTTCCCCTCGAAAACGAAAAATCCCCTGCTAAGGACTTTTCCGCCGCTTTCGACTCACTGCCCCCTGCGGCACAATTAATCCTTGATATTTTCTGTGGGTGGTCAATCTGTTGGATTTACAGATTCGCAAGATATACAAAATTCAACCGCATTTCCACGTTGGCAGGCGCGTTTATCGCGTTCCCCTTGTTCGTGGTATTCTGGTTTTTGGACATCGGCTCGATACTCGCCTATAAGCATATAACCTATCTGGCAGAGTAATCGGGGCAAAAAAGCAAGCAAGTTTTTACGGTCAACGCCTTACCGTATATATAAAGGAGATTTATGAAACACTATTTGCTGTTAAAGTTAAAAGACGGGGTTGTATCCGAACAGTATGCAAACGATATACGTCCTCTTTTTGAAAGAGTAGTCGCGGAAACGGACGGCGTGGAAGGGTGCAACGTGCTTGTAAACACGGTTGCAAGACCTAACAATTACGACGTAATGGTAACGCTTATGCTATCACAGTGCGGACTTGACAATTACGTAAATTCCCCTCTTCATAAGGATTTTAAGGCTAACTACTTGAACGACGTGGAAAAGAAAGCCGTTTTTGACGACTAGGATTGATATGGATACGATACGAAAAATTACCGACAACGACAAGGCGGCTTACATCTCAATGGTAAACGAGTTCTACTCTACGGACGCCGTTATGGAACCGATACCTCTTAGTCGTATCGAAAACACCTTTAACGAGCTGATGACCTCGGAAACCTACGCGACTGCGTATATTATCGAATCGGACGGTCAGGCGGCAGGCTACGCGTTACTTGCGAAAACTTTTTCGCAGGAGGCAGGCGGAATAGTTATGTGGATTGAGGAGCTGTACGTACAGCCACGTTTCCGCGGCAAGGGCTTAGGCAATCTGTTCTTGGATTTCGCCGACAAAATGGACGCGGCGCGGTGGCGGCTTGAGGTTGAGGAGTACAACAAGGGCGCGGTTTCCTTGTACAAAAAGCACGGCTACAGTTTTATGCCCTATTCGGCAATGTTTAAGCAAAATCTAAAGAACGACGGCTAAGGGTTTTTGTTTTCTTGCGAGGTTCGTCGGCAACTGCCTTCGGACGAGAAATAACGCCGACCTAAGGCTATGCGCCGAAGAGAGAAAATAAGCACAGCGGATATTGCAATAGTTTTGGCTTATAGGCGCACTGTTTTTAGGGCTTTTGACGACTTATCGACCTGCTTTTTACCTTAATAAACCTTTGAAATGTCTTCGACTGAACCGAAAAGAGGGCAAAAACGGCCGTTTTTGGCGTAAAATGACTTACTTTGAAAATTTTTTGAAAATTTTCAAATAAAGGTATTGCTTTTCTCAAAAGTATGCTATAATGTCTTTGATGTCACTTTCTATTTTTACCTCGCAGTGCAAACTTCCCGTAAAAAATTAGCTTGTGCATAAATATTCATAGGAGGTATCAATGATGGAAGACAAGAAACTTACCTGCAAGGATTGCGGAAAAGAATTTATTTTCACAGCCGGTGAGCAAGAGTTTTATCAGTCCAAGGGCTTTGAAAATGAGCCTACCCGTTGCCCTGAGTGCAGAAAAGCACACAAAGCAGCTAAGCAGAATTCCAGATTCAATAAGAAGTTCTAATTCTACTGACAACCAAAAGGATTGCGCAAGCAATCCTTTTTTTCGTCCTCGGAGTTCCGTATTCTTACCTTATATTTATTAATGACTACCTAACTGCTAACTCAACCAATTGACAAATTAATCTTGATACTACCCCTGCGATTTTTACTTAACACTAATTAAGAGCCACCCCACCAATTTACAACTAAGAAGTTTTGTTTACGTTACTGCTTGGTTTACGTTATTGTTTCGTTTACATCATAAAAAAATCAGCTATCTTAGATAACTGTTCTTTTTCGGCTTATCAGTCAAAATGCTTATTTGCTAATTATTTCTTAGCGGCATCTTCCTCGGCACGCTTTTTAGCGTCCTCGATTATCTTGGCAGAGTTACTGGGAGGAACTTCCTCGTAACGCACGAACTCAACCGTGAACTTACCTCTGCCTTGAGTCATAGATCTCAGGTCGGTAGCGTACTTAAGAATTTCCGCTTGAGGAACTTCGACGTGGATAATCTGCTTGCCGTTAGCACTGTCGGTGCCTAATATTCTGCTGCGGCGCTTGTTCATATCGCCCAGCACGTCGCCGAGGTAACTCTCGGGAACGGTGACCTTAACGTCCATAATAGGCTCAAGGAACACGGGACCTGCTTTCGCAACGCCGTCTGCATAAGCCAGCTTAGCAGCGGTAACGAAGGCGATTTCCTTAGAATCTACGGGGTGGTACTTACCGTCGAAAACGGTGCACTTCAGGTTGACCATAGGATAACCTGCAAGAACGCCCTTCTTAACAGCTTCTCTTAAGCCCTTTTCAACTGCGGGGATAAACTGCTTAGGTATTGCGCCGCCGACAACTGCGTCAACGAACTCGAACAAACCGTCAGCCGCACCGGGCTCGAATCTAACGGAACAAACACCGAACTGACCTGCGCCGCCGGACTGCTTCTTATGCTTGCCTTCCGCTTCTGCGCTACGTCTTACGGTCTCCTTGTAATTGACGCGAGGCTCTTTGAGAACTGCGTCAACGCCGAACTTGTTCTTAACCTTTCTGCAAACGATGTCAAGCTGTGCCTCGCCAAGACCGGAAAGGAGCATCTCGTTGGTTTCGGTATTCTTCTCCAGTTTGAAGGTGCAATCCTCTTCAAGGAGCTTGTTGATACCTGCGAAAACCTTCTCGTCGTCGTCCTGCTTTGCCGCGCTGACTGCGAAGGAAATAACCGGCTTCGGGAAGTCGATATCGTCGAACTTCACTACGTTGGCTTGGTCGCAAAGGGTGTGGTTGGTGTTGGTGTAGGACAGCTTGGCAACTGCGGCTATATCGCCTGCGATTACCTTATCGGTGGTCTCCTGCTTCTTGCCGTTGAGGGTGTAGAGGGAACCCATCTTCTCTGTCTTTTCGACGCTGCTGTTCAAAACGGTGTCGCCGGAATTAAGAACGCCGGAGAAAACCTTGAACACCAACAGCTTGCCTACGAACTTGTCCACTACGCTCTTGAAAACCTGTGCCGCGAAGGGCTTGGTAGCGTCTGCGGTGGGAGCAGGCAGGAAGTGAATGATATTGTTCATCAAATTATTGATATAGACGTTGTCCTTAGCGGAACCGCCTACTGCGATAATAGCCTTGTCGGTATTGACAGCCGCCTTTAAGCCGTTGATAACCTCGTCGTGAGTCAGCTCAACGCCGTCAAAATACTTCATCATCAGCTCGTCGTCGGTCTCTGCCGCCAATTCGACTGCTTCAACTCTCGCCTGATCGTAAACGTCCTGTAAGTTAGCGGGGATATCGATCTCCTTGCCGCTTACGTCGTAAGCCTTGCCCTCAAGCACGTTGACGTAGCCTGTGATCTTCAAACCGCTGACTATGGGTATCTCTGCCATAACGACTTTCTTATAACCTGCGTCGCGGATAGCGTTGACGGTAGCTACGAAGTCGGCGTTCTCTTTGTTAACGCCGTTGACGTACAGTATAGCGGGAATCTGTCTTTCGCTTACCAAATCAAGAGCCTTCTCGGTACCTACGGTCAAAGCTCCGCCTGCGCTGGTAACGATAACCGCGCCGTCAGCTACTCTTAAAGCCGCAATAACCTCGCCCTCGAAATCAAAGAATCCGGGAGTGTCCAGTATGTTAATCTTGTTGTCGTTCCATTTAGCGTTGCCGATGCCCAAGCCGATTGATATTTTGCGGTTAATCTCCTCGGGATCGTAGTCCATAGTGCTGTTGCCGTCATCTACTCTGCCAAGTCTGTCGATAGCCTTAGCATTGAAGAGCATAGCTTCGGCAACGGAGGTCTTACCCTCGCCGCTGTGACCGATAAGCGCTACGTTACGGATTCTGTCAGTTGTTAAATTACTCATTATTTCATTACCCTCCGGTAAAAATTAGCTTATGCCTTTAATATATTACTATATAAAAAGAGTTTAGACAAGCAATTTTAGAGGGCTTTTTTCATTTTTAATTCAAAAGCCGTGCAAGCGTCTCCGCATATTCGGCGGTTTTATCCGCGCCTGAAAAGATTATTTCCACCTCCGCGTCCGTTTTACCTATCAATCTGTTAAAGAGTTTTACCAATTTCCTAATTAAAAGTTCCCCGCCCTCGTAGATAACCGCATCTGGATACAGCTCCGTAAACAGCTCCCTGCACAGCGCGTAGTGAGTACAGCCCAAGACTACGCCCTTGTATCCGCCATTAGGCAAATTCTCCCTAAGATACGAACGAAGCGTCTTAGCATCGCCGCCCTTCTCGATTAATCCTGCAAGCTTAGGAAGCGGACAAAGCAACACGCCGCCCTTAGTATAGTCGCGGCGCACCCTTTCGATAGTTCCCTCGGTTCCCGTTACCAAAAGCGGACGGGCGACAGCCTCAACGACAGGCGGTCTTACCCCGAAAATCGGATAATCTGCCAACAGGCGCAGCTTATTAAGCGCGGCGGTGGTTGCCGTGTTGCAAGCGATAATCACTGCGTTCGCCCCCATTTTGCGCATAATTTCGCAACCTCTCATCGTCAGTGCGAAAAGTTCCTCTGCCGACTTGCCGCCGTAGGGAGCGTTGCGGTTATCCGCGTAAAACACGTATCTTTCGGATAGACCTGCCTTAATGGCCTCCGCCAGCACCGCTAAACCGCCCTTGCCGCTGTCCATAATCCCGATTACCATAATATAGGATATGTAGCGAGCCGCGGTAAAACTACACCTTAAGCCGTCAACGCGAAAAAAGAGTTTTCAGCTCATAGTTTTGGTCAGTGCCCTTGCGATTATCGACGCTCCTCTCTTGACCATAACGTCGATTTCCCTCGGAGTCACCACCATTTCTCCGTACCGCGGATGGTCGGTTGTGTAGCTGACTAAGGGCATACCCACAGCGATTACGGGAACGCCCAAAGTCGTTTTGTCCAAGCTCTTGCGGCGGTTTCCCACTCCGGCGCCGGGGGATATTCCTGCGTCGGTTATCTGAATCGTGTTGAACATATTTTCGGGGGAACGGCAGGCTAAGGTATCCACAGCCACCAGCAAATCAGGCTTGATTGCGGCGACAACGCCTTGAACCACGTCCGAGCTTTCAACGCCCGTTTCGCCGAAAACCGAGGGGATAACCGTCTTTATCCTTTCGCCGTGAAACCTCTCGTTAAGCAGAGAGGCGGTTTCCGTGCCTAAAGAATCCGCCCTCATTTTGGAGTTACCCAAGCCTGCCACAAGAACGGTTTTCGTGCGGATTCTGTTCTGCCTTATAAGCTTTTCAAAGGCGTTGGCGGTAACTCGCACCGCTTCCTTTTGCAGGTAGGGCATAAGCAGATTATCCTTGAATTCCAGACTCAAATAATCCCCCTCGCCGCGGCCGAATAAGCCTCTGGCTTCCTTGCCCTCTACGCGAAAACGCCGAAGACTTACGTTTTCGGATAAAACCGTCACCTTTTCGTCCTCGCTGCGAAGACGGGAGCAACACTCCCAAGCCAACTCTTTATATATATCCATAAACCAATTATTTCCGCAAAAAAACTTAAATAATACTTTTAATCAGTTGTCATTTTATTTTTTGTGTGGTAGAATACTTTAGCAACTAAAATCTTAAGGAGATATTTAACGTGGCTAATATTAAGTCCCAGAAAAAGCGCGTGCTGGTCAGCGCTGAAGAAAACAAGAGAAATACCGCTATCCGTTCCAAGGTTAAGAACGCTGTCAAGAAATATATGGCACTCATCGACGCTAAGGACGTAGAAGCTGCTGAGAAGCTCATTCCCGAGACCGTAAGCATCATCAATAAGGCTAGATCTTCCGGCGTTTATAAGGATAATACCGCTTCCCGCAAAATCGCTACCCTTTACAAGGCTCTTAACGCGATTAAGGCGTAAGTTTATTTCCTATACAATAAGTTTGCAAGATGGATTGAGGATTGTTGCGTAAGGCGGCAGTTTCAATCCATTTTTGGGTATATTTCAATGAACGCAACCAACCGCTACGAGATTATTTGCAACCCCAAGGCAGGGGGCGGCAACAGTCTGATTGCACTGGCTATAACCCGTGATATTTTTACGCAGGCAAAAGCGGACTTTGAGTATATCCTCACCACCGCACCGGGACACGCTACCCGACTGGCATCGGAGCTGTACGGCAAAGGACGGCGGAATTTTGTAGTCATAGGCGGCGACGGCACTATCGGCGAGGTGCTTAACGGTCTGCCCTCCCTCAAGGACGTTAATATCGGAATAATTCCCGGCGGCACAGGCAACGACTTCGCTCTTCCTATGGGTATCCCTTCCGATTATTCCGAGGCGGCGTTGACCGTGCTTTCCTGCCGTGCCAAACCCGTTGACCTGATGAACGCCAACGATATCAAGGTGTCCTGCTTTGCCACAACAGGCATAGATATCGCTGTCGTCAATTATTGCAACTCCCTCAAGAAAAAAAGAAAAAACAGCTATATGCACGGCACGCTCAAGGCTCTTTTCGGCTACAAGGCCGATACCTACCGCATTACCGTGGACGGCAAAAGCTTTGAAACAAAGGCCGCTTTTGTGGCGGTGCTGAACAACGGCGTTTTGGCGTCAGGCGTTAAGCTTTGTCCGCCTGCGTCCTGTATGGACGGCGTTGTCGATTTGCTGATAATGGAGGACGGCGGCTTTTGGGGCAACCTTAAAAGCTTTTACTTTATTTCCAAGGGGAAAGCATTGCTATCGCCTTACGTAAAGCACCTTACAGGCAAGGATATCACTATCGCACCTACCTCGCTTAAGATTTTCGATTTGGACGGTGAGCTTAAGGAAATGGAAGAAATGCACGTTACCGCAATGCCTAACGCCTTAAACGTAATCAGGTAGCACCGAATTATTTGCTTAACACCATATTAATCACCGTATTAATTGATTATAAAAACACCGAAAGTTATTAAAGCTTTCGGTGTTTTACATAAAAAACGGCGGAAATACTCCGCCGTTATGTTAAAAATTAATTCGTTTTGATTAAGCAATTATCCCAACTTCTCACCGAAGACAGTTCGTTCTAAGCTACTTGGCTTAAAACTCGCGTTTGTCAGCGGTTAGTTTAGTTGAAAATCGTTTCCGATTATTGCAGTACCTTAGATAAGAACTCCTGCAATCTGGCATTCTTCGGCTCCTCGAAAATCTGCTTGGGAGTACCCTCTTCCGCGATTTTGCCGCCGTCCATAAACAGGATTCTCGTACCGACTTCTTTGGCAAAGCCCATTTCGTGGGTAACTATAATCATAGTCATTCCATCGTCGGCAAGCTCCTTGATAACTGCCAATACCTCGCCGACCATCTCGGGGTCCAATGCGGAAGTAGGCTCGTCAAAAAGCATCACCTTGGGGTTCATCGCCAAGGCGCGGACTATTGCGATACGCTGTTTTTGTCCGCCCGAAAGAGTGGAGGGATAGGTATTAGCCTTATCCTCAAGTCCGATGCGCTGTAGCAGTCTGATTGCGTTGGCTTTCGCGTCCGCCTTAATCGCCTTTTCCGTAGTAGTGATGGGGATTAAGTCCTTAGGATGTTTTTTGTTGAATGCGTTGTATATCTTGAAAAAGAAGTTCTTAATCTTGTTCTTACGCAAAGCATTAACGCCGATTTTTATAGGAGCGAGGGTTATGTTACCCAATATGGTATAATTGTTGAACAGGTTAAACTGCTGAAATACCATACCCATATGCTGACGGTGTACGTTGATATTGACCTTAAAATCAGCAATATCCACGCCCTCGAAGATTATTGAGCCGCCGCTGGGATCCTCTAAGCAGTTAAGACAGCGCAGAAACGTGCTTTTACCACTGCCCGAAGGTCCGATTATGACTACCTTTTCGCCCTCGTTAATCTCCGTACTTATGTCGTCTAATACCAATAAGCTGCCAAACTTTTTCGTGAGGTTGTTGACTTTTATCATACACTGCTGTTGTTCAGTTTTTACGTCTGTCACTTCTGCCCAACCTCCTTTCGATAAGTTTCACCCCAATGGTGATTATGATAACCAAAACCAGATAAATAGCCGCCAGTATCAGATAGGGAATTATGTACTCGTAATTAGCTCCTGCAATGCCCCTAAAGGCTTTCGTCAAGTCAACTACGGTGATAAAGCTGACAACCGAGGTCTCCTTAATCAGCACGATAAACTCGTTGCCTAAGGTGGGCAATATGTTCTTGATTGCCTGCGGTATGACTATCTTAAGCATAGTCTGTCCGTAGCTTAAACCCAAGGAACGCCCTGCTTCCATCTGCCCTACGTCAACGGATTGAATACCGCTTCGCATTATCTCCGAAACGTACGCGCCGCTGTTCATACCGAATACGATTACGGCGACAACCAACGCGCTGTCAACTATGATGTTCATAGCCGGCAAAAGTACGTAATACGCCAACAGAAGCTGAACGACCATAGGCGTGCCTCTGAAGAAACCGATATATACGTCTGCGATACGGCTCATTATACGAGGTGCCAGCTTGTACTGAGGAACGACCTTGGTTATAGCCAACAGCGTACCGATAACAATACCGATAAGCAAACCGCAAACGGCTATTATTAACGTATTTTGGAGGCCATCGAGTACAGTTCGATAGCCTCCGTAATCTATAAATTGTTTAGTAAATACTTGCCATTTTGCGGCCATTTTTTCTCCTTACTTGTTCTTGAGTATAGCTTCGATGTCTGCCTTGGTAGCGCAAGCGTCAAAAGTGGTGTCGGTGTCCTTTACGATGAGTACCTGATAGGACCCGGTGAAGTAGGAATCGGAGAAGTTTACGGAAACCTTACGGGACTCTTTAACGGTCAGACCTGCCATAGCAGCGTCAACGCCGTTGGTGCCTACGGAGGTTACGACGGAGTCGAAGTCCATATCCTTAATAACAAGTTCCATATCCAACTCGTCAGCGATGATCTTAGCGATCTCGATGTCAATGCCGACGAAGTTCTCGCCCTGCTTGTACTCGAAGGGAGCAAACTCGGCGTTGGTTGCGATAACGAACTGAGCCTTATTGCTGTCATAGGTGCCGCCTGCCACACCGGTGGGAACGTAATCTGCCTTGTTGTAGTTAGCGATGATTCCCGCCAAAGTGCCGTCTGCCTTGATGTCGGCAAGAATGGTGTTGATGCTTGCGAGCAATGCGGAATCAGCCTTGTTTACGCCGATTGCATAAGCCTCGTTGCTCAACGCGATGTCGATAACCTTGCAACCGCCAAGCTCTGCAACAGCCGCCTTAGCCGGCTCGATGTCGCCGACAACGCAGTTGATGTTGCCATTCTTCATATCTGCAACAGCCTGTCCGATGCTGTCGTAGGTCTTCTTGCCGATGTTAGCAAAACCTGCAAATGCCATATCAACGTCGCCGTTCAAGTAAAGCTCGCCGGTGGTCGCAGACTGTGCGCCGATCTTGTACTGGTTCTTCGTATCATCGCAAGCGGTGATTGCGAAAGCAGTGCCGACTGCTATCATTGCTACTAATAAAATAACTAAAATTTTCTTCATATTTATATCCTCCAATTGATATCTGTGTTATTGTCGCGCTTTCGCTTGACTACACAAATAATATACACCGCATAATATGCGTTTGGCAAGCATTTTTATGAAGAAATATTGCATATTTTAAATAAAAATTATACATTTATTGCATAATCGTGAATATTTATTAAATATTTATGCAAATCAAAATAAATTATACAGGGAAAACAGATTTTCAAGCTCCTTGATTTTTTTGTTTTCGGTTTTGCCGGAAGTCAGCAGTTTTTTGAGGGCTATCCATAAGCCGCGTGCCGCACGAATCTCGTCTCGGCTCAATGCGTCGCTCAATCCGTCCGCTATGGCTATATAATCCGTCCTGTCCTTTTCGGTTAAGGAATTATCCGCCAAAAGCCCCGTGCGCAAAGCCACCAGTATCTTCTCAGCCTCCGCAACGGCTTCGGGGTGAAGCACGGTGCGTTGTATCTCCTTGGTGGAAACGTCGGTTTCGCCTTCCTTGTTGACGCCCAGCATAAAAAGGGCGTTAAAGGCAGTGCGATACGGCAATATAACCGTGGTGCAGAAGCGATTGAAGGAAGCGGCGAGGTCGGGCGCGGCGAAATACGTGACCACAAACTTCTCCAGCATTTGTTTTTTGCTCTCGAAATCGTAAAGAAGTCCCGACACCATTGCCACTATCAGCTTGTTGCTGTTAGGGAGTTTAAGCCCCTTGCCGCTGGGGGAGCGGACAGCCTCGTCGATAAGCGCACTATAGCTTACGCCCTTATTGCACTCCTTGATGAAACCGCCGATAAGCTCGTTATGGGCTATGACCTTCATAATGTTGACGATGCAGGCTCCCGACAAAAGAATATTGGAGTCCACGAAATTCTGAACTGCCTCGTTAAATAACGCCTGTGCTTCCTGCTTGTTATATCCTATCATAAAACCAACTCCTCGGTGCGCCTGCCTTGCCTCGGCGGCGTATCCAAATAAACGCGCGATACGCGTACTATGCGCACGCGCACGCACTCGTGCCTGTACGCATACGCGATGAACGCTGACTCATACCCTATTATTATAACAAAAATTTATACTTACGCAACGGATTATAATAATATAAAAAAGATAATTTTTTTCTCTTGTGGCGGTATTCTTTCAAAAGTACAAGATATAGCTTTTTGAAAAACAATCGGAAATTTAACTATTAAAAAGGGTTCTTTTTGTGTTAAAATCTGCATATCAGAAGATAAGAGGCGCAGAGCGTAAATGATAGACAATACAAACTGTAAGTTAATACTTTTATACGTATTGGATAAGATAGAGATCCCTCTGGAGAGGGACCTGCTTTTGTCTATTTGCTATTTTGACAACAAATGGCTGCTCTACCACGAGGCTACCGAAAGCATTTCCCAGTTGGAATCCGTCAACTTCATTCACAGCGACGTCAGCAATAAACAGATTTTTTACAGCATTACCCCCACAGGCCGTCAGTGCTTAGCGAGTTTTTACACCAGAATAGACAATTCCGTCCGCGAAAGTATCTCTAAGTACGCCAAGGAAAACCGCCTCAATCTGCGTAAAAAGCAAGAGCTTTTCCGCGATTATTACCAGAACGAGGACGGCACATACACCATCGCGCTTAAGGTTTTCGAGTCGAAACGAGGCAAGGCTCTGGATAAGGCGTTGCTTGAGATGAAGCTGGTGGTTGACGAGAAGGAACAGGCGCGTTACGTTTACGAGAACTGGTGCGACAAGGCGGCGAAAATCTACGAGATGCTTCTGGACAACCTTATAGACTGATATTTATACCGTTTTTCGGAGCGGTTAAAAAGACAGGTTTTGCGACCTGTCTTTTTTTGTAGGTGATTATTGATATAACCTTATATCATTGGGAATATCTGTGTAACCGTCGGCGATAATTGTTGCGTAATCGACGGCTACGCTTATAACAGTCGGCGATAATAGCCGAGTTAATTATCGATATAATAAAATTTTTAACGCCGCTATCCGTAAAAATGCGGACGTATTCAGCGGTATATTATTGATTATCCACGGGGAACAGCTTTTCCACAATCAGAGCGCGAAGCTCCTCTATTCCCTCTCCCGTTTTGGCGGAAATCCTTACGCTGTCTAGGGCTACAGGCAGGATTATCTCCTCTTTTTGAGCGTCGCACTTGTTATAAACCGTGATTCGCGGTATAGCTCCTGCGCCGATTTCCTCTAAAACCTTAATCACCACGTCGTATTTTGCGCTAAGCTCCGACTCGGAAGCGTCGGCAACCAATAACAGTAAGTCCGCATAACGGGTTTCGTCCAGTGTGGATTTGAAGGCATCGACAAACTCGTGGGGTAAGCGGTTGATAAAACCTACCGTATCCGTTAGCAGGTATTCGCCCCTATCCTGCCAGACGTTGCGGCTCACCGAATCCAAGGTGGCGAAAAGCTTGTTTTCCTCCAGTACCCCTGCCTTGGTGATACGGTTCATAAGCGTACTCTTGCCTGCGTTGGTATAGCCTACGATTACCACGTTTTTCACGCCCTTTTCGCGGCGTTTGTTACGTCTTTCGTCCTGTCTTTGCTTGACCTTTTCCAGCTTATCGGTAATGAGGTTAATCCTATCGTATATATGCCGTCTGTCCAACTCCAGTTTGGTTTCGCCGCCGCCGCCCATAGCGTATAAGCCGCCGCGCTGACGGGATAACGCCTTTCCCTGCCCCGAAAGCGTGGGAAGCAAATGCTTAAGCGCGGCAAGCTCAACCTGTAGCTTACCCTCGGCGGTTGTGGCGTGTTTTGCAAAAATATCCAATATAAGCGTAGGGCGGTCGATAACCGTAAGCCCAAGCTCTTCCTCGATTTTGGCAACCTGCAAACTGCTAAGCTGGTGGTCGAAAATCACGGTTGCAATCCTGTTGACCTGACATATCAAGGATAGCTCCTTCAGCTTACCTGAGCCGACAAAAAACTCCTTATCGGGGCGGTCTTTTCGCTGAATAACGCTGTAAACAGGCTCGTAATCCAAGGTCGCCGCCAATGCGGACAGCTCTGAAAGCGAGCTTTGGGCGTCCTTCGCTTGCGAGCAGTGAATCAATAAGGCGCGGTGGTTAGGCGCAACGTCCTGCGCGACTGCCGCTCCCTTGGTGCTGTGCTCCGCTTCGGTTATCCTGTCCATCAGCCTATCGTCGTCAAAATCCGCTCCCTTGTAGCGCAGACAGACTACGCTGTCGCCCTCTAAAAATGCGGCGTACAAATCCGTAACCCTTTTATCGGTGACGCCCACTGCCGCCATACAATCGTATTTTGCCGCCTTAAGAGCGGAAACGTCCGGTGCGGACAGCTCGCCCGAAGCGTTGGGGTGGGTGTGAATGCACCTTATGCCGTTAAGTCCTTTCTTACCGCGCTTTTGAGATAGGTCGGGGAGCTTGACGGTGGAGCAGTCGCCGATACCGAAGCCCACGATTCGCCCTCCGCGCGTTATAAAAACGGAAAATTCCCGATTATATCGGGAAGTTAATTCCGCCATCAACGCCAGCACGTCGCGGTCAACAAACAGATTTTTGTCATAATCCGTTTCCAAATCTTTCAGCTGCCAAAGGACAGCTCTTTTTATACCCTCGGTGTTTCCGTATATCATAAGTACAGTATAGCATTGAGCGTGTTGTTTTGCAATCGGTGTTGACAAGAATTGGGATTATCCGTTCCGAAAGCCTAGATTTACAGTCTTTAGCCTTGCGATTGACGGTGAGCAAATACCCTTTCGCGTTGGACGATTATCAACCTGCGATTATCCCTGCAACCTAAGTAGAAAGGTGCCGTTAGCGCACTCCTTAGCGTTTGACAATTACGTCGCCGCTGACAGGATCGATTAACAAAGCCCAATAGTCGCTGGGAGACGCGATATACGCCACGTACCAGTAGTACTCGCTCCCTGAGTTTTCTGCGTCGTTAATATACTTGACGTATATCTCCCTTGCATACTTTCCGTCCGCCTTTTCGGCGGCGACCTTTTCCGCGAAGTTTTCCTCCGCGATTTTCAACGCCTCCTCACTGTTGATTTTGTCCAACAGCTTATCGGTTAAAACTACGTTTTCCTCTGCGGTTGAGCTAATCACCGTAATCGAGGTTACCTCACCGATGTTTTTAAGCCCTGTCACCTCCGCGGTAAAGGAAGTGCCGAAAGTGTCCTTTGTCAAAGCCCCGGTCAGCTCGCCCGACGCTCCGATTAGCTTGAAGGTGTATTCGCAATTAAACAAATCCACGTGCAGGGGCGTGACCGTCAGGGTGGAAAAATCCTTTAGCTCGCCTGCGATTCCGTTGGCGATGAACATTTCCTCACTTCTGCCGCAGCTTAACGATACATTATAATTAGGAGTACAGCCTGCGTACAGCTCCTCTTGTATATAGCTGACACAACTATCGTCCGCAGTTTCGTCGTCAGCAGGCTTACAGCCTACGAAGGTACACGGTATCAGCAAACAGATAAATAAACATATTACGGTTACGGCAAATATTGATTTTTTCATAATTCTCTCCTTCAAAAAGTCAATATATGCTTATGTCGAAGCCTACGGGAATATTACTATACGCGCTTTAGTTGACAA
Source organism: uncultured Christensenellaceae bacterium (assembly GCA_964368645.1). Lineage (GTDB taxonomy): Bacteria > Bacillota > Clostridia > Christensenellales > CAG-1252 > JAEDHM01. The sequence continues at coordinate 108,012 of CAYJBY010000008.1, forward strand.
AATGCCAACCGGCGTGTTATAAATACTAAGTATCGGAGGTGATACAATGAACAATTTGGAATTATCCTACCTCGCCGATGAGATGGACGAGGACTCCTTCGACTGGGAAGACGTCATACGGCAGGAAGCCGCCAACGCAGAGCAACACGACGCTAAGGATTTCAAGAGCAAATATCTTGATTTTTATGACGATATCAAAACCAGCCCTTATGACGATTGGTGAGCCTAGCGCGAGCTTCGCTTGAAAAAAGAACACGCCTATAGCGTGTTCTTTTTGTTTTGTATTAGTTTTTCATTAGCTTGCTAATTGAGCATAGCTTTAACGCGGTCTAGTTACTGCGTTTTTGAATCATTGACTTAACCTTCATCAAGCGTATCGTGTTAGCACGCTCGTTTTCGTCCAGTTTCATCGTGATGTACTTGATGGTTTCCTCAATGTTGGGAATCATTACGTATTCCAAAGCGTTGACTCTGCGGCGGTTTTTCTCGATTTCGTCGGCGAGCATATTGCAGGTCTTCTCCACCTCCGCCAATTTCACCAGTTTTTCCACCAGTTCGGTAAGAGTAACTATGCTGTTATCCAAGCCCTCGGGAACCGTTATAAAGCTGTACGGATACTGCTCCTTCTTATCCACGGGGTCCAGTTTCAGCTCGGGAACTTCCACACTCATTACATTGCGGAAGCCTGTGGTTAAGGACAGCTCGAAGGACGGCATAGCGATAGCTTCCTGTATAACCGCGTCGTCTGCGCCTGCCCGTGCCAACATAAAGCCGGACAGTGCCTCGGTCAACTCCGGTTCAAGCTCCGTTCTCAGCCTTTTGTTCTCCTTGACGTACAGCATAAACTGCCGAACCATCTCGTCGGACTTATCCTTTAGCAGCTTGTGTCCCCTAACCGCCGTCTTGAGCCTTGCCTTTAACCGCGATAGCTCCATACGGGTGGGGTTGACGTTCATTCTTGCCATTTATTTACCCTCGACTTCTTGTTTCGCCTTGTCGTAATACTTCTCTATAAAGGAATCTCTTATTCTCTTCAGCTCGGATCTCGGCAGTATTGTGAGCAATCTCCAGCCCAAGTCTAAGGTTTCCTCTATGGTACGGTTAACCTCGAAGCCTTGCGCTACGTACTGCTTTTCAAATTCCTCCGCGAACTTTGCGTAAAGCTTGTCAACCTCGCTTAACGCCGCGTCGCCCAATATTGCCGCCAATTCCTTAGCTTCTTTACCCCTTGCATAAGCGGCGAAAAGCTGGTTCATCGTGTCGGCGTGATCCTCACGGGTTTTGCCCTTGCCTATACCCTTGTCCTTAAGACGGGACAAAGAAGGTAAAACGTCTATCGGAGGGATAACGTCCTTTTTATAAAGAGGACGGGATAGAAGTATCTGTCCCTCGGTGATATATCCCGTAAGGTCGGGTATGGGGTGAGTTTTGTCGTCTTCGGGCATAGTTAATATAGGTATTTGGGTAATACTGCCTTCTTTGCCCTTAATTCTGCCTGCTCTCTCGTACATTGTGGCAAGGTCGGTATAAAGGTAGCCGGGATAGCCGCGGCGACCGGGAACTTCCTTTCTTGCGGCGGAAACCTCTCTCAACGCCTCGGCGTAGTTGGTTATGTCCGTCATAATTACCAAAACGTGCATACCGCATTCAAAAGCCAAATACTCTGCGGCGGTCAAAGCCATACGAGGAGTGGATATACGCTCGATTGCGGGGTCGTTGGCTAAGTTCATAAACAGTACGGTTCTGTCGATTGCTCCAGTGCGCTTGAAGTCGGATATAAAGAAATCCGCTTCCTCGAAGGTAATACCTACCGCGGCGAATACGACTGCGAACTTGCTGTCGCTGTTAAGCACCTTAGCCTGTCTTGCAATCTGCGCCGCCAAATTGGCGTGCGGTAAGCCTGACGCGGAGAACACGGGGAGCTTCTGCCCTCTTACCAGAGTGTTAAGTCCGTCAATCGCGGAAATACCCGTCTGGATAAACTCGTCGGGATAGTCGCGGCTGTAGGGGTTGATAGGCTGACCGTTGATATCCATACGCTTGTCGGGGATAATCGGTGCGCCGCCGTCCTTGGGACGTCCCATTCCGTCGAAAACTCTGCCCAACATCTCGGGAGAAACCGCGAGTTCCAAACTCTTGCCCAAGAATCTTGCCTTGGAGGTGCTGATTTTCAAGCCTTGGCTGTTCTCGAACAACTGAACCAACGCCTTATCGTTCTCGACTTCCAGTACCTTACCGCGTCTTACGTCGCCGTTTTCCTGATAAATCTCCACCAGCTCGTTATACTTAACGCCGTTGACGCCGTCCACCAGCATAAGGGGACCGACTACTTCTTTTATGGATCTGTATTCTTTTAACATATTACAGCTCTCCTTTGCTTATGAGAGAGGAGATTTCCTCTTTTATCTCGCTTTCTATCTTATCGAAATCGCTGAGCTTGCTTTCCTCAATGTACTTGCTGCGGCCTATCTTTTCGTTGACGGGTAATGCAAGTATGTCCTCTACGTCCACCAGCTTGTCGATAGCGTTCCTGCCCTGCTCGTACATTGTCAATATGAGCTTGAGCATACGAAGCTGTTTTTCAAGGGAAGCGTAGGTGTCTATCTCGTGGAAGGCGTTTTGATGCAAATAGTCCTCTCTTATGGATTTGGCTATTTCCATCGTGTAACGGTCGGCTGGCGATAAAGCGTCCATACCTACCAAGCGGACGATTTCGTCCAGCTCCGCCTCTTCCTGCAAAACTCTCACTGCCGCCTTACGGCAGTTATCCCAATCCGCGCTGACGTGGGTGTTAAACCAGTCTGCCAGCTTATCGCAGTAAAGGGAATAGCTTGTAAGCCAATCTATAGCAGGGAAATGACGCTTGTAAGCCAAGCTTGCGGACAAGCCCCAGAAAACCTTGACTATACGCAAAGTACCCTGAGAAACAGGCTCCGAAAGGTCGCCGCCGGGAGGAGATACTGCGCCTATTGCGGTGACACTGCCCAGTTTGTCCTCTTTGCCCAGTACCTCGACGATACCTGCTCTCTCGTAGAACTCCGCCAAACGGCTGGACAGATACGCAGGGTATCCTTCCTCGCCGGGCATCTCTTCCAATCTGCCTGACATTTCACGCAGAGCTTCCGCCCAACGGGAGGTACTGTCCGCCATAATCGCTACGTTGTAACCCATATCGCGGAAGTACTCCGCAATGGTGATACCCGTATAGATGGACGCTTCACGCGCCGCAACGGGCATAT